>NZ_JBWKSF010000003.1:0-603580 GCF_059419665.1 Caulobacter sp. GW821-FHT05F04
GGGGTGGAGCAGCCCGGTAGCTCGTCAGGCTCATAACCTGAAGGTCACAGGTTCAAATCCTGTCCCCGCACCCAAGGCCCTAGACCGTAACATCCACCCTGTCCGCGCGCGGTCAGGGCTTTTTTGTACCTCCGCGTGCAATCCAGAGTGGCATTCCGGCAACGCTCGAAGCCGGAAGCGCGAATTTTTATGGCCTTGGCCGCCTTACAGCCGATTTTCTCCATTCAAAGCCCATAGCGCATGGCGCGGTTTTGCGTCATGACTTCCGTTGGAAGGACGCGGGCCGACTATCAGCCCGTCGATTGAGGTGTTTGAGGATAATATGGCGAACGGTGTCGTTAAGTGGTTCAACCCGGCCAAGGGCTTTGGTTTCATTCAGCCCGAGGACGGCGGCCAGGACGTGTTCGTCCACATCGCCGCGGTTGAACGTTCGGGCCTGGCTGGCCTGAATGAAGGTGACCTGGTCAATTACGAGCTGGAAGAAGATCGTCGCTCGGGCAAGACCTCGGCCGGCAACCTGCGCGTCACGGGCCAAGGCGCCGTGCCGGCCGGTGGCGGCGCCCGCGGTGGCCCCGGTGGCGCTCGTCCGCCGCGCAGCTTCGACGCCCCGCGTGGCGGCGGCTACGGCGGCGGCGGCGGCGGTGGCGGTGAAGCCGGCACGGGCGTCGTGAAGTGGTTCAACACCACCAAGGGCTTTGGCTTCATCCAGCCGGACAACGGCGGTGGCGACATTTTCGTGCACATCTCGGCCGTGGAACGCGCCGGCCTGCGCGGCCTGAACGAAGGCCAGCAAGTCGGTTACGAGCTTGAACAGGACCGCCGCTCGGGCAAGACCTCGGCCGGCAACCTGCGCATCCTCTAAGGGTGCGAATTCGAAAAGGCCGCCCGGACGGACGGCCTTTTCAGAGACTTTTGAGGGGCCCCGCCGACGTGCGAACGTCGGACGGGGCCTTTCGGCGTTCTGGGCAAGCTTTACCGGTGGCCGCCTTGGCGCTTCCGGCGGGCCGGCTCGGGCCACCCGGCGATGAAAAAGGCCGCCCGGCATGGGGCGGCCTTTCAACATTCTGGATGGGGCGAGGCTGACCGTCAGGTCCCCTAAAGGGCCCGTTCCGAAGCCGCCTGATTCACGCTGAGCGCCGTCAGGTTGACGATGCCGCGCGCCGTGACGCTGGGCACCAGCACGTGCAGCGGCTTGCTCATGCCCAGCAGGATCGGGCCGACCAGCAGCGACTCCGTGGCGGCGCTGAGCAGGGTTAGGGCGATATTGGCCGCGTCGAGCGTCGGCATGACCAACAGGTTGGCCGAGCCCTTCAGCGGGCTGTCAGCGACCATACGCTCGCGCAGGTGCTGGCTGAGGGCGGCGTCGGCGTGCATCTCGCCGTCGACCTCGAGCTCCGGCGCCTGCTCGCGCAGGATCGCCAGGGCCTCGCGCATCTTGCGGGCGGTCGGCGAATTGCTGGCCCCGAACGAGGAGTGCGAGAGCAGGGCGGCCTTGGGCGTCAGGCCGAAACGCCGCACGGCCTCGGCGGCCAGCTGGGTGCACTCGGCGACCTGTTCGGCGGTCGGGTCGACGTTCACGTGGGTGTCGCAGAAGAACAGCGTGCCGTTGTCGAGGATCAGGGTCGACAGGGCGTAAACCCGGCTGACGCTCTCCCGGCGCGGGATGATCGGCAGGGCGTAGGTCATGTGCTGCCACCAGTCGCCGCTGCCGCCGACCAGGGCGGCCTCGACATAGCCCGACGACAGCAGCATCGAGGCGGCCACGGTGCGACGACCCTCGACGCGACGCTCGGCGGCGGTCGGCGGCACGCCGCGGCGACCCACCAGCTTCTGATAGTCGGCGACCAGCGGCCCGAACAGGTCCTTGTCGGTATAGGGGTCGACGATCTCGACCTTACCGCCCAGGTCCAGGCGCAGGCCCATCTCGGCGACCTTGGCCTTGATCACTTCGCGACGGCCGACCAGCACGGGATGGGCCAGGCCTTCATCGACGACGGTCTGGACGGCGCGCAGCACGCGCTCGTCCTCGCCCTCGGCATAGGCCACCTTGACCGGGGCCTTGCGCGCGCGCTCGAACACCGGGCGCATCAGCTGGCCCGAGCGGTAGACGAAGAGCTCCAACTCCGCCTGGTAGGCGTCGAAGTCGGTGATCGGCCGGGTGGCCACGCCGCTGTCCATGGCCGCCTTGGCGACGGCCGGCGCGATCTGCAGGATCAGGCGCGGGTCGAACGGCTTGGGGATGATGTATTGCGCGCCGAACACCGGCGCGACGCCGCCATAGGCCGAGGCGACGACTTCGGAAGCCTCGGCGCGGGCCAGTTCGGCGATCGCCTCGACGGCCGCGACCTTCATCGCCTCGTTGATCTCACTGGCCCCGACGTCCAGGGCGCCCCGGAAGATGAAGGGGAAGCAGAGGACGTTGTTGACCTGATTGGCGTAGTCGCTGCGGCCGGTGGCCATGATGGCGTCGGGACGGGCGGCGTAGACCAGCTCGGGCAGGATCTCCGGCTCCGGGTTGGCCATGGCGAGGATCAGTGGGTTCGGCGCCAGCAGCGGCAGCCACTCGGCCTTGAACACCCGCGGAGCCGACAGGCCCAAGAAGATGTCGGCGCCGGCGATGACCTCCGACAGGGTGCGAGCGTCGGTCTGGCGCGCATAGCGGGCCATGTTGTCGAGCATGTCGTCGTCGCGACCGGCGTACACGACGCCCTTGATGTCGGTCAGGGTGACGTTCTCGACCGGCAGGCCCATCGAGACCAGCAGGTCGACGCAGGCCAGGGCCGCCGCGCCGGCGCCCGAGGTGACCAGCTTGACGTCCTTGAGGCTCTTGCCTTGGACCAGCAGGGCGTTGCGGACGGCCGCGGCGCAGACGATGGCGGTGCCGTGCTGGTCGTCGTGGAAGACCGGGATGTTCATCCGCTCGCGCAGCGTGCGCTCGATGATGAAGCACTCGGGGGCCTTGATGTCCTCGAGATTGATGCCGCCGAAGGTGGGCTCCAGCGCCGCCACCACCTCGATGAAGCGGTCGGGGTCGTTGGCGTCGACCTCGATATCGAAGACGTCGATGCCGGCGAACTTCTTGAACAGGACGGCCTTGCCCTCCATCACCGGCTTGCTGGCCAGCGGACCGATATTGCCCAGGCCCAGCACGGCGGTGCCGTTGGAGATCACGGCCACCAGATTGCCGCGCGCGGTGTAGTCGCGGGCCTTGTCGGGATCGGCGGCGATGGCTTCGCAAGGCGCGGCGACGCCCGGGGAGTAGGCCAGGCCCAGGTCGCGCTGGGTGGCCATCCGCTTGGTGGCCTCGATGGCCAGTTTCCCGGGCCGCGGCAGACGGTGGTAATCCAGCGCCGCCTTACGGAAATCCTCGTCCATCGGTGTCCCTCTTGAAGCATCTGCGCGCACGCGGCGCGGCCCGTCTCTGTCGCGAGCCGTCACGGGTCAAGCTATGGGGGTCTAGCTACCGGGGATGGCCCGGTTTTCCAACCCTGCGCGCGTCTTTGGCGTTGCTTGCGACGATAGCGTTATCGAAAAGGGTCGCGCCAAACCCCTCGGATAAGTAATAATTCTATTATATAATGCCTCTGCTTCGGGCGCCCGCCGCCCCGTTCCTCGGCGCTGTTCCTTCCCGCGCCGTCTCGAGGGGCATGGCGCTGGACAGGGCGCCCGGAGCGACCGAGCATCGACTCGGCAATGAGATCCGAGGGCGGAGCATGAGCGGACTGACGACACACATTCTCGACCAGGCGGCCGGAAAGCCGGCGGCCGGCGTGACGGTTCGGGTGTCGCGGCGCGAGGGTTCGCACGTCTCGCTGCTGGCGGAATGCCGCACGGACGCCGACGGTCGTGCGCGGCTTGTCGCCGGCGAGGACCTGGAGGTCGGCGCCTATCGCCTGGAATTCGCGATCGGCCCGCATTTCGCGGCGTCCGGCCTGCCGGTCACCGACCCGCCGTTCCTGGACGTGGTGGTCATCGATTTCGCCGTCTCGAACGTCGACCAGCACTGGCACGTGCCGCTGCTGGTTTCGCCGTACGGCTATTCCACCTACCGGGGCAGCTGATGGGCGAGGCGATCCGCTTTCTGCTGGACGGTGAAGTCCGAGAGGTCCGTGGGGCCAACCCGACGACGACCCTGCTGGAGCACTTGCGCGGGCCAATGCGCCGGACCGGGACCAAGGAGGGCTGCGCCGAGGGCGATTGCGGCTCTTGCACCGTACTCGTGGGCGAGGCGGACGGCGAGGGCCCTGAGGGGAGCGTCTCCTGGCGGGCGGTCAACAGCTGCATCCAGTTCCTGCCCATGCTGCATGGCAAGGCGCTGCTGACGGTCGAGAGCCTGGCTAAAGGCGGCGCGCTGCATCCGGTGCAGCAGGCGATGGTCGACAAGCACGGCTCGCAGTGCGGCTTCTGCACGCCGGGCATCGTCATGTCGCTGTACGGTCGCGCGATCGCGGCCAAGGGCGCGGCCGCGCCGGTGGGCGAGGTGCTGGCCGGGAACCTCTGCCGCTGCACCGGCTATGGCCCGATCCTCGATGTGGCCAAGGGCGTGGCGGCCGAGGCAGCGCCGACGGGCGATCTGTCGGTCGTGCGCGACGAGACCATGCTGAGCCTCAGCTACGAGGACGAGATCCACGGCGTCACCCGCACGTGGCTGTCGCCGCGCACCGTCGATGAACTTGCTCAGGCCTATCTGGAACATCCCGACGCGACGATCGTGGCCGGCGCGACCGATGTCGGCCTGTGGGTCACCAAGCAGCGGCGTCCGTTGCCGACCCTGATCAGCGTGTCCGAGGTCGTCGAACTGAAGGCTCTGGAGGAGACGGTCGAGGGTCTGCGCATCGGCGCCGGCGTTCGCTATGTCGACGCCATCGAGGCGGTGGCGAAGCTCTATCCGGACCTTGGCGCGATGATGCGGCGGTTGGGTTCGACCCAGGTGCGCAATAGCGGCACGATCGGCGGCAACATCGCCAACGGCTCGCCGATCGGCGACATGCCGCCGGCGCTGATCGCGGCGGGGGCGACCCTGGTGCTGCGCCGGGGCGGCGAGCGGCGCGAGCTGGCGCTGGAAGACTTCTTCCTCGACTACGGCAAGCAGGACCGCCGGCCGGGCGAGTTCGTCGAGGCGGTGATCACGCCGAGGCTGGACGCCGGCCGGATCTTCAAGGTCTTCAAGCTGTCGAAGCGCTTCGATCAGGACATCTCGGCGGTGTGTGGAGCCTTCTCGCTGGCGGTCGAGGGCGGCGTGGTCGCCGACGCCCGTATCGCCTTCGGCGGCATGGCCGGCACGCCGAAGCGGGCCAAGGCCTGCGAGGCGGCGCTGATCGGGCGGCCTTGGAGCGAGCCAACGCTTGAGGCCGCCATGGCCGCGCTCGACACCGACTACGCGCCGATGAGCGACATGCGCGCCTCCGCCGCCTACCGGTCGCTGACCGCGCGGAACATGCTGCGCAAGGTGTTCCTGGAGAGCCAAAACAGGGACGTTGAGACCCGCGTGGTTCCGGAGAGCGCCCATGGCTGACTCCGCCGCGACCGCTCCCGTTCCGAGCGCCGCCTTGCAGGGCGTCTCCGCGCCGCTGCCGCATGACAGCGCCGCCCGCCACGTGGCGGGCTCGGCGATCTATATCGACGACATGCCCGAGCCAGCCGGCCTGCTGCACGTGGCCTTCGGGATGAGCGCCAAGGCGCACGCCAGGATCACCAGGATAGATCTGTCGGCCGTCCGCACCGCGCCCGGGGTGGAGCTGGTGCTGTCGGCCGAGGACATCCCCGGCGAGAACGACGTCAGTCCGGTCCTTCACGACGACAAGCTGTTCGCTGATGGCGAGGTCATTTACGTCGGCCAGAGCCTGTTCGCCGTGGCCGCCACCTCGATCGCCGCCGCTCGCGCCGCCGTCGGCAAGGCCGTCGTCGACTACGAAGATCTGCCCGCCGCCGTCGACATCGCCGCCGCGCGCGGGATGGATCAGAAGATCGAGGCCAGCCAGCGCATGGCGCGGGGCGACGCCCAGGCCGCGCTGGCGACGGCGCCGCGCCGCGTGCGAGGCAGGTTCGCGATCGGCGGCCAGGATCACTTCTATCTCGAAGGCCAGGTGGCGCTGGCGACGCCGGGCGAAGGGGGCGATGTCCATATCTGGTCCTCGACCCAGCATCCCAGCGAGGTGCAGCATCTGGTGGCGCGCGTGCTGGATCGCCCGCATACCGCCGTCACGGTCGAGGTGCGCCGCATGGGCGGCGGCTTCGGCGGCAAGGAGACGCAAGCCTCGCTGTTCGCCGCCGCCGCCGCCCTGGTCGCGGTGAAGACCGGCCGCGCCGCCAAATGCCGGCCGGACCGCGACGAGGACATGGTCATGACCGGCAAGCGGCATGACTTCGAGGTCGCCTATGACGTCGGTTTCGACGACGAGGGTCGGCTGACCGGCCTGTCGCTGGAGCTGGCCTCGCGCTGCGGGGCGACCACCGACTTGTCGATGGCGATCAACGATCGGGCGATGTTCCATGCCGACAACGCCTATTTCCTGCCGGCGATCGAGATCCTGTCGCACAGGTTCAAGACCCATACGGTGTCGAACACCGCCTTCCGGGGCTTTGGCGGACCGCAGGGGATGTTGGCCATCGAGCGGGTGATGGACGCCGTCGCCGCCGAGGTCGGGATCGACCCGCTGGAGGTGCGCCGCCGCAATCTCTATGGCGGCGAGGGGCGCAACCTCACGCCCTACCACCAGGTGGTCGAGGACAATGTCGCGCCCCAGCTGATCGAGGAGCTGGCCGCGTCCTGCGCCTATGACGCTCGTCGGCGCGATATCGAGGCGTTCAATCGGACCAGCCCGGTGCTGAAGAAGGGCATCGCCCTGACGCCCGTGAAGTTCGGCATCTCGTTCACCACGACCCACCTGAACCAGGCCGGGGCGCTGATCCACCTCTATGCCGACGGCTCGATCATGCTGAACCACGGCGGGACCGAGATGGGGCAGGGGCTGAACATCAAGGTCGCCCAGATCGTCGCCAACGCCTTCCAGGTCGAGATCGGCCGCGTGAAGATCACCGCGACCGTGACCGACAAGGTGCCCAACACCTCGGCGACCGCCGCCTCGTCGGGCGCGGACCTGAACGGCATGGCGGCCCTCAACGCGGCCGAGACCATCAAGGCGCGGCTCGTGGCGTTCGCCGCGGAGAAGTGGGGCGTGGATCCCACCGAGGTGGCGTTCACGCCGGACGGCGTTCGTGTCGGGGCCGAGACCTTTGAGTTCGGCTGGTTCGCGCGCCAGGCCTATCTGGCGCGGACCTCGCTGTCGGCGACCGGCTACTACGCCACGCCCAAGATCCACTACGACCGCGCGACGCACACGGGCCGGCCGTTCTATTACTTCGCCTATGGCGCGGCCTGCAGCGAGGTGCTGATCGACACCCTGACGGGCGAGATGAAGGTCACCCGCGCCGACATTCTGCACGACGTCGGCAAGTCGCTGAATCCCGCCATCGACCTCGGCCAGATCGAGGGCGGCTTCATCCAGGGCATGGGCTGGCTGACGACGGAGGAGCTGGTCTACGACGCGCAAGGCCGCCTGCGGACCCATGCGCCGTCGACCTACAAGATCCCGACCATCGGCGACCGCCCGGCGCACCTGGACGTTCGCCTGTGGAAGGCCGGCCGCAATGTCGAGGCCACGGTGCACCGCTCCAAGGCCGTGGGCGAGCCGCCGCTGATGCTGGCGATCTCGGTCTACTGCGCGATCAACCACGCGGTGGCCAGCGTCGGGGACTATCGGGTGTTCCCGAAGCTGGACGCGCCGGCGACGCCCGAGGCGATCCTGATGGCCTGCGAGGACGTGCGAGCGAGGGCTATGAATGCCTGAGTTTCTTTCTCCCGTTCTCCCCGGCCTTCGCCGGGGAAATCGGATTTTTGGGGTAGTCGCATGAGCCGGAACTGGGCGCGCGCAGCGCTTGCTCGCCTCGACGCGCACGACGAGGCCGCCCTGGTCACCGTGTTGGCCACCGAGGGCTCGGCCCCGCGCGAGGCCGGGACCAAGATGGTCGTCTGGCGCGACGGGCAGTCCGGCACGATCGGCGGCGGCAATCTGGAATACCGTGTCGCTGACCAGGCGCGACGGATGCTGGACGGCGGCCAGGCCCATTTCGCCATCCAGGACTACCCCTTGGGCCCGCTGCTGGCCCAGTGCTGCGGCGGCCGCGTGCGCCTGTTCCTGGAGCGCCTGAACGACAACAGCCGCGACTGGCTGACCGAGGCCGCCAGGCGCATGGACGCCGCCCAGCCGTTCGAGGTCCGCACGCGCTTCGATCCCGGCCTGCTGACCAAGGTGGTCGCGCCGATCATGGCCACCGATGGCGACGGCCCTGCGGTCTCGTTCGGCGAGGTCCCCGCCACCGCGCGCGGGGCGCGACCGGAGCTTGGCGACGTGATGGTCGAGCGCGCCGACGCGCCGCGTCCGCCGCTGCTGCTGTTCGGCGCCGGCCATGTCGGCCAGGCGATCGCCAGAGCTTTCGAGCCGCTGCCGTTCCGCCTCTTCTGGTACGATACCCGTCCCGAGACCGCCGACATCCCGGGTGTCACGGTGCTGACGCCCGCCGAGGTCGCCGCCAAGGCCATGGGCGCGAGCCCCGACGCCTACGGTCTGGTTCTCACCCACGACCACGCGCTCGACTATGCGCTGGTCTCGGCCGGCCTGGCGGGGGGCGGATTTTGTTTCTTCGGCGTCATAGGTTCGAAGACCAAGCGCGCTAGGTTCATGAGCCGGCTGCGCGACGACGGGTTCTCGGAGGCGGTGCTGACCCGCCTGACCAGTCCCATCGGCCTGCCGCAGCTGAAGAGCAAGGCGCCCGAGGTGATCGCGGTCTCGGTGGCGGCCGACCTCCTGATGCGCCAGGAAGCGGCGCGCATTCGAAACGACGAGAGCGCCAGTGCAAGCTTATAGGGCGTCGATCCTCCACCTCGTGGATGATCCGACCAAGAACGCGGAAGCCGTGGCCTTCCACGAGGATGGCCTGCTGCTGGTCGAGGACGGCCGGGTGGCCGGCTGCGGCGCCTATGCCGAGCTGTCGCCGTGGCTGGGCGACGCCGAGCTGCACGACCTGACCGGCCATCTGATCACGCCGGGCTTCATCGACACCCACATCCACTTGCCGCAGGTCGACGTCATCGCCGCCCACGGCAAGCAGCTTCTGGACTGGCTGGAGCAGCACACCTTCCCGGCCGAGGCGGCCTTCGCCGATCCCAAGCACGCGACCGACACGGCGGCGTTTTTCATCGACGAGCTGCTGCGCAACGGCACCACCACGGCGCTGGTGTTCGGCTCGGTGCACAAGGTCTCGGTCGACGCCCTGTTCGCCGAGGCCTATGAGCGCGACATGCGGCTGATCGCCGGCAAGGCGCTGATGGACCGCAATGCGCCGGACGGCCTGACCGACACGGTCGAGAGCAGTCGCGCCGACATGGAGCAGCTGATCGCCGACTGGCACGGCAAGGGCCGCCTTGGCTACGCCGTCACCCCGCGCTTCGCGATCAGCTGCAGCGACGCACAGCTGGCCATGGCCGGCGAAGTCCTGGCCGCGCATCCCGACGTCTGGATGCAGACCCACCTGTCGGAGAATATCCACGAGATCAAGGAGACGGCGCGCCTGTTTCCGAAAGCCAAGGACTATCTCGACGTCTACGACCGCTTCGGCCTGCTGCGCGAACGATCCGTCTTCGCCCACTGCGTCCACCTGAAGGGCGACGCGTTCCGGCGGCTGGCGGCCAAGGGCGGGGCGGTGGCTTTCTGCCCGACCTCGAACCTGTTCCTGGGGTCTGGCCTGTTTCCGCTGGAGGAGGCCTGTTCGCACGGGGTCAAGGTCGGCATGGGCACCGACGTCGGGGCGGGCACGACCTTCTCGATCCTGCATACGCTGGGCGAGGCCTACAAGGTCGGCCAACTGCGGGGCGACGCGCTGGATCCGTTCCAGGCGCTGTACCTGGCGACCCTGGGCGGGGCGCGGGCGCTGGATCTCGGCGACAAGATCGGCAATCTCGAGCCCGGCAAGGAAGCCGACTTCGTGGTGCTGGACCTGGCCGCGACGCCGCTGATGGCGCGGCGGCTGGCAGGGGCGAAGAGCCTGGAGAACAAGCTCTTCGCGCTGACCGTGCTGGGGGATGATCGGGTCGTGGCCCGGACCTATCTGGCGGGCGTGGAGCGGTACAGGCGTTAGGCGCCCATCGTCTCCGCATAGAGCTTCAGCAACCGGGCCCCGTCCACCGCCACGGTCGCGGCCTGGATCGGCTGACCATCCCAGGCTGACGGCCCGAACAGTTCGCCCTCGGGGCTCTGGCAGGTCTGGCCCAGCGTTATGCCCTCGGTCACCACGCGCACCGAGCCTCGGCGCACGGTGAACAGCGTCGGATCGATCACGAAGGCCACCGCCGCGGCGTCGTGCACGCAGCAGCCGACGATGCCGTCGCGGCCGCCGTAGAACGCCGCGTAAGGCTTGGAGATGGCGTTCAGGAACCGGCCGGCGTCGCTGCCCGTGGCGGCCAACGCCTCCATGTAGTCCGGCGACATCACCACCTGGGTGGTCACGTCCAGGCTGACGGCGGTCAGGTTCCAGGGAGCGGTGAACACCTGGTCGGCGGCTTCCGGGTCGTTCCAGATATTAGCCTCGGCCACCGGGGTGACATTGCCCGGCTTGCCGGCCACGCCGAACGCGCCGCCCATGATCACCACGGACTTCAGCAGGGTGGCGACCTCGGGATCGGCCTTCAACGCCAAAGCGAGGTTGGTCAGCGGACCGACGGCGCAGAGGACCACCTCGCCCGGATACTGGCGGGCCAGGTCGATGATCGCCTGGTGGGCCGGTTTGGCCTCGGGCTCGGCGGGAACCAGGCCGGTCAGCTCGACATCGCCAAGGCCGTTCTCGCCATGCACGAAGGTCGGCGAGGGGTTGCGCGGCCGGGTCAGGGGCTTGTCCGCGCCCTTGTAGACCGGCGCCGTCAGGCCGAAGCGGGCCTTCAGGTAAAGCGCGTTGCGCGTCGTGGTCTCGATGTCGGCGTTGCCGAAGACAGTTGTCACCGCGATCAGCTCGAGGGCGGGGCTCGCCTCGATGAACAGCAGCGCCATGGCGTCGTCGATGCCGGGATCGGTGTCGAAGATGATCTTGGTCGGGGTCGTCATTCGCGGGCTCTAGCGCTTTTCTTCATTCGAGGCGAGGCGCTGGTCAGCCCCGCCCTGCATCAGGGATACGTGGGCCGAGGCGACCTTCCAGCCGTCGTCGGTGCGGATCCAGGTCTGGCTCTGGCGGCCGATCTTGCCGCTGTCGTCGCGGCGGAATTCGACGTGGGCGATAGCGAAGTCCGCGCCGAAGGTGGTGATTTCCGTCCGCAGCCGGGTGCGGGGCGGCGAGCCGCCGGCCCGGCCGACGCGGAAGGCGGCGATCTCGTCGAAGCTCCACAGGTTCTCGGCCACGCCCAGCCGCACCGTGTGGGGCGAGTTCCAGAACGCGCCGTCCAGGGCCTCCACGTCGTTGCTCATCAGCGCCGCCTCGTAGGCGTCGACCAGGGCCGTCACCTCGGCCAGCACGGCGGGATCGTTGACGATCATAGAGCGCCCTTCGGGGGATGGGCGGCCACGACACCCTCGCGCTGCAGCCTTGCGGCGGCGGCGAAGGCCAGGTCCTCGCGCCAGGCCGGGGCGATGATCTGCACGCCGATCGGCAACTGGCCCGGACGGTTCACAGGCGCGGCCACCACCGGCAGGCCGATATAGCTGATCGGCTGGGTGAAGGCGCCGAGGTTCTTGCGCACCGAGACGGGGACGCCGTCCATCTCCATGGTCGCCTGGCCGATCGGCGGGGCGGGGCAGACCGACGATGGAGCCAAGAGGACATCGTAGCGCTGGAAGGCCTCGCGGACCTCGTCGCGGAAGATCGTGCGGAAGCGCTGGGCCGCCTTATGTACGCCCTCGGGCAAAAGGGCGCCGGCCAGCAGCCGGTCGCGGACGGCCGGGTCGTAGTCCATGGCGCGCTTGGCCAGGTCGGCGTGATGCAGCTCGCCGCCCTCGAAGGCGGTCAGGCAGAAGGCCGCGGCGCGGGCGGCGACCGCGTTCGGCAAGGTGACGAGGTCGTCGGCCTTCAGCGCCGAGCCGACGCGGCCGAGGGCTTCGAGCACTTCGGGGAAGGCGCCCTGCTGGAACCAGCCGCCCAGCACGCCGACCCGCAAGGGACGCTCGGCCAAGTCGTCGAGACGATCGGCCAGAGGCTCGGCGTCGCGCACGCAGATGGAATCGCCTTGGGGATCGGGACCCTGCAGGACGTCGTACGCCAGCGCCAGGTCTTCGACCGACCGCGCGAACGGACCGACATGGTCCAGGCTCTCGACGAACGGGAAGACGCCTTGGCGCGACAGGCGGCCATAGGTGGGCTTGAGGCCGAACACGCCGCACAGGCTGGCCGGGATGCGGATCGAGCCGTTGGTGTCCGAGCCCAGGGTCAGGGGCACCAGCCCCGCCGCCACGGCCGCCGCCGAGCCGCCCGACGAGCCGCCGGCGATCCGGCTGGGGTCGTGCGGATTGTGGACCGGCCCGTCGTGAGCGTTCTCGGTGACGAAGCCGTAGGCGAACTCGTCCATGTTCAACGCTCCGACCAGGATCGCCCCAGCGGCGGTCAGGCGCTGGACCAGGGTCGCGTCGTGGGCCGGCGGGGCGGCGTCGCGGCGGATCCTCGAGCCGGCCAAGGTCGGCAGACCCTCGATGTCGAACAGGTTCTTCACCGCCACCGGCACGCCGGCCAGCGGACCGACCGGACGGCCGGCGGCGAGGTCGGCGTCGACCGCCTCGGCGGCGGCCAGGGCGCGCTCGCCGGTGACGGCCGTGAAGGCGTTGATCCCGCCGTCCAGGCGCTGGATGCGCGAGAGGGTGGCCTCGGTCACGGCTCGGGCGGTGACGCGGCCCGCGCGGACCTCGCCGGCGATCTCGACGACGCTGCAGAAGCTCACGGCTGGAACGTCTCCGGCGGTTCGCCGGCGAGGTCACCCCCACCCGTCTCTTGGAGCGCTGACACGAACAGGGACGCCTGGGTGCGCAGCAGGGCGACGTTGTCGATCACGGTCGGCAGGACGTCCGGTGACAGGGGCAGGTCGCGCGCGGCGGCGCGGGCGGCCGTCCACGGCGCGATCTCGTGGTCCTTCAGGTCCAGAAAGGCCTTCGTCTCCGCGTCCAGCGCCATGCGGTCTCCCCGAAACTCAGCAAGTAAGAAAAAACTTCATACACCCGCGTTCGTGGGAATCGCCAGCCCCGCCGCCGCTGGAAGGGCGCAGCGCCCAAGCCCGCGCCATCCTGGCCGCCGATCGCCCGCGTCGCGAGCAGGGAAGGGCGATCGTCACTCCGGTCCTCCGCCAGGCCTAGGCGCTGAGCCAGCGCCAGCGCGAGATACGCTTGTAAGAAGGAACTTACTTGATGGCGCATCACCGGCTGGCTTCCACCCCCGACACCATCCGCTTCGGCATGTTCGATGCGGCTTTCGATCCCGTGTTGACGGTGAACTCCGGCGACAGCGTCACCTTCGAGTGCGTCTCGGGCGGCGTCGAGGTCATGCCGCCGCCGGGGTCGCCCCTCGTTGTGCCGCCCGCGCTGCGGGCGATCCATGACAGCAATCCGCCGAGGATCGGCCCGCACATTCTGACCGGCCCCGTCGCCATCGCCGGCGCCGAGCCGGGCGACACGCTGGAGGTGCGGATCGAGACGATCGAGCCCAACAACGACTGGGGCTATTGCGCCGTTCGGCCCCTGGCCGGCACCCTGCCGGAAGACTTCCCCGAGCGCTATGTCAGCCACATCGCCGTCGACCGCGCGGCCGGGACCTGCAAGCCGGAATGGGGCCCGGAGCTGCCGTTGGCGCCGTTCTTCGGCACCATGGGCGTCGCCCCGCCGGCCAGCTACGGTCGCCTCTCCAGCCGCGAGCCCCGTGAGCACGGCGGCAACATGGACAACAAGGAGCTGGTCGCCGGCTCGACCCTCTACCTGCCGGTCTGGGTTCCTGGCGCGAACTTCTCGGTCGGCGACGGCCATGGCCGCCAGGGGGACGGTGAGGTTTGCGTCAACGCGCTGGAGATGGGACTGACCGGGACCTTCACCTTCGTGCTGCACAAGAAGGGCGAGCCTTTCAAGTGGCCGCGCGCCGAGACGCCGACCCACTACATCCTGATGGGTTTCAACGAGGATCTCGACCTGGCCATGAAGCTGGCCCTGCGCCAGACGATCGACTTCATCACCGCGCGCTCGGCCCTGACCCGCGTCCAGGCCTACCAGTTCTGCTCCCTGGCCGTGGACTTCCGGGTGACCCAGACCGTCAACGGCGAGAAGGGGGTCCACGCGCTGCTGGCCAAGGGGCTGTTGTTCTAGCGACACTACTTCTGAGCGTGGCGAAGATCACACGCGAACCCACGCATCGCGCGCGGGCGTCGAAGAGTCTCACGCTTCATGCGATCGACGCAAACCCCAATCCCGTAAAGGGTTGGTTGTTCCAGAACGACACGCGCGCGCCGTTTCGGCACAGGATTTATCCTTAATATTCCCGCGAACGCTGAAAGCGCTCCGGCCCACGTCTTGCACTCGCTAGGTCGCGCTGAGGTTGCGGTTTGTTGCGAGGGGGTGAGGCGATGGATTTTCGGGGCACGGAAGGCGCGGACGTTCTGAACGGCGGCGCGGGTGACGATGTCATCTACGGGTTCGGCGGCAATGACACCCTGAAGGGCGGCGCGGGTAACGACGTCCTGGCGGGCAACGACGGCGCCGACATCCTGCAAGGCGGCGACGGCGACGACTACATCCTGGGCGGAGCCGGCAACGACACCATCGACGGTGGCGCGGGCAATGACTGGGCGGCCTACGAGGACGCCACGGCCGACGTGAAGATCGACCTGAACCTCGCCGGCGCGCAGAACACCGGCGGCTCCGGGACCGACAAACTGACCGGGATCGAGAACGTCTACGGCTCGGCCTTTAACGACACCCTGACCGGCGACGCCAAGGACAACATGATGTTCGGGGACGCTGGCAACGACACGATCAGCGGCGGCAAGGGCAATGACACCCTGCTGGGCGGCGACGGCAACGACACCCTGGACGGCGGCGGCGACGATGACTACGTCGTTGGCGGCGCGGGCGACGATGTCATCAAGGGCGGCGCCGGCGACGACTGGAGCTCGTACGAGAATGCCACGGCCGGCGTCACGGTCGACCTGACCAAGACCACGGCTCAGGACACCGGCGGCGCGGGCAAGGACACCATCACCGGCGTCGAGCTGCTGTACGGCTCCAAGTTCGACGACGTTTTGACCGGCGACGCCAAGGCCAACTACCTCTGGGGCTCGGACGGCAATGACAAGCTCTACGGCGGCGCGGGCGACGACCACCTGTCGGGCGGCACGGGCGTCAACCTCATCGACGGCGGCGACGGCTGGGACACGGTCGACTACGCGTTCAGCGACAAGGGCGTGACGATCAACCTGTCGGGCGGTCCGGCGCCGCAGATCCCGATCCCGGACGGCTTCGACGCGATCCGCTCGGTCGAGGCGGCGATGGGCTCGGCCTATAGCGACGCCATCGTTGGCAACGACGCCGAGAACTACCTGTTCGGCGACGCCGGCGACGACGTCATCTTCGGCGTCGGCGGCAACGACACTCTGGACGGAGGCGACGGCAACGACGTCCTGCGCGGCAGCTTCTACAAGCCCGGCGACATGCTGCTGGGCGGCGCGGGCGCCGACCAGATCCTCGTGTGGACGGGGGCGGGTAGCGAGGGCTTGACGACAGTCGACGGCGGCTCTGGCGTCGACGTGCTCATGTTCTCGTCGGACTACAACCTCACACTGGACCTGAAGAACACTGGCGATCAACTGATCGCGCCCGGCATCCACATGATGGTGCGGAACGTCGAGAACGTCATGGGCGGTTACGGCGACGACCGTTTGACCGGCGACGCGAGCGGCAACGTGATCAACGGTGGTCACGGTGACGACATCCTGGATGGGGGCGCGGGCTTCGACGTTGCCTCCTACGCGACCTCCCCCGGAGTGTGGGTCGACCTTTCCAAGACCGGTCCGCAGGACACCAAGGGCGCCGGCGTCGACACCTTGATGAACTTCGAGGGCCTGGCGGGCTCCAACGCGAACGACGTCCTGATCGGCGACGCCAAGGACAACACCCTCGACGGGGCAGGCGGCGACGACATCCTCGACGGCGGCGCAGGCACGGACACCGCGATCTTTTTCGGCGACGCCAGAGACTACACTTGGAGCAAGAACGACAGCGGAACCTGGACGGTGAAGGGCTTCAATGAAGTCGACACACTGCTGAACGTCGAGGTCCTGAAGTTCCACGACAAGTCGGTGGCCCTGCCGTCCTCGAACGCGACGGTGACGGTAGGCGACCTGGTGAAGCCGAAAATGATCGTCTCCTCGGCCACCGGCGATCTGCGGGACGCGGTGCTTTCGGCTAGCGGCCGGCAGGCCTATGTCTCCGACAAGGACGGCTATGTCAGCATCGTCAACGCCACCACCGGCGACGTCTCCGCCCGCATCAAGGTCGGGACCGATCTAGGCGGAATGGATGTGACGGCCGACGGGCACTACCTGGTCGTCGCCGAGCACGCGGTCACGAATCTGGTCGCGGGCGAGGACTGGACGAAGACCCGGGCTACCGCGACGGTTCACATGGTGGACCTGTGGACCAAGACCGTGAGGGACTATACCACGACGGCCACGGGGCTCGATCGCGGCTTCGCCGACGTGGCCGTCCTGGGCAATAACACGGTGATCCTTACCCAGGATTTGGAGGCGTCAGGCACGAACTACGTCACAACGCTGACCCTGAGCACCGGGGTCTTCACCCAGGACACCCAGAACTACCGCCAGAGCAGCGTGATGGTCAGCAGCGCCGACCATGATCAGGCCCTGCTGGCCTCGGGCGGCTTCACGCTCGAACTGTTTGAATTCGACAAGGGCCACACCGTTTCGGGCGCGCCCTACGAGGGCAGCCAGGCCGGCGGCGGCTCCAGCACCATGGCCATTTCGCGTGACGGCTCGCTCATCGCCAGCGGCGGCGCTATCTTCGACGGCGCGCTGAACTACAAGCTCAGCCTGTTCGCCGGACAGCCGCAGGTTCTGGGCCTCTACGGCCTCGATTTCAGCGCCGACGGAAAACATCTCTTCGTCGTCGACAACTACGACCGGCTGTTCCAGTATTCGACGACGACGTGGGGCCTCGAGCAGGTGTTTTCGCTGGGCGTCGACATCAATCCGCTGGACTCGCCTGCCTATCACTTCGGCGGCTACGGCAACCGGGTCCAGGTCAGCGACGATGGCGGGACCATACTGGTCTTCAGCGCCACGGGCATCGTTTCGCTCAACATGATCGGCCTGGCTCCGATCTCCAGCACGGTGGCGATGCAGCCGACGTCGGGCGCAGACACCATCCAAGGCAGCGCCGATTATGATGTGATCACCGGCGGCGCCGGCAATGACGTCCTGTACGGCGGGGGCGGCAACGACCTGCTGAACGGCGGTGATGGCGCGGATGTGCTCTTCGGCGGCCAGGGCTCCGACATGCTGATCGGCGGCGCAGGCGCGGATGTCTTCAAGTTCCTCGCTGGTGACGGCTACTTCAGCCCGTCGCTGACGGGGGCGGACGTCATCACCGACTTCGGCGTCAACGACAAGCTGGCCTTCTCAGGCGCGCCGGCGGTGGTGAAGGAAGGCGACGTCATTCGCATGGGCGACGTCGGGCAGATCAGTCCGTTCACCGGCGCGATCAGCGCGGCCGCGCAACTGGCGCTTGCAGCCTACGACCAGCAGCGCCAGATGGGCTTCTATGGCCAGAAGTACATCATAGTCGGCGCTGGCGCAGACACCTATGTCGTCGCCGACACCGACGGGGTCGCGGGCTACGACCAGGTCGTCCTGCTCAAGAACGTCTCCTCGTCCCTCGTCACCGCCGACATGTTCATGGCCGCCTAAGGCGGCCCCTCCCGCAACCTCTGTCGGGTCCCCTACGTTGACGTTGCGTCGGCGTAGGGGCCTGTTGCCCCGGCCTTCGGGTTCTTGGAGGGAAGCGTATGAGATCGATCCTGCCCGCCGTGGCGCTGTTGGCGGTGGCCGCCTGTTCGCCCCAACCCGCCGCCGACAAGAAGGCGGACGCGCCCGTCGTCGCCGCGCCGCCGGCCGCCGCGCTGAAGCCGCCGAAGGCCGATATCCCGGCCGGCGACTATACGCTGGACAAGCATCACGCGACGTTGGTGTTCAGCGTCAGCCACCTCGGCTTCTCGAACTACACGGCCGCGTTCGCCGACTTCGACGCCAAGCTGCATTTCGACCAGAACAACGCCGCGGCCAGCACGCTGGAGGCGACGATCAATCCGATGTCGCTGACCCTGCCGGTCCCGCCGGAGGGATTCCTGGCCGAGCTGACCGGGCCGCAGTGGCTGAACACGGCGACCTATCCGGCCATCACCTTCAAGTCGACCAAGGTCGAGACCACCGGTCCCGACACCGGCAAGGTCACCGGCGACCTGACCCTGCACGGCGTCACCAAGCCGGTCGTGCTGGATGTGACCTATAACGGCGGCTATCCGGGCCATCCGATGGACCCGCACGCCCGCGTCGGCTTCTCGGCCAAGGGGGCGTTCAAGCGCTCGGACTTCGGCATCGCCTATGGCGTCCCGGCCCCAGGCACGACCATGGGCGTCAGCGACGAGGTCCAGGTGTCGATCGAGGCCGAGTTCAGCGGTCCGCCGCTGGCGACCGCGCCGGCCGCCAAACCTTAGCGCGCGCCGCGCGTCAGATAGCCTTCGAGCAGCGCCAGGGCGTGGTCCAGCCGCGCCTTGCGCCACTCGGGAGCGCTCATGTCGGTGTCCAGGGTCGCCGACAGCGAATAGCCGTTGGCCAGGTGGAAGCGGCTCATGGCCGCGATGGTCACATAGATCTGCACCGGGTCGAGGTCGGGCCCGAAAATCCCCTGGCGCTGGCCGCTCTCGATCAGCTTCTCGATCGTGCGGCGCAGCGGGAAGGCGGTCTCGGTGACCACGCGCGACTGGGCGGCGAACTTGCCGTGCTGCAGGTTCTCGTTGCGCAGCAGGCCCTCGAAGCGGGGGTTCTTCTCGAAATAGTCGAAGGTGAAGCGCTGCAGCTCCAGAAAGCCGTCGAGGGGCTTGTCGAAGTCGATCTTCAGCTCGGCCTCGCGAGCGCGCAGGTCCATATAGGCGCTTTCGAGGACGGCCATGTACAGGCCCTTCTTGTCCCCGAAGTAATGGTACAGCATCCGGATGTTGCACTTGGCGGCCTTGACGATCCGCTCGATGCGCGCGCCGGCGAAGCCCGCCTGGGCGAATTCCTTCAAGGCCGCGGCGAGGATCGCCTTGCGCGTGCGCTCGGCGTTGCGCTTGCGCGGGGTGTTCTCGGTCTCGGTCTTGGTGGTCGCGTCCAGGACGGCGTCGGTCACGGGATCTTGGCTCCTTGATGGATCCAGGCGCCCAGCTGGGCGCGCTCCTCTACAGTCATGCTTGTCTCGTTGCCAAGGGGCATGCTGGTCGAGAGCACGGCGCGCTCGCGGATTTTCGGGGCGTAGGTCCGGATATGCTCAGGCGTGTCGAAGGTCGCGCCCAAGGGCGGGGCGGAAAAGCCCGGGTGCGTCGGCGTGGCGCCGTGGCACATGACGCAGTGCTTCTGGACGATGGCCTGCGCGGTTGAGAACGGGACCGGGGTGGAGATCTCGACCTTGTCCTTGGGCTTCATGCTGGCGACGACCGTGGCGGCGAAGATCAGCATCGCGCCGTAGAACAGGAAGTCATGGCGGATCTTGCCGTGGTGCTTGAGCAGGAAGAACTGCCGGATCGAGATCCCGCCGGCGCTGATCATGGCCAGCAGTAGCCAGCTCAGCGGATGGCCGGTGACCATCGGATAGTGGTTGCTGATCATGATGAAGATGACCGGCAGGGTCATGTAGGTGTTGTGCACCGACCGCTGCTTGCCCATCGCGCCCAGGCGCGGATCGACCGGACGGCCGGCCAGCATGTCGGCGACGATCTTGCGCTGGTTGGGGATGATCACCAGGAAGACGTTGGCGACCATGGCCGTGCCGATGATCGCGCCGACGTGGATGAAGGCGCCGCGGTCGCTGAACAGCTTGGACAGGAAGTAGGCCGCCGCCGTCAGCGCGCCGAACCACATGATGCCGAACCACAGGCCGCGCTGGCCCAATGGCGAGCGGCACAGCGCCTCGTAGACGGCCAGGCCGCCGAAGATGAAGGCCAGGCCCGCGCCGATCGCCGCCGGCTGGCTGAACGCGTGCTTGGCGGTGTCGATCAGATAGACCGGCGCCTGCCAGTAGTAGAGCACGATCAGCAGCGCGAAGCCCGACAGCCAGGTGGTGTAGGCCTCCCATTTGAACCAGTGCAGGTGGTCGGGCATGTGCGCCGGAGCCACCATGTATTTTTGCGAATGGTAGAAGCCGCCGCCGTGCACGGCCCACAGCTCGCCCTTGACGCCCTCCTTCTCGGGGACGGGCGCGCGCAGATTGTTGTCCAGCCAGACGAAGTAGAACGAGGCCCCGATCCAGGCGACGCCGGCGATCACGTGCAGCCAGCGCAGCGAGAGGTTCAGCCAGCCGGGAAGGTCGTAGTCCATCTATTCGGTCACCGCGTCGAGCAGCCGGAGTTTGGAGATCAGGCCGATCTGCAGAATCGCCTCGGCGATCTCCTCGGCCTCGTCGTTGGCGAGGCGCGCCTGCATGGCGGCCAGGATCGAGCTCTTGTCGTTCAGCCGCACCGCGATGATGAACGGGAAACCGAAGCGCTCGTCGTAGGCGGTGTTCAGCGCATGGAAGCGCGCGAACTCGTCCGGCGTCAGCCTGTCGAGGCCCGCGCTGGCCTGTTCGGCGTTGCTCTCGGCGGTCAGCGACTTGGCGATCGCGGCCTTGCCGGCCAGTTCGGGGTGGGCGCGGATCAAGGCGAGCTTGTCGGCGGTGGTCGCGGCGTCCAGCACGGCCATCATCGCGCCATGCAGGGCCTCGACGCTGGCGAAGGGCCGCTCATTGAAGGCGCGTTCGACGACCCAGGGCGACAGCTCGAAGGCGAAGCCCAGAGCGGTGGTGAAGCCGGTCTGGTTCATGCTGTTCAGCCGAGCCAGGGTCAGGGGCGGGGCGCCGCTCATGTCTTCACCTCATACGGATGGGTCGCGATCCAGTGGCGGGCGATGTCGATGCGCCTAGCCACCCAGACGCGGTCGTGCCGAGTGATGTGTTCCAGGAAGCGCCGCAGGGCGCCGATGCGGCCAGGCTTGCCGACCACCCGGCAATGCAGGCCGACGCTCATCATCTTCGGCGCGGTCTCGCCTTCCAGATAGAGCGCGTCGAAGGCGTCGCGCAGATAGGTGAAGAACTGTTCGCCGGTGTTGAAGCCCTGGGCCGCGGTGAAGCGCATGTCGTTGGCTTCCAGGGTGTAGGGCACGATCAACTGGGCGCGGCCATGCTGGTCGTCCCAGTACGGAAGATCGTCGGCATAGCTGTCGGCGTCGTAGACGAAGCCGCCTTCCTGCGCGACCAGACGGGCGGTGTTGGGGCTGGTGCGCCCCTGGTACCAGCCCAGCGGCCGCTCGCCGGTCAGCCGCGTCTGGATCTCGACGGCCTGCTGGATGTGCTCCATCTCTTCGTCAGGCGTGAAATGCTGGTAGTCGATCCAGCGATAGCCGTGGCTGGCGATCTCCCAGCCGGACTTCATCATCGCCTCGACGGCGTCCGGATGGCGTTCCATGGCCTGGGCGACGCCGAACACCGTCAACGGCAGATCGAATTCCTCGAACAGTCGCCGGATACGCCAGAAGCCGGCGCGCGAGCCATATTCGTAGAGGCTCTCCATCGACATGTTGCGCATGCCTTCGATGGGCTGTGCGCCGACCATCTCGGAGAGAAAGAACTCGCTGACCGGGTCTCCGTGCAGGATCGACCGCTCGGCGCCTTCCTCGTAGTTCAGCACGAACTGCACGGCCACGCGGGCGCCGTTCGGCCAATTAGCCTGGGGCGGGTGTTCGCCGTAGCCGATCAGGTCTCTCGGATAGCTCATGCGAAGACCTTCGCCGCCGCGTCGACGCCCGCGCCGGCCGGGGCGCTGAAGCCCTCCCAGCGCAGCACGGCCTCGAACGCCGCGAGCGTCTGCAGCACCGCGTGCTTCCGCGCGTTCACGCCCATGGTCCCGATCCGCCAGATCTGGCCGGCCAGAGGTCCGAAGGCCGCGCCGATCTCGATCTCGAACTCGGTGCGCATGCGGGTCTTCACCCGGTCGTAGTCGACGCCGCTGGGCGCGATCACGCCGGTGACGTTGGTCATCTTGTGAGCCTGGTCGCCGTAGACCGTCAGGCCCAGCGCCTCGATCCCCGCGACCATGGCCGCGCCGGCCTGGGCGTGGCGGGCGAAGCGCGCGTCGAGGCCTTCCTCCAGCACGATCCGCGCGCACTCCCGCGAGGCGAACAGCATGCTGGCCGCCTCGGTGTGGTGGTTCAGGCGCTTGTCGGACCAGTAGTCCATGATCATCGCCAGGTCGAAGTAGTTGGAGGCGATCCGGCGACCCTGGCCCGAGGCGGCGCCCGCCGTGGCGATGCCGCGCTCGACATGTTTGCGACTGGCGATGTGGTCCGCGGCGCGGTCGCTGATGGTGATCGGGGCCGAGCCAGAAGGGCCACCCAGGCACTTTTGCAGACCGGCGGTGACGATGTCGGCCTGCCAGGCGTCGACCGGGACGTTCATGCCGGCCAGCGTCGCGGTCGCGTCGACATAGAGCAGGGCGTCGTGGCGGCGGCAGATCTCGCCGATGGCCTCGATCGGCTGGGCGATGGTGGTCGAGGTGTCGCCGTGCACGCAGGCGACCAGGCGCGGCTTGACGCGCGCCACGGCGTCCTCGACCGCCTGCGGGTCGACGATCGCACCCCACGCGCCCTCGACGAAGGTGACCTTGGCGTCGCAGCGTTCGGCGATCTCGGCCAGCAGCAGGCCGAAGCGCCCGGCATTGACCACCACGACGTCGTCGCCCGGCGAAAGCGTCGAGACCAGGGCCGCCTCGATGCCGGCGCGCGAGGTGCCGTCGATCAGGAAGGTCCACTGGTTCCTGGTCTGGAAGACGCCGCGATACAGCGCCATGACCTCGTTCATATAGCCGGTGAACTCGGGGTCGAACTGGCCCAGCAGCTGTACCGACATGGCCCGCAGCACGCGCGGATGCACGTTGATCGGGCCAGGCCCCATCAGCAGGCGGGCGGGGTGGTCGAGCTCGCGGAATGTGTCGGTCATCGTGTCTTTGTTCTTGGGCCACCCTCGTCCTTCGACAGGCTCAGGATGAGGGTTACTGTTGGGTCGTCGCGGCGGATCATTCGTAGTCCTCACCCTGAGCCTGTCGAAGGGCGAGGATTACGCGCCGCCAGCTTCTCGACAAATCCGAGCATGGCCTGGGCCGCCAGGGCGCAATCGGCCTCGGTGACGGCTTCGGCCGGGTTGTGGCTGATCCCGCCCTCGCAGCGGATGAACAGCATGGCGACCGGGCACAGGTCGGCCATCACCATGGCGTCGTGACCCGCGCCCGAGGGCAGGCGACGCACGGGCAAGGAAAGGTCAGCCAGCGCTCCATCCAGCAGGCCCATCAGCGATGGGTCGCAGGGGCTCTCGGCCAGGGCCTGCGTCAGGGTGACGGTCGCCGACAGGCCGCGCTTGGCGGCGATGGCGTGGATCTCGGCGCCGATGGTGATCACCGCCTCGTCGCGCGTCGCCGAGGTCTCGGCGCGGATGTCCATCGAGAACTCGATCGCGCCGGGAATGACATTGAACGCGCCGGGCAGGGCGGTCATGCGTCCCACCGTGCCGACCAGGCCATCGGTCCCCGCGCGGCAGATCCGCTCCAGGGCCAGGATCGCCTCGGCGGCGGCCGGGCCGGGATCCTTGCGCAGGTTCATCGGTGTCGTGCCGGCGTGGCCGGCGGTCCCCTCGATGCGCACCATCAGCCGCTTCTGCGCGGCGATGGCGGTGACGACGCCCAGGGCCAGGCCCTCGGCCTCCAGCACCGGACCCTGTTCAATGTGCGCTTCGAGGAAGGCCAGCACCTGCTCGGGCTTGCGCGCCGCGCTGGCGATAGCGTCCGGGTCGCCGCCGAACGCCTTCAGCGCCTCCGCGACCGACACGCCGTTGGCGTCCTTCATGTCCAGCGCCGAGGCGTCCAGCGTCCCGGCGATGGCCCGGCTGCAGCTCATCGAGGCGGGGAAGCGCGAGCCTTCCTCGTCGCCGAACGCCACGACCTCGATCGCGAACGGCAGGCGGCGGCCGGCGCGGTTCAAGGCCTCGACCACATCGATCCCGAGCATGATCCCCAACGGCCCATCATAGCGCCCGCCGTTGCGGACGCTGTCGATGTGCGAGCCGATGATCAGGGCCTTCGCGTCGGGGAACTCGCCCTCGTAGCGGCCGATCAGATTGGCGGCGGCGTCGCGGCGCACGCTCATGCCGGCTTCCAGCATCCAGCCGCTCACGGCGGTCAGGGCGGCCTCGTGCGCCGGGGTCAGGAACCGTCGCGTCAGCTGCCCCTCGACCTCGCTGTAGGGCGCAAGGCCCAGCAGGTCGCAACGCGCCTTGGCTCTGACCCCGATGTCGAACGCTTCCGCCACTCCCGATTCGACCCCGCTCTACTCGCCGTCGAGACCCCAGCGATAGCAGGAGAGACCCCGGAAGCCCCGTTCCGCAACCGTCGCCGCGTGCTCATCACGCGCGGGCGCCTCGACACGCGCCATCCATCGAGGGGCGGCGCCTGTTGCTAAGTCATAAACGACTTACTTGGCGGCGGCGAGAGCGGCTATTCCGTCTGGGCCACGAACTTGCCCGCCGCGCGGACCTGACCGGTGGCGACGCCAGTGGGCGCGCCGCCGGGCGGCTCGTCGGTGATGGCTAGCAAGGCGGTGTAAGTTCCCGCGCCGGTCAGGCCGACGGGCAGGGGGATGGCCTTGGGCGCGTCGCTGGGAACAATGCCCAGGGAGATGGCTTTCTGGCCCTCGGGGATGATCCACAGTTCGGCCTCGCGGCCGGCCGGCATCTTCATCGAGACGGGCGTCAGGATCAGCTTGCCGGCGGCGTGATCGAGGGTCGCGACCAGGGCGGGCTGCTTGGTGGCCGGATCGGCGATCAGCGCCACCTCGGCGACGGCCGGCGGCGGCTTGGCCGGGGCGACGGCCGGCGGCGGGGCCGGACGCGGGGTCACGACGAGGGCGACGATGCTGGCCGCCGCCAGCGCCAGGGCGCCAGCCGAAGCGCCTTGCCACAGGCGGACATTGTTCCAGGCCGAGGGCTTCTGCGTGGCGGCGCCGATCAGATTGGCGATGCGCGGCCAGATGGAGGCCGGGGGCTCGACCGGCGGGATGCGTTCGGCCAGATGGGCCAGGCGGCCTTCCCACCATTCGACGGCGCGGGCGAAGGCCGGTTCGGCGGCGATCCGGCGTTGCGCTTCCACGCGCTCATCGGCGTCGAGGACGCCCAGAGCGTATTCGCCGGCCAGCGGGCGGTCTTCACCTTCGGGGGACAGGGCGTCGGTCATGCTTCGAGGCACGCGCGCAGGCTGATCAGGCTGCGCCGGATCCAGCTCTTCATCGTGCCCAGAGGCACGCTCAGCATGTTGGCCAGGGCCTCATAGGTGACGCCCTCGAAGAAGGCGGTGCGCACCGCGCCGGCGTGCTTCGGGTCCAGCTGATCCAGGCAGCCTTCGAGGCGGCGGCGGTCGTCCTCGTCCTCGATCAGGGTCGAGGCCAGGGGGGCGCCATCGGGCAGGGCCTCGGCCTCCTCGACGCCAGCGGTCACGGCGCTTCCTCCCCTGGCGCCCCGGGCGCGCAGGCGGTCGATCGAGCGGTTGCGCGCCAGACTGACCAGCCAGGTGATCGGGCTAGCCTTCTCGGCGTCGAACCTGTCGGCCTTGTTCCAGACGGTGAGGTACACATCCTGAAGCACGTCTTCCGCCTCCTCGCGGTCGTTCAAGATACGGAGGCAGACGCCGAACAGTTTCGCGGATGTGTGACGATAGACGTATTTCAGCGCGTCTGAGTCGCGGTTGGCCACGCGCGCGATGGCGCGCGACAGCAAGGCGCGGCTGGTGTCGGCGTCCATCAAGCGTCCCCGCGAGCTCCCAAGGGCCGGGACGCTCGCACGGTCAATTCGGTCTGGCAACGTGACTATTTCCCCATCCAGCGCATCACGGCGTATCCGGTCGAGGCGGCGGCGGTGGTGACCAGGGTTCCCCAGGCCATGTCGACCAACGTGATCGTGGTCGACCAGGTCTTCAACGTCGCCTGGTTGGTGAGGTCGTAGGTGGCGTAGGCGACGAGGCCGAAGACGACCGCGTGGGTCAGCAGGCGTCGCCAGCCGCCCTCGCGCAGCGCCGGCTGGATAGCCAGCACGACAATGGCGGCGACGTACAGAAAGTAGAAGACGACGGCCGGCGGCAGCGACGGCTTGTCGGCCAGCAACTCGCCGATGCGTGGCTTGTAGAGGCGCGGCGTGGCCAGGGTCAGCCAGACCCCGTCCAGGACCAGCATGGTCAGGGCGGTGGTCGCGTAGCCGGCGGCGAGGCGGATCATCGGGCGGTCTCCAGAACCGGACGCATACGATAGTGGCTGACGCCCCATTCCTCGCCGCCGCGATGGCCGAAGAGCCCGGCCGTGGCCAGGAAGAACAGTCGCCAGCGCCGCCGCCAGACGGCCGCGTCCTTGCCGTAGACCTCGGTCAGCACAGGATCGAGCTTGGCGCGGTTGGCGTCCATGTTGGCCAGCCACTGGCGGGCGGTGCGGGCGTAGTGCTCGCCGCTCCAGCGCCAGTCGGCCTCGACGGTGAACAGGTCCGGGAACTGCCGCGCCAGGTCGTGGCTGGGCATGACGCCGCCAGCGAAGAAGTACTGGGCGATCCAGTCGGCGGGATCGTTTGTCTCGAACCGGTAGGGCGTCGCGCGGTGGGTGAAGACGTGCAGGAACAGCAGTCCGTCCGGCTTCAGCCAACCGCGGACCCGCGCCAGCAGCGCGCGCCAGTTGGACATGTGCTCGAACATCTCGACCGAGACCACGCGGTCGAAGCGGCGGTCCGTGCTGAAATCGTTCATGTCTGCGGTGACGACGGTCAGGTTGCTCAGGCCGCGTTCGGCCGCGCGACCCTCGATGAAGGCGCGCTGCGAGGCGGCGTTGGAGACGCTGACGATCCGAGAGTTCGGATAGCGCTGGGCCATCCACAGCGACAGCGAACCCCAGCCGCAGCCCAGTTCCAGCACGTCCTGGCCGTCGCGCAGGTCGGCATGGGCGGCGGTCTCGCGCAGGGCCTCGGCCTCGGCATGCTCCAGCTTGGTGGCGCCGGGCGGATAGAGGCCGCTGGAATATTTCAGGTTCGGACCCAGCACGGTCTCGAAGAAGGGGGCGGGCAGTTCGTAGTGCTGGGCGTTGGCGTCTTCGGTGTGGGTGGCGATCGGATGACGGTCCATGTCGCGGGCGAAGAGGGCGGTCGCGTCGGCCGGGGCGTAGGACAGTCGGCGGCGCACGTCGCCGACCAGCATGTCGATCGCCCTGCGCGACAACACGTCGGGCGCCGGCGCATCCTCGAACGCGCGGATCGCCGCCTTCACCAAGCTCATGGGCCGTCCTCTTCCCTGTTCCGGGGACAGTTACGCGCGGACCGGCCGATAGGATGCGTCCGTTTGTCTCGACGACCCGTAGCTGCTCCCGAAGTGTCGCTCGGACGCTCTTGGGAGATAGCTTTGGCCACCGTCGTTCCTCGTCTGTCCGTCGCCGTGATCGGCGCCGGGATCTCGGGACTTTCCGCCGCCTGGCTGCTGTCGCGCGGCCATGACGTGACGTTGTACGAGGCCGACGACCGGCTCGGCGGTCACGCCCATACGGTGCGCGTGGACGGCACGGCGATCGACACCGGCTTCATCGTCTACAACGAGCCGAACTATCCGAACCTGACGGCGCTGTTCCAGCATCTGGGCGTCGAGACGGCGGCGACCGACATGTCGTTCGGCGTGTCTCTGGACAACGGAGCGCTGGAATATTCCAGCACCAACATCCTGGCCCAGAAGCGCAACGCGCTGAACCCGCGCTTCATCAAGATGCTGCTGGACGTCATGAGGTTCTATCGCGAGGGCCGCCGCATCCCGCCGGATCTGGAGAGCGGCGGTCTGTGCCGGCTCGACGAATATCTGCGCCAGCAGGGTTTCGGGCGGGCGTTCCAGGAAGACCACCTGCTGCCGCAGGCGGCGGCGATCTGGTCGACCTCGATGAGCGATATCCGCGAGTTTCCGGCGGCCGCCCTGCTGCGGTTTTTCGACAATCACGGGCTGATGCTGCCGGTCGACAAGCGGCCGATCTGGCGCACCGTGGCTGGCGGCAGCGCCCGCTATGTGGAGAAGCTGGCCGCCGGGATCTCGGGCGACATCCTTACGGGGCGGCCCGTGAGGGCCATTCATCGTCAGCCCGACGGGGTCTCGATCGAGGACGCGGCCGGTCAGACGCGGACCTACGACCAAGTGGTCATCGCCGCCCACGCCGACCAGGCGCTGGCCATGCTGGCCTCGCCGACGGCCGAGGAGCGCGCGCTGCTGGGCGCCTTCCGCTATAGCCGCAACCGGGCGGTGCTGCACCGCGACGTCGGCCAGATGCCGCGCCGGCGGGCCGCCTGGGCCAGCTGGAACCATGTCGGCCGGCGCGGCGAGGACGGTGGGGTGACCTACTGGATGAACCGCCTGCAGCCGATCGGCGAGGCGCCGGTCTTTCTGTCTCTGAATCCCGACAAGACGCCGGGCGAGCTGCTGCACGACCAGGTCTATGAGCACCCGCTGTTCGACAGTCCGGCCATGCTGGCCCAGCGACAGCTATGGTCGCTGCAAGGCCGCCGCCGGACCTGGTTCTGCGGCGCCTATTTCGGCTCGGGCTTCCACGAGGACGGCCTGCAGGCGGGCCTCGCCGTCGCCGAGCAACTGGGCGGTGTCCATCGTCCGTGGATGACGCCGGATCCGTCGGGACGCATCTTCCTCAAGTCTCCCGCGGTCGAGGCCGAGCGGGCGCTGGTCGCATGACGTTCCGCTCGGCGATTTACAGCGGTCATGTCCTCCACGAGCGCATGCGACCCAAGCGCCATCGGCTGCGCTATCGGGTGTTCATGCTGCTGCTGGATCTCGACGAGATCGACGCGCTGGACCGGTCGCTCAAGCGGTTCTCGCGCGGGCGCTGGAACCTGATCGGCTTCCACGATCGCGACCACCTGGACGAGCCCGAGACGTCGTTGAAGGACACCGTGCTGGCCAAGCTGCGGGCGGAGGGGATGGACGTCGTGCGGATCAGCGTGCTGGCCATGCCGCGCATCCTGGGCAAGGGCTTCAACCCGCTGAGCGTGTTCTTCTGCCACGACGCCGACGGCAAGCTGGTCGCCACGATCCACGCCGTTCGCAACACGTTCGGCCAGCGCCACGATTACGTGCTTCCGGCCCGGCGGACGGTGGGCGGCTGGATCGAGCAGGACGCCCGCAAGGCCTTCTACGTCTCACCGTTCCTGCCGATGGACCTGCGCTACGGCTTCGAGATCGCGCCGCCGGGCGAGACCGTCCATGTCGGCGTCGATGTGCTGGACGCGGAGGGCCTGGTGCTGGCCGCGACTTTTTCGGGCGAGCGGCGCGATCTGACCGATGGCGCGATCTGGAAGGCGCTCGCTAGCCATCCCTGGCAGGTCGCGGGCATCCTGGCGGCGATCCATTGGGAAGCACTGAAGCTGGTTGCGAAGGGCTTCAGGATCTTCCCGCGGGATCACGCCACGCGCGGCCTCAGGCGGCCGGCGTCGCCGCTTCCGCCCACGCCTCCAGAGCCTTCAGAGCACGCAGGCTCATCAGCCGCTTCTTGGCCCGGCCACGCTCCTTGAGCGGGATCTTCTTGCCGTCCTCGTCGACCTTGGGCGCTTCCAGCGGCGGCAGCAGGCCGTAGTTGATGTTCATCGGCTGGAAACTGCCGGGGCCATTGCCGGCCTCCAGGTGGCCGCCGGTGATGTGCTCGACCAGAGCGCCCAGCGCCGTCGTCGGCGGCGGGGCGTCGATCGGCGCGCCCTTGCGGTCGGCGGCGGCGAAGCGACCGGTCAGCAAGCCCATGGCGGCGCTCTCGACATAGCCCTCGACACCCGTGACCTGGCCGGCGAAGCGCAGGCGCGGCTGGACCTTCAGGCGCAGCGACCTGTCCAGCAGCTTGGGCGAGTTGATGAAGGTGTTGCGGTGCAGGCCGCCCAGCCGGGCGAACTGAGCGTTCTCCAGGCCCGGGATCATCCGGAAGGTCTCGGCCTGGACGCCGTGCTTCAGTTTGGTCTGGAAGCCGACCATGTTCCACAACGTGCCCAGGGCGTTGTCCTGGCGCAGCTGGACGATGGCGTAGGCCTTGACCAAGGGATCGCGCGGGTTGGTCAGGCCGACCGGCTTCATCGGGCCATGGCGCAGGGTCTCGCGGCCGCGCTCGGCCATCACCTCGATCGGCAGGCAGCCGTCGAAATAGGGGACGTTTTCCCACTCCTTGAACTCGGACTTCGGACCGGCCAGCAGGGCGTCGATGAAGGCCTCGTACTGCTCTTTGTTCATCGGGCAGTTGATGTAGGCGGCCGCGTCGCCGCCGGGGCCTTCCTTGTCGTAGCGCGACTGGCGCCAGGCCTTGTCCATGTCGATCGAGTCGAAGTGGATGATCGGCGCGATGGCGTCGAAGAAGCTGAGCTGGCCTTCGCCGGTCACGTCCAGGATCGCCTGGGCCAGGGCGGGCGAGGTGAGCGGGCCAGTGGCGACGATGACATTGTCCCACGCTTCCGGCGGCAGGCCAGCGATCTCCTCGCGGACGATGGTGACCAGCGGATGGGCTTCCAGGCGGCGGGTGACTTCGCCCGAGAAGCCGTCGCGGTCGACGGCCAGGGCGCCGCCGGCCGGCACCTGGTGCTGGTCGGCGCAGGCCATGATCAGGCTGTCCAGCTTGCGCATCTCGGCGTGCAGCAGGCCCACGGCGTTGAACTGCCAGTCGTCCGAGCGGAACGAGTTGGAGCAGACCATCTCGGCCAGGCCGTCGGTGTTGTGAGCGTCGGTGCGAATCTTTTTTACTTGCCCTAGCGCTTCGCTGCTTGAGGGCGCGCCGGTCGCCTCGTCCCTGCGCATCTCGTGCAGGATGACGGGCACGCCGCCCTGGGCGATCTGCCAGGCGGCTTCGGAACCGGCGAGGCCGCCGCCGACGACGTGGACGGGCTGATTAGTGGAATTCGTGGTCATGGGGCGGGCCTATACCCCCGGCTGTCGCTCGGCGAAACCTGCTGTTAGTGTCACGTGACTGGGCGGGGCCCTTCGCGCCTGGCGAGCATGGGTGGGAACATGGCGAGCTTTTCCGTGGGCGAGGCCGCGACGGCCGGCTTTGGCTTGGTCGGTCGCAAACCCTTGGCGGTGGTCGGATGGGCGATCGCCGTCGTGGCGGCGCTGATCGTCCCGGCCGTCCTGTGCGTCCTGGCGATGGGGCCGGCTTTCGCCCAGATCCTCCAACTGGCCATGACCCAGCGGGGCGGCGATCCCAGCCCCGAGATGATGCAGCAGATGCTCCAGGCCCAGTCGGGCATGACGGCCTTCAACCTGCTCTACTGGATGTGGTCTTCGTTCGTGAGGGCGGTGTTCTGCGCGGCGGTGTTCCGGGCGGTGCTGACGCCTGAGCAGTCGGCCTGGGCCTATCTTCGGGTCGGCTCACGCGAGCTGTGGCTGACCCTGCTGCTGCTGGTCGAGCAGGTGCTGACGATGATCGCCATCTTCGTCATTGTCCTGGTCGTGGTGGTGATCGTGGCGATCGTCGCGGTCGGCGGCGGCGAGAGCGGCCACATGGCGGCGATCATGACGGCCGTTGTCGGCTGTTTCGTGGCGGGAGGTCTTATCCTGTGGGTGGCGCTGCGCCTGTCGATGGCCGCGCCGATGACCTTCGTCGACAACCAGTTCCGCCTGTTCGAGTCGTGGAGCCTGACCAAGGGTCAGGGCTGGCGGCTGCTGGGCGTGGCCCTGCTCCTGGTGATCTTCGTGCTGGGACTGGAGATCCTGGTCGGCGCGGTGATGGTGGGTCTGCTGATCGCCGCCGGCGGTTCGCTGACGGCGCTGCGCGGATCGGGCGCGATCGAGACCTTCATGGCCCGCCCGCCGCTGGAGATCCTGCGCGACGTCTGGCCGTGGCTGACGGGGCTGGGCGTGCTCGGCGCCCTGTTCAGCGCGGTGGTCCAGGCGGTGTTTTTCGCGCCCTGGGCGGTCATCCACCGGGCGTTGACGCGCGAGACGTAGCGGCGAGCGCGGCGAGGCCATAGATTGCGCGGATCGCGGCGACTCGGCGCGCAAGAGGACTTGGAAGGATGACGGACGGATCGGCGACGATCAGCGCGACCTTGCGCGCGGGCCTTTCCGATGTGGTCAGCGCCGTTCGCGACTGCTGGGCGGCCCTGGCCGTCGCGGCGGTGGTCAGCGTCGCCGCCGATGTCCTACCGCCGGGTTTGAAGACCATCGGCGCCGTGCTGCCCATCGTCATCGCTCAGGGCGCGCTGTTCCGACGCGCGTTCGGCCGCGAGATGGGCCTGAAGGGCCTGCGGTGGGGCCGCGACGAGTGGCGGCTGCTGGCCGCTCAACTGATGGTCCTGGCCCTGCTGTGCCTGATCGGCGCGATCCTGATGATCATTGTCGGCGGCGTCGCCCTGGGCGTGGCCCGCACCGCCGCGCCGAACTTCGACCCCGGCACGATCGACGGCTGGAAGGGCGCCTTCGCCAGCGCCGGCCCGGCCGGCTTCGTGCTCAGCCTGGTCCCGCTGGCCAGCCTGGCGATCCTGATCTGGCTGAGCCTTCGCCTGTCGCTGTCGGCCCCGGCCACGGTCGAGCAGTCGGGCGTGCGGGTCCTGAGCGCCTTTCCGCTGACCAAGGGCCGCGTGCCGACCCTGTTCGTCGTCGGCCTGGCGATCGCCGCCCCGCTATTCGTGCTCAGCGCGCTGCTGGCCCTCGCGCCTGGCCAGGGGCTGGTCATCGCGGCGATCCTGGCGGCGAGTTCCTATTTCTACGCCATGCCGGCTTGGGCCGGTTCGCTGGCCTATTTCTACCGCGTCAGCGCGGTCACGCAGGAAGCCTAGATGTCCGTCCGCCCCGTCGACGCCGCGCTCGAAGGCCTCCAGACCATGCGGCGCAAGCCGCTGGCGGTGCTGGCCTGGGCGACCTTCTCACTGGTCATGCTGCCGATCCTGGGCCTGTTCGCCAAGATCGTGCTGGGCGACGAAGGTCGGGCGGCCCTGGCGGGGCGCGCCGGCTCGGCCGACCCGCGCGAGATCCTCGACCTGATCACGCACCTGGGCGGGGTGATGGTGATCCTGATCGCGGTGGCCCTGTTCCTGGCCTCGGTGCTGCAGGCGGCGGTCATCCGCTCGGTGGTGGAGCCCAACAATGACCGCTTCGCCTATCTGCGCCTGGGCAAGGAAGAGCTGCAGCTGCTGATCGTGTCGCTGATCACCTGGGCCGCGGCCCTGGGGGTGACGGTGATCCCGTCCGGGGCGGTGGTGCTGGGCGCGTCGCTGCTGTCGGGCGCGGCGGCCGGCTGGTTCGCCACCCTGGGCGCCCTGGCGGTGATCGGCCTGTCGCTATGGGTGGCCGTGCGCCTGTCCTTGCTGGGCCCGCACGCCTTCTCGCATCACCACATCGACATCCGCGAGGCCTGGGTGCAGACCCACGGCCAGTTCCTGCGCCTGCTGGGCATGTACGTCCTGGCCATCGTCCTGGCGGCCGTGGTCTCGATCATCGGGACGACGGTGTCATCGATCATCGGCAACGTGCTGGGCGGCGGCGTCGACGCTGGCGCGGGCGACGTGGTGGCCAGCCACCCGCGCCTGATCCTGATGCTGCTGGCCAACCTGCTGCTGGCCCCGATCTTCCTGACCCTGCAGACCGTGATCCTGGTCGCCGCCCCGGCTCGCGCCTTCGCCCAGCTGAACCAGGACGAGATCGACGCGGGCCTGCACGACTGAGGGATCGAAACCTCGTCCTTCGACAGGCTCAGGATGAGGGCTCCACTTTGGCCTCGGCAATGGTCCTCATCCTGAGCTTGTCGAAGGACGAGATCACGCGCCCGCGCTAGGCCTCGCCGCCATCCGCTCGCGCCAGGCCAGGACGTTTTTCGCCTCGGCCGGCGTGTGCAACCCCGTGAAGTCCGCGAAGTCCAGCGTCGTCTGTCCCGCGATGTCGGCGATCGTATAGGCGTCGCCGGCCAGGTAGGGGCGGCCGTCGGCCAACTCGCGGTCCAGCCACAGCAGGGCCTTTTCCACGACCTCGCGGTTCGACTCCCCGAACTCGACGTTCTGCTTCAGCAGCCGCGCGGTCAGCGGATGGGCGTGGCGCCAGAACAGGCCGACGGGGACCATGAGGCGGAACTCGATCCGCCGGGTCCACATCTCGACCGTCGCCTGCTCGAGGGCCGAGACGCCGAATAGCGGCGGGTTCGGGTGCAGCACCTCGAAATAGCGGCAGATGGCGACGGTCTCGCTGATCGTCGTTCCGTCGTCGAGCTCCAGCACCGGCACCTGGCCCAGGCTGTTGCGCGCCAGATGCTCGGGGCTGCGGTGGCCGCCCTGGCGCAGGCCGATCTGGATCTCCGGGACCTCGACGCCCTTCTCGGCCAGGAAGATCCGCACGCGCCGCGGATTGGGCGCGGGCATGGCCTCGCCGTAGAGCTTCATGGTGTCCTCCCTGATTTCAAACGGATGTTAGAGGCGCCCGTCGACGGGTCGCAAGCCCGCGCGAATAAAGCCGGCCTCGGCCCTGTCGAAGCGGCGCGAACCTGTTTAGCCTTGGGCGTCCATCCTTCGAAGAGCACGACATGTCCAAGTTCTCCGCCTCCGACGCGGCCTTCTCCGGCTTCCGGCTCGTGCGGGAGAACCTGAAGACCGTCGCCATCTGGGGCGGACTGCTGACGGTCGCCTCGTTCCTCTACAACGTCGTGTCGATCCATTTCTTCGGACCGCAGATGCACGCCCTGTCCGAATATTTCGCCAGCAATACCGACAATCCCGACGTGGAGGAGTTCGGCCGTCGGGTCGCGGACCTGACCCCGATGATGCTCTGGACTCTGCCCTACAGCCTGGTGCTGAACGGGGTGCTGTTCGCGGGGATCAATCGGCTGGTGCTGCGGCCCGAGGAGAAGGGCTTCGCCCACCTGGGCCTTGGCCTGACCGAGGCGCGGCAGGCGGCGGTCTGGCTGTCGATCAACGTCGCGATCTGCGGGGTGGTCGGCCTCGGCCTCGGCCTGGCGGAGTTCATGGGCGCGCTGGGCGGTCCCACCGGCGCGCTGCTGGCGCTGGCGATCACGCTGGCGACTCTCGGCGCGCTCTTCTATCTGCCCGTGCGCCTGTCCATGGCCTCGGCGACAACCTTCGACACCGGCAAGCTCACCGTCGTGCGCTCCCTGCCCCTGACCAAGGGTCTCTTCTGGTCGCTGCTGGGCGCCTATTTCCTGGCGGTGGTGATGTGCGTGATCGTCTTCCTGCTGCTGATGGTCATCCTTTCGGCCGCCACCGCGCTGCTGACCGGCGATATCGGCGCCGGCGGTCGGGTGCTTCACGCCGACAGCACCTCGCTGAAGGCCTATCTGACGCCGCTGGGCATGGTGCAGACCGTGATCTCGACGGCGATGTCGCTGTTGATCAGCCTGATCGTCTTCTCGCCGCCGCCGACCATCTACAGGATCCTGCGCGAGCAGGGCGCCGACCGCGACAGCACCGGCGGCTGGTAGGCGGGCGCTCTACGCCTTCAGCCACTTGCGGATTCGGTCCCGCGCATTGGCGTAGGGCGAGGACGTGTTGAACTGGATCATCCGGCCCTTGGTCCATTTTTCATACCAGGACCGACCGTAAAGTTCGGCGTCGGAGCGCGCCGAGATGGTTTCGGCCAGGCGTGTCTTCGCCACGCTCAGGCGCTCCAACCGCTGGGGCCAGTCCAGCGCGCGGTAGTCGGCGTAGAACTTGCCGGCCAGCAGGCCTAGCTGGTTCCATTTGAAGCCCGTCTCGGGGAAATCGACGGGCTGGCCCCGATCGTCGCGATCCAGCCATTTCAGAACCAGCTCGTTCCAGCCGATCAGATAGGCCACCAGGTCCGCCGGGCTCATCAGCGTCCCGGCGGCGTGGCCCTGCAGCGTGGTCTCGTCGACCCGCTCCAGAGGCGTGCGGGCCAGGTCGACCATCAGCTTGTCGAAGGTCTGGTCGATCGCGGCCAGCAGTTCGGCCTTGGAGGCGGGAACGGCCACGGCCGCCTAAGCCCGCTTGGCCTTCTTCAGTTCGGCCACCCGAGCCTTGCGGCGCTCCTCGTGGCGGTCCAGCAACTCCTTGAGGTAGCGGCCGGTCCAGCTGGCCTCGACCTTGGCCACGTCCTGGGGCGAGCCGGTGGCGACGATCTCGCCGCCGCCGTCGCCGCCCTCGGGCCCGAAGTCGATCAGCCAGTCGGCGGTCTTCACCACGTCCAGGTTATGCTCGATGACGACCACGGTGTTGCCCTGGTCGGCCAGTTCGTGCAGCACCTCGAGCAGCTTCTTGGTGTCCTCGAAGTGCAGGCCGGTGGTCGGCTCGTCGAGGATGTAGAGCGTCCGGCCGGTGGCGCGGCGCGACAGCTCCTTGGACAGTTTCACGCGCTGGGCTTCGCCACCCGACAGGGTCGTGGCCTGTTGGCCGACCTTGATGTAGCTGAGGCCCACGCGCTTGAGCGTCTCCATCTTGTCGCGGATCGGCGGCACGGCCTTGAAGAAGTCGGCGGCCTCCTCGACGGTCATGTCCAGGACGTCGGCGATGGTCTTGCCCTTGAACAGCACGTCCAGGGTCTCGCGGTTGTAGCGCTTGCCCTTGCAGATATCGCAGGTGACGTAGACGTCCGGCAGGAAGTGCATCTCGATCTTGATGACGCCGTCGCCCTGGCAAGCCTCGCAGCGGCCGCCCTTGACGTTGAAGCTGAAGCGACCCGGGCCATAGCCCCGCGCCTTGCTCTCCGGCAGGCCGGCGAACCAGTCGCGGATCGGGCCGAAGGCGCCGGTATAGGTCGCCGGGTTCGAGCGCGGGGTGCGGCCGATCGGGCTCTGGTCGATGTCGATGACCTTGTCGAACTGCTCCAGGCCCTCGATCCGCTCGTGCGGGGCCGGAGCGTCGCTGGCGTTGTTCAGTCGGCGCGCGGCGGCCTTGTACAGGGTCTCGATCGTGAAGGTCGACTTGCCGCCGCCCGACACGCCCGTGACGCAGGTGAAGGTCCCCACGGGGATCTCGGCCGTGACGTTCTTCAGGTTGTTGCCGGTGGCGCCGATGACCTTCAGCACCTTCTTCTTGTTGATCGGCCGGCGCTGTTCGGGGACCTCGATCTCGCGCGCGCCGGTCAGGTACTGGCCGGTGATGCTCTTGGGGTTGGCCATGATGTCGGCCGGCTTGCCCTCGGCGATGATCTCGCCGCCGTGGACGCCGGCGGCCGGACCCATGTCGATCACGTAGTCGGCGGTGAGGATGGCCTCCTCGTCGTGCTCGACAACTAGCACGGAGTTGCCCAGGTCGCGCAGGCCTTGCAGCGAGGTCAGCAGGCGGGTGTTGTCGCGCTGGTGCAGGCCGATCGACGGCTCGTCCAGCACGTACAGCACGCCGGTCAGGCCCGAGCCGATCTGGCTGGCCAGGCGGATGCGCTGGCTCTCGCCGCCCGACAGGGTGCCCGAGCCGCGCGACAGGTTGAGGTAGTCGAGACCGACATCGACCAGGAACCGCAGGCGATCGTTGATCTCCTTCAGGATCCGCCGGGCGATCTCCATCTGCTTGTCGGTCAGCTTGCCTTCCAGGCTCGCGAACCAGTCGCGCGCCGGACGGATGGCCAGCATCGAGACCTCGGCGATGTCCATGGCGTCGATCTTGACGGCCAGGGCTTCGGGTTTCAGGCGCTTGCCGTGGCAGGTCTCGCAGGGGGTGTCGGACTGATAGCGGCCCAGCTCCTCGCGCACCCAGCTGCTGTCCGTCTCACGCCAGCGGCGTTCCAGGTTCGGCAGCACGCCTTCGAAGGGCTTCTCGACCTCATACTTGCGGGCGTTGTCGTCGTAAATGAACTTGATCTTGGTCCCCTTGGACCCGTTCAGCACCACGTCACGCGCGTCGGGCGACAGCTTGTACCAGGCGTCATCCATCGAGAAGCCGTAGTGGCGCGCCAGGGCCTGCAGGGTCTGGGTGTAGAGCGGCGAGGGGCCCTTGGCCCACGGGGCTACGGCGCCCTTGTGCAGGCTCTTGTCCTTGTCGGGGATCACCAGGTCGGCGTCGAAGGCCAACTTGGCGCCCAGGCCGTCGCAGACCGGGCAGGCGCCGGCCGGATTGTTGAACGAGAACAGGCGCGGCGCGATCTCGGCGATCGTGAAGCCGCTGACCGGACAGGCGAAGCGTTCCGAGAACAGGATGCGCCGCGGCTCCTTCTCGCCGTCCTCGATATTGGCGAACTCGGCAACCGCGAGACCATCGGCGAGCCGGAGCGCCTGCTCGATGGAGTCGGCCAGGCGCTGCTCCATGTCGGGCTTGGTCACCACGCGGTCCACGACCACGTCGATGTCGTGCTTGAACTTCTTGTCGAGGACCGGGGCGTCCTCGATCGGATAGTATTCGCCGTCGATCTTCAGCCGCTGGAAGCCGGCCTTCTGCCACTCGGCGATCTCCTTTCGGTACTCGCCCTTGCGGTCGCGAACGACCGGGGCCAGCAGGTAGAGACGCGTGCCTTCGGGCAGGGCGGTGATCTTGTCGACCATCTGGCTGATGGTCTGGCTCTCGATCGGCAGGCCGGTGGCGGGCGAGTACGGCACCCCGACCCGCGCCCACAGCAGGCGCATGTAGTCGTGGATCTCGGTCACCGTGCCGACGGTCGAGCGCGGGTTGCGGCTGGTGGTCTTCTGCTCGATCGAGATCGCGGGCGACAGGCCCTCGATCAGATCGACATCGGGCTTGCTCATCAGCTCAAGGAACTGACGGGCGTAGGCCGACAGGCTTTCCACATAGCGACGTTGGCCCTCGGCATAGATCGTGTCGAAGGCCAGGGACGACTTGCCCGAGCCCGACAGGCCGGTCAGCACGACCAGCTCGCCACGCGGGATATCGACGCTGACGTTCTTCAGATTGTGCTCACGGGCGCCGCGAACGCGGATGAAGTTCAGTTGCTCAGCCATGTTTTCCGGAACGTTGGGCCGCGACATTGGTCGCGGCGCAGCGGCTATATGTAGGGCTCGACGCGCGAATTAACACAAGAACAACATGCGAACAAATGTCGCGCACGCGCCGCGGCGCTGCTGCTGACAGCGGATGTCAGCAGGGCGACTCTTCGATGGGCGCTGATTGAACACGCCACCGCCTCGAAAACGGCGCCAGCGGCGCGCGTGCTGCCACTCAGCTTAACCAGAGGTGGCGGCCAGGGGGCGGAAATGTTGCGGGGAGGGCGACGCTGGATCGCCGTGTCGGGCGGCGTCCTGATCAATAGCCTGATCCTGGCCGCCCTGGTGCTGGTCGAGGACACGGCGCCGGTCGTTGAGGAGCCGACGGTGATCGTCGTGGACCTGGAGCGGTTCGATCGGCGGAGGCCGCGATCCCTACCGCTGAGCGGGCGGGCGGCCTCCCGGAGCGCTGCTCCGGCAAAAGAGACGCCGTCGGCCGCGCCGGACGGGGCGACGGGGCGACTCACCGGACCGCGCGCCACGGGCTCCCCCGCGATCGAGCCCGCCTGGACGGTCGATCCGAAGGCCGTCGAGCAATGGCGGCTGACCGAGGGCAATCCGGACTATGGCTGGGGCCGCTACCACCGGGCGTGCAGGGGGCTCAGCAACGAGCACATGACCCCGGAGGAGAATGAGCGCTGCTATGGCGGTGTTCCCAAGCCGCCCGGCACGTTCATCGGCCCGACCGACGGGCGCGAGGCCTGGCAAAGGGAACCGAAGTTCGAGAACAAGCAGACACGCCGCCAAGAACGCTGTCGCGCCTATCGCACCATCCGCACTCAGCCCGGCGCGGATCCCCCGCCTATGCCGTCGATGCGCGAGGGCGGCTGCTTCTGAGCGGCGCCGTTGGGATTCCCTCAACCCTGTTTGGAAGCGGGTTCTTCAGTCCACGCATGATTAAAAGCGCAGGTTCGGGCCGAAGCTCGACCCTACGAAGGAATGAGCCATGGCCAAGAAAGAGGCCGGGAACGCCAAGCTGGACGCCAAGCAGGAGGCGTTCGACGCGCTGAAGGCGCCCAAGCCGCGCTCGATCGTCATCGACATGATGGTCTTCTGCGCCGGGATCGGCTCGCTGGTCTGGGTCCTGCGCGAGATGGCGCCAACCTAGAACCTGGCCTCAGGCCCGGTCTATCCGCGCCGCGTAGCAACCCCACTTGGCGTAGTGGGCGTGCAGGTAGGCGATCCGCGGATCCTCGAACATCCTTTCGATCAGGCCTTGCGCCTGGGCGCCCTCGACGATGTCGGCGGCGATCATCATGCCGTCGGCGTCGAAGGCCCGCAGCGACAGCAGGCGGCGGCGCAGGGCGGGGGGCATTTCGTCGATCACGGCGACGGGTTCGACGCCCTCGCGCACGAAGATGGCGTGACTGGCGCGGAACGGCGTCGAGGCGCTCTGGTGCTCGTAATTGACCAGGATCAGGGTTTCGCCCGGCTCCGCGTCATCCAGGCTGACCCGGCAGGGAAAGCCCAGCGGCGCATCGGCGACGACGCGACGGGCGCCGCGCGAGGCCAAGGCCTCGTCGTCCATCGCGAACAGCGGGGCGAACGGTTCGGCGGACAGGCTGGTGACGGTGTAGGCCATGGAAAACTCCTCGGGGTTGTCCGCGTTGTCGCGCCAGCCGTCGAAGAACGACACCCGATCCTTGCGACGGCGGTCCAGCTTGCCGAACTTCGTTCGCGGGCGTAAAAGCCGCCCCTTCCCATCCGATGGAGGCTCCCATGATCAGCAAGACGGAAGACCGCTTCGTCCTTCCCGTTTCCCTGACCGTGGGTTCGCATGTCCTTCGTCACTCTGGACGCCGTTTCCGCCGCCACGCCTGACGGCCGGCTTCTTTTCGAAAATCTGAACCTGGCGATCGGGACCGAGCGGATCGGTTTCGTCGGGCGCAACGGCGTCGGCAAGAGCACCTTGCTGGCTTTGATCGCCGGCGCACGCGCGCCGCTGACTGGGACGGTCATGCGGGCGGGGACCGTCGCGACCCTCGATCAGACGCCAGACGTTTCGCCGGGGGCGCGACTGGCCGACCTGTTGGGCGTCGGCGAGGCCTGGGATCGCCTGTCGCGCATCGAGCGCGGGGAGGGCGACGAGGTCGACCTGGCCGAAGCGGACTGGGATCTGCCGGCGCGGCTGGATCAGGCGCTGGCCGATGTCGGCCTGGCGGGCTTCGACCCCGAGCGACCGGCGGCGGCGCTGTCGGGTGGGCAGGCGACGCGCGCCGACCTCGCGCGACTGCTGATCGCCCGGCCCGACGTTCTCTTGCTTGATGAGCCGACCAACAATCTCGACATCGAGGCGCGGGGGATCGTCGGCAAGGTGCTGGACCGCTGGCGCGGCGGGGCGGTGGTGGTCAGCCACGACCGCGGCCTGCTGCGCGGCATGGACCGGATCGTCGAGCTGTCGTCGCTGGGCGCGCGGTCCTACGGCGGCGGCTGGGACCTCTATGCCGAACGCAAGGCCGAGGCGGCGCAGGCCGCCCAGCGCGACCTCGACCACGCCGAGAAGGAGGTCCGCCGCGTCGCCCGCGAGGCCCAAGTGGCCCGCGAGCGCAAGGAGCGCCGGGACGCCGCCGGCCGCAAGTTCGCGGACCGGGGCGGGACGCCGAAAATCGTGCTGGGCATGATGGCCGAGCGGGCCGAGAACAGCGGCGCGCGCGAGGGTAAGCTCGCCGACAAGCTGACGGCCGAGGCGGCCCAGGCCAAGGTCTCGGCCGAGGCCCGCGTCGAGCGCGCCCGGACCCTGGGCTTCGACCTGCCGTCGTCGGGCCTGGCGGAAGGGCGCGGCGTGCTGGCTTTCGAGGCGGTCACCTTCGGCTGGCCGGACGGAACGCCGGTGATCGAAGGCCTGTCGTTTCGCATCGCCGGGCCCGAGCGGGTGGCGATCTCCGGACCGAACGGGACGGGCAAGACGACCCTGATCCGGCTGGCCACCGGCGCGTTGGCGCCGGCGGCGGGGGCGGTGAAGCTGTCCGTACCGTTCGCTCTGCTCGATCAGCGGGCGGCGCTGCTGGCCGACGACGAGACCATCCTGGAGAACTTCCGCCGCCTGAACCCGGCCGCGTCCCAGAACGACGCCCATGCGGCCTTGGCGCGGTTCCTGTTCCGTAACACCGCAGCGCATCAGGTCGCGGGGACCCTGAGCGGCGGTGAGCGCCTGCGGGCGGCTCTGGCCTGCGTGCTCTGCGCCGCCGTCCCGCCGCAACTGCTGATCCTGGACGAGCCGACCAATCACCTGGACCTGGCCTCGATCGAAGCCGTCGAGGCGGTGCTGTCGGGCTATGACGGGGCGCTGCTGGTGGTCAGCCACGACGCCGATTTCCTGGATGCGATCGGCGTCGAGAGAACGGTAAACTTGGGTGACAAGCCATGACGACCGATCTCGAAGCCTTCATCCTGGGCCGTCTGCCGCTGGAGGCAGCGTCCGGCGTCCCGGAGATCCGCCTGCATCGCGCCGGACCCCGCAGCGGCCTGATGCGGCTGGCCGAGGCCGATCCGGACTTCGGCTCGCCCTATTGGGCGCGGCCGTGGGGCGGTGGCCTGGCTTTGGCGCGACACGTCCTCGATCATCCGGAGATCGTCGCCGGCAAGCGCGTGCTGGACCTCGGCGCGGGCTCGGGCCTGGTGGCCATCGCCGCCGCCCTGGCGGGCGCGGGCGCGGTGAGGGCGGTCGACATCGATCCCTATGCCGCGACCGCCACGCGCCTGAACGCCGCCGCCAACGGCGTGGCGGTCGAGGTGACGCCGTCCGACATCACCGGTGGCGATCCGCCGGAGGTCGACCTGATGCTGGTGGGGGATCTCTTCTACGACCCGGACCTGGCCGAGCGGATCGAGGGCTTCCTGCGGCGGTGCCTGGCGGCGGGGATCATGGTGCTGATCGGCGACCCGTTCCGGGCCTTTCTGCCCACCGAACGCTTGCGTGTCGTGGCCGAGTATCCGGTCGCCGACTATGGCGATGCCCAGGGGGCGATGCGAGCGGCGGCGGTGTTCGAATTCATCGGTTAGGCAGAGCGTGATCCTCGTCCTTCGACGGGCTCAGGATGAGGATCAGTGCTGGCGTTCGGTGGAAACCTCATCCTGAGCCTGTCGAAGGACGAGGTTTCTGTTCCTAGGCCTTGCGGTTCAGGGTGATCGCCGCGCCGTGCTGCGGGCGGTCGGTGACCATGCCGCCGGCGCCGTAGGTGGCGGCCGGGGCGGCGCGCTGGCTGGCGATCTCCTGGGCCACGGCGTGGACCAGGCCCTCTGTGACCGTCTTGGCCGCGTTCACGGCGCGCGCCTGGCGGGCGAGAACAGCGTCGAAAGCCTCGGTGGCGCGGATCAGCCGCTGGCGCAGCTCGGGGCGGGCGCTTTCGAGCAGGGCGGGGTTGTGGCGCACCCGCATCGACTCGTGCCGGTAGACATTGGCCAGCTTGGCCGTCTCTTCGACATACTGCGCCGCCTCGTGCGGGCGGTGGCTTTCGAAGGCCGAGGCCTCCCTGGCGATCAGGTCGGTCAGGCGCTCGGTCAACAGGGTCAGCTGGTGGACGCGATCGTCGGCGTCGATGGCGGCGATGGCCATGGGGTTACTCCTTCAGACCTTGCATCTTCAGCATTTCGCGCTGGATCGTGGCGGCCAGGCCGATGCCGCCGGCCTTGGTCACTTCCTTCGACATCGCGTCGGTCAGGACCGACTTGAACATCTCCTCGCCGTTGCCGCCGCCGAACGGTTCGGAGGTTTTCACGCCCTCGAACATCTGCTGCATCATCACGGACATGAACGAGGACTCGAAGGTCTTGGCCGTGTCGGCGATCTTGGCGCGCCGGGCGGCCTCCTTGGCCGCGCTGGCGGCGTCCTGAACCGCGCCCTGGGCCGTGCTCGCGGCGCTCTGCACCGCCTTGGCGGCGGTCTTGATCGTGGCGGCGGTCGCGCCGAACTGCGGGACGAAGGTGGAGATGGTCGACAGCGTGCTCATCACATCACCTCGATGTCGGCTTGCAGGGCGCCCGCGGCCTTCACGGCCTGCAGGATCGAGATCATGTCGCGGGGCGTGACGCCCAGCGCGTTGAGGCCGCCGACCAGGCTCTTGAGCGACGGCGAGCCGCCCAGGGTGAGCAGTTTCTTGCCCTTCTCCTCGTCGACATTCACCGTCGATTGCGGGACCACGGCCGTCTGGCCTTGGCTGAAGGGCGCCGGCTGGCTGACGGCGGGGTTTTCCTGGACCGAGATGGTCAGGTTGCCCTGGGCGATGGCCACCTTGCTGATGCGGACGTCGTCGCCCATGACGATGACGCCGGCCACTTCGTCGATCACCACCTTGGCCGGACCGTCGGGCTCGACCATGAGGTTCTCGATGTTGGTCATGAAGGTGATCATGTCCATGCCGGGAGGGGCGCGGGTGGCGATGATCGTGGGGTTCTGGGCCTGGGCGCAGCCGGGGAACTTGGCGTTGATGGCGTCGGCGACGCGGCGGGCGGTGGTGAAGTCCGGATTGCGCAGGGTCAGGCGCATGATGTCCATATTGACCATCTGGAAGCCGGTCTCGCGCTCGATGACGCCGCCGCTGGCGATGCGGCCGGCGGTCGGAACGCCCTTGGTGACCGAGCTGCCCGAGGCGCCGCCCGCCGAGACCGAGCCGGTCTGAACCGTGCCTTGCGCCACGGCATAGGTCTGGCCGTCCGCGCCTTGCAGGCTGGTGACGAGCAGGGTGCCGCCCAGCAGGCTCTTGGCGTCGCCCAGGGTCGAGACGGTGACGTCGACCTTCGAGCCGGCCGCCGAGAAGGGGGGCAGGGCGGCCGTGACCATGACGGCGGCGGTGTTCTTGGTGTTGAGATTGCCGTCGCGGACGTTGACGCCCTGGCGTTCCAGCATGGCTTCGAGGCTCTGCTTGGTCATCGGCGCGTTGCGCAGGCTGTCGCCGGTGCCGTTCAGGCCGACCACGATGCCGTAGCCGATCAGCTGGTTCTCGCGAACGCCTTCGAAGGCGACGATGTCCTTGATCCGCGACTTGGCGAACGCCGGGGCGGCGACCAGCGCCGAAGCGGCGACCAGGGCGGTCAGCAGGATGCGAAAGAATGAACGCGGCATGGCAATCTCGTCGTGGGGAACCGTCCCCGCGCCGCTCCATGCCAGAAGCGGGCCAGTTTCCTGATCGTGCTCAGGGCCTTGTGACTCAACGGATTCGGGATTCGGCGGTGGTCCGCAGGGCGCCTCGCGGCAGAATCTGCCCGGCATTAACCATACTTCAAGCGCCCAGGCGGATTATGTTGAGATCGCGGGATAAGTGACTCGCGCCATGAGCTTTTTGGAGCTGTCGGATGAAGGTTTCCAGCACGGGGGGCGTAGGTGCGAGCGGCGCGTCGCGGGCCAAGCCGGCCGGCGGGTCGACGGGCTTTTCGCTGCCATCCGTGAACGCCGCCAGCGGCGCCGCGAGCACCGCCTCGGTCGGCGGCTTGTCCGGCGTCGGCTCGGTCGACGCCCTGCTGGCGCTTCAAGAGATGGGCGCGGTCGGCAATCCGCTGGAGCGCAAGCGCCGCGCGGTGCGCCGCGCCGAGCACATCCTCGACCTGCTGGGCGATGTGCGGGTCGGGCTGATCGACGGCGACATCTCATCCGACACCCTGGACCGCCTGACGCGCGCCATCCGCGAGCAGCGGGACAATACCGACGATCCCAACCTGGAAGGGATCCTCAACGACATCGAGACGCGCGCCGCCGTCGAGCTGGCCAAGCTTCAGGCGCGTAGCTGAGATGGCCGGGGCGGGGACTTCAAAATCGGCGTTTCCCTGCCACGCCAGTCTTTCTTGCGCGTTCTATACGCGTCGCCGCCGTGTTCACGGCCCTTTTGCGGGAGGCGCGCGACCTGAACGCGCCGCTCACGCGAGGTTCATTGAACCCGGCTCACCTTTTGCTATAAGCACGCAGCCCTTAAGGGCTGAGTTCATTGGGGCGTGAGGCGTTGATGCAAACGGCCACTGTTCTTGTCGAGAAGTCTGACTATCGTCCTTCCGAGGACGAGCCTTTCATGAATGAACGGCAGCTTGAGTATTTCAAGAACAAGCTGCTGGCCTGGAAAGAGGAGATCCTTCGCGAATCTCGCGAAACGGTCGCTCATCTCCAGAAAGAAACCGAGAATCACGCCGATCTCGCTGATCGCGCGTCCTCGGAAACCGACCGGGCTCTTGAGCTCCGTACCCGCGATCGTCAACGGAAGCTGATCTCCAAGATCGACCAGGCCCTGCGCCGCGTCGAGGACGGCTCCTACGGCTATTGCGAGGAGACGGGCGAGCCCATCGGCCTGGCTCGACTGGATGCTCGCCCTACGGCGACCATGAGCGTCGAAGCCCAGGAACGCCACGAGCGCCGCGAACGCGTCCATCGCGACGACTAAGCGCTGCTCTCCAAGGGAACTTGGGGCGACTCAATGTGTTTCAAGCGGCCTTGGGTGGGGAGCCCAGGGCCGCTTTTGTTTTGAGATCAGGTGCGTAAGGTCGTGCGCCGACCCGGAGACACCGCTTGAGCTTTTTCGAGAGCCTGCTCGTCCTGCTGGCCGCCGCCGTCCTGCTGCTGCAGGTTTCGCGTCGGCTGAACGCGCCCTATCCGGCCCTGCTGGCCGCGGCCGGCGTATGCTTCGCCCTTGTCCCAGGCCTGCCGAAGATCTCGATGGAGCCGCATACGGCCCTGGCCCTGTTTCTGGCCCCGGTGCTGGTCGACGCGGCCTTCGACTTCCCGGTCGCTGATGTGCGCAAAATGTGGCGGCCGTTATTCGCCCTGGCCATCGTGGCGGTGGTCCTCAGCGCTGGCGCGGTGGCGTGGCTGGGCGTGACCATGGTCGGCCTGCCGATCGCCGCGGCCCTGGCCCTGGGCGCGATCGTCGCCCCGCCGGACGCGGCGGCCGCCACCGCCATCCTCACCAGCGTGCGCCTGCCGCGCGGCTCGGTCGCGGTGCTGAAGGGCGAGAGCCTGCTGAACGACGCTTCGGCCCTGCTGCTGTTCTCGGCGGCGCTGGCTTTCCAGGCCCAGGGCGGCATCGACACCGCCCTGGCGGTGAAGCTGACGCTGGCGGCGCCCGGCGGGGTGATCCTGGGGGTCGTCCTGGCACGCGTGCTGCGCTTCATGAACCCTTTCGTGACCGGCACGCTGGGCGGCAACATGGCGGAGTTCGTCGCGTGTTTTGGAGCCTGGATCATCGCCGAGCGCCTGGGGCTTTCGGCGGTGCTGTGCCTGGTGGCCTTCGCCATGACCATCGCCAGAACGGCCAGCCTGCGCACGCCGCCGCGCATGCGCATCCACAGTTTCGCGGTCTGGACCTCGTCGGTGTTCCTGCTGAACGTCCTGGCCTTCCTGTTGATGGGCCTGCAGGCGCGCACCATCGTCGCCAGCATGCCGCGCGAGCGCCTGATGGAGGCGGCCGTTTTCGCCGCCGCGGTGGTAGGCTGCCTGGTCGCGGTGCGGATGGTCTGGGTGCTGACCTATATCCGGCTGTCCCAGATCCTCCCCGGCCTGCGGGGCGACGCCTATCCGACCCCCAGCCTGCGCCACGGCGTGCTGGTCGGCTGGTGCGGCATGCGCGGCCTCGTGACCCTGGCGACCGCCTTCGCCCTGCCGGGCGACTTCCCGCAACGCGACCTGATCGTGCTGACCGCCTTCGCCGTCGTGCTGGCCACCCTGGTGCTGCAGGGCCTGACCCTGTCGCCGCTGGTCCGTCTGCTGCGCTTGGACGGCGAGAACGGCCTCGACGCGGAATTGGTCCGTATCCGCGCCGACATGGCCGGCGTCGCCCTCAAGGCGCTGGAGGGCAAGACGAGCGCGGCCGCCGACCACTGGCGCTACCGTTTCGCCGCGGTGCCGACCACCTTCCCGACGCGGACTGGTGAGCTGGAAGCGCGGAGGGCCCTGGGCCTCAAGGCCATCCGCCGCCAGCGTGAGCGGCTGGAGGAACTGCGCGACGGCCAGGTTGTCGGCGCCGACGCCTTTCTGGTCCTGCAGGAGGAGCTGGATTTCGAGGAGGTCTCGATCAGCCGCGAGGACGAACGGCAGATCGAGGAAAGCTGATCATCACCACATCGTCTTCGCCGCGCGACCCGGCCATTCGCGGTCGTAGGCCTCGCCGCCGACCTCACCGGCGGTGACGGCGGCCAGCATGGCGCCGGGCGTGGGCAGGGACTTCGGGTCGACCTGGCTTTCCGGCTTCCAGAGGCCCGAGCGGACGATGGCGCGGGCGCATTGGAAGTAGGCTTCGACGACCGTGACCACCATGGCCGTGCGCGGCGGCTTGCCGTCGACGGCGAAGCTGTCCAGCAAGTCGGGATCGGCGCTCAGCATCGCCCGGCCGTTGACGCGGAAGGTTGTGCCCGAGCCCGGGATCAGGAACAGCAGCGCCACGCGCGGGTCGCGGACGACATTGCGCAACGAATCGATTCGGTTGTTGCCGCGCCGGTCGGGCAGGATCAGCGTCCGGGGATCGGCGATGCGGACGAAGCCGGGCAGGTCGCCGCGCGGGCTGCAGTCCAGGCCTTCGGGGCCGACGGTGGCCAGGGCCACGAACGGGGAGGCCTGGATCAAGGCCGCGTAGTGCGGGGTGATGTGGTCGGTGACCTTGACGGTCGAGGCGGGGGCCGGCTGGGGCTGATACAGCGCCTCAAGAGCCTCAAGGGTGGTGATCTCGTGCATCGCATCCTCCCGTGGCCCTGCTTCTAGAGCCTTGGCGGACGGCGGACAATCTCAGGACAGGGCGGCGCGGACGCAGGCCTCGCGCAGGCGGCGAGCCGAGATCGGCTTGTCGACGATCGGGGTGAGGCGACCCTGCAGTTGGTCGGCGTTGCCGGTGACATAGACGACGGGGATGCGGCCCAGCTTCCGCTGGATGGCCTCGACGGCCTCCTCGCCGGTGCCGCCGACGATCCGATAGTCGGCGGTGATCAGATCTGGCGGATTCGCCAAGGCCAAGGCCAAGGCGTCCGACAGGCTGTCGGCGATATCAAAACTCGTGAAGCCCTGCTCCGCCAGAAGGGCTTCGACCTCGAACGCGACGAGGATTTCATCCTCGATAATCAACACGTGTCGGGCCTTCGCGTGCTCGGTCATTCGCCGCAGCCTTCGTGATCGTCCCTAAGCCCAGTCAATGTCGCCGCGCGTCGCCGCGCCAGTCGCGTTTTCGTGATCTTCATAAGCGCAAAGGTTGTGTGAGCCTGTTCGGCTGCGCAGCGTGGGAAAGCAGGCTATGGAAGGAAAAAACAGAATTCGCAGGAGCGCCCAGCCTTGTCCTTGATCCTTACCGAGAAGCGCGGCCACGTCGCCATCCTCACCCTGAACCGTCCCGAGACGATGAACGCCCTCGGAGCGCCGGGCGACGGCGACCAGGTGGTCGCCGCCTGCGAGGCGATCAACGACGATCAGGAGATCCGCTGCGTGATCCTGACCGGCGCGGGAAAGGCCTTCTCGGCCGGCGGCGATGTCAAGGCGATGAAGGCGCGCGAAGGCGCGTTCGGCGGCAACGGCGTGGCCGTGCGCGACGGCTACCGCAAGAATATCCACCGAATCGTCCGGGCCATCTACGGCCTTGAGGTCCCGTCGATCGCGGCGGTGAACGGGGCGGCGATCGGCCTGGGCTGCGACGTGGCCTGCATGACCGACATCCGCATCGCCGCCGACACGGCCCGGTTCGGCGTCACCTTTCTGAAGCTGGGTCTGATTCCCGGCGACGGCGGCGCCTGGCTGATGCCGCGCACGATCGGCATGAGCCGCGCGGCGGAACTGCTGTTCACCGGCGACGTCATCGACGCGGCCAAGGCCGCCGACTGGGGTCTGATCAGCAAGGCCGTGCCGGCCGAGACGCTGATGGACGAGGCTCTGACGCTCGCCAATCGCATCGCCCAGCAGCCGCCGCACGCCCTGCGCATGGCCAAGAGCCTGCTCAAGCACGGCCAGACGGCCAGCTACGACACCCTGATGGAGATGAGCGCGGCCGCCCAGGCCATCGCCCACCACACCGAGGACCACATGGAAGGCGTCGACGCGATCCTCGAGAAGCGCGCGCCCGTGTTCAAGGGCGCCTGAGATCATGGGCAAGGAAGCGAGTGGCGTCTGGGGTCAGCTGTCGGACGGCGACAGCGAGGGCAAGCTGCTGTGGGAGCCGCCGAAGCTGATCTTCCGCGGGGCCTATCGCGGCATCTACCAGGGCCACGCGCTGAAGAACCTGCGGACCGAGGGCGATGACCTGGTGCTGAGCGACGGCACGCGGTTCACCCTGGAGCCGGGCCAGGCCGACAAGTGGCTGCACGCCATCCAGAACCCGCCCTCGCGCCTGGACAAGCTTGGCGTCAAGCCGGGCATGACCGTGGTCGTCGACGGCGTCGAGGACGCGGCGTTCCTGGCCGAGCTGTCTACCCGCGTCGAGCCGGTCGACGCCGACGAGGCCGACGGCGTCGACATCCTGTTCCTGGCCGCCGACGACCTGGCCGACCTCGATCGGCTGGAGGACCTGATGTGGATCCTGGCCGACAAGGGCGCGATCTGGATCGTCTCCCAGAAGGGCAAGGGCGCGCCGCTGAAGGACACCGACGTGCTGACCGCCGCGCGCGGCTTTGGCCTGTCCGACACCAAGGTCTGCGCCTTCTCCAAGACCCACACCGCCCTGCGGTTCGTGAAGCGCAAGACGCCGAAGGCCGCGCCGGCGACGGCTCCGGTGGCGGACGACGAAGGGTTCGACGAGGAGGCGTAGCATTATCCCCGATACCGCTCATTCCGCGAAGGCGGGGAGGAGATGGCGATAGGGAAGCCTCGTCAGGCCGCCGCCATCGCCTTCACGGGCTGGGCCTTCACCCCGGTCTTGCGGCCAAACTGCATGACTCCGTCCTCAACCTTGCCCAGGCGCAGGGCGGCCAGGTCCAGGGCGTAGTTCTGGTGCACCTTCCACGGCTTGCGCAGGCCCTGCTTGGGGAACTGGCCGATCGCGCGGGTGACGTAGCCGGACGAGAAGTCGAGCCATGGCGCGACCTCCATCTCGCCGTCGACGCGCGGCACGCAGAAGTCGGTTCGCGTGCGGTCCATGTGGTTGAGCAGGCGGCAGACATATTCGGAGGTCAGGTCCGCCTTCAGCGTCCAGCTGGCGTTGGTATAGCCGAACGCGGAGGCCAGGTTCGGCACGTCGCTGAACATCATGCCCTTGTAGCTCATCGACTGGGACAGGTCGGCGACCTTGCCGTCGACCACGACCTCCATGCCGCTGAGCAGCTGCATCTGCAGGCCGGTGGCCGTGACGATGACGTCTGCGTCCAGGGTCTTGCCCGACTTCAGCTGGAGGCCGGTCTCGGTGAAGGTCTCGATGTGGTCGGTGACCACCGAGCTGGCGCCCGACTTGATCGAGTCGAACAGGTCGGCGTCAGGCACCAGGCACAGGCGCTGGTCCCAGGGATTGTAGCGCGGCGTGAAGTGGGTCTCGATGTCGTAGTCCGGGCCCAGGTGCTCGCGGACCATGCCCAGCAGGCGCTCCTTGACCTTCTCCGGCTTCTTGCGGGCCATGTTGAAGAACAGCATCTGGAAGAGGACGTTCTTCCAGCGGGTGAGGCCATAGGCGGTCATGGCCGGCAGCTTGGAGCGCAGCCAGTTGGCGATCCCGTCCTCGGCCGGGCGCGAGACCACATAGGTCGGCGAGCGCTGCAGCATGACGACGTGGCTGGCCGTCTTGGCCATCTCGGGCACCAGGGTCACGGCGGTGGCGCCGCTGCCGATCACCACGACCTTCTTGCCGGTGTAATCGAGGGCTTCGGGCCAATGCTGCGGGTGGACGATCGCCCCCTTGAACCGCTCGGTCCCCGCGAACTCGGGCGTGTAGCCGGCCGAATAGCGGTAGTAGCCGGCGCACATATAGAGGAAGCCGCAGGTGAAGGTGACGGTCTGACCGTCATGCTCGGCCTCGACCGTCCAGGTCGCCGTCTGCGTCGACCAGCTGGCGCGCTTGACCATGTGCTTGAAGCGGATGTGACGGTCGACGTCGTGCTCGCGCGCCGTTTCGCGGACGTAGTTCAGGATCGACGGGCCGTCGGCGATGGCCTTGGCGGCTTTCCACGGCTTGAAGCTATAGCCCAGAGTGTACATGTCGCTGTCGGAGCGGATGCCCGGATAGCGGAACAGGTCCCAGGTGCCGCCGATCGCCTCGCGCCCCTCCAGGATCGCATAGGTCTTGCCGGGGCAGTGCTTCTTCAGGTGATAGGCCGCGCCGATCCCTGAAAGCCCCGCGCCCACGATCAGGACGTCGACATGTTCGATGGTCATTCCGTTTCCCGCCCGGTCTTCACGCCCGCCGGTTGACCCGGCGTGGTCGTATGTGAACAGTGTTCACTAACAAACGACCGTTTTGACCGAACGTCAACCGCGGCCTATCGGATAGTTCATGTCTCTTCGCGACTTCGGCCTGCTGGTCCTGATCTGTCTGGTCTGGGCCAGCAACAACATCATTTCCAAGATCGTGGTCGCCCATTGGGGCGTGCCGCCGCTTTTCTACGCGGCGGTGCGCTTCTCGCTGGTGGCCTTGGCGACCCTGCCGTGGCTGCTGCCCGCGCCCAAGCCGACGTGGCGGATCGTGGTGGTGGCGCTGCTGATGGGGGCGGGGAACTTCGCCCTGCTGTTCATGGGCTTCAAGACCGCCTCGCCGTCGGCGGCGTCGGTGGTGATCCAGCTGGGCGTGCCGTTCACGACCCTGCTGTCGATGCTGATGCTGGGCGAGACGATCCGCTGGCGGCGCGGTCTTGGCATCGCGCTTACCCTGGCCGGGGCGGTGACGGTGATGTGGAGCCCGCACGGCTTCGTGCTGTCGCCGGGGCTCTGGCTGATCGTGGCGGCCGCCTTCGCCGGCTCGCTGGGCGCGGTGATGATGAAGCAGGTCGAGGGCGTGCGGCCCTTGCAGTTCCAGGCCTGGGTCGGCTTCTCGTCGATCTGGCCGCTGGCGGCGATGAGCGCGGCGATCGAGCCCGGACAGGTCGCGGCGGGGATCGCGGCGGGCTGGCCGTTCGTGGCGGCGGTGGTGTTCTCGGCCCTGGTGGTTTCGGTCGTGGCCCATACGGCCTATTACGGGCTGATCCAGCGCTACGAGGCCAATCTGATCGCTCCGCTCACCCTGCTGACGCCGCTCTTCACCATCCTGCTGGGCGTGCTGGTCACCCACGATCATTTCGACCTGCGGATGGGCGTGGGGGCCGGCCTGGCCCTGACCGGCGTCTTGATCATCGCGCTTCGGCGGAATCAGGTCATGCCGTTGCTGATGTCGATCCGGAACCGCGCCCAATGAGTCTGAGCCTTATCGAGGCCCCGTCGCCCAATTTCGACGCCCGCAAGGCCGTGCCCGACACGATCGTGCTGCACTACACGGGCATGGAGACCGGCGAGGCCGCGATCGAGCGCCTGCGCGACCCCGAGGCCAAGGTCTCGGCGCACTACTGCGTCGAAGAAGACGGCCGCATCTTCCGCCTCGTGCCCGAGGAGCGTCGCGCCTGGCACGCCGGGGCGGCCTTCTGGAAGGGCGTCAAGGACATCAACTCGGCCTCGGTCGGCATCGAGATCGTCAATCCCGGTCACGAGTTCGGCTATCGCCCGTTCCCCGAGGCCCAGATCGCCGCGGTGATCAACCTGCTGGCCGACGTGCGCTCGCGCTGGATGATCCCCGACAGCCGCATCCTCGGCCACTCCGACATCGCCCCGGGCCGCAAGGTCGATCCGGGCGAGCTCTTCCCCTGGAAGCGCCTGGCCGAAAGCGGCCACGGCCTCTGGATCGAGCCCGCGCCGTCGCCCGGCGCGCCGCTGGGCCAGGGCGAGGAGGGGACCGGCGTCTTCGCCCTGCAAGCTGGCCTGACCCGCCTTGGCTTCGACTGCGCCCCCACCGGCAAGTACGACGAGTGGACCACGACGGTGGTCGGCGCCTTCCAGCGCCACTGGCTGCAGAGCCGCTTCGACGGCATCGCCGACGGCGAGACCCGGGCGCGGCTGGTGGGCCTGCTGCGCGCGGCGGCGGACTGATGCATCCGGACGGCCGCTTCCACGTCGAGGACCGCGAAGTCCTGCTGGACTTCATCCGCGCCCACCCGTTCGTGACGATCGCCGCGTCCGTCGGCGGACGGCCGCTCGTGGCCCAGTCGCCGGTGGTAGTCCGCGACCTGGACGGCGAGATCGCCCTCGATTTCCACCTGTCGCGCGGCAATGTCCTGACGCCGCACCTGACCCAGGGCTTCCGGGCGGTGGTGCTGGCCACGGGTCTGGACGCCTATGTCAGCCCGGACTGGTACCAGAGCGCCGATCAGGTGCCGACCTGGAACTACCAGTCGGTAGAGGCCGAGGGCTCGGTCGCGCCGCTGGGCGAGGCCGAACTGGTGGCCCTGCTGGACGACCTGTCGGCTCAGGAAGAGGCGCGGCTTCTCCCCAAGAAGCCCTGGACCCGTGACAAGATGAAGGCCGGCAAGTTCGAGGCCTTGCTGCGCGGGATCATGGGCGGGCGGCTGTTCGTCGAGCGGCTGGACGGGACCTTCAAGCTCTCGCAGAACAAGAACGACGCCGATCGGTTGGGCGCGGCCCGGGGGCTGGGCGAGCATCCGATCGCGCGCCTGATGCGAGACCTTTGACGCTGGAGCGTTGACGTTTGGGCTCCGCCCCGTCAAACACCGTCCCGGACCAGATGATCGGGCGGTCGCGTCGTCTTCGGACGCCGAGGAAAGTCCGGGCTCCACGGTGACAAGGCGGTGGGTAACGCCCACCGGGAGCGATCCCAGGGATAGCGCCACAGAAAGCAAACCTCCTCCCTACGGGGCGGGAAGGGTGAAAGGGTGGGGTAAGAGCCCACCGCGGACCTGGCGACAGGGACGGCATGGCAAGCCCCGCCTGGAGCAAGACCGAATAGGGACCCCGCGCCGGCCTCGCGTCGGATAGGCCGTCACTGGCCGAGAGGGTCCGGGTAGGTCGCGAGAGCCGTCCAGCAATGGCCGGCCTAGAGGAATGATCGTCGCCGTCGCTTTCGAGCGGCGGAACAGAACCCGGCTTACAGATCATCTGGTCCCCATCCTCCCCGTCTGGCGGGGAGGCGACAGAGCGCGTTCACGCGCGGCGCATCCGAGTCTTCCTACGCGCGGGGAAAGGCCACGGCGCCTGAAGTTCACATCCAATGGGACGAACTGCGACGGCCCAAGGCGTTCGCGCGGTGAGTTCTGTGTATGTTCTGTGGATTAACTTCCGTGCTCCGTGAAGAAGGCGTGCGACATCTTTGAATTGTCGATGAAATGGCAGTTGGTGTCATTGTCTCCCAGTTCATCCCATGTTAACCCAATTCGCGTCGGGGCGAGGTGGTGGCAGCTCGCCGACCGGCTTGGGCTTGGGCGGGGTTGGCTTCAGTGTTTCTCTCGACGTTCGAGAAACAGCTCGACAGCAAGCGGCGCATCGTTGTGCCGCAGGAATTCCGCGCGGCCGTCTCCGGCCCGTTCGACGGCATCTTCTGCTTCCCCTCGATCGAGGCCGATTGCCTGGAAGCTGGCGGAAAAGCCTTGTTCGATCGTTACTTGGCGGTGATCGAGGAGATGCCGTTCGGAGATCCGACCCGCACCGCGCTGGAGACCAGCGTCCTGGGCGGCATGGCCAAACTGTCTTTTGATACAGCTGGTCGCATTACGCTTCCCGACCAGCTGTGCGAAATGTGCGGCCTCACGGATTGGGTAGCCGTCGTCGGTATGGGTGAGCGTTTTCAGATCTGGTCGCGCGAGGCCTTCCAGGCCCATCGCGCGACGCAGCGTGACCTGGCCAAGGAAGGTCTGGCGGCCCTGCGCGCCCAGCAGCGCGTCGCCAAGTTCGGGGCTGCGTCGTGAGCGAAGCGCCGCACATTTCGGTCCTGCTGAACGAAGTGGTCGAGGCCCTGGGCGCGGGTCCGGGCGAGACCATCATCGACGGCACCTTCGGGGCCGGCGGCTATACCCGCGCGATCCTGGCCACGGGCGCGACCGTCGTCGGCTTTGACCGCGACCCGACCGTGCGGAAGTTCGCCGAAGGCCTGCCGGCGGACCGCTTCCGCCTGATCCAGGACCGCTTTTCCCAGATGGGCGAGCATTTCGAGCCCCAGTCGGTCGACGGCGTGGTGCTGGATATCGGCGTGTCGTCCATGCAGCTGGACGAGGCCGAGCGCGGCTTTTCGTTCATGCGCGACGGCCCGCTGGACATGCGGATGAGCGATACGGGTCCGACGGCCGCGGACCTCGTCAACGAGCTCGACCACACCGAGCTGGCTCGGATCCTCTATGTCTATGGCGAGGAGCACGCCTCGCGCCGCATCGCCAGCTTCATCGTCAAGCGCCGCGAGGAGCGTCCGTTCGAGCGCACCCTGGACCTGGCGCACGTCATCGAACGCGCCCTGGGCGGCCGCAAGGGCGCCAAGGTCCACCCGGCCACGCGCTCGTTCCAGGGGCTGCGCATCGCGGTCAACGAGGAGCTGGCCGAGCTGGAGGCGGGGCTCGCGGCCGCCGAGCGGATCCTGAAGCCAGGCGGCCGGCTGGCGGTGGTGACCTTCCACTCGCTGGAAGACCGCATCGTCAAGAATTACCTGGCCGAGCGGGCCGGGCGCACGCCGGGCGGCTCGCGCCACCTGCCGCAGGCGCCGACCGGCGCGCCGGCCAGCTTCCAGCTGATCGCCAACAAGGCCATCGCGCCGGGCGAGGCCGAGCTGGCCGTCAATCCGCGCGCGCGCTCGTCGAAGCTGCGCGCCGCCGTGCGCACGGCGGCTCCCGTCTGGGAGGCCACCGCGTGACCAGCGTCGGCCTGTTCGATCGCCGAATCCGGGGCTTCCGCATCGTCGAGGTCGCGGGCATGGGCGTCCTGCTGACCCTGGTGACCAGCGTCTATCTGGCCAAGACCTTCGCGGGTCGCGAGCGCCAGGAGATCAGCCGCATCGAGCAGGAGATCGTCGACGAGGGCGTCCGCAAGCGTCTGCTGGAAGCCGAGGTCGCCCATCTGGAGCAACCCCGTCGCATCGAGCAGCTGGCGCAGATGATGCAGTTGAAGCCGATCGCGCCGGACCACGAGATCACCGAGGACGCCCTGATCGACGTCGCGCGCCGCCGCGAGCTGCCGCGCGCGCCGATCTCGGCCGCGCCGGTCGCACCCGAGGCCCTGGCCGCCGACGCGCCGGAAGCCGTGCCCGACGACATCCCGCCGCCCCCTCAAGCTGAAGGGGTCCAGCGATGAGCCTCTCCAATCTTGGTCCCGGCGGCTTCCAGTCGCCGCTGTGGCGGTGGCTGATCGAGCGCGTCTGGCGGCTGGAGCACGCCTTCGAGCGCTCGCGCGCGGCGGCCAAGCCCGAGGATGACACGCGCATCCGCATCTTCCTGGTCATGGGCTTCTTCAGCCTGTGCTTCGTCGGCGTCGGCCTGGGCGCCGGCTGGGCGGCGCTGTTCTCGCGCGCGGGGCAGGGTAACGGTTACGCCCAGGGCGCCGACGGTGCGCGCGGCGATGTGGTCGACCGCAACGGCAAGCTGCTGGCCGTCGACCTGGCCCACTACGCGCTTTATGTCGATCCGCGCGAGGTCTGGGACGCCAAGGAAGTGCGGCGCGCCCTGGGCAAGGCCCTGCCGCAGGTTCCGGCCAAGCGCCTGGACAAGGCCGTGTTCGGCGACCACCGCGCTTTCGTGCTGGGCGGCCTGACGCCCGACGAAAAGGACGCCATCTTCAATCTGGGCCTGCCCGGCATCTCGTTCGAGGAGCAGGAGCGGCGGATGTATCCTCTGGGGCCGACGGCCGCGCACCTGGTCGGCTTCGTCGACAGCGGGGGCAAGGGTCTGGCCGGGGCCGAGCGCGCCCTGGACGATCCGATCCGCAAGGCCGCGGGCGGGCAGGGCGGCCCGACCCAGCTGTCGATCGACGTGCGCGTGCAGGCGGCCCTGGAGGACGAACTGCGCAAGGGCGTCGCCGAGTTCACGCCGAAAGGCGCGGTGGGCCTGGTCACCAACGTCCACACCGGTGAGATCCTGGGCCTGGCCAGCTGGCCAGACTACGACGCCAACAAGGCCGGCGACGCCGCCGACGAGCAGAAGCTGAACCGCGCCGCCGCCTCGGTCTACGAGATGGGATCGACCTTCAAGGCGTTCACGGTGGCCATCGGTCTCGACACCGGCGTGGCGACGCCGCAGTCGACCTTCGACGCGCGCGAGCCCTTCAAGCTGGGCTATCGCACGATCCACGACTATCACGCGGCCAAGGCCATTCTGAACCTCGTTGAGGTGTTCCAGCACTCATCGAACATCGGCACCGCCATGCTGGCCGAAAAGATCGGCGGCGAACGGCTGTCGCGCTACTTCTCGGCCCTGGGCCTGACCAAGCCGGCCAAGGTCGAGTTAATGGAGTCGGCGCGGCCGCTGACCCCGCGCAAGTGGGACATGGATGCGGTGGCCTCCACCTCATTCGGCCACGGCATCAACGTGAGTCCCCTGGCCTTGGCCCAGGCGATGGGCGCCTTGCTGAACGGCGGCAAGATGCTGCCCCTGACAATCAAGAAGATACCCGACGGCGTGCGCCCGGAAGGAACCCGGGTGATCTCCGAGGCGACCTCGGCCGAGATGCTGAAGATCATGCGGGCCAACGTCATCCCCGGCGAGGGCGGCAGCGGCGGCAAGGCCGACGTGCCGGGCCTGTCGGTCGGCGGCAAGACCGGCACCGGCGAGAAATACGACCCCTCGATCCGCGGCTACAACCACCAGCGCCAGGTCTCGTCGTTCGCGGCGGTGTTCCCGACCGACGGCCCGCTGGAAGCCGACCGCTACTTCGTGCTGATCCTGATGGACGAGCCGCACGGCACCGCTAAGTCGTTCGGTTTCTCGACCGGCGGCTGGGTCGGGGCGCCGCCCGCCGGCAAGGTGATCGAACGCATCGCGCCGTTCCTGGGCGTGCAACGCAAGACCGAGCTGGTGACCATCGCCAGCCCCCAGAAGAGCGCCACACCGGAGGCGGGGCTATGACCAGACATCTGTCGGAACTGTTCAACCGTCCGTTCGCAAGTGACCCGGTGATCGCCGGCGTCACCGCCGACAGCCGCAAGGTCACGGCCGGCTGGCTGTTCGCCGCCCTGCCGGGGACCAAGGTCGATGGCCGCGACTTCGCGCCGGGCGCGGTGTCCAAGGGCGCCGCCGCCATCCTGGCGCCCGAAGACGGGCTGGAAGGCGTGGGCGTGCCGGTGGTCCGTTCGGAGGACGCCCGGCGCGCCTACGCCCTGGCCTCGTCCGCCTTCTGGGGCAAGCAGCCGGCCATGTGCGTGGCCGTCACCGGCACCAATGGCAAGACCTCGGTCGCCGGCTTCTGTCGCCAGATCTTCGCCAAGCTGGGCCACAAGGCCGCCAGCATGGGCACCCTGGGCGTCGTGGTGAGCGAAGCGGGCCAACCGGATCAGCAACTGACCCCGCCGGGCCTGACCACGCCGGACGCCGGCGACGTGGCCGAGATGGTCGCGCGTCTGGCCGAGATGGGCGTCACCCACCTGGCCCTGGAGGCCAGCTCGCACGGCGTCGACCAGCGCCGCGTCGACGGCGTCAAGCTGAAGGCCGCCGGCTTCACCAACTTCACCCAGGACCACCTCGACTATCACGGCTCGATGGAAGCCTATCGCGCCGCCAAGCTGCGTCTGTTCGACACGCTTACCCCAGGCGGGGCCATGGCGGTGCTGAACGCCGACAGCGAAGCGTTCCCGAACTTCGCCGCCGCCGCCGTCACCTCGGGCCAGAGCGTGTTCTCGGTGGGTGAGGACGGCCAGGGTCTGCGCCTGATCTCGCGCACCCCGACCCCGGCCGGCCAGGACCTGGTGATCGAGGCAGACGACATCGTCCACCACATCAAGCTGCCGCTGGCCGGCGCCTTCCAGGCCTCGAACGTGCTGGTCGCCGCCGGCCTGTGCGTCGCCGCGGGCGAGGACGTCGCCAAGGTGCTGAAGGCCCTGGAGAGCCTGGAAGGCGCGGCCGGGCGCCTGCAGCGTGTCGGGCGTGGTCCCAAGGGCGGCGAGGCCTATGTCGACTACGCTCACACGCCGGACGGTCTGCGGACCGTGCTGGAAGCCCTGCGCCCGCACACGCGCGGCAAGCTGATCGCCGTGTTCGGCGCGGGCGGCGACCGCGATCGCGGCAAGCGTCCGCTGATGGGGGCGATCGGCGCCAAGCTGGCCGACATCGCCATCGTCACCGACGACAATCCGCGCTCGGAAGACCCGGCCTCGATCCGCGCCGCTATCCTGGAAGCCGCGCCGGGCGCCCGCGAGATCGGCGACCGACGCGCCGCGATCCGCGCCGCCGTCGACCTGATGGGCGATGGCGACGTGCTGGTCATCGCCGGCAAGGGGCACGAGCAGGGCCAGATCGTCGCTGGCGTCGTCCACCCGTTCGACGACGTGGCCGAGGCCCTGGAAGCGATGGAGGGCGTCGATGCCTGAAGCGCTCTGGACGGCTGACGAGATCGCACGGGCCGTTGGCGGTACGGTCGCTGGCGACTTCGCCGTGACCGGCGTCTCGATCGACACCCGCACCGTCGAGGCGGGCGACCTGTTCGTGCCGCTGATCGGCGCGCGCGACGGCCACGACTTCGTCGCGCAGGCGATCGCCAACGGCGCGACCGGCGTCCTGGCCGCCAAGGCCGTCGACGCGCCGGCCGTAATGGTCGAAGACACTTTCAAGGCGCTGGAGCGGCTGGGCGTCGCCGCTCGCGAGCGCGCGCCGCAATGCAAGCGCGGGGCGGTGACCGGCTCTGTCGGCAAGACCAGCGTCACCCGCGCGGTCGAGGCGGGCCTGCGCCTGGCGGGCAAGGCCCACGCGTCGGTGAAGAGCTACAACAACCACATCGGCGTGCCGCTGACCCTGGCCCGGATGCCGCGCGACAGCGAGCGCGCCGTGTTCGAGATCGGCATGAACCACGCCGACGAGATCATTCCGCTGTCGGGCTTCGTCCAGCCGCACGCGGTGGCGATCACCACGGTCGGCCCGGTCCATCTGGAGAACTTCCCCGACGGCGAGCAGGGCGTTGCCCGCGCCAAGGCCGAGATCTTCGCCGGCCTGCGGCCGGGCGGGATCGCGGTTCTGAACGCCGACAACCGCTGGTTCGACTTCCTGAAGGCCGAGGCCGAGAAGGCCGGCGCGACCGTCTGGAGCTTCGGGTCTTCACCGGACTGCACAGCTCAGCTCGTCTCTTTCTCGTCCGATCTCCCCGGCGAAAGCCGGGGCCCAGATGACAAGGCGACGGACGCTCCGGATGAATCTGGGTCCCGGCTTTCGCCGGGAAGATCGGTGGTTAAGGCGGTCTTGCGTGGCGAACCCATCGAGATTTCCCTGCTGCAGACCGGCGTCCACTGGGGCCCCAACAGCCTGTGCGTCCTGCTGATGCTGGAAGCCCTTGATGTGCCGCGCGAGACGGCCTTGGCCGCCCTGGCGGCTTTCGCCCCGATCGAAGGTCGCGGGGCCGAGAAGACCGTCCGCATCGACGGCGGGGCTTTCACCCTGGTCGACGAGAGCTACAACGCCAATCCGGTCTCGATGCAGGCCGCTCTGAAGACCCTGGGCGCGCGCAAGGTCGCCGGTCGCCGGGTCGTGGCGCTGACCGACATGCTCGAACTGGGCGAGGACAGCGACCGGTTTCACGCCGAGCTTGCAGGCCCGATCGACCATGCAAACGTTGACGTCGTTTTTGTCGCAGGCGTCCACATGAAATCGCTGTGGGAGGCGCTTCCGCCGACTCGGCGAGGCGGCTACGCGGAAGTTACTGAAAAGTTAACGACGCAGCTGGCGGGGGCGATCCGGCCTGGCGACGTGGTGATGGTGAAGGGGTCGAACGGCTCCAAGGCCGGGGTTCTCGCCCGGGCCCTGGCGGCGCTCGACCTTGGGGAACAGGGCTGATGCTGTACTTCCTGTACGAATGGCTGGCGCGCTCGCAAGAGCATGTCCCGGCGCTGAACCTCTTGAAGTACCTGACCTTCCGGTCCGGCATGGCGATGCTGACCGCCTATATCGTCGCCGTGGCCATGGGCTCGCGCTTCATCCGCTGGATGAAGGCCAAGCAGGGCAAGGGCCAGCCGATCCGCACCGATGGCATCGCCCGTCACGTCACCGAGAAGGCCGGCACGCCCACCATGGGCGGCTTCATGATCCTGGCCGGCCTGTTCGTCGGCGCCCTGCTGTGGGCCGACCTGCGCAACATCCACGTCTGGGTCGTGCTGCTGATCACCGGCAGCTACGGCCTGCTGGGCTTCATGGACGACTACGCCAAGGTCACCAAGCAGACTACCGCCGGCCTCTCCAGCGTCCAGAAGCTGATCGCCCAGTTCGCCGTGGCCATCGTCGCCGCCGTGATCCTGATCCTGTGGGCGCCCAAGTCGCCGATGACACCGGGCATGGAGACCAGCGTGGTCTTCCCGATCTTCAAGGCGCTGGTGATCAATCTGGGCTGGTTCTACGTGGTGTTCGCCGCGGTCACGATCGCCGGCTTCTCCAACGCGGTGAACCTGACCGATGGCCTGGACGGCCTGGCCATCGTGCCGGTGATGTTCGCCGCCTCGACCTTCGGCCTGATCGCCTATCTCGTCGGCAACTACAAGTTCGCGGACTATCTGAACCTGCACTTCGCGCCGGGCGTCGGCGAGCTGGCGGTGCTATGTGGCGCGATCATCGGCGGGGGCATGGGCTTCCTCTGGTACAACGCCCCGCCGGCCAAGATCTTCATGGGCGACACCGGCTCGCTGGCCCTGGGCGGCGCGCTGGGCGCGATCGCTGTCTGCGCCAAGCACGAACTGGTCCTGGGCATTGTCGGCGGCCTGTTCGTGGCCGAGGCGCTGAGCGTCATGATCCAGGTCGCCTACTTCAAGAAGACCGGCAAGCGCGTCTTCCTGATGGCGCCGATCCACCACCATTTCGAGAAGCTGGGCTGGGCTGAATCCACCGTCGTGATCCGGTTCTGGATCGTGGCGATGATGCTGTCCTTCGTCGGCCTCGCCACGCTGAAACTGCGTTAGGGAGCCCGAGTATGATCCCCGTCCGCGGATTCGAGGACAAGACCGTCGCGGTGTTCGGCCTGGGCCGAACCGGACTGACGGCCGCGCGCGCCTTGATCGCGGGGGGGGCGAAGGTCGCCCTCTGGGACGAGAAGCCGGAGAGCCGCGAAGCCGCGGCCGCCGAGGGCTTCCCCGTCGTCGACCTGCAAGCGGCCGACTGGAGCCAGTTCGCCGCCCTGATGCTGTCGCCGGGCGTGCCGCTGACCCATCCCAAGCCGCACTGGACCGTCGGCAAGGCCAAGGCGGCCGGAGTCGAGATCCTGGGTGACGTCGAGCTGTTCGCCCGAACGGTCAACGCCGCGCCAGCGCACAAGCGCCCGAAGATCATCGCCATCACCGGCACCAACGGCAAGTCGACCACGACCGCCCTGATCGGCCACCTCTGCGCCTCGGCCGGCCGCGACACGCGGGTCGGCGGCAATATCGGCCTGGGGGTCCTAGGCCTGGAAGACATGCACGGCGGCGCGGTCTACGTGCTGGAGCTGTCGTCCTATCAGCTGGACCTGACCTCGAGCCTGAAGCCCGACGCGGTGGTGCTGCTGAACATCTCGCCCGACCACCTGGATCGCCACGGCGGCATGGACGGCTATATCGCCGCCAAGCGCCGGATCTTCCTGAACCAGGGCAAGGGCGACACGGCGATCATCGGCGTCGACGATCCCTGGTGCCAGCAGATCTGCACCGAGATCACCGCCGCCAACCGCCGCACCATCTGGCCGATCAGCGCCGGCAAGGCGATGGGCCGGGGCGTCTATGCCCTGCAGGGCGTGCTCTACGACGCCACCGGCGAGCGGGTCGTCGAGATGGCCGACCTGCTTCGCGCCCGCAGCCTGCCGGGCCGCCACAACTGGCAGAACGCCGCCGCCGCCTACGCCGCCGCCCGCGCCATCGGCATCCCGGCCCACGACGCGGTCGAGGGCCTGATGACCTTCCCGGGCCTGGCGCACCGGATGGAGACGGTCGGCAAGATCGGCAAGGTCCGCTTCGTCAACGACAGCAAGGCCACCAACGCCGACGCCGCCCGCCAGGCGATGTCCAGCTATCCGAAGTTCTACTGGATCGCCGGCGGCGTCGCGAAGGCCGGCGGCATCGACGACCTGAAGGACCTCTTCCCGCGCATCGCCAAGGCCTATCTGATCGGCGAGGCGGCCAATGTCTTCGCCGTGACCCTGGCCGGCAAGGCCGACGTGAAGATGAGCGGCACGCTGGAGAAGGCGGTTCAGCAAGCCTATGCCGACGCTGCGGCGAGCGGGGAGGACGCCGTCGTCCTGCTCTCGCCGGCCTGCGCCTCGTTCGACCAGTTCAGCGACTTCGAGGCTCGGGGCGAAGCGTTCCGCGCCGCGGTCAACGGCCTGACGGCCAGCGGCGGCAAGTCGGCGGTGGCGTGAAGGCCATCTGGCCGCAACGCCGCGACTGACGCTCCACGATCTTCAAGAGCCGCTCCCAATTCCATCGGACTTGCTTGCCAACGTCCCTCGCCGCCGTCCGCGTATCGGGCGCGGCGCGGCTGAACTTAGCCGTGCGTTCGGCGTTGAACCGTTCATGCGCCGCTAAGGGAGGTGGCGCGTCGTCCACGGAGCGAGCATGTCTGAAGCCAGGGTCGAGAGAGAAGGCGCCCGTGTCAGCACGGGGGTGTCTGGGCTCGACGACATCCTGGGCGGCGGTCTGACGCGCGATCGCATCTACCTGGTCGAGGGCACGCCTGGTTCCGGCAAGACCACCCTGGCGTTGCAGTTCCTGCTGAAGGGGCGCGAACTGGGGGAGACCGGGCTCTACATCACGCTCTCGGAAACCGAGCAGGAACTCAAGGCGGCCGCCGCCAGCCATGGCTGGTCTCTGGACGGAATAGACCTGTTCGAGCTGGTCAGCGAAGAGGGGCTGGACCCCGACAGCGAGCAGTCGGTGCTGCATCCGTCCGATGTCGAGCTTGGCGAGACCACGCGCGGGGTGATGAGGCAGGTCGAGCAGACCAAGCCGCTCCGCGTGGTCTTCGACAGCCTGTCGGAGATGCGGCTGCTGGCCCAGAATCCGCTGCGCCATCGCCGCCAGATCCTGGCGCTGAAGCACTTCTTCGCCACCCGTCGGTGCACGGTCCTGCTGCTGGACGACCAGACCGCCGAGGATGGCGACCTGCAACTGCACAGCATCGCCCACGGGGTGATCAGCCTGCGGCGGATGACCCAGGAATACGGCGCGCAGCGTCGACAACTCGAGGTCGTCAAGATGCGGGGCATCAAGTTCCGAGGCGGCTTTCACGACTTCTCGCTCGACACCGGCGGCATCCGGGTCTTCGAGCGCCTGGTCGCCGCCGACCATCCCGCCACCTTCGTCCAGGAGATGGTGTCCACGGGCTCGCCGGGCCTCGACGCGCTGATGGGCGGCGGGCTGACGCGCGGCGCCAACACTCTGATCAGCGGTCCCTCGGGCGTGGGTAAGACCACGACTTCGGTGCGCTGCGCCCTGACCGCGCTCGAGCGGGGCGAGACGGTCGCCTACTACCTGTTCGACGAGGGCCTGCCGACCCTGCTGACGCGCTCAAAGGCGCTCGGCATGGATCTGAAGCCCTATATCGACAACAACCAACTGCTCGTCCGCGCCATCGACCCGGCTGAACTTTCGCCCGGAGAGTTCGCGTTCCTCGTCCGTGACGCAGTGGAGCGTCTGGGCGCGCGGACCGTCGTCATCGACAGTCTGAACGCCTATCTGCAGGCCATGCCGGGGCAGAAGTTCCTGCTGCTGCAGATGCACGAACTGCTGACCTATCTGAACCAGCAAGGCGTGGTGACACTGTTGATCCTGGGCCAGCACGGTTTCATCGGCGAGGTCCGAAGCGACATCGATCTCAGCTACCTCAGCGACGGCATCCTGCTGTTCCGTTTCTTCGAGGCCGCCGGTTCGGTGCTGACGGCGGTCTCGGCGGTCAAGAGCCGCACGGCCGCGCACGAGAAAACCATCCGCGAGATCCGTCTGACCGGGCGCGGCATCGAGGTGGGCCAAGCGCTGACCGACTTCCAGGGCGTGATGTCGGGCCTTCCCTCGTACCAGGGCAAGATCGAGATGCTGGGCGAGGAGAAAAGTCGGTCGGCGGATGCCTAAACCGATCCTCATCCTGGCGCCGCGAGGGCGGGACGCGGCGGTCATCGCCGAAACCCTGCGCAATGTCGGTCACGCCTCGCAGATCTGTGGCGACCTGGGCGAGCTGAGCCAGGCGCTGGGCGACGAGGCTGGCGCGGCGATCCTGACCGAGGAGGCGCTGGCCCAGGGGGGCTTGGACGCCCTTACGGACTGGCTGGCCCATCAGCCGACCTGGTCGGACTTTCCGTTCATCGTGCTGGTCACCAAACAGCCGGGCAAACGGACGCAGGTGGACGCCGAGCGCCTCAAGGGCATTGGCAACATCGTGCTGCTGGAGCGGCCGATCAACGCCGAGACGCTGATCAGCGCGGCCCATTCGGCGATCCGCGCCCGCCATCGCCAGTATCTCGCCCGCGATCATCTGCACGCCCAGACCAGGGCCGAGGAGCAGCTTCGCTTCGCCCTTGAGGCCGGCAAGCTGGGCGCCTGGGACCTGAATCTGGACAGCGGCGCGCTGACCACGTCCGCCGCGACGCGCGGGCACTTCGGCCATGACGCTGACCAGCCGCTGACGCTGGCCGGCGTCGAGGCGGCCGTCCACCCGGAGGACGAGGCGCTGCGCGCCGCCGCGCTGAACGCCTCGATCGCGTGCGCCGAGGACTACGACGTCGAGTACCGGATCTTCTGGCCGGACGGCTCCCTGCACTGGGTGCAGGTGCGCGGGCGGCTCAACCGGATCCGGCCCGGCGAGCCGCGAAGGATGTCGGGGATCAGCCTCGACATCACCGGGCGCAAGACGGCCGAGGCGGAACTGCGCCTGCTCAACGAGACGCTTGAACAGCGCATCGCCGACGGCGTCCGCGAGCTGCAGCGCGCCAACGAACGTCTGCTGGCCGAGATCAGCGAGCGCGAGCAGGCCCAGGCCGCCCTGGTCCAGGCTCAGAAGATGGACGCCATCGGCCAGCTGACCGGCGGCATCGCTCACGACTTCAACAACCTGCTGACCGCCATCGTCGGCAATATCGACATGATCGAGCGGCGCAGCGACGACGAGCGCGTCAAGCGCATGGCCGCCAACGCCCGCGAGGGCGTCGAGCGCGCCACCAAGCTGACCGCTCAGCTTCTGGCCTTCTCGCGCAGCCAGCAGCTGGATCTGCAGCCCGTGGAGGTCGACGCGTTGATCACCGGCATGGACGACCTGCTGACCCGGACCCTGGGTCACACGGTCGAGGTCCGCATGGCGCTGGCCGCCGGCGCGGCGCGGGCCAAGGCCGACGCCAACCAGTTGGAACTGGCGATGCTGAACCTGGCCATCAACGCCCGCGACGCCATGGGCGATGGCGGCGTGGTGACCATCTCGAGCCGGATTTCCGACGAGTGGCATGAAGGCCTGCAGCCCGGCGACCACGTCGTGATCGCGGTTAGCGATACCGGCCACGGGATTCCCAAGGATCTGCTGCAAAAGGTGTTCGACCCCTTCTTCACGACCAAGAGCGTGGGCAAGGGGACGGGGCTGGGCCTCAGTCAGGTCTATGGCATCGCTACCCAGTCGGGCGGCACGGTGCGGATCGACAGCACCGTCGGCGTCGGGACGACGATCGAGATCTGGCTGCCGATCACCGAGGCCGGCGATCGCATCCGGCCCAGCGACATTCCGCCGAACGAAACTCCGCTCAGCGAGGGCGAACGCGTCCTGGTGATCGACGACGACCCCAGCGTCCGCCGGTTTCTGGTCCAGTGCCTGCGCTCGCTGGGTTACCGCGTCACCGAGGCGTCGGGAGGGCAGGAAGGGCTGTCGCGCCTGGCCGAGGACCGCCCCGACCTGATGGTCGTCGACTTCGCCATGCCGGGCATGGACGGCGCCCAGGTCGCCAGGCGAGCGCGGCAAGTCATCCCGACCCTCGGCATGTTGCTGATCACTGGCTATGCCGACGCTGGCGCGATCCGGGAACTGGTCAATTCCGAGGCCGTCCTGCGCAAGCCGTTCAAGGTCAGCGACCTGGCCGTCGCCGTCCGCAAGGCGTTGGGCGAGCGCGCCGCGGCCGTCGGATAGGGAGCGTCGCCGCTCACTCCAGCGGCATGAAGGCGTCCACCTTGTCCAGCGCCGCCAGTGGCGAGCGGATCGAGCAGCGCAGGCCGTCGGCGCGGTAGTCCAGCGCCACCAGGCCGCCCAGTTCGTTGGGCAAGGCCGTTTCGACGATGCGAGAGCCGAAACCCCGCCGCTCCGGCGGTCGCACCGTGGGGCCGCCGCGTTCGGCCCATTCGATGATCAGCTGGTCATCCGGCTCGACCGACCACCGGACGTCCACATGGCCGTCGGGGGTGGAGAGGGCGCCGTATTTCAGCGCGTTGATCGCCAATTCGTGGAAGGCCAGGGCCATGACCACGGCCGGTTTTGGCGAAACCTTCAGGTCCTGGCCGGTGATGGTCAGCTGGCCGGGTCTGGCGCTGTAGGGCGTCACCGAGCCGTCGACGATCTGGCGCAGATTGGCCGCCGACCAGTTCTGGTCGGTCAGTACGTTGTGGGTGGCGGCGATGGCCATCAGCCGGCCTTCCAGGGCGTCGCGCACCGTGGCCTCGACGCCGGCGTTGCGCAGCGACTGGTTGGTGATCGATTGGATCGTGGCGAGGGTGTTCTTGACCCGGTGGTTAAGCTCGTTGACCAGCAGCTGGCGGTGCGCCTCCGCCGTCCGCTCGCTGGTGACGTCGCGCGAGGTGGCCAGCACACGGATCACCCGGCCGTGCTCAAGGATGGGCGAGACGGTGGTGTCCCACCAGCGCGGCGCGCCCCGCGCCGTGGGGCAGAAGGCGCGGAAGGCGACGGCGTGGCCGCCGAGGGCGGCGCGCAGAGACTGCTCGACGGTTTCGCGGCTTTCCGGCGGCCACAGGTCGGGCCAGTAGCGCTGGCGATTGCGACCGTCGAAATCGTCAATCTCGAACAGCGACTGACCCTGGGCGTTCATGTACTCGACACGGCCGTCGGCGCTGATCACGCGGATGCAGTCCGGGCTGGCCTCGACCACGCTGAGGAAATAAGCCCCGGCGCCTTCCAGAACGGCCTTATCGGATCCTTCGTCGGCCACGCGTCGCCCCTGCCATGCGGTCCATGATCACTGGCTGACGGGCGAATTCAAGCAAAGCCTGTGCGACTCGGCGGACCTTCGCGCGTCTTGCGCACAGCGGAGCGCCCAACCATCTGAATTGACTTGAGTGCGCCCGGATGGAACGGCCCGCTTTTCGTGGCTGTTCCGACGTCAGGGCTTGAAGGAGTTTCGATGTCTCAGGTCGTCTGCGTCGCCTGCGGAGCCGGCAATCGCCTTCCGGAGGATCGCGATCCGCTCTCGGCCAAGTGCGGTCGCTGCAAGTCGTTGTTGTTCACCGGCGGTCCGACGGCCGTGACCGGCGCGGAACTGGATCGTCATCGCCGCATGACGAAAGGGACGGCCCTGCTGCTGGATGTCTGGGCGCCTTGGTGCGGGCCGTGCCGGAGCATGGCGCCGGCCTTCGCGGCCGCCGCGCGCCAGCTGGAGCCGGCCGTAAGGTTGCTGAAGCTCGATTCCGAAGCCGAACCTGCCGCCGCGGGCGCGCTGAACGTCAACAGCATCCCGACCCTGGTGCTCTACAGGGACGGTCAGGTCGTCGCCCGTCAGGCCGGAGCCATGACCGCGCCGCAGATCGTGGACTGGACGCGGCGCGCTTTGGTCTAGACTTCGTTCGACGGAGACGGGTCGTCCGAAGCGGGGCGCTTGGCGGCGGCTTTCTCGGCGGCCTTGGCCGCCTTCTGGCGCTCGCGTTCCTTGCGCTCGAAATCGTAGTTGGGTTTGCGGGCCACCGGGTCTAGTTCCGGGCCTTGCGGGCCGCGTAGCGCTGGTCGCGCTTGGCCTTGGCGTCGGCGGCGGACAGCGCCTTGCGTTCCTTGCGCTCACCGCGTTTGGCGGTCAGGGCCTCGGCGTCCAGAGCGGCTTGCGCCTCGATCCGCGCGGCTTCGGCGTCGGCGGTGGCTTGCTTGACGGCGGCCTTGGCGTCGGCGCGCAGCTTGCGAACCTGGGTCAGTTCCTGGGCGCGCAGCGTTTCACGCTGGGCGAACAACGGGTCGATGCTGGCGGCGCGCGGCTTGAACTTGGCCAGCAGCGCGGCCTTGGCGTCGGCGGCCGTCTTGAGGCGGTCCGAATGGCGGATGTCTAATGGATTCATGGTCGCTTTCGTATCCGGACGCGAAGTCGCGAGCCGGCGGGAAGATGAACGGACGACAGGCCCGGATGATCCATCCGGGCCTGTCTGAATCCTTAGGCGGCGGTCAGCTGACCAGCCGACATCTTGCCGCTGCGCTGGTCGCGTTCGAGTTCGAAGTTGACCTTCTGGCCTTCGTCGAGCGAGCCGAGGCCCGAGCGTTCGACGGCCGAGATGTGGACGAACACGTCAGCGCCGCCGTCGTTGGGTTGAATGAAGCCAAAGCCCTTGGTGGAGTTGAACCACTTCACGGTGCCGGTGGTCATGGATGTATTCCTTGCATGATAGGTCGCGCGCGACTCGAGACGAGCCATGCGATCAAATTTTCGGAGAGGATTTGGAGAGGCTCGGGGCTCGATCCGAAGAGCAAGCATGGAGAGCGGCCGAACCAGTTCGATATTCGATGAAATATACCATGCGCCGACAGGCGAAATTCCGCAAGCGGTTTCTGAATATTATTCTACATCAGCCGGTTTCATTCTGTAATAATAGGGCATGTTTTTCAGTCTCATGCTTCGTATTCGATGCCAGTAACCAAGCTCCAGAAGCTTCCTCGCACCGGCAACGGCGTGCTGACGGTCGCCCGCCAGGACAGCGCCGTGGCCTTCTCCCTGCTCGTCGCCAGCGGGCCTGCCGGGCGCAAGAGCGGCAAGGGCAGCCTCACGGGCGAGCCTGACATCCTGCGGCAGGCTTTCCGGGCTGGCGAGTGCCGCCTGACCCTCGACGACGGCGAGGCGCTGAACATCGCCGTCGTCGCCCATACCGAGGGCGGCGAGGTGGCGTACTTCGAACTGCGCTGATCGCGACCAGCGGTTCGCACGCGCTTTTCGACGCATGTCCACCGGCGTAGAACGGCGCGGCAAGATTTGATTAACCCTGCGGTCCGACTCTCCGGCCATGGCCTCCAACGCGACACATGCCTTCGCCCGCACCGACCGCACCGCGATCGGCATCTGGTGGTGGACGACCGACCGCTGGCTGTTGGGCGCGACGGCCCTGCTGGCCACGCTCGGCATGCTGCTGTCGTTCGCGTCCAGCCCGGCCGCGGCCCAGCGGATCGGCATCGACGACCAGTTCCATTTCGCCATCCGCATGTGCTTCTTCGCCAGCGCCTCGTCGGTGCTGATGCTGGCCGTATCGATGCTGTCGCCCAAGGGGATCCGGCGGGCGGCCTTCTTCATCTATATCGGCGCCATCGCGATCATGATCGCCCTGCCGTTTATCGGCCACAACGCCAAGGGCGCCACGCGCTGGCTGCAGTTCGGCGGTTTCACGCTCCAGCCCTCCGAGTTCATGAAACCGGCCCTCATCGTGCTGGTCTCGTGGATGTTCGCCGAGGGCCAGAAGGGCGAAGGGGTGCCGGGCGTTTCGATCGCCTTCTTGCTCTACTTCATCGCCGTGGCCCTGTTGCTGATCCAGCCGGACGTCGGCCAGACGGTGCTGATCACCATCGCCTTCGGAGCCGCCTTCTGGATGGCCGGGGTGCCGATCTCGTGGATCATGGGCCTGGGCGTGGTCGCCTTGGCGGGCCTTGCCTCGACCTACTTCCTGTTCGACCACGTGCACGCCCGGGTGCAAAAGTTCCTCAGTCCCGATCAGGCCGACACCCACCAGATCACCCGCGCCGCCGAGGCCATTCGCGCCGGCGGCTTCTTCGGGCGCGGCCCGGGCGAGGGCGTCATGAAGCGCCATGTGCCCGACCTGCACACCGACTTCATCTATTCGGTGGCCGCCGAGGAGTACGGGCTGATCTTCTCCTGGGCGCTGATCGCCATCTTCGCCTTCCTGGTGGTGCGCGGGCTGTACAAGGCCATGAAGCTGAACGACCCGTTCGAGCAGGTCGCGGCCGCCGGTTTGTTCGTGCTGGTGGGGCAACAGGCCATCATCAATATCGCCGTGAACTTGAACATGATCCCGACCAAGGGCATGACGCTTCCGTTCATCAGTTACGGGGGCTCCTCGATGCTCGCGATGGGTTTGACTCTGGGCATGGCCCTGGCCTTGGTGCGCAAGCGCCCCGGCGCCTATGGGGCGAGCGGCGAGTTTGGCCACGACGGCGCTTTCGCCTGAGATGAGCAAGCTGGCTGTCGTCGCCGCCGGAGGAACCGGCGGCCACATGTTCCCCGCCCAGGCGCTCGCCGAGGCCCTGACCGCGCGCGGCTGGCGTGTCGTGCTGGCCACGGACGATCGCGGCGCGCTGTACGCCGACAAGTTTCCGGCCGAAGAGCGGCTGGCGCTGTCGGCCGCCACGGCCAAGTCCAACGACCCGCTGGGCATGATCAAGGCCGGCTTTACGGTCATGCAGGGCGTGCTGCAGGCCCGCGCGGCTTTCAAGCGCCTGGACCCGGCCGTGGTCGTCGGCTTTGGCGGCTATCCCGCCCTGCCGGCCCTGCTGGGCGCGCTGAGCCAGAAGCGCCCGACGGTGATCCACGAACAGAACGCGGTCCTGGGCCGCGTGAACCGCTTCCTGGCCCCGCGCGTCGACGAGGTCGCCTGCGCCTTCCCGACGCTGCAGATGGCCAAGCCGGCCGTGAAGGCCAGGGCCCACGTCGTCGGCAATCCCGTGCGCCCGCCGGTGCGCGCGCTCTACGACGTGCCCTACATCCCTCCCGAGGTGCAGCTGCGGATCCTGGTGACCGGCGGCAGCCAGGGCGCGCGCCTGCTGTCCGAACTGATCCCCGAGGCGGTGGCCAAGCTGCCCGAGGACATGCGCTCGCGCCTCAAGGTCTTCCAGCAGGCCCGCGCCGAGAGCATGGAAAACGCCCGCAAGATCTATCGCAACGCCATGGTGGACTGCGAGGTCGCGCCGTTCTTCCGCGACATGGCCGGCTATCTGCGCCAGGCGCACCTGGTGATCGGCCGCTCGGGCGCCTCGACCTGCACCGAGCTGGCGGTCGCTGGCCGGCCGTCGATCCTGATCCCGCTGAAGATCGCCGCCGACGACCATCAGCGCTTCAACGCCAAGCTCCTGGAAGAGGCGGGCGGCGCGGCTGTGTGCCTGGAGGACGAGCTGACGGTCGACGCCATGGCCGGGGCCCTCAACGCCCTACTGAAGAACCCGGAGCGTCTGGCGCGGATGGCCGAGGGCGCACGGTCGGTGGCCAAGCCGAACGCGGCTGAGGAACTGGCGGATCTTGTGGAGCGCACGGCGCGGCGCTGACTTGAGCTTGCGCAAAGCTGTCCCGCGCGGACCGGACTAAGGCGAACGCGCAGCGGCTGTGACCGCTCGCGCAGAGAAGGTTCGCCCATGTTCAGGACGTTGATTTTCGCCGGCGCCGTCGCGGTCGTCGCGCATGCTGGCTTCGCCTCGGCCGCCGAGCTCACGGTCAAGATGCGCAACCAGGGCGCCGAGGGGCCGATGGTGTTCGAACCCTCGACCGCCAGGCTGAAGGTGGGCGACACCATCCGCTTCATTCCCACCGATCCGGGCCACAACGCCGAGTCGATCCCGGAGCTGTTGCCGGCCGGCGTCGCGCCGGTGAGGGGCGTGATGGGCAAGGAAGTGGTGCTGAAGCTCACCAAGCCGGGCGTTTACGGCGTTAAATGCCTGCCGCACTGGAGCATGGGCATGGTGTTCGTCGCCAAGGTGGGCGACGCCAAGCTCGATCCGGCGACATCGAACAAGGTTCTGGCCTCCGCGCCGCCGCTGACCAAGCGCCGTCTCACCGCGGCGTTCAACGCGATCCGGTAGAGGCCGCGCGGCCTTAGGGCTCGGCCCCCGTCTCGATCAGGGGGCGGCCGATCGCGACGGCCGCCTCGACGCTGCTCGCCACCGGAACCTTAGCGAAGGGTTTCCAGCCGTCGCAGACCACCTTGGCCACGGCCTCGTCCGTGCTGCCCGCGGGCAGGGGGGCGGCGGAGCGCAGATCGCCGGTCACCGGACCCTCGCGGCCGCCCGCCCGGATGCTGCCGAACCCGGCGTGGGCGATGGTCCGCGCCGTGCAGTCGATGACCTCGTGACGCCAGCCGCCCCAGAACTCTTCCGCGCCGGCCTTGAAGCCGCCCTCGGTGACCTGCAGCACGCGCAGCTTCGCCGTGCGGCCGCTCCACTGGACGCCGCCCATGTCGACGAAGCTCGCGAACCGACCGACATCGGCCAGGCGCAGTTCAAGCGGAGCGGGCGAGGGCGGCTGAGCGAGCGCGGGCGCTATCCACACTAAGAGGATCAGGAGGGCGTTTCGCGGCGCGCGGAATTGGTCTAATCGGCTTTTCATGATCCAGCGTCGACGCCCCGTCCCCTTCGAACTCGGCCCCGTGCACTTCATCGGCATCGGCGGCATTGGCATGTCCGGCATCGCCGAAATCATGCTGCGTATCGGCTACACCGTTCAGGGCAGCGACGCCAAGGCCAGCGCCAATACCGAGCGGCTGGAAAAGCTGGGCGCGCGCATCTTCATCGGCCACGAGGCCAGCCACGTCGAAGGCGCCTCGGCCATCGTCTATTCCACGGCCGTGAAGGCCGACAATCCCGAGATGGTCGCCGGCCGCGACAAGCGCCTGCCGCTGGTTCGCCGCGCCGAGATGCTGGCCGAGCTGATGCGTCTGCAGTTCTCGGTCGCCGTCGGCGGCACGCACGGCAAGACCACGACGACCTCCATGGTCGCGGCCCTGCTGGACGCCGGCGGTCTGGACCCGACCGTGGTCAACGGCGGCATCATCAACGCCTATGGCACCAACGCCAAGGTCGGCGAGGGCGACTGGATCGTCGTCGAGGCCGACGAGAGCGACGGCTCGTTCCTGCGCCTGAAGTCCACCGTGGCCATCGTCACCAATATCGACGCCGAGCACCTGGACCACTGGGGCGACTTCGAGGCGGTGAAGAAGGGTTTCCAGGACTTCATCCAGAATATCCCGTTCTACGGCTTCGCCGCCGTCTGCACCGACCATCCGGAAGTCCAGGCCCTGACCTCGCGGATCGAGAACCGCCGGCTCGTCACCTATGGGACCAATCCCCAGGCCGAGGTGCGGGTCTCCAACATCGAGATGGGGCCGGAAGGCGCGACCTTCGACATCATCGTCTCGCCGCGCGACGGCGAGGTCGTCCGCTATGACGGCCTGAAGATGCCGATGGCCGGCCACCACAACGTGCTGAACGCCACCGCCGCCGTGGCCGTGGCCCGCGAGCTCAGCGTCGACGCCGAGTCGATCCGCAAGGGTCTGGCCGGCTTCGGCGGGGTCAAGCGCCGCTTCACGACCACGGGCGTCGCCAACGGCGTCCGCGTCGTCGACGACTACGGCCACCATCCGGTCGAGATCGCCGCCGTGCTGAAGGCCGCCCGCGCGGTCTCGACGGGCAAGGTCATCGCCGTGGTCCAGCCGCACCGCTACACTCGCCTGCGCGACCTGATGACCGAGTTCAGCAGCTGTTTCAACGACGCCGATACGGTGATCGTCGCCGACGTCTACTCGGCCGGCGAGCAGCCGATCGAGGGCGTCGACCGCGACCATCTGGTCGAGGGGCTCAAGAAGTTCGGCCATCGCCGCGCCCTGCCGCTGGAGAGCCCCGCGGCCCTGCCGGCCCTGATCGCGGCCGAGGCGACCAGCGGCGACCTTGTCGTCCTGCTGGGCGCGGGCGACATCACCAGCTGGTCCTACGCTCTTCCGGGGCAGCTGGAAGCCCTCGCCAAATGAAACTGAACCGCTGGATCGCGACCAAGGCCGCGATCGTCGTCGCGGTGATCGCGTACCTGGCTGGAAGCTGGTGGTTCACCAGGCTGTTGACGACCCAGCGCCCCAAGGCGCCCGACGGTCCATTCGTCGTTGCGCTGAAGCAGCCCGGCGGCGTCACCTATGTCACGCCGTTCGAGCACGGGGCGCACATCGGCCTGATCGTCGTCGGCATCCTGCTGGTCCTGGCCTGGTGGACGGTCGAGCACTTTGAGAAACGGTCCAGGACGCGCTAGAGCCCCCGCATGAGCTGGAAAACCAATCTCCCGACCGTCCGCGGCAAGCTGCTGATCAATGAGCCCCTGGCGCCGTTCACCTGGTTCCGGGTCGGCGGTCCGGCCGACGTGGTGTTCCTGCCGGCCGATGAGCAGGACCTGTCCGATTTCCTCAAGGCCCTGGACCCGGCCGCGCCCGTGCTGGCGATTGGCGTGGGCTCGAACCTCCTGGTCCGCGACGGCGGCGTCGAGGGCGTGATCATCCGGCTGGGCAAGGGCTTCAACGGCGTCGAGCCGCTGGGCGGCAACCGCATCAGGGCCGGCTCGGCCGTGCCGGACGCCATCCTGGCCCGCAAGGCGGCCGAGGCGGGGATCGCTGGGCTGGAGTTCTATGCCGGCATCCCCGGCACGATCGGCGGCGCGGTGATCATGAACGCCGGCTGCTATGGCTCCGAGACCGTCAATGTCGTCAAGTCCGTCCGGGTGATGGATCGCGCGGGCGTGGCGCGGGAGCTGGCCGTCGAGGACTTGCGCTACACCTATCGCCATAGCGCCCTGCAGGATGGCGAGACCGTGATCGTGCTGGACGCCGTGTTCGAAGGGACCGCCGACGAACCGGAGGCGATCAAGGCCCGCATGGCCGAGATCACCAGCCGCCGCGAGACCACCCAGCCGATCCGCGAGAAGACCGGCGGCTCTACCTTCAAGAACCCGCCGGGCCACTCGTCGTGGAAGCTGGTCGACGAGGCCGGCTGGCGCGGCAAGCCGTTCGGCGGGGCGATGTTCTCGCCGCTGCACAGCAACTTCCTGATCAACACCGGCGAGGCGACCGCCGCCGACCTGGAAGGCCTGGGCGAGGCCGTTCGCGCCGACGTCAGGGAAAAGACCGGCGTGCAGCTGGACTGGGAGATCAAGCGGATCGGGCGCCCGGCTTAGCGGCGCCCCCCGGCTGCGTGACAGTTCAGCGCAATGCTGACTTCCCCCGGCGTGGAGCGGTGCTATGACTCCCGCGCCTTTGGGGAGAATCCTTGCTCATGTATCGTCGCTTACTGGCCGCCACCGCGGCGCTCGCCCTGCTTTCGGGCGCCGCCCAAGCTGAATCTTCCAAGTCGGCCAAGGCCGCCGCCGTCGCGCCGAAGCCCGCCGATCCCGTCGCCACGGCCGAGGCCCTGCGCGACAAGGCGCTGCTGGACCGCACCGCCTGGGACGTCACCGAAGACCTGACCACCACCATCGGCCCGCGCCTCGTCGGCTCGCCGGCCATGGAGCGCGCCAAGGACTGGGGCGTGGCCAAGCTGAAGGCGCTGGGCTTCACCGACGTGAAGGTCGAGCCGTTCGCCAAGCCGTCGTGGACGCGCGGCGAGGAAAGCGCCGAGCTGGTCGGCCCGTATCCGATGAAGCTGTCGATCGTCGGCCTGGGCCGCACGGTCCCGACCCCGCCCGAGGGCATCGAGGCCGATGTCGCCCTGTTCCGCACCTTCGCCGAGCTGATGGCCGCGCCGGAAAGCGCCGTGAAGGGCAAGATCGTCGTCATCACCCAGCCGATGGTCCGCACCCAGGACGCCTCGGGCTATGGCGTGGCGGGCGTCTCGCGCCGCGCGGGCCCGACCGAAGCCGCCAAGCGCGGCGCCGTGGCCGTGCTGATCCGCTCGATCTCGACCTCGGACTCGACCGTGCCGCACACCGGCGTCACCGCCTTTGGCGACGGCGTCTCGACCGTCCCGTCGGCGGCCCTGGGCGTGCCGGAAGCCGAGCAACTGGAGCGCCTGGCCAAGAAGGGCCCGCTGCGCATCAAGCTGAAGCTGGCCTCGACCACCAACCCGAACGCCGTGGCCTGGAACATCTCGGGCGAGATCAAGGGCTCGGAGAAGCCGGACGAAGTCATCGTCATCGGCGGCCACCTGGACAGCTGGGACGTCGGCACCGGCGCTCTCGACGACGCCACGGGCATCGGCATCACCACGGCCGTCGGCAAGCTGATCGGCGACCTGCCCAAGCATCCCAAGCGCACCATCCGCGTCGTGATGTGGGGCTCGGAAGAGAGCGGCGGTTCGTCGGAAGCCTACCTGGCCGCGCACAAGGACGAGGTCGGCAAGATCGTCCTGGCCGGCGAGAGCGACGAGGGCGCGGACAACATCTTCTCGCTGAAGCTGCCGGCCGGCGCTCAAGCCACGACGTTCGCGACCACGGTCGCCAACGTGCTGATGCCGCTGAAGATCATCGTCGCGCGCGAGCCCGCCCGCGGCGGCGGCGCCGACATCTCTGGCCTGGAGTCCGCCGGCGTGCCGTCGGTCGAGATGCGCCAGGACGCCAGTCGCTACTTCGACTACCACCACACGGCCGACGACACCCTGAACAAGGTGCGTCCGAACGAGCTGGCGCAGAACGTCGCCGCCTGGGTCAGCCTCATCTACCTGGTGGCCGAGACGGACGTGGATTTCCGCGCCCTGAAGGCCGCCGCGCCGGCCGCGAAGTAGCGGCTTCATCCCGGAAGCCTCGCAGAGGCTGTCCGGGACCCAGGGGCGACCGCATTGCGCCGGTCCCTGGGTCCCGGCTCTCCGCTGCGCTACGGCCGGGATGACAAGCTTTGTTGGGCTGGAGAGTTGGCAGCGTCATCGGCGCTGACTAGGACTGGCTGACCATCCAGCCTTCCTAAGAGTCTCAGCCTGCCATGACCCAGCCCCTCTCCGGCCGCCATATCGCCGTCCTGCTCGGCGGCCCTTCGTCGGAACGCGAGGTCAGCCTGGTGTCGGGCCGCGAATGCGCCGACGCGCTGGAGCGGCTGGGGGCCAAGGTCTCGCGCATTGACCCGGGCGTCGACATCGCCCAGGTGCTGACAGCCACAAAGCCCGACATGGTCTTCAACGCCCTGCACGGCGAATGGGGCGAGGACGGCTGCGTCCAGGGCGTGCTGGAAACCCTGAAGCTGCCCTACACCCACTCGGGTGTTCTGGCCTCCGCGCTGGCCATGGACAAGGCCAAGGCCAAGGCCGTGCTGGCGGCCGCCGGGGTGATCGTTCCGGGTGGCGGCCTCTACAACCGACACGATGTCGCGCGCGACCATGTGTTGCAGCCCCCCTATGTCGTTAAGCCCAATGCCGAGGGTTCATCGGTCGGGGTGTTCCTGGTGTTCGAAGGCGCGAACCGTCCGCCGGAAGAACTTGCCTCTCCTGCGTGGACTTTCGGCGAGGAAGTCATGGTCGAACCCTACATCCAGGGGTTGGAATTGGCCGTCGCGGTGCTCGGTGAGTCAAAAGGTCCCAGGGCGCTGGCGGTGACGGATATCCGTGCATCCACAGGTTTCTACGACTATGAGGCCAAGTACTCCGAAGGCGGTTCAATTCACGTTCTACCGGCCCCAATCCCTGATGGCGTAAGGGATCGCGCGATGCGGATGGCCGAGCTGGCCCATACCGCTCTTGGTTGCCAAGGGGTGACCCGGTCCGACTTCCGTTATGACGACATTAACGACATTCTGGTCCTTCTAGAGGTCAACACGCAGCCCGGCATGACGCCGACCTCGCTCGCTCCCGAGCAGGCCGCCCACGTCGGGATCCCGTTTGATCAGTTAGTTCTATGGATCGTGGAGGACGCTTATGCCCGCTGTAGTGCGGGGGGGACCGCCTAAGCCTAGGCGACCCCGGGCCGAAGCGCCCGCAAGTCCGAGCAAAGGCAAGCCGGCGCCCCGGGGGGCGCAGCCGGCCGCGAAGTTGCACGCCGCCAAGGGCGTGGGTTTGTCGCCCACGGTGGCCCTGAGCGTGGCGGGCGCGGCCTTGGGTCTCGGTCTTGTAATCATGCTGGCGACCGGCCATCGGGCCGAGCGCATCGGCGCGTCCATGGTTCATGGCGTCGACAACAGCTTCGCCTCGGCGGGCTTCAAGCTGAAGACGGTTCACATCCGCGGCGCCTCGGCGACCGCGCAAGGCGATATTCTGGCGGCCTCGGGCCTCTACCTGAACCAGCCGACGCTGGGCATGGATCTGAACGATGTCCGCGCCCGAGTGCAGGGCGTCGGCTGGGTCAAGGACGCGAAGGTCGTGCGCATGCTGCCCGACACCGTGCTGATCGCGGTGGAAGAGCGGCCGGCCCTCGCCGTCTGGCAGAACCAGGGCCGCATGAAGGTGATCGACGGCGAGGGCCGGGTGATCAGCGAGGCCGATCCGGCCCGCTTCCCCGCGCTGCCGCTGGTGGTGGGGCAGGGCGCCGACCAGGCGGCCGGCCTGATCCTGCCGGCGGTGGCCTCGCGACCGCGCCTGCGGGATCGTCTCGAAGCGCTGGTGCGCGTCGACGATCGCCGCTGGGACCTGAGACTGAAGGACGGTTCGCTGATCCAGCTGCCGGCCATTGACGAAGAATCCGCGCTGATTCAATTGGATCAGCTCGACCAACGACAGCGAATCCTCGACATGGGTTTTGCGCGGATCGATCTGCGCGACCCCGAAATGGTGGCTGTGAGACCTCGCGACGCGGCGCTGCCTGGGCAGCCCGTGGCCGGCGGGGCGTAACGAGTGATGACTGAGGTGACGATAGCGATGTCGCGATTGGAGGAACGGAAGCAGGCGCGTGAGGGCCTGAAGGCCACGCTCGTGCGCCAGCCCGCCATCGCGGCCGTCGACCTGGGCGCCTCCAAGGTCACCTGCTTCATCATGAAGGCCGACGGCGTTCACCGCGACAACCGCACCCTGACGACCGCGGGCGTGGGCTACGTCCAGTCGCGCGGCGTGCGCGGCGGCGCGATCGTCAATCTGGACGAGGCCGCCCAGGCGATCGCCCAGGCCGTGGAGCGCGCCGAGACCGTGGCCGGCGTCAACGTCCAGGGCGTGTCTGTCTGCACGGCCGGCGGCCAGCTGGGCAGCAACCGCGTCCACACACAGGTTTCGCTGGGCGCCCGTCCGATCGGCGACGCCGACCTGTCGCGCGCCATCGCCGCGGCCCTGGCTCAGGTCCGTATTCCCGGCCGCAAGCCGATCCACCTTCTGCCGATCGCCTGGTCGGTCGACGGTCAGCGCGGCATCCGCGATCCGCGCGCCATGTTCGGCCGCTCGCTTGGCCTGGAGCTGCTGGTGGTCTCGGTCAACGAGAACATCTTCCACACCCTGGCCCACTGCGTCGAACGCGCTCACCTGTCCTTCGAGGGCGTGGTCGCCGCGCCGTTCGCCTCGGCCCTGGCGGCCCTGGAAGAGGACGAGATGGACCTGGGCGCGGTCTGCATCGACATGGGCGGCGGCTCGACCTCGGTGGCCGTGTTCAACAACGGCGCCCTGTGCCACGTCGACAGCCTGGCCGTTGGCGGCGGGCACGTGACGCAGGACATCGCCCGCGGCCTGCAGACCTCGGTGGTCGGCGCCGAGCGCATCAAGACCCTGCACGGTTCGGCGATCGCCTCGGCCAACGAGGACCGCGAGATGATCGAGGCCCCGCCGCGCGGCGACGATCCGGGCGCGGGTCCGGTGATCGCCCCGCGCAGCCTGCTCAAGGGCATCATCCAGCCGCGCGTCGAAGAGACCCTGGAGCTGCTGCGCGAGCGCCTGAAGGCCTCGGGAGCGCCGGTCGAGCCGGGCGCGGGCATCGTCCTGACAGGCGGCGCCAGCCAGCTGGCGGGCGTTCGTGAAGTCGCCGTGCGTGTGTTCGACCGTCCGGTCCGCCTGGGTCGTCCGCGCCGGGTGCCGCACCTGGCCGACGCCGCTTCCGGCCCGGCCTTCTGCGCCGCGGCCGGCACGCTGCACCGCACCGCCTTCGGCCCGCGCGAAGCGGTGTCCAGCAAGGCCCTGGCCGGCAACGTGTCGCGCAAGCGACCCCTGGACCCCAACGCCAGCCCGATGGCCAAGGCGGCCGCCTGGCTGAGGGACAACCTCTAACGGCGCCGCTGTTCCGGCGCTCGAAGTTTAAAGCGTGAGTAACTCTACAGTTTAACTCTTTGGGCCCGGTCGAATGTCTCGACCGGGCCTTTTGCTTCCCGGCCGCGCCTATATTCGCCAGAATTGGCGTTCAGCGTCGTTCGGTCGCACGCGCCTGTGGATCCCCGGCGGAACCCTTGGTTCGCCAAGAGATTCTGTTGATAGACCACAATTTATCCCACGGTCGCGCTCGACCAGATCACGACTCAGATTATGCAGTTAACTGCCGATTAACGATGGTGGTTGTTCTGTTAACACGATCGTCGAGGCAATCCTGGGCGATCGGGTGTCGCCGAGGTCTAGTTCGACGATTTCGGCGTTAAGGACGCGAGGGTCCCATGGCTATTTCTCTTTCCGCGCCGCGTACGACTGAGCTGAAGCCGCGTATCGTGGTGTTTGGTGTCGGCGGCGCTGGCGGCAACGCTGTGAACAACATGATCGAGGCGGGCCTCGAAGGTGTCGAGTTCGTGGTGGCCAACACCGACGCGCAGCAGCTGCAGTTCGCCAAGACGGACCGTCGCATCCAGCTGGGCGTGCAGATCACCCAGGGCCTGGGCGCCGGCGCGCATCCAGAAGTCGGCATGAGCGCCGCCGAAGAGAGCTTCCCGGAAATCGGCGAGCACCTCGACGGCGCCCACATGGTCTTCATCACCGCCGGCATGGGCGGCGGCACCGGCACCGGCGCGGCGCCGATCATCGCCAAGTGCGCCCGTGAGCGCGGCATTCTGACCGTCGGCGTCGTGACCAAGCCCTTCCACTTCGAAGGTCGTCACCGCATGCGCCTGGCCGACAGCGGCATCCAGGAGCTGCAACGCTACGTCGACACCCTGATCGTCATTCCGAACCAGAACCTGTTCCGCGTCGCCAACGAACGCACGACCTTCGCCGAAGCCTTCGGCATGGCCGACCAGGTGCTGCATTCGGGCGTGCGCTCGATCACCGACCTGATGGTTCTGCCGGGCCTGATCAACCTCGACTTCGCCGACGTCCGCACGGTCATGACCGAGATGGGCAAGGCGATGATGGGCACCGGCGAAGGCGCCGGCGAAGACCGCGCCCTGATGGCCGCTCAGAACGCCATCGCCAACCCGCTGCTGGACGAAGTCTCGCTGAAGGGCGCCAAGGCCGTTCTGGTCAACGTGACCGGCGGCATGGACATGACCCTGCTGGAAGTCGACGAGGCCGCCAACGCGATCTCGGACCAGGTCGATCCTGAAGCCAATATCATCTTCGGCGCGGCCTTCGACCCGTCGCTGGAAGGCGTGATCCGCGTGTCGGTGGTCGCCACCGGCATGGACGGCGCCTCGATCGCCCAGATCGAGCCCAAGCCGGTCTCGCGCAACACCACGACCCAGCCGCTGATCGCCGACACCGCGCGCGCCCCGGCGCCGCAACCGGAACCGGCTCGTCCGACCGCCCGCTACGAAGCCGCCCGCCCGGTCGAGCGTCCGTCGTCGGCCTTCGCGCCCGAGCCCGCTCAGGAGCCTGAGGTCGTGATGTCCTCGCCTCAGGAGCCGGAAGCCGAGCTCTACTATGACGAACCCCGTGTAGCTGAAGAACCGCGTATCGCCGCGCCCGCGGCCCGGACGGTGACCCGCATCGTCGACCCCATGGTCGATGACGTCGCCGCCGAGGAGCCGCTGTTCCCGGAGAACAACTACTACGAAGAGCGTCGCCCCCAGAAGCAGGGCGGCGGGTTCTTCTCGATGTTCGGCGGTGGCCGTCAGCGCTATGAGCAGCAGGCTTCGTCGGCTCCGCAGCCGCAGGCCCGTTCGGCCCAGAGCGCCCGCCCGCAGCTGCAGCCGATCGAGGCGCCGCAGGTTGACGACGGCGAGGACCTGGAAATCCCGTCCTTCCTGCGCCGACTGGCGAACTGAAAGACGGCCCCAACAGGGGGACGCAAGACGTGATCAAGAGACGCCCCGGGTCGCCCCCGGGGCGTTTTGCTTTAGGAATATTGGCCCACAGCGCCCGCACGCCATTCCAGAAGGCCGTCAATGACCCAGCGTATGAAGGAAATCGCCGATCAGATCGTCGGCCTCCAGGCGGAACTCGACCGGGAGATCGAGCGACGTCGCAAGGCGCTGGGCTGGACGCTCACCAGTAAGATCGGCGAGTTTGAAATGGGCGTTGCGGCCGAGCATCGTCGGCTGCGATTGAACCTGGTCAAGTTCTTCGGTCGCACGTCGCCGGCTGTCATCCTGACCGCGCCGGTGATCTATTCGCTGATCATCCCGCTGGTGATCGTCGACGCCTGGGTGAGCGCCTATCAGGCGATCTGCTTCCGGGCTTACGGCATTCCGCGGGTCCAGCGTCGCGACTACATCGCGTTCGACCGCGGTCGGCTGGGCTATCTCAATGTCATCGAACGTCTCAACTGCGCCTTTTGCGGCTACGCCAACGGGCTGGTCGCCTATGTGCGCGAGGTCTCCAGCAGAACCGAGCAATACTGGTGCCCGATCAAACACGCCGTGAAGGTCTCCGACCCGCACCGGCGCTACTACGAGTTCCTGGAATTCGGCGACGCCGAAGGCTATCGCGCTCGACTGGACGAATTCCGCGCGCGACTGCGCTCGGACCCTCCGACCACCTAGCGTCGAGGGCTGCTCCGCGCCGTGAAATTCAGCTATATTGGCGCCATCTGCCAGTCTGAAGCTCGATCAGGTCACGATGAAGCTCACCCGCGCCGATCGGAAGATCCTGCAGATTCTGCAGGAAGACGGCAAGATCTCGAACGTCGATCTGGCTGAACGGGTGGGGCTGTCGCCCAGCCCATGCCTGCGGCGGGTCAAGCAGCTGGAAGCCTCGGGCCTGATCAGCGGCTATGTCGCGCTGCTGGACCGGCGCAAGGCCCAGCTGGGCGTGCTGGCCTATGTCGAGGTGCAGGTCGACCACACCGAAGGCGCGGCCGAAGCGTTCAAGCAGGCGGTGTTGCGCGAGCCCGAGGTCGTCGGCTGCTACGTGATGACCGGTAGCTACGACTACCTGCTGCGGGTGGTGGCGCCGAACCTCGACGCCTATGGCGATCTCATGATGCAACGCCTGCTGAAGATGCCGGCGGTGAAGGACGTGCGCTCGGCGTTCGTTCTGGACACGGTCAAGGATTCCACGGCCCTGCCGCTGGACTATCTGGGCTGATCACATCGGGCCCAGTAGGGCGATTGGTTGGCATGATGTGACCGAATTGATGTTCATCAAGGTCATCATCGCCACGTTCTGACTTCTGCCCCGCGATAAGCTGCTTTCCGTCGTCCATCCGGAAAGCGCCATGACCTCCTCCGTATTCACCGGCCTGACGCCCCAGGCCCCGGACTCCCTGCTGTCGCTGATCGGCCTGTATCGCCGCGACCCGCGCCCCGGGAAGATCGATCTGGGCGTCGGCGTATTCCGCGACGACCACGGCGCGACGCCGGTGCTGGAGGCGGTGAAGGCCGCCGAGCGGATCCTGCTGAACACGCAAACCACCAAGTCCTACCTTGGTCCGGAGGGCGACATCGGTTTCCTGGACCTGCTGAAGCCGATCATCTTCGGTGATGCGGTCGACCACGAGGTGTTCGGCGTGCAGACGCCCGGCGGCACCGGCGCGGTGCGCCTGGCCTGCGAGCTGCTGAAGGCCGCCAAGCCGGACATCCGCATGTTCATCGGCGCGGCGACCTGGCCCAACCACACCCAGATTCTGGACCAGTTGGGCATCGAGACCGTCACCTTCCGCCACTACGACCAGCGCGCCCAGCGCATCGGCTTCGACGACATGATGGCGGCGCTGGAGACGGCGAGGGCCGGCGACGCGGTGCTGCTGCACGCCTGCTGTCACAACCCGTCGGGCGCCGACTACAGCCTGGAGCAGTGGGCGGCGATCGCCGCGCTGGTGGCGCGCAAGGGGATCGTGCCGCTGATCGACCTGGCCTATCAGGGCCTGGGCCTCGGCCTCGAAGAGGACGCGGCGGGCATGCGCCTCGTGCTGGCGGCGGCCGAGGATGGCCTTCTGGCCTATTCCTGCGACAAGAATTTCGGCCTCTATCGCGAGCGGGTCGGCGCGCTCTACACGCTCACCCGCGATGCGGCGACCTTGGACCTGGCCGCCAGCAACATCCGGGCCCTGGCGCGCACCAACTGGTCGATGCCGCCGGATCATGGCGCCGCCACGGTGCGTATCATCCTGGAATCCGAAGCCTTGACCACGCTGTGGAGGTCCGAACTGGACGCCATGCGCGCCCGCGTGGCCGACCTGCGCCAGCGTCTGGCGACGGCGGTTCCGCTGCTGGCGCCGCTGGCCGGACAGCACGGCCTGTTCGCCCTGCTGCCGCTGTCGCCGGTCCAGGTGGCGAAGCTGCGTGAAGATCACGCGATCTACATGGCGGGATCCGGCCGCATCAATCTGGCCGGCCTGACCGTTGAGACCATCGACACATTCGCGCGGGCGCTGAACGCCTGCCTGCAGGGAGAGCCCGCATGACTCAAGTCACTCAAGAGAACCCCCTCGGCCTCGACGGCTTCGTCTTCGTCGAGTTCACCAGCCCCGAACCGGCCGCCATGAAGGCGCTGTTCGAGCAGATGGGCTTCGTCGCCGCCTCGACCCACCCGACCAAGGCCGTGACCCGCTACAAGCAGGGCCGCGTCAACCTGCTGGTCAATGACGAGGCGACCGGCCAGGTGGCCGCGTTCCGCGCCGCCCACGGCCCGTCGGCCAACGGCATGGCGTTCGGCGTCGCCGACGTGGAGCAGGCCTATGCCGAGGCCCTGAAGCGCGGCGCCGTGGCGGCCGACGCCTCGGCCACGGTGCTGGGCGAGGGCGCGCGGGTGCTGGAAGGCATCGGCGGCTCGATGCTCTATCTGGTTGAAGGCGCGGACGCGGTGTTCGCCGACTGGACCCCGGTGGCTGGCGCGGCGGAGGCCGAAGCGGCCAACAATGTCGGCCTGGATCTGCTCGACCACCTGACCCACAACGTCAAGCGCGGCCAGATGCGCACCTGGTCGACCTTCTATCGCGACGTCTTCGGCTTCGAGGAGCAGAAGTATTTCGACATCAAGGGCCAGGCCACGGGCCTGTTCAGCCAGGCGATGATCGCGCCCGACAAGGCCATCCGCATCCCGCTGAACGAAAGCCAGGACGACAAGAGCCAGATCGAGGAGTTCATTCGCCAGTACAACGGCGAGGGCATCCAGCACCTGGCCCTGACCACGGACAATATCTACGACACCGTCGAGAAGCTGCGCGCCCGGGGCGTGAAGCTGCAGGACACCATCGAGACCTATTACGAACTGGTCGACAAGCGCGTGCCCGGCCACGGCGAGGATCTGGAGCGCCTGAAGAAGAACCGCATTCTGCTGGACGGCAATGTCGGCGAGGAAGGCCTGCTGCTGCAGATCTTCACCGAGAACCTGTTTGGCCCGATCTTCTTCGAGATCATCCAGCGCAAGGGCAACCAGGGCTTCGGCAACGGCAACTTCCAGGCCCTGTTCGAGAGCATCGAGCTGGACCAGATCCGTCGTGGGGTGATCACGGTCGACGCTTGAGCCTAGGGCTCGAAATTACCCTTCGTTGTCATCCCGGCCGAAGCGTAGCGTAGAGCCGGGACCCAGGGGCGACCGCGGTGCGCCGGCCCCTGGGTCCCGGATCGCCCTTTCAGGGCGTCCGGGATGACAAGAAAATTGGGTTCGGAACGCACATGGACCTCCGCTACCAAACCGGCTTCGGCGCCCACTTCGCGACCGAGGCCGTGGCCGGCGCTCTGCCGGTGGGCCAGAACTCGCCGCAGCGCGTGCCGTTCGGTCTCTATGCCGAGCAGCTGTCCGGCACGGCCTTCACCGCGCCGCGTCACCAGAACCTCCGTAGCTGGCTCTACCGCCTGCGGCCCAGCGCCGGGCATGGCTCGTACGCGCCCTACGCTCAGGAAAAGCTGGTCTCGGCCTTCCATGGCCCGGTGACGCCGAACCGCCTGCGCTGGAGTCCGTTGGAGATCCCAGCCGCGCCGACCGACTTCGTCGATGGCCTGGTCACCCTGGCCGGCAACGCCGACGCGGCGACGCTGAACGGCATCGGCGTGCACCTCTATCTGGTCAATACGTCGATGAAGAACCGCGTGTTCTACGACGCCGACGCTGAGCTCTTGATCGTGCCGCAGCAGGGCGTGCTGACCCTGGTCACCGAGATGGGCGTGCTGACGGCAGGTCCCGGCCAGATCGCGGTGATCCCGCGCGGCGTGCGGTTCCGTGTCGAGGTCGACGGCCCCTCGCGCGGCTATGTCTGCGAGAACTACGGCGCGGCCTTCAAGCTGCCGGACCTGGGGCCGATCGGCTCCAACGGCCTGGCCAATCCACGCGACTTCGAGACGCCCGTGGCGGCGTTCGAGGACGTCGACGAACCGACTTTGGTGATCCAGAAGTTCCAGGGATCGCTGTGGGCCGCCGAGTGGGGCCACAGCCCGCTGGACGTCGTGGCCTGGCACGGCAATCTCGCGCCGTACCGCTACGACCTGTCGCGCTTCAACACGATCAACACCGTCAGCTTCGACCATCCCGATCCGTCGATCTTCACGGTCCTCACCTCGCCCAGCGACACGGCGGGGACGGCCAATTGCGACTTCGTGATCTTCCCGCCGCGCTGGATGGTGGCCGAGCACACGTTCCGCCCGCCCTGGTTCCACCGCAACGTGATGAGCGAGTTCATGGGCCTGGTCCACGGCGCCTATGACGCCAAGGAGGGCGGCTTCTCGCCGGGCGGGTCGAGCCTGCACAACTGCATGAGCGATCACGGGCCCGACGTCGCCAGCCACAGCAAGGCGACCGAGGCCGAGCTGGGGCCCCACAAGATCGACGGAACCATGGCCTTCATGTTCGAAAGCCGCTGGGTGATCCGGCCGACGAAGTTCGCTCTGGAGACTTCCGCGCTTCAGGGTGACTATGACGCCTGCTGGACGGGCTTCCCCAAGGCCAAGCTGCCTTAGGAACGATGCCTGTCGTAACTAGAAGAAACAAGGAAGCGCCCATGAAGCTCGCGTCTCTCAAGGGCGGCCGTGACGGCCGGCTTGTGGTGGTCTCCAACGACCTGGCCTGGTTCACTGACGCCGGGACCATCGCGCCGACGCTGCAGGCCGCGCTGGACGACTGGGCGCGTTGCGGGCCGATGCTGCAAGGGCTGGCCGACAGCCTCGAGCACGGTTCGGTGCCGAAGGAGCGCTTCCACGAGCACGACGCCCTGAGCCCGCTGCCGCGCGCGTTCCAGTGGGTCGACGGCTCGGCCTATGTGAACCACGTGCAGCTGGTGCGGCAGGCGCGCGGCGCGGAGATGCCCGAGAGCTTCTGGACCGATCCGCTGATGTACCAGGGCGCGTCGGACGGTTTCCTGGCCCCGCGCGACACTATCCCCCTGGCCGACGCCAGCTGGGGCTGCGACCTGGAAGGCGAGATCGCGGTGATCGTCGATGACGTGCCGCTGGGCGCGACCCGCGAGGAGGCCCTGGCCGCCATCCGCCTGGTCATGCTCTGCAACGACGTCTCGCTGCGCAACCTGATCCCGGCCGAACTGGCCAAGGGTTTCGGCTTCGTCCAGTCCAAGCCCGCCAGCGCCTTCTCGCCGGTGGCGGTGTCGCCTGACGCGCTGGGCGAGGCCTGGAAGGACGGCAAGCTGCATGGCGCCCTGCTGGTCGAGTTGGACGGCAAGGACTTTGGCCGCGCCGACGCCGGCGTCGACATGACCTTCGACTTCGGGACCCTGGTCGCCCACGCCGCCAAGACCCGGTCGTTGAGCGCCGGCACTATCGTCGGCTCGGGCACCGTGTCGAACCGTGGCGAGGACGGCGGTCCCGGCAAGCCGATCAGCGAGGGCGGCCTGGGCTATTCGTGTCTCGCCGAACTGCGCACGGTCGAGACCATCCTGACCGGCGCGGCCAAGACGCCATTCCTGCTGGGCGACGACACCATCCGCATCGAGATGAAGGACGCCAAGGGCCACTCGATCTTCGGCGCCATCGAGCAGACGGTCGAGCGGGTTTGAACGAAGAGACGGCCGCCGCGCCCGTAGGCCGCATCTGGGAAACGCGGGCCGGGATCAATCTCGGTCCGCTGGACCTGATCGCCGATGGGGCGGCGCGAAACTATGTGCTGCAAATTGGCGACAAGCGCTTCCACGGCTTCGTGGTGCGCCGGGGCGAGGCGGTGTTCGGCTATGTCGACCGCTGCCCGCACGCCGGCCTGCCGTTGGCTCAGGCGTTGGACCGCTACCTGACGCCCGGCGGAGACCTGATTATGTGCTCCTGGCACGGGGCGATGTTCACGGTGGAGGAGGGGGCTTGCGTCGGCGGTCCCTGCGTGGGGGCCAAGCTATCGCCCTGGCCGGTCGAAGCGCGCGAGGGACGGATCGTCACGGCCTGAGGGTTAACCCTGTTTGGTCAGGTCCGCTTAAGGCTTGCCGACCAGATTGCCTTCGATCCCGAGAGGAACTCGACGTGCAGGTTTCCGCCGCCAACGCCGCCCAATATACGCCACGTCCGGCGGCTTCGAGCGAAGCCGCCGCGGCGATCGTCGACCTGACCCAGCTGGCGGTGGCCCAGACCAACGCCAAGGCGACCGCCGCGGCCGGCGCGGCTCTCAGCCAGGCCACCGGCGAACTGACGGGCGTGCTGGTCAGTATCTCGGCCTGAACCGAGCTCCAGACAAAAGAACGGCCGCCCTCCAGGAGAAGAAGGCGGCCGAGTCATTGGGAGGAAACGCCCGAAAGGGCTGATTTCCATATAGCTGTTTGAATTGCGCTTGACAACGTTGTCACGAAATTAATTTCGCGTAACGATGAAATTGAAGCGCCCGGGCTCGCCCTACTTCTTCTTGGCCGCCTGAACCTCGATCTCGACGAGCATGCCGTCGGCGACCAGCGAGGTGATCTGGCTGGTGATGCGCGAGGGCTTGTTGGGCTGGGTCGCGGTGCCGAAGTAAGTCTTGTAGCCCTCCATCATGCCGGCGAAGTCCATCTTGCCGCCCTTGGCCGGATCGCCGACCAGCAGGACCCGCATCATCACGACGTCGGCCATGGTCGCGCCCTGCGTCTTCAGGGCGGCCTCGATGCGGCCCAGCACGCCCAGGGTCTGGGTCTTGGTGTCGCCGAACTTGGCCACGCCCGTGGCCTTCTCGTCGATGACCGGCGGGGTCATGCCGCTGACATAGATGGTGTCATAGCCGGCCGGAACGGTGACGACGCTGGCGATGGCCGATTTGGGATCGCCGCCACGGACGATCTCCTGGGCGTGGGCGGCTCCGGCGAGCGCGGCGATGCCGGCGGCGAGGGCGATGAGGCGTTTCATGAGGTCTCTCCCTGTGGAATTGAAACATTGGCGCGTGACGGGCGCCGAAACCGGTATCCACTTTCGGCTGTCACGCTTCGGTTAGTGAGCCTGCAGGCCGCGCGCCTTGGCGGCGGCCTTGGCGGCGTTGCGGGCGGCCGCGACGTCGACGGGCTTGATGGCCGAGGCCTTGTTGCCCCACGACGAGCGGACATAGGTCAGGATAGCCGCCAGGTCGGCGTCGGTCAGGTCGTCCTTGAAGGCCGGCATGCCCGCGCGGCCATTTAGCACCGTGGTCATGACGATCTTCGGATCGCCCTGGACAAGCGGCGAGCCGGCCAGGGGCGGAAAGGCGCCCTTGACGCCCTTGCCGGTGGCCTGGTGACAGGCCGAGCAGTTGTCCATGAACTGCGATTGCGGCGTGGCGGCCGAGGCGAGCGCCGGCGCGGCGATCGCCGCGACCAGCGCCGGGGCGGCGAAACGGAGAGCTTTGATCATCATCTTTTCTGGTCTCAGGCTTGCGACACGCGGGCGTGGATCTTGCCGATCTGCTGCCAGGCGGATTCGATGGCCCCGGCCTGCCAGCCGCCCAGATAGCTGAGGTGCTCGCCGGCCAGGTACAGGCGTCCGTCCGGCTCGCACAGCGTCGGATAGCTGTTCTTGCGGCCGCCTTCGCCCCATTCGGCCCAGCCACCCAGATTGTACTCGGCCAGGTGCCAGCTGAAGGAGAAGGCGTTGTCGAAGTTCTCGGCGTATTCCGGGAAGATCTTCTGGCCGGCCGCCACGGCGAAGGCGGCGCGCTCGGCCGGCGTCTTGGCGCTGATCCTCGCCGCCTCGCCGCCGAACGCGTAGTAGCCCAGCAGCACGCCCTTCTGCCCCTGCCAGCCGTAGGAGGGCAGGGTGATCGAGTTGATCCCGGCGATGTCGTTGTAGATGTGACCGCCGTAGATGTGGTGGTTGTCCTCCCAGAAGCGGCTCTTCATCTGCAGGCCGATCTTGTTGACCGGCGCATAGGCCACGCCCTCCATCGCCGCCTTGAACGGGGCCGAGGCGTCCAGGTCGATCTGCTTCAGCACGCTGAGCGGGATGGTGCAGAGGCAGTAGTCGGCGGTGACCTCGGCCTTCTTGCCGTCGGCGCCCTTGTACGAGACCGTGACGCCGGTGGGTGACTGCTTGATCTTCTCGACCACCGCCCCGTATCGGATCATCGACCCGACCTGCTTTTCGAAGGCCTTGGCGATCTGGTCCATGCCGCCGATCGGCTGCAGCATGGTGCGCTGCTGCTCGTAGCCGGTGACCGAGCTCAGCACCCGCCAGGCGTTGCTGTCGAGCACATCCTTGAAGGCGAAGGGCGGCAATTCCTTGCCGGGGCCGGGATCGACGCCGGCGCCGGGATGGACGGAGAAGCCGCGCCCTTCGGTGCCCTTGTAGGCGAGGTCCTTGGACAGCCGGCCTTCGGTGACGAGGTAGGAGACGAACTTCTCGCGATCGATGCCGGTCAGCGGCGCGTCGAGCTGGCCCTGGCTTGCGGCCTTGGCGACCAGTTCGGCGGTGTAGCCGCGGATGTCGGCGGCGATCTCACCCTTGCGCACCGGCTTGCCGGCCAGAGGCCCCGACGCCTTCTCGAAATAGACATAGGAGGCGTCGTTGTCGTTGACGAAGCTTTCCAGCGGCACGCCGAACTTCTTAGTGTAGTGCAGGGTCGAGCGGTGGTGGTACGGGATCCGCCACGGGCCGTGGTTGATGTACTGGCCCTCGTCGAACTCGCAGGTCTGCTCATGGCCGATCAGGTCGGTGTGCTTGAAGCCCTTACGGGCGGTCTGGCAGCGGCCGCCGGCGAAGGAGCGGGCCTCAAGCACCTGCACCTGGTAGCCGGCCTTGCTCAGTTCGTAGGCGGCGGTCATGCCCGCCAGGCCCGCGCCCAGGATGACGATCTTGGTGTTCTTGGCCCCGCCGGTCAGTTCGGGCGGCAGCTCGGTGGCCGAGGCCATGCCGTAGCCCAGCGCCTCCATGCCCGATAAAACCAGCGACATGCCGCCGACCGCGGCCAGGCTTTCGAAGAACCGACGACGTGTAAGCACGCCACCCGACGAAGACGCGTCCAATCCACTCATAACCAACCCCGCCCGTTCGTTGTCGGTCGGCGCCCTGGGGCGTCGAACTCGAGGCCGGCGGGCCTTGCCGCGCCGGAACGCCGCCATCTCGAAATTACGGCCTCGCTGGCGCAATCCGTTTTCAGTCGAGACGGAGACTGACATGTTAGTCGCCTCGCCATTGGGCGCCTGAGGCGGTCGATGAGCGATCGGTGGGCGAGGGAACAACATTGTCCGACGTCATGCCGAATCCCTGTTTTCCGAGACCCCGGCCGCGCCGTGATGGAGACGTGATGAATTCGTCCAAACCTAGCCTTCGCCTGCGTCTGGCGCGTCCCGAGGACATGCCGGTGATGTCCGCCCTGATGGACCGCGCGATCGGCGAACTGTTAGGGGCGTTCCTGCCGCCAGAGGGTGTGAAAGCCTCGTTCGAGATCATGGGCCTGGACACCCAGCTGATCGCCGACGGCACATATTTTGTCGTGGAGGATGGCGACGCGATCGCCGGTTGCGGCGGCTGGAGCCGGCGCTCCACCCTGTTCGGCGGCGACCACTCGGCGGGGCGCGACGCGGCCTTTCTAGATCCGAAGACCGACGCGGCGCGGGTGCGGGCGATGTACACCCACCCTGACCATACGCGCAAAGGCGTCGGTCGCCTGATCCTTGACGCCTGCGAGGCCGCCGCCCGCGCCGCAGGCTTCTCGCGCGTCGAGATGGCCGCGACTCTGGGCGGCGCGCCGCTGTATCGCGCCTGCGGCTACCACGACATCGAGCCATTCGAGGCCGTGACCTCGACGGGCTATCGCGTGCCGCTGATCCGGATGGGCAAGGCGCTGTGAGGCGGCGCTAGGCTCGCCGCAAGCAAAAGGGGCGGACCTTTCGGCCCGCCCCCTCACGTTTCAGTCTCAGCCCCAGCCTTAGAAGGCGTAGGTCAGTCGGCCGTAGTAGTAGCCGCCGTTGATGCCGTACGGCGAGAAGCCGGGGTACTGGGTCACGCAGCCGCCGCCCGAGGCGACGCAGGCGGTCTGGAACGCGGCCGTGAGCTTGTCCGGATACTTGTTGAACAGGTTGTTGGCCCCGATCGCGGCGGTGACGCCGACCGGGAACTTGTACGAGAGCTCGGCGTCGGTGATCGCCGCGCTGCTGGCCACGGTGTTCAGCAGCGGACCGGTGCCCGGGTCGGACAGGGCCGAGGCCTTGCCATAGAAGGTCTCGGTCAGCGACAGCGACAGCTTGCCGAAGGTGTAGAGGCCGTTGAGGCCGATCTTGTACTTCGGCGCGGCCTTTTCGAGCAGCGAGGCGGCGTTGCCGGCGAACAGGACCTGACCCGACGGGAAGGCGGTGCTGGGGGTCGCCAGGGCGGTCGGCGCGGCCTTGACCTTGGTGATCTTGGTCTTGTTGAAGTTGCCCGACAGCGTCCAGTCGATGCGGCCCATGCCGCCCAGGTCGGTCGGATAGGCGACCACGAAGTCCAGGCCCCGGGTGCGGGTGTCCAGACCGTTCGAGAAGATGTTGATGCCGGTGCTGGCCACCGTGCTGTCCAGCACGTTGCCGTTGGCGGCGATCGCGGCGTTGACGTTGGCGTTGACCACGACGCCGTTGCGCAGGCCGTAGACCGAGCTGGAACCGAAGATGCGGTTCTTCAGGTTGATCTGGTAGGCGTCGATCGTCGCCGTCATCTTCGGGATCGGATGGGCCACGATGCCGAGGCTGTAGTTCTTCGACTTCTCGGGCTTCAGCGCGTCGATACCCAGCAGGCGCGCGGCCGCCGAGTTCGGCGCCAGTTGCACGAAGGCGCTGGTCGGCGAGACGTTGGTGGCCGAGTAGTAGGATTCCGCCAGGGTCGGGGCGCGGAAACCGGTCGAGGCCGTGCCGCGCAGGGCGAACATTTCGTTGAAGTCATAGCGGCTGGTCAGCTTGACGACGGTGGTGTCGCCGAAGTCGCTGAACTTCTCGTAGCGGACGGCCGCGTCAATCTTCCACTCCGGAACCGGCGTGGCGGCGACGTCGCCGTACAGCGCCCAACTGGTGCGGGCGTGGCCGCCGGCGTCGGTGCTCTGGAAGCCCGGATAGGACTGCGAGCCTTCCTTGTAGGTCGAGGCGGCGTCGCCTTGGCCGATGCGGTAGGTGTCGCGGCGCTGCTCGTAGCCGACGGCGACGTCCAGTGGGGCCGAGAAGCCGACATCGAAGCCGCGGCGCAGGTCGATATTGTTGGTCCACTGGGTGGTGCGCCAGCTGCCGGCGTGGAACGAGGTCGGGGTGAAACCCTTGGTCGTCAGGGTCGAGGTGTCGGCATAGAGGCTGGCGTTGGCCGAGTCCTCGACGCGAACCTCGATGTCGTCCTTGCCGTAGGTCGACGAGATGTCGAGATCCCAGCCCACCAGTTTGCCCGAGACGCCCAGGGTCATGGCGTAGTCGTCTTCGATGATGCGCTCGCGTGGGCTGAAGCCCAGCGGGAAGGGCCGGTCGGCCGCGCCCATCTTGCCCTGGATGCGGTTGTAGCGGCGATAGTTCTCGTAGGCCGAGGCGTCCTTGTGGCCCAAGGTGCCGAACGAATAGACCTCGAAGTCGGCCGGCAGTTCGACGCCGGCGTTGAAGACCAGGTTGTTCAGGCGGTACTCGGCGTCGCCCGAGATCAGGTTCAGGTTCGGATAGCCCGGGATCTTGCTTTCGACGGCGTTGTTGGCGGCCGAATAGCTGGGGCTGGCCGGGTTGAAGGCGCGCTGATCGGGCAGGCCGCGGTTGGAGAAGCCGTGGTATTTGCTCTCGACCGTCAGGTTCAGATAGCTGTTTTCGGTCGGCGCCATGCCGATATTGATCGAGCCGCCGGCAGTCTTGCCGCCGCCGTCGAAGTATTCGCCGCCCGTGGCCGAGATCGAGCCGCCCGACGGGTTCTTCTTCAGGATGATGTTGACGACGCCGGCGATGGCGTCGGTGCCGTACTGGGCGGCGGCGCCGTCCGTCAGCACCTCGATGCGGCCGATGCCGGCCATTGGGATGAAGCCCAGGTCCGCCGCGGCGGCGCCTTGATAGACGCCCGACAGAACGGCGAGGTTGCCGGTGGTGTGGCGGCGCTTGCCGTTGACCAGCACCAGGGCCTGGTTAGGCGAAAGGCCACGCAGACGGGCCGAGAGGGTCAGGTTGGCGGTGTCGCCGCCGAACGCCTGGGCGTTGAACGACGGAACCAGATTGGCGAGGCCAAGGCGCAGGTCGACCGCGCCGGTGCGCTCCAGCGTGCTGGTGTCGACCACCTGGACGGGGGCGGGACTGTCGATGACGCGCAGGCCCGTCTGGCGCGTGCCGGTGACGATGATGGTGTCGACTTCAGTCTGGTCCGGCGCCTTGTCGGCGGCGTCAGCGGCATATGCCGTTAAAGAGTATCCCAAAGTAACCGATAGCGCAGAAATACCCGCCAACAAGGCAGGTTTGAAACGCCGAGTCATTAATAGCCCCCTCTTTGTCTTTATGGACGCGTGATGAATCCCTTCTCCACGACGTTTTTCTCCCCGTTTTTATGATTTTTGACGCGGGTACTAAAAATATATCGGGTACTATCCGATCTATTCATGGGGATCCAAGTTGACGATTTCGGCAATGGCGCGCCGAAATAAATCGGCAACACGAAGGCCGGCGCCCTGTGGGCGCCGTTTTGCGCGGCGGCGGATCACGGATTTTGAGCAGATAGGCGCCGCTTTTCCGCACGCGGAGGCGGTGGAGGGGGCGGACGGCGCGGTCTGGTTCAGGCGACGAGGCGCATCGGCTCGGCCATTTCGTCGGTCTCTTCGGTCTCGAACAGGTCGAAAGCCTCTTCCCAGGCGGACATCCGAGAATCGCGCAGCTCCGCGTCGTCGGTAATACGGACGATCTGATCCTCGCGATCGTTCCACACCAGGGCGATGTCAGTGACCCGCTCGGCGTCGCGGCCCAGCAGCAGGAAGATGTCGGCCCGCGCCGCGCGCTCATGGCTGATCCGGCGCAGGGTGCGGCCGCCGCCCAGGTCGCGATGGATGTCGGCGAAGTCGAGCACGGCCGAGATCATGGCCTGGCTCACGGGCGCGACGGTCCAAGGGGAGCAAGTAAAGCGCGACATTAGCTTCTCCAGTCTCGACATCCGCAGAATGTGCGGGCGTTGCGACAGAAACGGTCGTAAGCTGTGCGTCTGTTCGAGGAACGCATGAGACACGAAAAAGCGACGCGCCTGCTGGACTTGGCCCGCATGTTGGCGGGCTCGGCCGAAGGCCTGACCCTGGATGAGATGGCCCAGGCGCTGGATGTCGGGCGCCGAACCGCCGAGCGGATGCGCGACGCCGTCTGGGCCGCCTTCCCGCAGATGGAGGCGATCGACGATCCGCCGACCAAGCGTTTTCGCATCCCCTCGGGCCTGGACAGTCTGTTCCAGACGCCGACCGCCGAGGAGTTGGCGGCTCTGCGCACGGCGGCGGACTCGTTGCGCGCCTCGGGCGCCGACAGCCGCGCGGCCTCGCTCTACGCCTTGGAGGCCAAGCTGCTGTCGGCCCTGCGCGGCTCGGCCCGTCGGCGGGTGGCCCCCGATGTCGAGGCTCTGGTCCAGGCCGAGATGATCGCGGTCCACGCCGGCCCGCGTCCTTTCGAGGAAGGGTCGGTGCTGGCGACCATCCGCACGGCGATCAAGGGTCTGTCGGCCCTGTCGTTCCGCTACGAGGGCGGCAGCACGCCGGGGCGGACCCGGGAGGTGACGCCGCTGGGCGTCCTGTTCGGTCGCAGCAACTACTTGGTGGCGCTTGAGGGCAAGGGCGGCAAGCCGCGCTCGTGGCGTCTGGACCGGATGAGCGACCTGAAGGCGCTGGACAAGCCCGCCCCGCCGCCCGAGGGCTTCTCCCTGCAGGCCTTCGCCGACGAGAGCTTCGGCATCTATCACGACGAGATCCAGGACGTGGTCCTGCGCATCACGCCAAAGGGCGCCGAGGACGCCCTGCGCTGGCGCTTTCACCCAACGCAGAAGGTGAGCCAGGAAGCGGACGGCTCGGTGACGGTCACCTTCCGCGCCGGCGGCATGCGCGAGCTGGCCTGGCACCTCTTTACCTGGGGCGACACCGTGGAGATCGTCGCGCCGCAGGTGCTGAAGGATAAGATGCTCGAAGAGCTTCGCGAGGCTGGTCGCGCCCACGGGGCGTGGTAGGGACGGGGCCATGAACTACCGCCACGCCTTCCACGCCGGCAACTTCGCCGACCTGCACAAGCACGCGATCCTGCTGGCCATGCTCTCGGCCCTGCAGGACCAGAGCGAGGCGCTGACGGTGATCGACACCCACGCCGGGGCGGGGGGCTACGACCTCGGCGGCGAGATGGCGCGCCGCTCGGGCGAGGCCCAGGCGGGGATCTTCCGGCTGAAGGCGGCGAGCGACGCCCCGGCGGTGTTCGGCTCCCTGCTGAAAGCGGTCGCGCACATGAACGGCGGAGGCGATGGCGATCTCTATCCCGGCTCGCCGCTGCTGATGGCCCGCGCCCTGCGCAAGGCCGACCGCTATGTCGGCTGCGAGCTGCGGCCCGACGACGTGGCGCTACTGCGCGAGAGCTTGGCGCCCTATGCCAACGCCCAGGCCCTGGAGGCCGATGGCTACGCCGCCGCCGTGAACCAGACCGGCAGGGGCGGGCGCGCCTTCGTGGTCATCGATCCGCCGTTCGAGCGGCCGGACGATTACCAGCGGATCGTGGCGACGACTCGCGACGTCCTGGCTCGCGCCCCCGACGCGGCCCTGGCCATCTGGCTGCCGATCAAGGATTTGGAGACTTTTGACGCTTTCCTGCGCGGGATGGAAACTGTCACCAACGATCTGCTAGTGGCGGAACTCCGCCTACGGCCGCTGACGGATCCCATGAAGATGAACGGCTGCGCGATGGTGATGGTCGGCGCGCCAGTCAGTGTCGAGGGCGCGGCCGGCGAGGCCGGCGACTGGATCGCCGTGCGGCTGGGCGAGGCCGGCGGCCGTTCGCGCGTCTGGCGGACGTGACGCGTAGCCAACCCAGCTTCGCCGAGGCCGTCCGTGTCTGGCTGAAGGTCGGGCTGCTGGGCTTCGGCGGTCCCGCCGGCCAGATCGCTCTGCTGCATCGGGAAGTCGTCGAAACCCGCGACTGGATCGACGATGACGAGTTCGCGCGCGCCTTGAGCTTCTGCATGCTGCTGCCCGGCCCCGAGGCCCAGCAACTGGCCACATGGCTGGGCTGGCGAATTCACGGCGTTCGCGGCGGCGTGGCGGCGGGCCTGCTGTTCGTGCTGCCCGGCCTGGCGGTCATGCTGGGTCTTTCGGCGCTCTATGTCGTCCATGGCCGCTCGGACTGGGCCGGGCCGGTGCTGCTGGGCCTGAAGGCGGCGGTGGTCGCCCTCGTTCTGCAGGCCCTGCTGAAGATCGGCCGGCGCACGATCAAGGACCGCGCCGTCGCCGCCGTCGCCGTCGCGGCCTTCGCGATGATGGCCTTCACGACCCTGCCGTTTCCGCTGGTGATCATCTGCGCCGGCGCCCTGGGCTGGCTGACGGCCAAGGACGGGGAGGGGGCGGTTCCGCCGCCCGCCGCGCCGCCGAAGGGCCCGGCGAGGACGGCGCTGGCGTGCCTGGCGCTATGGCTGGCCCCGATCGCCCTGGCTTGGTTGATCGCGCCGGGCTCCGTGCTGGCCTGGATGGGGCTGACCTTTGGCGGCCTGGCGGCGATCAGCTTCGGCGGCGCCTATGCGGCCTTGGCCTATATTGGTCAGACGGCCTCGGCGCTGGGCTGGCTGTCGGCGCCGCAGATGCTGGACGGCCTGGGCCTGGCCGAGACCACGCCGGGACCGCTGATCCTGGTCTTCGTATTCGTCGGCTTCGTCGGCGCCTTCCAGACCGCGCCGGTCGAGTGGGCCTGGGTCCTGGCCGTGCTGGGCGGACTGATGGCCGCCTGGACCACCTTCGCGCCGTCGTTCCTTTGGATCTTCGCCGGCGGGCCCCTGTTCGAGCGCTGGGGCCGGCGGCCCAGGCCCGCCCGCGCGCTCGCCATGATCTCGGCCGCCGCCGTCGGCGTGATCGGCCAGCTGGCCCTGTGGTTCGCCATCCATCTGCTGTTCCGCGGCGGCCAGACCATGGAGGTCGCGGGCCTGCTCAGCGTGATGCTGCCTGATCTTGGGAGCTTGAACGTCGCGGCCGTGGGTCTGACCGTCCTGGCCCTGGCGCTGACCTTCGTCACGCGCCTGCCGATGCTGGCCATGATCGCGGTCATGATCGCGGCGGGCGTGCTCTTGAAGATGGTTGGAGCAAGTTGACCTAAGGTTAGCATTTTTGCGCTTGCGAACGAATTTTCCGTGTTATGCTGCATTGCAATAGATCGTGATTGCCAGCCCAGCGGAGCGCGCCATGGTTTCGATCTTCAATTTCCTTCCCGACTACACGACCGACAAGGCCGCGCCCGAGACAGCGCCTCGCCTGATGGTCGGCGCGGCCTCGCCGCTCTGGCTGATGTTCGGCGGCGCGGCCGCGGCCGGCGCCACCTATTGGTGGTGGGCCAATCGCTGGCGCGAGGCGGTCAATCTCGAGTCGCTGATGGCCCTGGCGCCCGAGCCCGTCGCCCTGCCGCTTGAGGCCGCGCCTGACGCGCCGCCTGAACCGGTGCTGGAAGCTATCGCCGAACCCGTCATCGAGGCCGTCGCCCTGGTCGCCGAGACCGTCGAGACCGCCCTCGACGCCACACAGGAAATCGTCGAGGCCGCCGTCGAGCCGATCGTCGAGGCCACGGTCGCCGCCAACGAGGACACCGCCGAGGCGGTATCTGAGCCGGTCGCCGCGGTCGAACCGCTCGTGGCCAAAGCCGCGGACGCCGTCGCCGAAGCCGTGGAGGCGGCGCCCGACGCCGTCGTGGCCCCTCTCGACGACCTGACCAAGCTTGTCGGTGTAGGGCCCAAGCTGGCGGCCTCCCTGGCCGACCTGGGGGTGACCAAGTTCAGCCAGATCGCGGCCTGGACGCCGGACGAACTGGCCTCGTACGACCAACTGCTGAACCTGAAGGGCCGCGCCGAGCGCGAGGCCTGGATCGCCCAGGCCAAGCGCTTCTCGACGGACGCCTAGAGCCCGAACGCGGCCAGCAGCCGGTCCGCCGCGGCCGAGGCCGGAACCTCGCCGGCGCGTACGGCTGCCTCGAGTTCGGGGGCCAGGGCCGCGACGGCCGGGTCGGTCTTGAAGGCGTCTTCCAGCCGGTCGCGGACCATGGCCCACATCCAGCGGGCGTCCTGGTCGGCCCGGCGAGCGGCCCGCGCGCCGTTCGCGGTCATGATGTCGCGATGACGCTGGATCTGCCGCCAGAGCACGTCGAGCCCCAGGCCCGTCAGGCCGGAGGCCGTCAGCACGGGCGGCGTCCAGTCCTGGTGGGCGGGCGTAAGAATGTGCAGGGCGTTGCGATAGTCGCGCGCCGAGCGCTCGGCCCGTTCCGGATCGGTGTCGGCCTTGTTGATCAGCAGCAGGTCGGCCAACTCGATCAGGCCCTTCTTGATGCCCTGCAGTTCGTCGCCGCCGCCGGGGATCAGCACGGCCAGGAAGATGTCGACCATGTCGGCCACCACCGTCTCGGATTGTCCGACGCCGACGGTCTCGACAATGACGATATCGAAGCCGGCCGCCTCGCACAGCAGCATCGCCTCGCGGGTCTTGCGCGCCACGCCGCCCAGGGCGCCGCCGGACGGTGAGGGGCGGATATAGGCGTTGGGCTGGACGCTGAGCCGTTCCATCCGGGTCTTGTCGCCGAGGATCGAGCCGCCATGGCGCCCGGACGACGGATCGACCGCCAGCACCGCCACCTTATGTCCGGCCTCGACGAGGTCGCAGCCGAAGCGCTCGATGGTCGTCGACTTGCCCGCGCCCGGCACGCCCGTGACGCCGATCCGCTGGGCGCGGCCGGTCAGGGGCATCAGGCGCGAGAGCAGGGCGCGCGCGGCGGTCTGGTGGTCGGTCCGGCGGCTCTCCATCAGTGTGATGGCGCGCGCCAGGGCGGCGCGGTCACCGGCGACCAGGCGCTGTTCCAGCGTGTCGATGTCGAGCTTGGAGGTCACGTCCCCGAATTAGAGGACGACGGCCGTCCCGGAAACCGAAACCATCATCATCTGGGCGTTGGGGCCGACGGTATTGTAGTCGAGGTCCACCGCCAGGATGGCGTTGGCGCCCACCTTTTCGGCTTCCTTGACGAGGGCCTTCATGGCGTCCTCGCGGGCGCGGGCGAGCACGCGTTCGTACGACTTGGAGTGGCCGCCGATGAAGTCGCGGATGGCCGCCATCAGGTCGAGCACGACGTTCGCGCCCAGGATCGACTGGGCGTAGATCGCGCCCTTGTACTCCTGGACAGGGTGGCCCTCGATGAACGGCGTGGTCGTGATCAGCATCCGGGAATCCTGGCGCATCGTAGGGTTAACTTAGGCGCAAACGCCGCCGTTCGCGAGGGGCTCCCCCGAAAAGCGGTGCTTTCCATCACGCTGTTCGCCCGGTGGGGGAATCTGGCGGGTCAGCCCTTCCTGTGCGGCCGGGCTTCGGGCAGATTGCCCGCGTTTACCGCGTCCGGAGCCGCCTGGTGATCTTCGCGAAATCGCATGTCGAACTGCACAACATCCGCAACAACGTGGAGCGGGTGAGGAAGCTGTCCGACAACGTCGTGGGCGTCGGACCCCTGGGGATCGGCCTGGACGGCCTGCTGACCTGGATCCCGGGGGCGGGCGAGCTGTACAGCCTGGGCGCCGGCGGCCTGATCGTCTTCGACGCCGTGCGGGCTCGCGCCGCGCCGATGATCGTCATCCAGATCTGCGCCATCATCCTGATCGACACGGTCGCCGGCTCGATCCCGGTGGCGGGCAAGGCGATCGACGTGCTGTTCACCGGCCACAAGTGGTCGGCCGACATGCTGACCAAACATATGGACGACACGATCTATTTCGAGGGCTCGCGCAAGGACGTGCAGGGCACTCAGGAGTACCGGGACCTGCTGGCCCGCATCCAGGCGGGCAAGGAAAAGCGCCGGGTCGTTTTCCTGGGTTAGAAACTCAACACAACCATTGGCGGGACGGAGCGTTCAGGGAAGCATGACCGACGACATCTCCGTCTCGTCCGCCTATGCGGACAGCCACGCGGGCCGCCGCGCCAAGGCCCATCGCGCCTGGCGATCGGCGGAGAGCATCAAGCGCATCTCCGACCGGCTGATCGGCATCGGCCCCATCGGCCTGGGCCTGGACGGCGTGTTGGCCTGGGTGCCGGGCGCGGGCCTGGTCTACGGCCTGGGGGCGGGCGGCCTGTTGATGTTCCACGCCGTCCAGGGCGGCGCGTCGGCGGGGACCTTGCTACGCATGGGCGCCTATCTGGCGATCGACAACGTCTCGGACACCGTGCCGGGTCTGGGCTGGGCGATCGACACCCTGTTTCCCGGCCACCTGATGGCCGCCAAGGCGCTCCAGAAAGACATCGAGGGCCGCCACGGCCTGCCCGAGGAGATCGCCTTCGAGCGCTCGCAGAAGCGGCGCGGATTGTTCGGCCGCAAGAAGGGCTAGCGGATAGGCGGCAGGTCGGCCAGGCGCAGAGAGACGCTGGGCAGGACCAGGGAGGTCACCGTATCCTCGGCGACATGACGCGCGACGTCACGATAGGCGCCGTCGATCGGATCGCGATGGATGGTGATCGTGTCGGTGTTCACGTCCACGACCCAATAGTCCCGCACACCGTGTTCAGCATAGAGTTCGGCCTTGAACGCGAGATCGCTTCGGATCGACGACTGAGCAACCTCGATGACGAGGCCGACATTCGTTCCATCCACGGCCCGTAGCGGAAGATCAGCGTCGTAGAGATAAAGGTCGGGATCCGGTGCATTGGTTGGCGAAAGCCGCAGCGTTGATTCCACCATCACCTGCACGGCCTCTCCGGCCGACAGAATGAAGCGCCTGGCGATCTGCATTTTTACGCGTGAATGCAGGTCACCTTCAGAAGCCATCTCGACCAGAGCTCCATCGATCAACTCGACGCGAGCGCTCTCATCGAGGATGCCGGCCTCCTGCATGCGCAGCACATCGTCCAGCGTGAAGCGGTGCTGTTGCGAGGTCTCCAACGCTCGGACGAGGGCGTTCATGAGAGTTAGCGTACCATGCGGGCGACTACCCGCACAGCACTTCGCTAAGCCGCTTCCTGCGTGTACCCCAGCTGCCGGTTCAACTTGTCCAGCAGCTCGATCGCCGCCTCGGCGATGACGGTGCCGGGCGGGAAGATCGCCGCCGCCCCCGCGTCGCGGAGGGCCTGGAAGTCCTGGGGCGGGATGACGCCGCCCACGACCATCAGGATGTCGTCGCGGCCCTGCTTGGCCAGCTCCGCCTTCAGCTCTGGCGCGAGGGTCAGGTGACCTGCGGCGAGGGAGCTGGCGCCCACGACGTGGACGTCGTTCTCCACCGCTTGGCGGGCGGCCTCGGCGGGGGTCTGGAACAGCGGGCCGATGTCGACGTCGAAGCCGAGATCGGCGAAGGCGGTGGCGATGACCTTCTGGCCGCGGTCGTGGCCATCCTGGCCCATCTTGGCGATCAGGATGCGCGGGCGGCGGCCATCGGCCTGCTCGAACGCCTCGACCATGGCCTTGGCGCGGGCCGTCGTCGGATCGTTTCCGGCCTCCTTCATATAGACTCCCTGGATCGACTTGATCTCGGCGCGATGGCGGCCGAACACCTTCTCCATCGCCAGGCTGATCTCGCCGACCGTGGCCTTGGCGCGCGCGGCGTCGACGGCCAGCGCCAGCAGGTTGCCGGTCCCGCGCGCGCCGTCCTCCAGCGCCTTCAGGGCCCGTTCGGTCTCGGCCGGATCGCGCTCGGCCTTCAGGCGGGCCAGCTTCTCCAGCTGCTGGGCGCGAACCGAGCCGTTGTCGACCTTCAGCATCGGGATGTCGTCGGCGACCTCGGGCTTGTAGCGGTTGACGCCGACCACGCTCTGGCGATTGGCGTCGATGCGGGCCTGAGTCTTGGCGGCGGCTTCCTCGATGCGCAGCTTGGGAATGCCTTGCTCGATGGCCTTGGCCATGCCGCCGGCCGCCTCGACCTCCTCGATATGGGCCAGGGCCTTCTGGGCCAGTTCGTAGGTCAGGCGTTCGACGTAATAGCTGCCGCCCCACGGGTCGGCGACGCGGGTCGTGCCGCTTTCCATCTGCAAAAAGAGCTGGGTGTTGCGGGCGATGCGGGCCGAGAAGTCGGTCGGCAGGGCCAGGGCCTCGTCCAGGGCGTTGGTGTGCAGGCTCTGGGTCTGGCCGTTCACGGCGGCCATGGCCTCGACGCAGGTGCGCGAGACGTTGTTGAACACGTCCTGCGCCGCCAGCGACCAGCCGGAGGTCTGGCTGTGGGTGCGCAAGCTGAGCGAGCGGTCGTCCTTCGGCTCGAACTCGCGCTTCATCAGGCGGGCCCAGAGCAGGCGCGCGGCCCGCATCTTGGCGACCTCCATGAAGTAGTTCATGCCGATGGCCCAGAAGAACGACAGGCGCGGCGCGAAGGTGTCGATGCTCATGCCCGCGGCGACGCCGGCCCGGGCGTATTCGACGCCGTCGGCCAGGGTGTAGGCCAACTCCAGGTCGGCCGTCGCGCCGGCCTCCTGCATGTGATAGCCGCTGATCGAGATCGAGTTGAACTTGGGCATGTTCGCCGAGGTGTAGGCGAAGATGTCCGAGATGATCCGCATCGAGGGCGCGGGCGGATAGATGTAGGTGTTCCGCACCATGAACTCTTTGAGGATGTCGTTCTGGATCGTCCCCGACAGCTTGTCGGGCGTGACGCCCTGCTCCTCGGCCGCGACGATGTAGAGCGCCAGGATCGGCAGCACCGCGCCGTTCATGGTCATCGACACGCTCATCTTGTCGAGCGGGATGCCGGAAAACAGCGTGCGCATGTCCAGGATCGAGTCGATGGCCACCCCGGCCATGCCGACATCGCCCTTCACCCGCTCGTGGTCGCTGTCATAGCCGCGGTGGGTGGCCAGGTCGAAAGCCACCGACAGGCCCATCTGACCGGCCGCCAGATTGCGGCGGTAGAAGGCGTTGCTGTCCTCGGCGGTCGAGAAGCCCGCGTACTGTCGCACCGTCCAGGGGTTGGTCACGTACATGGTCGGGTAGGGGCCGCGCACATAGGGCGCGACGCCCGGATAGCCGCCCAGGAAGTCGAGGCCCGCCACGTCGTCGGCGTCGAACGCCGGGGCGACCGCGACGCCCTCGGGCGTGTTCCAGGCCGCGCCTTCCGGTGCGGGCGCCGAAGCGACCTCGGTGAAGTCGATCGTGGTGAAGTCCGGGAACTTGCTCATGACTTACGCTCCCTCGAACGCGGCGGCGAAGCGCACCGGCGTCAGGGCCGGGCAGTGGCTGTCAGGGCCGGGCAGGCGGACGTCGGGGCCGGCGACGGCGAAGGCGGCCGGATCGGGCGTCTCGACCTCCGGGACCTTGTCGTCGGCGTTGGGGAAGACCGTGACGCCGAGGATCTTGCGGGACTTGTCGGCGAAGGCGGCTTGCTGCGCCGCGCGGGTCTTGGCCACCGCGTCGGCGACGAGGCCGTTTTCCAGCGCCTTGATGACTCCGCCAGCGCCTTCGATGGCCTGGAAATAATCCCAGGCGGCGCGGGCCAACTGGTCGGTCAGGCTGTCCAGGTACCACGCTCCGCCGGCCGGATCGGCGACGCGGCCCAGATTGCTCTCTTCCATCAGCACCAGCTGGGTGTTGCGGGCCTGGCGGCGGGCGAAGGCGGTCGGCAGGCCAATGGCGTCGGTGAAGGCGTCCAGCAGGATCGCGTCGGCCCCGCCGACGGCTCCCGCGAAACCGGCCGAGGTCAGGCGCAGCAGGTTGGTCCAGGCGTCGGCCTTGGCCAGCATCCGGCGCGAGGAGCGGGCCTCGATCCTTGGCGCGACGCTGACGCCGCAGGCCTGGGTCAGGCGCGCCCACATCGCCTTGGCGGCGCGGACCTTGGCGACGCCGGTGAAATATTCCCCGTCGAGGCTGACGCCCAGCACGATGCGACCGAAGGCGTCCTCCAGGGTCAGACCCGAGCGCACCAGGGCCTTGGCGTAGGCCAGGGCCGCGGCGATCATCACGGCCAGTTCCTCGGTGTTCGAGCCGCCAGCCTCATGCGCGGCGCGGCCGGTGGCCAGGAACAGGCTGGCCTTGGCGTAGGTCCCGGCCAGGCGCGAGGCGACCGTGGCGGCGTTGAAGACGTGGCTCTCGATCGGGCCGGGGCTGACGCCGGCGACCGCGAAGGCGGTCAGGGGATCCAGGTGAAAGGCCAGCGGCGCGTTGGGCGCCGCCTTGGCCAGAGCGCCCAGCCAGTCGGCCGCTTTCGGGCCCAGGAAGCCGGCGTCCAGGGCGACGGGGGCCAGGTCCAGCAGCACGCCCGACAGCGCCCTGGCCAGGTCGTCCGCCGAGCCGACGGCGACGCCGTCCACGCCCGCGGGATCGAGCCGCAGCAGCACCGAGGCCGCGCCGCCCTCGAGGTCGACCATGATGTCCTTGGCCGCGCGGGCCGGGTCGGGGTGAGCGGCGCGGGTGCGCAGGTCCCAGGGGCGCTCGGGATCACGCGCGCGCAGGTCGCGGGCCACGGCGACGCCGTCCTCGGCGGTGTACAGCGGCTGGATCGTCAGGCCGTCGGGCGTCTTGACGGTCAGGGCGTCGTCGAAACTCTGACCTTTCAAGGTCTTTTCGACCAGGGCCATCCAGCGAGCGCGGGTCGCCGCGTCGCCTTGGGCGCCAAATTCCTCGGCCAGGGGCGTCGTCGCGACGGTCAAAGCGTCTGTCTCCTGCGGTGCAGCATTTCTTGTCTTTTGAACGGTGATGCGCTCCTGCCCTTAGGGCCGTCAAGCCATGCGCCAAGTCTTCTCTTCGCCTTGCATCCGAGCCAAACGCGCGTTTAATCTGATCGGTGATCACATATTCGGCGTCTCAAGCCGAACTCCAAAGGGGAGCCTTTCATGGCCTTGCCGCCTATCCTGCGTGACCGTCTGCGCCTGCCGGTCATCGCCTCGCCGCTGTTCATCATCAGCAATCCGGACCTGGTGATCGCCCAGTGCAAGGCCGGCATCGTGGGCTCGTTTCCGTCGCTGAACGCCCGTCCGATCTCGCAGCTGGACGAGTGGCTGCACCGCATCACCGAGGAGCTGGCCGCCCACGACAAGGCCCATCCTGAAGCGCCCAGCGCGCCGTTCGCGGTGAACCAGATCGTTCACAAGACCAACAACCGGCTCGAGGAGGACATCGAGCTGTGCGTGAAGCACAAGGTCCCGGTGGTCATCACCTCGCTGGGCGCGCGGGAGGATCTCAACGCGGCGATCCACTCGTACGGCGGTATCACTCTGCACGACGTCATCACCGATCGCTTCGCCCGCAAGGCCATCGAAAAGGGCGCCGACGGTCTGATCCCGGTCGCGGCCGGCGCGGGCGGCCATGCCGGCACGCTGTCGCCCTTCGCCCTGATCCAAGAAATCCGCCAGTGGTTCGACGGGCCGGTGGCGCTGTCGGGCTCCATCGCCTGCGGTCGCTCGATCCTGGCTGCTCAGGCCATGGGCGCGGACCTGGCCTATATCGGCTCGGCCTTCATCGCGACCGAAGAGGCCAACGCCATCGAAGGCTACAAGCAGGGCATCGTCGAGGGCCGCGCCGACGGCATCGTCTATTCGAACCTGTTCACCGGCGTGCATGGCAACTACCTGCGGGCGTCGATCGTCGCCGCGGGCCTGGATCCCGACAACCTGCCGGTCAGCGATCCGTCCAAGATGAGCTTCGGCTCGGGCGGCAACCAGGAAGCCAAGGCCTGGCGCGACATCTGGGGCTCGGGCCAGGGCATCGGCGCGATCGACAAGGTGCTGCCGGCCGCCGAACTCATCGCGCGCTTCGCCGAAGAGTACGAGCAGGCCAAGGCCGAACTGGCGGCCAAGACGGCGCTGACGTCCGGAATTCACTTGGCTTTCGCCGCCGAATAGGCGGGCGAGGCACGGGGACGGAGCCGCTTCTGTCCCCGGCCTTCGCGGCGAGGTGATGCTGGGAGCGACTTCAACTCGCTCTCGGAGCCGCCTCATGCCCGATCCTGTTTTCAGCGACGTCACGCCTCGCCTGGGCCTGCCCTATGTGGTGGCCGCCCAGGCTCAGAAACACATCCCGATCAATGAGAGCCTGGCCCGGCTGGATGGCCTTGTGCAGTTGGCCGTCGAGAGCCGATCGGTTTCGGCCGAGCCAGCCAGTCCGGTCGCTGGCGGCGTCTGGATCCTGCCGGCCAGCGCCACGGGCGCGGCCTGGGCGAGCCAGCCCTCCGGCGTTCTGATGCGCTTCGAGGCCGGTGCCTGGGAACCCCTCGCGCCCGCCGAGGGCGTACTGGCCTGGGTCAAGGACGAGAACCAGATGGTCGCCTTCGACGGCGCGGCCTGGACGCCGCTGTCGGCGACGTTCCGCGGCACGACCGCCGCCCAGACGCCTAACCTCGCCAACACCCGCCTGGAGATCCTGGAGCAGGAAGTGACCTTGTCGGGCGCTTCGACCGCGACGGGCATCGCCATCCCCAACCGCGCCATCGTGCTGGCTGTATCGACCCGCACCACGGTCGCGGTGACTGGGGCGGCCTCGTACAACTGCGGCGTCTCGGGCGATGCGAGCAAGTTCGGCGGCTCGCTGGGCGTGGCCAAGAATTCCAGCAACATCGGCGTGGTCGGGCCGACCGCCTACTACGCCGACACGCCGGTGCTGATCAGCGCGGTCGGCGGCAGCTTCATCACGGGCAAGGTGCGGGTCGCGATCCATGTTCTGAGGTTCGACGCGCCCGCCGCGGTCGCCTGATACGTTGACCTGACGCGTTGACGGCGGGGGGCGGAGCGGCTAAACGCGCCTCACCTTTGGGGAGTAGCCGCCCGCATCTATCAGCGGGCCCCGCCGTCAACACACTTGCTGCTTCGGGAGCATGGCGCGGGGAAGGGAAGCGATTTCGAGCTTCCTTGGCGAGACCAATGGCGCCGATTTTCATCCGGGCCGGGTGGACGTCGACGCTATTGGCATGCGCCCGGCCCGGAGGACTATTTCAGTGGAAGCCCTGCTCGTCTCGACCCTGGTCGTGGCCATCGCCGAGATCGGCGACAAGACTCAATTGCTGGCCATCATCCTGGCCACGCGGTTCAAGAAGCCTGTCCCGATCATTCTTGGCATCCTGGTCGCCACCCTGGCCAACCACGCCCTGGCCGCTACCGCCGGCTACTGGGTGTCGGACTTCCTGAGCGGCGCCTGGTTCAAGTGGGCCATCGCCATCTCGTTCATCGCCATGGCCGCGTGGGCCCTGATCCCCGACAAGGCCGATGACGAGGAGGGGGCGAGCGCTGGCCGCTACGGCGTGTTCGTGACCACGGCCATCGCCTTCTTCCTGGTCGAGATGGGCGACAAGACACAGATCGCCACCGTCGCCCTGGGCGCCAAGTTCCACTCGATCTTCTGGGTCGCCGCCGGCACCACCCTGGGCATGATGCTGGCCAACGTCCCTGCCGTCTATCTGGGCGAGGCGGCGACCAAGATCGTGCCGCTGAAGTACGTGCGGATGGGCGCGGCGCTGATCTTCCTGCTGCTGGGTCTCTGGCAGGTGGCGGAGTTGACGGGCGTGCTCAAATAACCCCTAAACCGACTTCCCGGCGAAGGCCGGGGCCCAGATCGTAAGGCTCCGCGTCGCCAGGATTGGCGGATGCTCAGGCTGAACCTGGGTCCCGGCCTTCGCCGGAAAGATCGGATTTTGGGGATGTGGATGACCGCTCGCGGCTGGGAATTCTGGATCGACCGCGGCGGCACCTTCACCGACATCGTCGCGCGGCGGCCGGACGGTTCGCTGGTGACCCACAAGCTGCTGTCGGAGAATCCCGAGCACTATGCCGACGCCGCCGTGGCGGGCGTGCGGGCGCTGCTGCCGGAAGGCGCGGGCGTCGACGCGGTGAAGATGGGCACCACCGTCGCCACCAACGCCCTGCTCGAGCGCAAGGGCGAGCCGACGGTCCTGGCGATCACGGCGGGTCACGCCGACGCCCTGCGCATCGGATACCAGGCGCGGCCCAAGCTGTTCGAGCGCCACATCGTCAAGCCGGAAGCGCTGTACGACCGCGTCGTCGAGATCGACGAGCGGATGAGCGTCGAGGGGCAGACGCTGCGGCCGCTGGACGAGGGCGCGGCGCGGGCGAGCCTGCAAGCGGCCTTCGAGGAAGGCTTCCGCGCCATCGCCATCGTGCTGCTGCACGGCTTCCGCTTCACCGACCACGAGGCGCGGGTCGCCGCGATCGCGCGCGGGATCGGCTTCACCCAGGTGTCGGTCAGTCACGAGGTCAGCCCGCTGATGAAGCTGGTCGGGCGCGGCGACACCACCGTGGTCGACGCCTATCTGTCGCCGATCCTACGCCGCTATGTGGACCAGGTGGCCGATGCGCTGGGTCGTGACACCCGGCTGCTGTTCATGCAGTCGAACGGCGGCCTGACCGATGCGCGGGCCTTCCGGGGCAAGGACGCCATCCTGTCCGGCCCGGCCGGCGGCGTGGTCGGCATGGCGCGGACGGCGGGCGAGGCCGGCTTTGATCGTGTCATAGGCTTCGACATGGGCGGCACCTCGACCGACGTCTGCCACTATGCCGGCCAGTACGAGCGGGCGTTCGAGACGGTGGTGGCCGGCGTGCGGATGCGCGCGCCGATGATGAACATCCATACCGTGGCGGCCGGCGGGGGCTCGATCTGCAGCTTCGACGGCGCGCGGCTGCGGGTGGGGCCGGCCTCGGCCGGCGCGGTCCCTGGACCGGCGGCCTATCGTCGGGGCGGACCGCTGACGGTCACTGACTGCAACGTCATGCTGGGCAAGCTGCGGCCGGAGTTCTTCCCCAAGGTGTTCGGCCCCAACGCCGACCAGCCGCTGGACGCCGATGCGGTGGCGGCCGGCTTCAGGGCGGTGTCGGCCCAGATCGAAGCCGCGACCGGCAAGGCCATGACCCCGCAGGACGTGGCCGAAGGCTTCGTCACCATCGCCGTCGAGAACATGGCCAAGGCCGTGCGGCAAATCTCGATCCAGCGCGGCTACGACGTCACCCGCTATGTCCTGGCCTGTTTCGGCGGGGCGGGCGGGCAGCACGCCTGCCTGGTGGCCGACGCCCTGGGCATGACCAAGGTGATGATCCACCCGTTCGCCGGGGTGTTGAGCGCCTATGGCATGGGCCTGGCCGACCTGCGCCTGATCCGCGAGGAGACGGTCGAGCGGCCGCTGGACCAGGCGGGCGACCTGGCCGATCGCGCGAAGGTGCTGGCCGCGGAAGCGGAAGCGGCCTTGCGCGCCCAGGACGTGCCGATGGCCTCGGTCGAGACCGTCGCCAGCCTGCGGGTGAAGTACGCCGGGACCGACACGCCGCTGGTCACATCCTTCGGCGAAGCGGCGTCTGTTCGTGAGGACTTCGAGGCGCTGCATCAACGCCGCTTCGGCTTCACCTCGCCGACGACGCCGCTGGTGGTCGAGACTCTGTCGGTCGAGGCGATCGGTCATTCGGACGCCGGGGCGCAACCGGATTTCGAGACCGGCGCGTCCAAGGGCGAACCCACGCCGCTGGCGACGGTCGAAACCCGGATGGCGGGCGCGAGCCATACGACGCCGGTCTTCGACCGCGAGGCCCTGGCCGTCGGCGTCGAGATCCTCGGCCCGGCCATCATTCGCGAAGCCACCGGCACGACGGTCGTCGAGCCCGGCTGGCGCGCGACCGTGGACGCCCGCCTGAACCTGATCCTCGACCGCGTCGTCGCCCTGCCGGCCCGCAAGGCCATCGGGACCGAGGCCGACCCGGTCATGCTGGAGGTGTTCAACAACCTCTTCATGGCCGTGGCCGAGGAGATGGGTTTCGCCCTCCAGAACACCGCCTACTCGGTCAATATCAAGGAGCGGCTGGACTTCTCCTGCGCGCTGTTCAGCCGCGACGGCGACCTGATCGCCAACGCGCCGCACATGCCGGTGCACCTGGGCTCGATGGGCGACAGCGTGCGGGCCATCCGTGAGGCGCGCGAGGGCGACGGCCGCGGCATGAGGCCGGGCGACGCCTACATGCTCAATGCCCCCTACAAGGGCGGCACCCACCTGCCGGACGTGACGGTGGTCATGCCCGTGTTCGACGAAAGCCAAGCCCTGCTGTTCTACGTCGCCGCGCGCGGGCACCAGGGCGACATCGGCGGCATCACGCCGGGCTCGATGCCGCCGACCAGCAAGACGGTCGAGGAAGAGGGCGTCCTGATCGAGAACTTCCTGCTGGTCGAGGGCGGCCGGTTCCTGGAAGCCGAGACCCGCGCCCTGCTGGCCTCGGGCAAGTGGCCGGCGCGCAACCCCGACCAGAACATCGGCGACCTCAAGGCTCAGATCGCCGCCTGCGCCCGCGGCGCCGAGGCCCTGACCTCCATGGTCTCCGAATTCGGCCAGGACGTCGTCGAAGCCTATATGGCCCACGTCCAGGACAATGCCGAAGAGGCCGTCCGTCGCGTGCTGGCGAAGATGGAAGGCGGATCGTTCGCCTACGAACTGGACGACGGGGCGGTGGTCCGCGTGGCCATTACGGTCGACCGCCAGGCCCGCACCGCCCGCGTGGACTTCACCGGCACCAGCGACCAGGTCCCGACCAACTTCAACGCCCCGGCCTCGATCTGCCGGGCGGCGGCGCTGTACGTCTTCCGCACTCTGGTCGACGACGAGATCCCGATGAACGACGGCTGCCTGCGGCCGGTCGAGCTTGTCATTCCCGAGGGCTCGATGCTGCGGCCGCGCTATCCGGCGGCGGTGGTGGCCGGCAATGTCGAGACCAGCCAGGTGGTGGTCGACGCCCTTTATGGCGCGCTGGGCGTGATGGCTGGGGCCCAGGGGACGATGAACAACTTCACCTTCGGCGACGAGCGGCGCCAGTACTACGAGACCATCTGCGGCGGCTCGGGCGCCGGGCCGGACTTCGCCGGGACCGACGCGGTCCAGACCCACATGACCAACAGCCGCCTGACCGATCCCGAGGTGCTGGAGACCCGCTATCCCGTGCTGGTCGAGGCGTTCTCGATCCGGCGCGGTTCGGGCGGGGCGGGCGCGCATCGCGGCGGCGACGGCGTCGTGCGCAGGATCGGCTTCCGCGAGCCGATGACCGCGACCTTGCTGTCCAATCGCCGCCGCGTGCCGCCGTTCGGCCTGCGGGGCGGGGGCGCGGGCCAGGTCGGCAAGGCGTGGGTCGAGCGCGCCAACGGAACGGTCCAGCCTATGGCCGCCACCGATCTCGTGGAGGTCGGCGCGGGCGACGCGATCGTCATCGAGACGCCGGGCGGCGGCGGTTGGGGAGAAGCCTGATGGCCAAGGCCAGCGTGCTGTTCGTCTGCATGGGCAACATCTGTCGCTCGCCCCTGGCCGAGGGCGCGTTCCGGGCGGAAGCCGATCGGCTGGGCCTGGAGGTCATGGTCGACAGCGCGGGCACCGGCGGCTGGCACAGGGGCGATCCGCCGGATCCGCGCGCCATCGCGGTGGCGCGGCGTAACGGCGTCGACATTGGCGGCCTGAAGGCGCGTCAGGTGAAGCCTGACGACTTCCGGATCTTCACCCACATCTACGCCCTGGACCACGACAACCTGCGCGGCCTGCTGCAGGTCGCGCCGTCCGATGCGACCGCCGAGGTCGGGCTGTTGCTGGATCTGGTCGAGGGGCATCGGGGGCGGGCCGTGGCCGATCCTTACTACGGCGACGACGCCGGGTTCGACGTGACTTGGAGTGACGTCGTGCAGGCGGCCCAAGCGCTGGCGCGGCGGCTGGTGGATGAGGGCTGGTCTCGGGCCTAGTGCAGCGTCGGCCGCCGCGCGTGCGAAACCACCACCTCGGGCTCATCGAACCGCATCGGCAGCGCCATGCCGTCATTGGCCAGGGCCGTGTTCAGGAACCGCGCCATCACCGTCACGCTCTCGGGCGTGATCACCAGGTCCTCGATCAGGCGGCCGGCGATCTCGGGCGAGGCGGGGCAGACGCCGCAGGCGGTGATCAGGCGCTGTTCGTCGTCCGCATAGCCCTCGCAGCAAGGCGCGGAGACGCAGAGCGGACGGCGGACCTGGCCTTCAATGGCGCTCATCATCAGGATGAAGGCGGTCGCCACGCGGGGCGAGACCAGGGCTCCGGCCTTCTTCGACAGCCGCTGACCCGGTTCTTCGCCCAGCACGCGGGCGGTGACCCATTGGCGGAGCATCCAGAGCAGGATCCGCTCGCCGTCGGCCAGGCCGACAGGGCCGCAATGGTTCAGGTGGGTCTCTGAGAAAGGGTCGGGCCGCACGCCGGAAATCTCCTCGCCAAGCAGGGGGCCGACACCCGCCGTGGCGAACCGATTTCGGTGAGCGGCCCGACGCGTTCTTGCGAACACATCGCAACTAAATGGGATGTCTAGTTGCGAGTCAATTGCAAAAACGCGTCCGTCCGATCTAGCCGCCGAAACCGCCCTTATAGCTGCCGCTGTGGGCGTAGCTGCGACCGCCGCCGAAGCCGCCGCGCGAGACCACGGAAGTGCGGGTCTGGACCTTGGGCGGGGCGTTGCGGATCGCGTCGGGCGGGTCGATGCTCTCGCGGCTGATGACCTGCCGGCCGGTGCTGTAGTCGCGGCCCAGGCGCCCCCCCCAGGTCGAATAGTAGCCGCCGCCATAGCGGTCGTCCTGGCGATAGAGGCCGGTGCCGCGATAGCCGCCGCCGTCCAGCATCCGGCCGATCACGAAGCCGGCCAGCAGGGGCGTGAAGAAGTTGCCGCCGTTGTTGTAGCTGCGCGGCACGCAGTTGCCGGCCCCGTAGACCTCCTCGCACGAGGCGCGGGCCTCGTAGCGCGGGGCGTCCTTGGCGTCGTCCTTCTGGGCGGCGGCGTAGGAGGTGTCGCACTGGGTGTCGGAGACCTCGTTGGCCGCCTTGCACTCTTCCAGGGTCTTGTAGCTGAAGGCCTCGACCTGCTCGCCCTTGTTGGGATCCCAGCTGGCCTGGCCGGCGGGATCGTCGCACCCGGACAGGGTCAGGGCCGTGGCGCCGGCCAGCATGGTGGTCAGCTTCAGCGAGCTCGAGCGTTTGCGCGGGGTCATCGCTCAGGTCCTCAAGAGGTCATGCAGGCGGCGTTCAACAGGCCGACCGCGATCGAGATGCCGGCCAGATAGATGCCGATCGAGACCTCGTTGGCCTCGATCCGCGCCTTGACGTCGGGCAGGGCGATCAGGCGCACGCCGGTGAACGCGGCGATCTGGATAATCCCCGCCAAGGTCGCCCAGGCGGCGAGCTCCGGCAGGCTGACCGTGTGGCTCAGGGCCGAAGCCAGCGGCAGGGCGTAACCGATCAGCGCGCCGGCCAGGGCGATGGCCGCCGAGGTGTTGCCCGCCCGGATCAGGGTCTTCTCGTTGTAGGGCGTCACCCACTGGTAGATGTACTTGAAGGCGATCGTGAACAGGCCGGCCACGACGAAGGCCAGCAGGAACGCGGTCGCGCCGTCCTGGAAACTGGTGAAGTCGAACATCTGGGTTTGTCCCCTACCTAGGCCCTGAACTCACCCACCGACAGCGGCAGGCCGATCATCGTCTCGTGGCTGATGTCCTTGCTGTCCTCGGGCTCCAAGGTCAGGGCCAGAAGCAGCTCGCGCCCGTCGCCGCCGGCGAGGTCGCGGTTGAACAGCATGGTGGTCTGGAAGAGGCGTCGGTCGGGCCGATCGGCGTCGCGGTTGTAATAGACGTCTTCCCATAGGGTCACCGGATCCTGCTCCGCGGCCTCTTCGCCGAACCACAGGCGGGTATAGGCGGGCAGGCCCTCGGGCTGGAACGCGCGGGCGCGCAGGCGCTGGGTCCAGAGGTCGCGGTCGGCGCGGTCGGCGGGATATTCGCTGGCCCACGGGACGAAGACGGTGAAGTCGTTGGCCTTCTGGCCCTCGCGGTCGTCCGACACGACCTGGAACAGGATCTCGTCGTCCGTATAGAAGCGATGCACGAACGCGCCGTCGTTCAGCTGGATCAGGCCCTGGGCGGTGATCTCCAGCGTGTCGCGGTCGAGGGCGAACTTGGTCTCGGCTCCGAACCGGCGCCAGGCCAGCGGATCCAGCACCACGGTCCGGCCGATCGTGACATTGCGGATCACGGGCAGGGCGGGCCTAGCCTCGCCGCCTTTGTTGCCGAAAAGCTTTCCGAACATCGCGGTGCGCGTGCCCTCAAAAACCTGCTCGGGCCGCTTATCTGACAAGCGACGCCGAATTGCCCGACGGCGCGCTTGCCCTGGCCTTGTTCAAGGAACAAGGTCCGACCCAAGCACACTGAGCGTGGCGAGCCACGCACGGGGGTGAACTTAACGCGCAGGATGGCGCCGAACGACGCCTTGTCAAGCGTACATGTTATGCGTACATGTAACGCATGCCTGCCAAACCGACCCGAAGCGCCCAGGCCGCTGAAAGAACCCGAGCGTGGCGCGAAGCCCGCCGGAACGCCGGCTTCGTGAAGATCGAGGTCTGGGCGCCGGCGGCGTGCAAGCCCGATATCCTTTCGGCCGTGCAGGCGATCGTCGTCGAGTCGGTTCGTGGCCCGACCCTGGCAACCAACCCCCATCCCCCCAAGGGCGTCAGACACATGGACTCCGTTATCGATACCGCCTGGACGATCCACAACTTGCGCGACGCGCTGGTGGAAAGCGCCCTCGTGCGCGAAGGCGAGATGACCGCCACCGTCGTCGAGGGCGTCGAGCCCGTGCTTCAGGTCACGATGCACGAGTTCGGCGATCTGCCGATCTATGTCAGCGGCGGCGAGCTGCAACTGGTCGTATCGACCCTGTTGTGGCCCTGCGACGAGCAGAACGACCGCGCGGCCTTCAACGAGTTCCTGCTGAAGGCCCAGAAGATCGTGCCACTGTCGAATTTCGGCATCACCAGTGTCGACGGTCGTGACTATTACGAGCTGATGGGCGAGATCTCGTCCAAGACCACCCTGCAGACGCTGATCATCGAGCTGCGCACCCTGGCCGACAACGCCATCGCCGCCGCCAGCGATCTGCGCGACACCTTCGAAAAAAGCCGCGCGACGGCCGCTTAAAGAACCGGACCTGGAGACTTACTGATGTCGATCTGGAGCAAGCTCTCGGCCCTGTTCCGTGGGACCGCGCACGACGGCGCGCAGACCATCGTGGACGCCAACGCGCTGAGGATCCTGGACCAGGAAATCCGCGACGCCGACAACGCCCAAGGCAAGGCCCGGGACGAGTTGGCCAAGCTGGTCGCTCGCCGCCGTTCGCTGGAGACCGAGGTCGCCCAGCTGACCGACCAGTCGCGCAAGTACGAGTCCTCGGCCCGCGCGGCGATGAACAAGGGCGACCAGGCCCTGGCCCTGGAAGTTGCCCAGCGCATCGCCGACCTCGAGAAGGACGCGGGCCAGAAGGCCACGCAGATGACCGAGCTGCGCACGGCCGAGGAAAAGCTGCGCACGATCATCGCCCAGACCGACACCAAGGTCGAAGCGCTGCGTCGCGAGATCGAGATCGTGAAGGTCAACGAGAGCGTCCAGAAGGCTCAGGCCGCGGTGATCTCGCGCTCGGGGTCGGCCAGCGGCGTCGTCGGCTCGGCCGCCGACAGCCTCAAGCGCATCAAGGAGCGTCAGTCGGTCCGCGAGGAGCAGTTCCGCCTGCACAGCGAGTCGGAAGACCGCAAGACTGGCGCGGATCTGGACGCCAAGCTGGCGGCCGCCGGCATCCTGCCGGGCAGTGGCGGCGCCGAAGACGTGCTGGCCCGCCTGATGGCGCCGAAGGACGAGGCTCTGCCCGCTCCGATGCTGGCCATCGAGGACAAGGTGAAAGCCAACAAGGACGGCTCGGACGCCTGATGCGCCGTCTCACCCTGACGCCTCGACCGGACTGGAAGTCCAAGGCCGAGGCGGTCGGCTTCACCTGGCATCACGCGGACGGTCGTCGCTACTGGGACGAACGGGCCGCCTACGCCTTTACGCTGGAGGAGGTCGAGGGCCATCTGGAGCCCGCGACCGAGGCGCTGCACAAGCTGTGTCTGGATCTGGTCGACGACGCGGTGAAGAGCGACGCCCTGATGGCGCGTCTGCAGATACCGGAAGCGTCTCGCGACCTGGTCGCCGCCTCGTGGGCGGGGCGCGATCCGTCGCTCTACGGCCGCTTCGACTTCTTCTACGACGGGGCCGGGCCGCCCAAGCTCTACGAGTACAACGCCGACACCCCGACCAGCATCTATGAGGCCGGCGTGTTCCAGTGGCTGTGGCTGGAGGACCTGATCCAGCAAGGCCTGCTGCCGGAGAGCACAGACCAGTTCAACAGCCTGCACGACCAACTGGCCGAGCGTTTCAAGGCGATCTTCCCGAACGGCGGCTTCGTCCACTTCGCCAGCGATCCCGACTTCGTCGAGGACCGCCAGACCGTGCGGTTCCTGGAGGACATGGCCCGGCTGGCGGGCCTGGAGCCGAAGTTCGTGCCGATGACGGCCATCGGCTTGGACGCTGACGGCCGCTTCGTCGACCAGGACAACTACATCGTCGGCGCGATGTTCAAGCTGTACCCCTGGGAGGACATGCTGCGCGAGCCGTACGCGGCTAACATCGCCGGCTCCAAGACCCTGTTCCTGGAGCCGCCGTGGAAGGCGGTGCTGTCGAACAAGGCGCTGCTGCCGCTGTTGTGGGAGCGCCATCCGGGCCACCCGAACCTGCTCGAGACCTATTTCGATGACGATCCCAAGGTCGAGCGGTTGGGCAACAGCTACGCCCGCAAGCCTTTGTTCAGCCGCGAGGGCGCCAATGTCGAGCTCTGGAAGGACGGCCGCAGGGGCCGGGTGCTCGACCAAGGCTATGGCGAGGAAGGCTGGATCCGCCAGGAACTTAAAGCCCCGCCCAAGTTCGGCGTGAACTATCCCGTGGTGGGTTCATGGGTCATCGGCGACCAGCCGGCCGGGATCGGCGTGCGCGAGGACCGCGGCCGGGTGACGCGGGACCGCTCGCGGTTCATCCCGCATATCATCGAGGGCTAAGGGGCCGAACCCTCGACCTGCGACAAGCTCAGGATGAGGACCAAGCGCGGCGCTCGCCATCTGTTTCAGAGGTCGCGGAGAATCCGCGCCGCTTCCGCGACGGCCGCCTCATCCGTGTCCCGCAGCTCCGGCGGCACGAAACCCATCTCGCCGAGCTTGGAGCCTGGCGCCGCGCCGGGGATCTGACCGCTGAACGAGCCGTGCACCTCGCGCACGCCGGTCCGCCTCACCAGTTCGGCCACGTTCGATGGCCGCACGCCAGCCCCGGCCAGGATGCCGATCCGGCCGTCGGCCTGCTGGACTAGCTCGGCGATCCGCTCCGCGCCCGCTTGCGCCGTCAGGGCGCCGCCCGAGGTCAGCACCCGCTCGAAGCCCAGGGCGATCGCCGCCTCCAGGGCCACGGACTGTTCGGGAACGAGGTCGAACGCGCGGTGCAGGCTTAGGCCCAGCCCCTGGCTATGCTCGACCAGCATTTCCAGCACGTCCAGATCCAGCTGGCCGTCAGGGAGGTTGGCCCCAATGACCACGCCGGCGAGGCCATATTCGCGCACCGCGTCGATGTCCCGCCGCATGTGATCCAGGTCGCCGGCGTCATAGCAGAAGTCGCCATTCCGGGGACGGATCATCGGATAGATCGGGATCGGCGCGCTGGCCGCCTGGGCCATCAGGCCGGGGGCGGGGGTCAGACCCTGCAGCGCCAGGGCCGCGCAAAGTTCGATCCGATCCGCGCCGCCGGCGATCGCCGCCGCCAGTCCGGCGGGCGTGTCGACGCAGACTTCCAGAAGAATGCGGGTGGCGGTCATGGTCCTGCTCCAGGTCGTGCTAGGGATTCGCGCGATCTTGTTGGAGCACACGAGCATGATGAATCGTAGAGGCCTGATCGGCGCCTCCCTGGTCGGATCGGCGATGCTGGGCGCGAAGGCGTCCGCCGCGGAGGGCGGCGTCAAGCTGGACGGCCCTTGCGTCATCTCCACCTGGGACTTCGGGGTCGCCGCCAACCAGGCCGCCTGGGCGGTGCTGTCCAGGGGCGGCCGGGCGCTGGACGCCGTCGAGGCCGGCGCGCGCGTGCCCGAGCAGGACCTGAAGAACCACAGCGTCGGCCGCGCCGGTTATCCCGACCGCGACGGCCACGTCTCGCTGGACGCCTGCATCATGGACGAGCTGGGCAACTGCGGCGCGGTCGCGGCCCTGGAGCACATCGCCCACCCGATCTCGGTCGCGCGAAAGGTCATGGAGAAGACCCCGCACGTGATGCTGGTCGGAGCCGGCGCCCTGCAGTTCGCGCTGGAGCAAGGCTTCCCGCGCGAGGAACTGCTGACCCCGGAATCCAGGATCGCCTGGGAAGCTTGGAAGAAGGACGCCAAGTACCAGCCCACGGCCAACAGCGAGGTCGGCGACTACGGCAAGACTTCCGGCCAGCTGGGCACGCCGGGCGGGGCCAATAACCACGACACCATCGGCATGCTGGCCATCGACGCCAAGGGAAACATCGCCGGCGCCTGCACCACCAGCGGCATGGCCTGGAAGATGCGCGGCCGGGTCGGGGACAGTCCGATCATCGGCGCGGGCCTCTATGTCGACAACGAGGTCGGCGGCGCCACCTCGACCGGGGTCGGCGAGGAGGTGATCCGCAATGTCGGCAGCTTCCTGGTCGTGGAACTGATGCGCCAGGGCCGTTCGCCCGAGGCCGCCTGCCGCGAGGCCGTCGAGCGCATCCTCAAGAAGAAGCCGAACGCCAAGGCCTTCCAGGTCGGCTTCCTGGCCGTCAACAAGAAGGGCGAGGTCGGGGCCTGGGCGATCCAGAGCGGCTTCAGCTACGCCCTGTGCGACGGCAGGAAGCAGGACCTGCTGCTGCCCGGCAAGGCGACCTATCAGTTGGGCGCCTAAAGAGGGCCAGCAAGGCGACCCGCGGGGCGCCTTGGAAAGAGGGTATGCGGCGGGATAACGCGGTTATAGCGTGCCGCTCCCATCATTCGGAGGAGACCGCCATGTGCGATGACGACATCCACCCAGGCCTCGTTCACGACCCCCGCCTTTCGCGCCGCGCCTTCGGCCTGCTGACAGTCGCGGCCACCGGCGTCGCCACGGTCGCCCGCGCCGACGACACGGTCGAGGAGAAGGACGTCGAGGTGAAGACGCCCGACGGCGTGGCGGACGCGGCGCTGTTCTATCCGAAGGCCAAGGGCAAGTACCCGGCGGTGCTGCTGTGGCCCGACGTCATGAGCTTGCGGCCGGTGTTCCGCGACATGGGCCGCCGCCTGGCCGCGGCCGGCTATGTGGTGCTGGTCCCTAACCTCTATTACCGCGTCAAGAAGGCGCCGGTGGTCGAGGGGACGTTCAACTTCGCCAACCCCGACGATCGCGCCAAGCTGACGCCGCTGCGCGCCTCGGTGACCACGGAAGGCACGTTCAAGGACGCGGCGGCCTACATCGCCTTCCTCGACGCCCAGTCGAAGACCGACAAGGCCAAGAAGGCCGGCGTGCAGGGCTACTGCATGGGCGGTCCGCTGTCGTTCCGCACGGCCGCCGCAGTCCCGGCCAGGATCGGCGCGGTCGCCAGCTTCCACGGCGGCGGTCTGGTCACGGACAAGGAGGACAGCCCGCACCTGCTGATCCCCAAGACCCACGCCAGCTACCTGATCGAGATCGCCGACAACGACGACAAGCAGGACCCCACCGCCAAGGACAAGCTGAAGGCCGCCTTCGAGGCCGCCAAGCGGCCGGCCCAGGTCGAGGTCTTCGCCGGCGCCGCCCACGGTTGGACCGTCAAGGGCAGCCAAGTCTACAACGAGGCCGCCGCCGAGACGGCCTGGGCCAACCTGCTGGCGCTGTACAAGAAGGCGCTGGCCTAGGAACGTCGCGTCGCGCCTCTCTCGCCGGACGGGGGAGGGAGGCGCGCCGCACAGCCTCGAAATCGCGCAGAGAACAGGCAGGGCCTGCCCTCGCGACTGGAACTCCGCCGTCCCGTCGTCGTGGGCGTTGACGCATCCGGACGATGCATCGATAGCGTCGAGCCATGACTGACACCGCCCGACAGGACGTCCAGATCGCCGGAGCGAACGCGTGAGACTGCTGGCCGCCGTTCTCGCCGCGCTTGCCCTCGCGGGCGGCGCCAAGGCGCAAGTTCCCACCCCCGCCACCGCCCCGATCAAGGTCAAGGTCTTCGTCGCCGCCATGTTCGAGATCGGCGAGAACACCGGCGACCGCGCCGGCGAGTTCCAGCCCTGGTACGAGCGCTATTGGCGCCAGAGCGCGCCCAAGATCGTCAAGGGCGCTCTGAAGCCCGTCTACTGCAACCCCGACGGGGTCTGCGGCTCGACCCTGGGCATGGGCAAGGTCAATGCGTCGGCCTCGATGCAGGCCATCCTGCTGGATCCGGCCTATGACTTCTCGCAGGCCTATTTCGTTCTCAGCGGCGTCGGCGGGACGCCGCCTTCGCGCGGGACGATCGGCGACGTTTCCTGGGCGACCTGGCTGGTCGACTATGACCTCGGCCATCGCTGGGCGCCGGCGGAGAACACGGCCGGCGCGCCGACCTTCATGCCGCGGGCCGGCTACGAAGAGTACCGCCGCTTCCAACTCGACCCGACCCTGGTCGGCTGGGCCGTGCGCTGGTCCAAGGGCGCTCCCATGCAGGACAGCGACGACGCCCGCCGCTACCGCATGCGCTATGCCGACGCCCGGGCGCGCGCGGCGCCCTCGGTCATGGTCGGCACGCACATGACCGGCGACACCTTCTTCCATGGCCCGGGCCTGTCGAAGGAAGCCCAGTCCATCGCCAAGCTCTACGGCGCCGACGACTATGTGATCACCGAGATGGAGGCCGCCGCCCTGGCCCTGGTGATCAAGCGCCAATGGGGAACAGGGCGCATCTTGAGCCTGCGCGGGGCGGTCAACTTCGACCAGGGCGCGCCGGGGGAAACAACCCTGCAGCACCTCGACCCGGCGCCGGGGCAAACAGCCGGCGGCTTCGCCGAGACCGTCGCCAATATCGGCGCGGTCGGGTCGCGCATTGTGGACCACATCGTCGCCGACTGGCCGCGCTGGCGGGAGGGCCCGCCGCCCCTCTGAGCCCACCTCGCGACGGCTTCCCGGAATTCCCCTGCGGCGCTCTTGCGATGAGATAGGTAGGATGCTATCTAATTTAGATAGGAAGCTACCTATTTAATTGACCTTCGTTCCATGATCGCCATTCGCACCCTCGATGAACGCGCCTTCGCCCAGGGTCTGCTGCGCCTGGCGCGGGTCTATCGGCGCGAGGTCAACCGCGCCCTGGCCGCCCACGGCATCTCGGACGCCAAAGCCATGCCGGTGCTGCACATCGCCCGCGCGGGCGGCGGCATGCGCCAGGGCATGCTGGCCGAGGAGATCGGGGTGGAGGGGCCGTCCTTGGTCCGGATTCTCGATCAGTTGAGCCAGGCGGGTCTGGTCGAGCGCCGCGACGATCCTTCCGACAAGCGCGCCAAGACCCTGCACCTGACGACCGACGGCCAGGCGCTGGCCGCGGTGGTCGAGGATGCCGTGCAGGTGGTGCGGGCTCAGCTGCTGGCCGACGTCAGCGACGCGGATCTCGCCGCCGCCGTACGGACCTTCAGCGCGTTCGAGGCCGCCTTGAACGCGGCTGCCGGGCAGGGGGCGTAGAGCGCTTCCACCATGTTCCCCAAGTTCGATCGGCATACGCTGCTGTTCTCGGCGAACAGCTTCGCGGGGGCGATGCTGGCCCTCTATATCGGCTTCGCCCTGGGTCTGCCCCGTCCCTATTGGGCGATGACCACGGCCTATATCGTCAGCCAGCCGCTGGCCGGGGCCGTGCGCTCCAAGGCGGTTTACCGCGTGCTGGGCACCGTGCTCGGCGCGGCCGCCGCCGTCGCCCTCGTGCCCAATCTCGTCAACGCGCCGGTGCTGCTGTGCCTGGCCCTTGCCCTGTGGGTCGGCGGTTGCCTGACCATCTCGCTGCTGGACCGCACCCCGCGCAGCTACCTCCTGATGCTGTCCGGCTACACGGCCGCGATCATCGGCTTTCCCAGCGTCAACCAGCCCGGCGCGATCTTCGACGTCGCCGTCTCGCGGGTGATCGAGATCGGCCTGGGCATTCTCTGCGCCACCCTGGTTCATAGCCTGGTCTTTCCGCGTCCGGTCGGAACGGTGCTGAAGCAACGCCTCTCCACCTGGCTGGGCGAGGCCGACCACTGGGCGCTGGACGTGCTGCACGGCGAGAACGGCGAGGCCATCGCCCGCGATCGCCGCCACCTGGCGGCCGCCGCCAGCGAGATCCAGATGCTGGCCGTCCACCTGCCGTTCGACACCTCGCGCCTGCGCGAGACCTCCGGCGTCGTCAGCGCTCTGCACGAGCGCATGCTGCTGCTGATCCCGCTGCTGTCGGGCCTGGCCGACCGAATGGAGGCCCTGCGCGAGGTTCGCGACGACCGCGTTCGCGCCGCCCTGAACGCCGTCACGGCCTGGATCGAGGCCGGCTCGCCCCGCGACCGGGGCCTTGACCTGATCGAGCGCCTGGACAGGCTGGCCGCCCACCGCCGCGGCTCGGCGTGGTCGGCCCTGCTGATCGAGAGCCTGCTGGCGCGCCTGTCCGCGACCGTTCGGGCGCTGGCCGAGGGCCACGCCCTGATGGCGCGCCTAGAGGATCCCGATGCGCCGCTGTCGCCGGGCCTGGAAGCCTCGACCCGCGTCAAGGCTCAACGCGCGATGCACGCCGACCTGCCGCTGGCCCTGCTGTCGGGCGGGGCGGCGGCGATCGCCATCCTGCTCTCCTGCGCGACCTGGATCCTGGCCGGCTGGGGCGACGGCGCCGCCGCCCCGGTCATGGCGGCCGTGTTCTGCTGCTTCTTCGCGGCGATGGACGATCCGGTTCCGGCCATCAAGAGCTTCGGCGTCTACACCCTGCTCTCCCTGCCGCTGTCGGCGATCTACATGTTCGCCATCTTGCCCGCGATCGACGGCTTTCCGCTGCTGGTCCTGACCATGGCCCCGCCGCTGCTGTTCCTGGGCCTCTACATCCCCGACCCGCGCCGGGCTGGCGCGGCCCTGGCCGTGTTGATGGGTTTCTTCAACGCCCTGGCCCTGCAGGAGACGTTCAGCGCCGACTTCGCGAGCTTCCTGAACGGCAATCTGGGCCAGTTCGTCGGTCTGCTGTTCGCGATCATCGTCACGGCCGGTCTGCGCTCGATGGGCGTGGACGCCAGCGCCCGGCGCCTGCTGGTCCGCACCTGGAGGGGCCTGGCCCGCCTGGCTCGCGCCCGCCAGGCGCCGGAACCGGCCGCCTTCGCCGCCATCCTGGTCGACCGCCTGGGCATACTGACCCCCAAGCTGGCCGACGCCGGCCGGCGCCACGACTTCGTCGGCGTCGACGCCCTGCGCGACCTGCGGGTTGGCATGAACCTGGTCGCCGTCCAGACCGCCCGGCCGGACCTGCCGCCAGAGGGCAAGGACCGGCTGGACGCCGCGCTTGACGGCGTCGGCGACTATTTCGCGGCCCTGGCGGCCGGAGCCGTCCGGAAGCCCAACGATGACCTGCTGGTCCGCCTCGACGCGGCTCTGCGTGGCCTGTTGAGCGTCCCGGCCGCCTCGGCGGTGCAGGGCGTGGCCGGCCTGGTTGGCCTTCGCCGCAACCTGTTCCCGGAGGCTCCCGCCTTCGTTCCGGAGATCGCCCGATGATCGGCGAGTTCGCTATCGACGGGGTCTTCCTGTCCTCCGTCCTGGTCTCGGCCGTGATCGCGCTGGCCGCGTCGTTCGTGCTGCGTCGCGTGCTGTCGAAGGTCGGGGCCTATCGCTTGGTCTGGCACCCGGCGCTGTTCGACACCGCCCTGTTCGTCATCCTCTGGGCCGTCGTCGTGGCGGTCCCTTCGCCCCTGAAATTCTGAAGTTCGGACCGCATGCCTCCGTTGAAGACCGTTCTACCGACCACAGCCCGCGCCGCCGTCACCGGCGTTGTCGTCATCGCCGCCCTGGTCGGCGGTAAGGCGCTATGGACCCACTACCAGGTTGATCCCTGGACCCGCGACGGCCGCGTCCGGGCCGATGTCGTGCAGGTAGCTCCCGACGTCTCGGGCCTAGTCACCCGCGTCGACGCCGTCAACGACCAGACGGTCAAGGCTGGCCAGCCGCTGTTCTATGTCGACCGCGATCGCTATGCCCTGGCCCTGCGCCAGGCCGACGCCGCCGTCGAGGCTCAGCGTGTGACCCTGGCCCAGGCCCGCCGCGAACTAGCGCGCAACCGAACCCTCGGCGAACTGGTCGCCGGCGAAGTCACCGAGCAGAGCCTGTCCAAGGTCGAGCAGAGCCAGGCGGCCCTGTCCCAGGCCCTGGCGGCCCGCGACGTCGCGGCGCTGAACCTGGAACGCACGGTGGTGTCCGCCCCGACCGACGGCTTCCTCTCGGACCTCACCCTGCGCACAGGCGACTACGTCACCGCCGGCAAGCCGGTCCTGGCGCTGATCGACTCCCGCTCGTTCCGGGTCGAGGGCTATTTCGAGGAGACCAAGCTGTCGTCCTTGCGCATCGGCCAGCCGGTGACCGTCAAGGTGATGGGGGACGACCGACCGCTGAAAGGCCACATCCAGTCGATCGCCGCCGGCATCGAGGATCGCGACCGCGCCGCCAGCGGCAACCTGCTGCCCAACGTCAACCCCACCTTCAGCTGGGTGCGCCTGGCCCAGCGGGTGCCGGTGCGCGTGGCCCTGGACCAGACGCCGCGCGACCTGCGCCTGATCGCCGGCCGCACCGCCACGGTCGCGGTGGTGGGAGCCGGCCGATGAGCCCGCTGAAGGCGCTGGCGCTCGTCGGTTCGCTGCTGGCCCTGGCCGCTTGCACGGCGGTCGGGCCGAACTACAAGCTGCCCGCTGAGGCCAAGATCAACGCCTCGACGGCGCAGAGGCCGTTCCTGGGCGCGGCCTCGAGGGCGGTCAGCCAGGACCCTGTCCCAGCCGGCTGGTGGAAGCTCTATGACGACCCGGTGCTGAACGGCCTGGTCGAGGAGGCCTTGAGGGCCAACACCGACCTGCGCGTCGCCGCCGCCAACCTGGCGCGGTCCCAGGCCATCGCCGGTGAGGCCGACGACGCGGGCGGCTTCAAGCTCGGCGCCTCGGCGGCCGCCATGCATTCGCGGGAGTCCGGCGAGCAGTACCTCCTGACCAAGCAGCTGCCGGTCGAGAACCTGGCGGATGTCGGGGTGAAGGTCTCCTACCAGGTCGACCTGGTGGGCCGGATCAAGCGCGCCGCCGAGGCCGCCCATGCCGACGCCGAGGCCAGCCAGGCCGCCCTTGACCTGGCTCGCGTCAGCGTCGCCGCCGACGTCGCCCGCGCCTATGTCGAGGCCTGCGCCAACGGCCACGAACTGGCCGTCGCTCAGCACACCGTCGACCTGCAGTCGCGCGGCCTGGACGTCACCCGCAAGCTGGTGAGGGCGGGCAGGGGCACGGCCGTCGACGTGTCCCGCGCCCAGGCCCAGCTGGATCTCTCCCGCGCTAGCCCGCCGACCTACCAGAGCCGGCGACGCGCGGCGCTCTACAGGCTGGCGACCCTGACCGGAAAGCCGCCGGCCGAGTTTCCCAAGGCGGTCGAGGCTTGTGTCCACCCGCCGATTCTGGCCCAGGCGATCCCGGTCGGCGACGGCGCGGCCCTGCTGAAGCGCCGGCCCGACGTGCGTCAGGCCGAGCGGACCTTGGCCGGCGCCACGGCCAGGATCGGCGTCGCCACGGCCGCGCTCTATCCGAACGTCACCTTGGGCCTCGGCGCGGGCTCGACGGGCCTCCTGGCCGACATCGGCCAGGCGCCGGCCAACCGCTGGGGCCTGACCTCGCTGATCACCTGGACCTTGCCGGGCGAGGCCGAGCGGGCCCGTATCCGCCAGGCCGAAGCCGGCGCCGACGGCGCGTTGGCCCGGTTCGACGGGGTGGTTCTGACCGCGCTGCGCGAGACCGAGACCAGCCTCGACGCCTACGCCCACGACCTGCGGCGCCAAGCCGCTCTGAAGGCGGCTCGCGACCAGGCCGTTCTGGCCGAGACCCAGGCCCAGACCCTCTACCGCGCCGGCCGCAGCCCGTACCTGGCCGGCCTCGACGCCCAGCGCGCCCTGGCCCAGTCGGAGGCGGCTCTGGCGGAGGCCGACAGTCAGGTGGCCGCCGACCAGGTCAATCTGTTCCTGGCTCTGGGCGGCGGCTGGGAACGATAGCGTGATCTTGCGACTTTGGGCTAAGCATAGCCTTTCCCAAAGTTGAGTTCGTCCGTGCCGCTAGACGCCCCGCCGCCCTCGGTTTCCACGGTCGTCGTCGAGGCGCCGCGGCTGCTCCCGCTGGCCGGTCGGCAGGCCTTCTCCACCGCCTACTATGACGCCGCCGAACTGGGCGCCCAGGCGCGGCTGGACGATGCGCTGAAGACCACGCCCGGGGTCTCGCTGTTCCGCCGCACAGGCAGCGACGCGGCCAACCCGACCATCCAGGGGCTTTCGCTGCGCGCCATCGCCCCCTCGGGCGCGGGCCGGGCGCTGGTGACCCTGGACGGCGCGCCGCAGAACGATCCTTTCGGCGGCTGGGTGATATGGACGTCGCTGCCGGGCGAAGGCCTCTCGGGCGCCACCGTCGTGCGCGGCGCCGGGGCGGGTCCCTATGGCGCCGGGGCCCTGACCGGCGTCGTGGCCCTGCGCGAACGGGCGGCCGGCGGCGGCCTGACCAGCTTCACGGCCGAGGTCCGCGAGCGCGACGGCTGGCGCGCGGCCGGGACCTTCGGGACCGACCACCTGCTGCTGACCGCCAGCGGCTCGCGCACCGACGGTTATCGGCCGGTCAGAGGCTCGGCGGCGGGCGCGGCCGATACGCCGACCACCTTGGAGGACGGCTCGGTCGCCGCCCGGGTCCAGGGCGACCTCGGCGAGGTGCGCTGGGCGATCCGCGCCGGCGCTTACCAGGAGACGCGAGACGCCGGTCTCGTCGGCGCTCGATCGAACGCCACCGGCGCTTCGCTGGCCGCGACCGTGGCGGGCGACGCCTGGAGCGTGCAGGCCTGGCTCCGCAGGAGCGATCTCGAAAACACCTCCGCCGCCGTCGCCGCCGGTCGCGTCGGCGCGACCCCCGCCAACGACCAATATTCGACCCCGGCCAGCGGCTACGGCCTCAACGCCGCCTGGCAGGGCGCGCTGGGGGAGTGGACGTGGGAACTGGGCGGCGACGCTCGCATGACCGAGGGCAAGACCCACGAGCTCTTTCGCTACATGGCCGGCGCCTTCACCCGCCAGCGCACGGCCGGCGGCCGGACCCTGGTGGGCGGGGTCTATGCCGAGACCGCCTGGAACCGACCGGACTTCTCCCTGGTCGCCGGGGCGCGGCTGGACGGCTGGCGGTCTTATGACGGTGTCCGGCGCGAGCGGGACGCGGCCACCGGCGCCCTGACTCTGGACGCTCCTCCAGCCAACGCCTCGGGCGCGACGCCGACGGGCCGCATCGGCGTTCGCCAGCGGCTGTCGGGCGAGACCTGGGTGCGGGTGGCGGCCTATGCAGGCTTCCGGCCGCCGACGCTCAATGAGCTGCACCGCCCGTTCCGCGTCGGCAACGACGTCACCGAGGCCAACGCCGCCCTGAAGCCCGAGACCCTCTATGGCGTCGAGACCGGCATTTCGGGTGACGGCGTCGCGACGTGGAACCTCGGCGTCTTCTACAATCAGGTCCGGGACCCGATCACCAACGTCACGATCGGCATCGGTCCGGGGACCTTTCCGGTCGCCGGCTTCATCCCGGCCGGCGGCGTGCTGCGCCAGCGCCGGAACGCCGGACAGATCAACGCCTATGGCCTGGAGGGCGACGTCGCCGCCGACCTGTCGCCCGCCTGGACCGTGCGCGCGGCCTTCTCGGCGACCCATGCCCGTGTCGACGGCGGCGCGGCGGCCGTCCAGTTGACCGGCAAGCGTCCCGCCCAGGCGGCGGCCCTGACCGTCACCGCCGGCGCGCGCTGGCGGCCGCTGGAGCGCCTCCGGTTCGACGCCGACCTGCGCTACGAGAGCAAGCGGTTCGAGGACGATCTGAACCAGCGGGCGCTGAAGGCCGGGACCAGTCTGGACCTGCGCGCCGGCTGGATGCTGTCGCCGAGCACCGAGGTTTATCTGGCCGCTGACAATGCCCTGAACGCCGATCTGGCCGTCGGTCAGACGGCGGATGGCGTGACTAGTTTCTCGGCGCCGCGCACGGTGTATGTGGGCTTCGCCCTGAGACGTTGAGGCGCCGGGCGCTAGACCTCGCCGCCGATCCGCTCGATCTCGGCGGCCAGGGCAGGCAGGTCGAGGACGTATAGCGTGCGGCCGGTCTGGCGGACGATTTCCAGGCTGGCCAGGCGATTGAGCTCGCGGGTGACCGGCTCGCGCTGGCTGCCCAGCAGGGCGGCGAGCTCGGCGTGGGTAGGGCAAGGGTGGATGACGCCGGTCTGGCCGTCCTCGCTATTGGCCGTGGCGAGGCGCAGAATCTCGATATCGACGCGGCAGGCCACCGAGACGGCGGTCAATTCGAACAAGCGGTCCGTCAGCGAACGGGTCAGTCCGGCCATGTCCTCCAGCAGCGCCCGCATGAAGCGCGGCGAGTCCTCGAACAGGCGTCGGACCAGGCTCTGGGGCAGGCGGGCGAGCCGGGAATCCTCGATCGCGACGATATTGGCCGAGCGGGGCAGGCCGTCGATGGCCGAAATCTCGCCGAAATAGCCGCCCGGCGTGATCCGGCGGTAGCCGACCTCGCGCCCCGACTTGGCGTACTGATTGGCCAGCAGCACGCCGTCCAGCAGCAGATAGACGCCGCCGTCCTGGTCGCGGCGTTGCAGGATCATCTCGCCCTTGCCGTAGGACCGATGCTCGATCAACGGCGCCAGCGCCTCGATCTCCTCACGCGACATGTGCCGGAAGATCTTGTTGGCGCGATAGTCTTTGGGCGGTTGCTCGAACATCGTATGGCTGACGGCGCGCGGGGGCGATGATGGAATCACGGTCATCGGTTACGCTCCTGCCGTCGAGTGGGGCGACGCATGAACAGCCGACAGCGGTACAAGGCCTTTATCAGCTATAGTCACCGCGACCGCAAAGCCGCCGGGTGGCTGCATCGGGCGCTTGAGACCTATCGCGCGCCGCGCGCCCTGGCGAGCGCCGACCGGTCCTTGCGCCCCATATTCCGCGATCGTGACGAACTGAGCGCCTCGGCCAACCTCAACCAGGCCATTCGCGATGCGCTGGACCTGTCCGACGCCCTGATCGTGTTGTGCTCGTCCGCCTCCGCCGCCTCGCGGTGGGTGGACCAAGAGGTGGCCTACTTCCTGACGGGCGGAGGCCCCGAACGAATCCTCTGCGTGATCACGCCCGATACGCCGCCCACGACCGCGCTGGCCGAAATCCTGCCGCCGTCGCTGCGCGCGGCCCTGCCGGAAGGCGTCGAGCCCCTGGCCGTGGATCTGCGCCCCGACGCCGACGGCAAGCGCCTGGCGCGGCTGAAGATCGCCGCCCGCCTGCTGGGTGTCAGCCTCGACCGGCTGGTGCAGCGGGACGCCCGTCGCCGGCTGCGGGTGATGGCGGCGTTCACCACCGTGGCGATGGCCGTGACCGTGGGCATGGGGGCCATGACCGTAGTGACGCTGAAGTCGCGCCAGATCGCCCGCGAGCAGCGTGACGAGACCGAGGCCCTGGTGGCCTACATGCTGGGCGACCTGCGCCAGCAGCTGGAGCCCGTCGGTCGCCTCGACCTGCTGGACGGGGTCAGCGCCAGGGTGCTGACCTACTACGGCAAGTCGCGCACGGATCGGCTCGACGACAAGGCCCTGGCCCAGCGCGCCAAGGCCCAGACCCTGCTGGGCACGATCCGCGAGCAGCGCGGCGACCTGGTCGGCGCGCAGGACGCCTTCGGTCAGGCGGCGGCGACCACCCACGTCCTGGCGGCGCGCGATCCCAAGAACGGCGACCGCATCTTCGACGAGGCCCAGAACGTCTTCTGGCTGGCCTACGTGCAGTGGCGGCGCGGCGACCTCGCGAAGGCCGAACAAGGCCTCAAGCACTACGACGAACTGGCCCAGCGGCTGGTCAAGCTGGACTCCAACCGCGCGGAATGGCGGGTCGAGGTCGGTTACGCCCGCAGCAATCTCGGCACGCTGCTGTTCGAACGGGGGCGGCCCGAGGAAGCCCTGGCGGCCTTCCGGGGCGCCTTGGAGGTGTTCGGCGCGGAACTGGCCCGGGCGCCAAACGACAAGACCCGCATCGCCGACGCGACCAACAGCCAGGCCTGGGCGGCCGACTCCCTGCTGCGCCTGGGCCGGCCTCGCGAGGCCTTCGTCGAGCGTGAGCGAGCCGCCAACCTGCTGGCGCGGGCGGCGGCGGCCGATCCGGCCGACAAGCGCCTGGCGGCTAGGGACGTGACGATGCAGCTGGCGCTGGCGCGGCTAGAAGTGGATCTGGGGCGCCTGGCGCAGGCCCGCGCGCGGTCGGAGGCTAACCTGCGCCGCATCCATACCCTGTCGGCTCTGGACCCCAGCAATGCGCGCTGGCGTGAGTATCTGGTGGTCGGGCAACTGGACGCGGTCGAGATCGCCTGCTGGTCGGGCCGTCTGGCCGAAGCCCGCGCGGCGTACGCGGGGGCGGCGGCCAGCCTCGCCGAGCTGAACGCCAGCGAGAAGGAGAAGGCCTGGCGGGCCGACCTGGAAGGGCGTCTCGCCAGGCAGGCGATCATCCTGGCGCAGGAGAGCGGCGACCCGGGGAGGGGGCGCGACTTGGCGGCGGCGCTCCTGACGGCGCTGAAGGCCGGCAAGCCGGAAGAGACCGCGGAGCTGGAAGGCTTCGCGCGGCTGGCGCAGGGCCAGGCCTCGGAGGCGGTGTCCGTGTTGAGCCCCAAGCTGGCGTCGATGTCGCTGGCCAGTCGCGACGTCCTGGCGCGCGCCTATCTGGCGACGGGGGCGCGCAGCCAAGCCGGAAGCATCGTGCGCCTACTCAAAAAACAAGGCTACGAACACCCCGCCTTCCTTGCTTTTTGGCGAGATTCGCCTTCAGGTGGAATCTGAAGTCGGGAGAGAGTTAAATGTGCGAATCTGAACCTGAAAAGATCGTCAAACTGGTCATCGGCCTCGACGAACACTACAATTTTATGAATTTCGCCGATCCGGCCATGCCTACTCGGCTGAAACTGGACTTGACCGAGCGCTGTCTGCTCGTGTTTACGCTCAGCGATCAACTGATCAACGCCGGCTGGAGCTTCCAGCGTCGTCCGATCGAGATCGACCGTGACTACGGGGTGAACTTCTCCAGTTTTGTCTGGGTTCCCTACGGCATTGACGGCGAGGACAGCCCGCGCTCGCGCTTCAAGATCATCTACGAGTGCGCGCGGATGGGCGAGTATACCTACAGCCTTTTGATGATGGACTCGCATGGCCAGCTGATCAATCTCGATCCGGTCATCGAGAACGGCACGGGCCACATCGAGAGTAGCAAGGCCTGATCGCCGGGGCGGTGTTCGACCGGGACCAAGTCGCCGCGCTGATCCGGCGCGGCGAGATCCTGGCCGCCTACGACATCGCCCACGCCGCCCTCGAAGTCGGGGAAGGCTCACATGAGATCGCCTATACGGCCGTGCTCTGTCTGGCGCGCGCCGGGGCTGTCGATTTCGCACGGGCGGAATATGTCCGCCTTGGCCTGGCCGAGGCGGAGGACCATGCGGACGCCGTCGCCCTGGGCGCGCGCCTTCTGAAGGATGTCGCCCTGGCGGCGCGCGGACCGCGCCGTATCGCTTTCGCCAAGGCCTCGCTCCGCCGCTACGAGGCCTTGTCCCGGCGCTTCGGCGGGCTCTACGGCGCCATCAACGCCGCGACCCTGACCCTGATGGCCGGAGACCGCGCCGGAGCCGCCGCCCGGGCCGCGGCCGTGCTGGCGACGCCGCCCACGCCGGGCCTGGAAGGCGAGGGCGCCTACTACGAAGCCGCCAGCCGCGCCGAGGCCTGGTTCCTGGCTGGCGATCAGGACGCCGCGCGCGAGACCCTGGCGGTCGCCGTGACGTCCGCGCCCCGCGCCTATGCCGCTCATGCCTCGACCCTGCGCCAGCTGGAGATACTGTGCCGCGAGACCGGCGCGGATCCTGGCTGGCTGACGCCGTTCCGACCGCCGGTTTGCGCGCACTTCACCGGTCACATCACCAACCTGCCCGAAGATGCGCTGCGCCAGCGGATCGACCAGGTGCTGCGCGAGCAGCGCGTCGGCTTCGCCTATGGCGGCCTGGCGGCGGGGGCGGACATCCTCTTCGCCGAGGCCCTGCTGGACGCTGGCGGCGAACTGCATGTCGTCCTGCCCGTGAGCCGCGCTTCGTTCGTAGAGGTGTCGGTGGCGCCGTTCGGCGAGGACTGGATCCCGCGCTTCGAACGCTGCCTCTCGCGCGCCACCTCGATCCGCTACGCCTCTCAGGACCCCTATCGCGGCGACGAGCAGGTGTTCGCCTATTCCAGCCAGTTCGCCATGGGTTGCGCGGTGCTGCGCGCCGAGACCCTGTCGACCGAGGCGATCCAGCTGGCCGTCTGGGACGGCTACGCCGCGCCAGGCCCGGCCGGCGTCTCGGCCGACATGGCCTATTGGGCGGACAGCGACCGGCGGCTCGTGGTCATCGAGGTCGAGCGTCCGCCCCCCTGTCCTTCGCGCTGGGCGTCGCCGTCGGTTGGGGCGGAGCGGCGGGCCATGAAGGCGATGCTGTTCGCCGACGTCCAGGGCTTCGGCGCTCTGCGCGACGACCAGATTCCGGCCTTCATTGAAGGCGTGATGGGGCGCATGGCCGATACGGTCGAGGGACTGGCCGAGCGGCCCTGTCACATCGAGACCTGGGGCGACGGCCTGTTCCTGGTCTTCGACCGACCGATCGACGCGGCCCTGGCGGCGCTGGCGCTGCTGGAGGCCCATCGGTCGCTGGACCTCAGGGCCCTTGGCCTGCCGCGCGGCCTTGGCCTGCGCATCGGCGGTCACTACGGCCCCGTCCATCTGCGGACCAATCCGTTGACCAAGGCTCCGGCCGTGATCGGCGCCCACGTCGTGGTGGCCGCCCGTATCGAGCCAGACGTCGCGCCGGGCTCGGCCTATGTCAGCGAGGCCCTCGCCGGGGCGTTGGCGACCTTTCACGGCGACCGCGTTCGTTGCGGCTATGTCGGCCGCACTCAGGGGCGCAAGGGCTTCCCGGCGACCCCGATCTTCAGCCTGTCGCGCGCGCTCTAGGCGCGCTCGAGTTCAGCCGTTGCGCGCCTAGAGCGCGCTGCGCGCAATTGTAAACCTTCCCGGGAAAAACCGTAATTTTTCCCGATGTGCATATCCGCACATCCAGATCGCCCCCTTGCCGAACATGGTTCAACTGTCGACCGCGACGGGCAGCAACCCATTCCCTGGATCAAGCCTGTCGCCGGCCGCGTGAACCGACTGGGGACCCGGCCACCCGCCGGCTGGGTCCTCTTTTTCGAAGCCTCAACCAGGTCGGAGATCCGACCTCAGAACAGGAGCCGCGCCGTGCATTTCGACGACATCCTTTCCGACGCCCCCTCCAATCCGGAAACCGGCAGGACCTTCCTGCGCCACGCCCTGCGCGTCTGGGCCCGCGAGAACGGCGTGGCCGACGACCAACTGCCCGGCGTGGTCCACAACATCCTGGACTTCGCGGTCGGCTCCCTCCGCGGTCAGTCGCGGCAGGCCCTCGGCGCCTGACCTCCCGCCCGTCGGCGGCGCGGCTTTGTCGTTCTCGCTGTGTGGGGCGTCGGGACGACAGGTCGACGGAGGCCCGCGTGTGCGGAACGCATGGGCCACTGTCGCGAAGGGCCCGAGCGGTGCGGCCGCTCGGGTCCTTCTCAACATCTGACCCGCAACTACCGGAGCCGAGACATGCTGGCCTTGCTGAGCCTTTTCGACAGCCCGATCATTCGCCTCCTGGCGGAGATCCTCGCCGTGGCGCTGCTGCCGACAGTGGCGTTCCTGGCCCTGCGGCTGCTGGGCGCCGAGGCGCGCCTGGTCCAGGCGCGTCGGATGGCCGTCGACCTCGCCGCCGACCGTGATCGCGTCCTGGCGGAGCTGGCTCTGAGCCGCGAGCGCCTGACCGAGACCCGCCAGGCGGCGGGCCGCGCCCAGGCCGAGGCCGCCGAGCGCGAAGTGCGGCTCAAGGCCTTGGCCAATGTCCATCGTGAGCTGGGCGAGCGCCGGACGATCGTCTCCAGCTTCCGCGACGCTGGAGCCTGACGCGCGCCAACCCGACGTTAACGCCGCCGGGCGCTATCTATCCGAGAGCGGGGATTGGACCGCGCGGGGGCGGCGGGTTGAACTGTCTTTGGAGCCTGGAACGGGACGGCTGCATTCGGCACATGAATGAGGCCGCGGAAATGTACGCCGGCGCCTCCCTGGCGGAGGCGCGTGGCAAGCCTTGGCGAGACCACTGGCCCGAGCAGAACCGCTTTTCCGTCGACCGCGCCGTGGCCTCGGCCGCCGAGGGACGGATCGCCCGCTTCCGCACCTTCGACGCCCGGCTCGGCGCGGCCCGCACCTATTACGACACCACGGTCGCTCCGGTCTGCGACGCGGATGGAGCGGTGGCCTCTCTGGTCGCCGTCTCGAACGACGTGACCGCGGAGGTCGAGGCCGAGGCGCTGATGCGCTCGGTCGTCCAGTCGTTGCCGTCGCCGCTCACGGTGGCGTCGGCGCGGAGCCGCCGCTACGTGCTGTGGAACCGCGCGGCCGAAGCCCTTTTCGGCGTCGACGCTGACGACGCGCTGGGCCGCACGCCCGAGGAACTGTTCGATCCCGACCTGGCCAAGGCGGTCACGGTCGACGATCCCGAGGCCCTGCGGACAGGCGAGACCCACATCGCCGCGGGCGTCGTCATGCCGGAAGCCTTGGGCGGCGGGGTATTCGACATCAAGTCGCTGGCCACCCTCGACGACCAGGGCCCGCGCCACGTCATCTGCCTGGGCGAGGACATTACCGAGCGGCTGGACCAGGCCAAGGCTCTGCGCGCCGCGCTGGACGCCGCCGAACGGGCCAGTCAGGCCAAGAGCGCCTTCCTGGCCAATATGAGCCACGAAGTCCGCACGCCGTTGCACGGCATCGTCGCCGGAGCCGACATGCTGGCCCGCGCCGCCCTCGACCCGAAGGGGCGCGAGTTGGTCGACATGATCCGCGACTCCGGCCGGACGCTGGAACGCCTGCTCGACGATCTGCTGGACGTCGTGCAGATCGAGGGCGACCGCGTCCGCATCGTCGACAGGCCGTTCCATCTGGGGGAACTTCTGCAGTCGATCGGGGCGATGGCGCAGCTGAGCCTGGGGGAGGTCGACGTCAGCTTCTCGATCGTCCTGCCGCCGGAGCTGAACGGCGAGCTGATCGGCGACGGCGTGCGCCTGGGCCAGGTGATCGGAAACCTCGTGCGCAACGCGGTCAAGTTCACCGAGCGCGGCGCGATCACGCTGACGGCGACGGCTGGGACGGGCGATCGGGTCCGCTTCGAGGTCGCCGACACCGGCATCGGCTTCGACGCGGCCGAGAAGGCGCGCCTCTTCGAACGCTTCCAGCAGGCCGACGCCTCGATCACCCGCCAATTCGGCGGCATGGGGCTGGGGTTGTCGATCTCCCGAGACCTGGTGTCGCTGATGGGCGGGGTCCTGGACTGCGAGAGCAGGCCGGGCGGGGGCGCGCGGTTCTGGTTCGAGCTTTCGCTGCCGCCCGCCTTGGACAGTGACGCGCAAGGATCGGCGCCAGGGGGCCCGGACCGGGCGTTAAGGGTGCTGGTCGCCGACGACCACCCGGCTAATCGTCGCATCGTGGAGCTGATGTTGGCCGAGGCCGCCGAGGTCACCTGCGTCGAGAACGGCCTCGAAGCCGTGCGCGCCTACCTCGTCGAGCGGCCCGACGTGGTGTTGATGGACATGCAGATGCCGGTCATGGACGGCCTCTCGGCGGTCAGCGAGATCCGTCGCCTGGAAGCCGCCGGCGGCCAGGAACGCCGGCCGATCTTCATGCTGACGGCCAATGTCGGTGACGAGCACGTTCGCGCCAGCCTGGCGGCCGGAGCCGACCGTCATCTGCAGAAGCCGATCACCGCCGCCAGGCTCTTCGGCGCCCTGCAGGCCGTGCTGTAGGTGATCGACGGTCTCACCCCGCGTGGAAAAAAGCCGCACGTTGCGGACACAATGTCGCAGTTCCAAGGGTTGTCGAGTTTACCCTAAATTAAGCTTGGTGGTTGAACCTTAGATAGTAGGTATAGTTCCGTTCTTTCGACGGACTATATTTGTACGCGGGGGCGGCTGTGCCAGGTGAATTTCAAAGTTCAGTTGTCCGATTTTCGGGCAGCGTCACTATATCAAATATTTCAGACGCTCACGGTATTTTGCTCGCGGCTCTCGAGCAGAATAATTCCATCACAATTGAAATCGACGACCTCGAAGAAGTGGATCTGACCTTCGTTCAAATGATCGAGTCTGCTCGGCGCTCAGCCGCGGAGGGCGAACACTCGGTCGTGTTGCGAAGGGCCGCGCAAGGCGCGGTCCTGCAGGTCCTCCAGCGAGGCGGCTTCCTGGATCCCGAAGACCGGGACCGGGCGAACTTCTGGCTTCAAGGGGCGACTGAACAATGACCGCGATCCTCACAGTTGATGACTCGGCCTCCATTCGCGCGGCCATCAAGATCGCCCTGACCGGCGAAGGCTACAACGTCAGCGAGGCGGCCCACGGCGCCGAGGGGCTGGACAAGGCCTCGGCCGGCGGCTTCGACCTGATCGTCACCGACCTGAACATGCCGATCATGGACGGTCTGACCATGATCCGCGAGCTGCGCCAGCGGCCGGCCGGCGCGGGCGTCCCGATCCTGTTCCTGACCACCGAATCCGACGCCGACGTGAAGGCCCAGGCCAAGGCGGCCGGCGCCACCGGATGGCTGACAAAGCCCTTCGATCCAGAACAGCTGGTCCGCGTCGTCAAGAAGGTGCTCGCCAAATGAGCGGCCTGGATCCCATCGAGACGTTCCGCCAAGAGGCCCAGGAACTGCTGGAGCAGGTCGAACAGGGCCTGCTCGATCTGGCGCGTCGTCCGGGGGATCGCGCGCTGATCGACACCATCTTCCGGGGTTTGCACACCCTGAAGGGCTCGGGGGCCATGTTCGGCTTCGACGCCCTGGCCGCCTTCACCCACCACTGCGAAACCGCCTTCGACCGTGTCCGCAAGGGCGAGGTGCCGGCTTCGCCCAGCCTGGTCTCGGCCGTGCTGGCCGCCCAGGACCATATGCGGGCCCTGGCTGAGGGCGCCCCCGTCGTCGACGGCGCCGGTGAGGCGCTGCTGGCCGACCTGCAGGCCGCCATCGACGGCGGCGAGACGGCTCCGGTCGCCGCGCCGGCCGAGCCTGGCCTGAACATCTTCAGAATCCGCTTCAGCCTGCCGGCCGACGCCCTGATCAACGGCGCGCGCCCGCTGCCGCTGCTGGACGAGCTGCGCGACCTGGGCGAGGCCCGCGTGCGGGTCATCACCGACGACGTCCCGCCGCTGGACCAACTGGTCCCGGCCGAGTGCCGCCTGGCCTGGGAAGTCGTGCTGACCACCAAGCACGACCGGGACGCCATCGACGACGTCTTCATCTTCGTGATCGACGAGATGACGCTCGAGGTCGAGGATCTGACGGTCGCCGCCGTCGAAGAACCCGAAGTCGTCGAAACCGTCATCACCCAGGAAGAAGCAGCCCCCGTCGCCGCCAACGCCCCGGCCGAAGCCGGCCGCGCGGCCTCGCAAGATACACGAGGCAAGTCCGGAGACACCGTCCGCGTTCCCGCCGAACGCCTCGACGAGCTGATGGACCGTGTCGGCGAACTGGTCATCGCTCAGTCCCGCCTGAAGCAACTGGCCGCCTCGTCGTCCGACGTCGCCCTGCGCGCCGTGGCCGAGGAAATCGAGCGTCTGGCCGGCGAGATGCGCGACACCATGATGGTCGTCCGCATGGTGCCGATCGCCCAGCTGTTCGGCCGCTTCCGGCGTCTGATCCACGACCTGGAGCGCGACACCGGCAAGCAGATCGAGCTGTCGACCGAAGGCGAGACCACCGAGCTGGACAAGACGGTGATCGAGCGACTGGCCGACCCGCTGATCCACCTGATCCGCAACTCCGCGGACCACGGCCTGGAAGGCGCCGAGCAGCGCGCCGCCGCCGGCAAGCCGACCGCGGGCAAGATCATGCTGGCCGCGCGCCAGTCGGGCGCCGAGGTGGTGATCACCATCTCCGACGATGGCCGGGGCGTCGACCGCGACCGCGTCCGCGCCAAGGCCGAGGAGAACGGTCTGATCCAACCGAGTCAGGTGCTGAACGACAACGAACTGCTGCAGCTGATCTTCGCCCCTGGTTTCTCCACCGCGGCGGCGATCACCAACCTGTCGGGACGCGGCGTCGGCATGGACGTGGTCAAGAAGACCATCGAAGGCCTGCGCGGTTCGATCGAGATCAGCAGCACGCCCGGCGAAGGCTCGGTGGTGTCGCTGCGCATACCGCTGACCCTGGCCATCATCGACGGCCTGCTGATCCGTGTCGGCTCGGGCCGCTATGTGATCCCGCTGGCCACGGTCGAGGAATGCGTCGAGCTGACCCCGATCCAGGACCTGCGCTCCGCGGGGCGCAGCCTGATCACGCTTCGCGACGAGCTGGTGCCGTTCATCCGGCTGCGCGAGCAGTTCGCGACCGGGACCCAGCCTGACCCGCACCAGAAGATCGTCGTGGTTTCGACGGGCCAGGACCGGGTGGGCCTGGTCGTCGATCAGATCCTCGGCGACCACCAGACCGTCATCAAGCCGATGTCGGCCTTCCATGAAGACGTCGGCGCCTTCTCGGGCGCGACGATTATGGGCGACGGCGGCGTGGCCTTGATTCTGGACATCGCCGCCCTGGTCAGCCTGGGCCAACGCCACGACGCGCAAATGCGCGCGGCCGGGTGAGGGGAAAGACGATGACACAAGAAACCATCGAGGCCCTGACCTTCGACCTGCAGGGCGAGACCTTCGCCCTTGAGGCCGGCTATGTGCGCGAGGTCCTGGACCTGCTGCCCGAGACGCCGGTTCCCGGGGCCCCGCCGTTCGTCGGCGCCGTGATTAACTTCCGCGGCCGCGTGATCCCGCTGGTCGATCTGCGCATGGCCTTCGGCATGGGCGTCGGCGAGACCACGATCGACAACCGCATCGTCGTCATCGAGCACCCGCTGGACGGCGAACCGACGCTGATCGGGCTGCGCGCCGACAAGGTGCATGAGGTGACCTCGATCACCGCCGACACCACCGAAGAGGTTCCGCGCGTCGGCATGCGCTGGCGGGCCGACTTCATCCGCCGCCTGGTGCGCCGCAATGGCGACGTGATCGTGCTGCCGGACCTGGACCAGATCTTCGCCACCCGGGGGCAGTCGGCCCCGGTGACGCCTCTCCATACCGCCCAACGCTGATCGCCCGGAGTATCCCAATGCGTCTGACCATCAAACTTCAGCTCGGCATGGCCTTCGGGTTCGTGATCGCCCTGCTGCTCATCGGCAACGTCTTTGGCATCACCAATCTGTCCAAGACGAACAAGGCTCTCAATGACGTGGTGGACGGTCCGGCGATGCGCCTGGAAGCGGCCCAGCAGCTCAACATCCACCTGCTGAACGTCGTGCGCTCCGAAAAGAACATGATCCTCGTCGGCTCTCCCGAGGAGGTGAACAAGCTTGAAACCTCCATCGAAAAGGAGCGCCAGACGTTCGACGCCCTGCTGACCAAGGCCGAAGGCCTGGCCACGGCCGAGGGGCGGCCGAAGTGGCAGGCTCTGGGCGGGGCCTTTGATCAGATGATGGAGGTCCATAGCCGCATCCTGTCGATGGCGATCGCCGGCCATGATGTCGAAGCCTCGGCTCTGTCGATGGGCGAAGGTCGTAAGGTCGTGGTCGAGGCCGGCGCTCGCGTGGAGGAACTGGTCGAGCTGTCGAAGGCTCAGCTGGAAACCGCGACCGCCAAGGCCGACGCCGATTTCGCCGCCACCCGTAACCTGCTGATCGGCCTGTCGGTCCTCTCGCTGCTCGGCGCGGCCGGCGCGGCGCTCTACATCTCGATGGCGGTCAGCAAGGGCCTGAGCCGCGCGTCGGAAGCCGTGAGGATGGTGGCCGATGGCGACCTGACCAAATCGGTCGACATCACCACCCGCGACGAGATCGGCGACTTGCTGGGCCATGTGAACATCATGATCGAGCGCCTGCGCGGGGTGGTCGCCGACGCTATCGCCGCTTCCGAGAACGTCTCGGCCGGCAGCCAGGAACTGTCGGCGACCTCGGAACAGATGAGCCAGGGCGCCACCGAGCAGGCTTCCGCCGCCGAGCAGGCCTCGGCTTCGATGGAAGAAATGGCCGCCAACATCAAGCAGAACGCCGACAACGCCACCCAGACCGAGAAGATCGCCCGCCAGTCGGCGATCGACGCGGAGACTTCGGGCGCCGCCGTCAGCAAGGCCGTCGACGCCATGCAGACGATCGCCGAGAAGATCACCATCGTGCAGGAGATCGCTCGCCAGACCGACCTGCTGGCCTTGAACGCGGCGGTGGAAGCCGCCCGCGCCGGCGAACATGGCCGTGGCTTCGCGGTCGTCGCCTCGGAAGTGCGCAAGCTGGCCGAACGCAGCCAGACGGCGGCCTCGGAGATCAGCGCCGTATCGTCCGACACCGTCAAGGCCGCCCAGTCGGCCGGCGAGATGCTGACCAGCCTGGTGCCGAACATCCGCAAGACGGCCGAACTGGTCGCCGAGATCAGCGCCGCCTGCCGCGAGCAGGACATCGGCTCCAGCCAGATCAACGAGGCCATCCAGCAACTGGACAAGGTCACCCAGCAGAACGCCAGCGCCTCGGAAGAGATGTCGGCCACCTCTGAGGAACTGGCGGCCCAGGCCGAGGAGCTGCAGGCCTCGATCTCCTACTTCCGCACCGACATGAACGGCGGCCAGCGCGCCCCGGTCCGCAAGGCCGCCCCGGCCAGGCGCCCGGCCTCGACCGGCGCGGCCCGCAAGGCGCCCGCCAAGCCGGCCACCCGTCCGGTCGCCGCCCAGCAGGCCCGCGTGGCCGGCTTCGCGCTGGACCTGACCAATGGCGGACCTGACGCCGACGACGCCGATTTCAAGCAATACGCCTGATCCTGGCCTGAACTCATGGACCGGCGGCTTACCGCGCCGGTCACCCTTTTCGATCTCAACCCAGTAAGCGCTTCAACATCTAACGCAGACGATCTCGAACAGACCCAGCGGACCGCGGCCAGTCCTTGGCGACCGTCATATGGATCTCGTCTTTTCAATCCTGAGCCGAAGCGGGGGCTTCTCCATGCGTGCAACTATCAAGATGAAACTGGCTGGCGCCTTCGCCACCGTCTTGCTGATTTTGGCGCTCATGGGCGTCGTCGGCATCATGAAGATGAGCTCGATAAACGAACAGTCGACGGTTATTTCTGAAAACTGGATGCCAAGTATAGATTCAATCCACAGCATCAATACCGCTACATCCGACCTACGTGTTCAGCAATATGTCCACGTCGCGACCATTGACCCGGCGGCTATGGCTAATGTGGACAAGGAAATCAGCGCGACGCTTGAAATGATCAAGAAGGATCGCGCACGATATGAGAAGCTGATTTCGTCCGATAAGGAACGGGAGCTGTATGGTCAGTTTTCCGAAAAGTACGAAAAGTACATTCGCGACTCAGATCGCCTTCTTGTGTTGTCCAGAAGCAATCAAAATGCTGCCGCTGTTCAAGCTTTGAGTGACAGCAAGGCGCTGTACGACGATATGTCGGCGGACCTGCTCAAGCTGGTCAACCTGAACATCGATGGCGGCGCGACCGCGAGCGCCGAGGGCGACAAGGTGTTCGCCGATGCGCGAGCCTTGTTCATCGGACTGGTTGTCCTGGCGCTGGCCATCGGTTCGGTCGCGGCCTTGTGGATCTCCAGGACCGTCACGATGGGCCTGCGCAAGGTCAGCGTGGCTATAGATGCGGTGGCGGTCGGTGATCTGGAAAAGGACGTCACGGTGACGACCAACGATGAGATCAAGGATCTGGTCGATACGGTCAACCGGATGACCGCGAACCTGCGGGAGACCGCGGCGCTGGCGGACAAGGTCGCCGACGGCGATCTGACCGTGCGCCCCAAGCCCCTGTCGGACAAGGACACCCTGGGCCTGGCCCTGGAGCGGATGGTCGAGCGCCTGCGCGGCGTGGTCGCCGACGCGGTCGCCGCCTCGGAGAACGTCTCGGCCGGCAGCCAGGAGCTTTCGGCGACCTCTGAGCAGATGAGCCAGGGCGCCACCGAACAGGCCACGGCCGCCGAACAGGCCTCGGCCTCGATGGAAGAGATGTCGGCCAACATCAAGCAGAACGCCGACAACGCCGCTCAGACCGAGAAGATCGCCCGCCAGTCGGCCGTCGACGCCGAGACCTCGGGCGCCGCCGTCAGCAAGGCCGTCGACGCTATGCAGACGATCGCCGAGAAGATCACCATCGTGCAGGAGATCGCCCGCCAGACCGACCTGCTGGCCCTGAACGCGGCGGTGGAAGCCGCCCGCGCCGGCGAGCATGGCCGTGGCTTCGCGGTCGTCGCCTCGGAAGTGCGCAAGCTGGCCGAGCGGTCGCAAACCGCCGCCTCGGAGATCAGCGCCGTGTCGTCCGACACCGTCAAGGCCGCCCAGTCGGCCGGCGAGATGCTGACCAGCCTGGTGCCGAACATCCGCAAGACCGCCGAGCTGGTCTCCGAGATCAGCGCCGCCTGCCGCGAGCAGGACATCGGCTCCTCGCAGATCAACGAGGCCATCCAGCAACTGGACAAGGTCACCCAGCAGAACGCCAGCGCCTCGGAAGAGATGTCGGCCACCTCGGAAGAGCTCGCCGCCCAGGCCGAGGAGCTGCAGGCCTCGATCTCCTACTTCCGCACGGAGACCGCCGACCGTTCGACGCAGCGCCGGCCCGCCCCGCGCCCTGTCGCCGCCAAGCGCGCCGCCCCGGCCGCTACGGCCGCGCGCAAGCCGGCGCGGAATGCGGTGGCCGGCCAGCAGGCCCGCGTCGCTGGCTTCGCCCTCGACCTCACCAACGGCGGTCCCGACGACGCCGACGCCGATTTCAAGGAATATGCCTGATGAGCGGCTCGACCGAACAGTTCGTGACCCTGGGCCTGGGGGCCGAGGTCTTCGCGGTTCCCGTGGCCTATGTCCGCGAGATCCTCGACTACGCCAAGCCGTCCGGCATTCCCGACGGGCCGTCCTATCTGCTGGGCCTGACCGACGTGCGCGGTCGCGGCGCGCCGACCCTGGACCTGCGCCTGAAACTGGGTCTCCCCGCCGTGACGCCCGATGGCGCGACGCGGATCCTGGTGGTCGACGTGCCGGTAGAGGACCGCATCCTGTCGCTGGGCCTGGTCGCCGACCGGGTGATCGAGGTGATCTCGTTCGCCGAAGGTCAGATCGAGGCCTCGCCCGACATCGGCGTGCCGTGGCGTTCGGACTACATCCGCGGTGTCGTGCGCCGCGACATGGCCTCGGGGAAGGGGGGCTTCGTGGTCATCTTCGACCTCGCCCGCCTGCTGACCAGCCAGGACGCCGCCTACATCGCTCAAGCCGCCTGATCGGATCCCTTAGTGTCGCAAGCCGCGCTCGCTCTCCAACCCGTCACGACCAGCGAACCGCTCAGCGCCCGCAACTTCACGCGGCTGGCCGAGTTCATCCACGGCTACAGCGGCATCAAGATGCCGTCGAACAAGAAGACCATGTTGGAGGGGCGCCTGCGCCGCCGGATGCGGGTCAATCGCATCGACAACGTCAACGACTACTGCCGCTTCCTGTTCGAGGACGGCGGCCTGGAAACCGAGACGATCCACCTGATCGACGCGGTGACCACCAACAAGACCGAGTTCTTCCGCGAGCCGGTGCACTTCAACTTCATGGAAACGACGGTCCTGCCGCAGTTGGCCAAGACGCGTCGCCACATCAACGTCTGGAGCGCGGCCGCCTCGACCGGGGCGGAGCCCTACACCTTGGCCATGGTGCTGGACGAATTCTGTTCCGCGCGGCGCGGCCTGGACTATTCCATCCTGGGCACGGACATCTGCACCGAGGTGCTGCAGCAGGCGATCGCGGGCCGCTTCGTGGAGTCGATGATCCAGCCGGTCTCGATGCCCCGTCGCCAGCGCTACGTGATGCGGGCCAAGGACGCCTCGCGCGGCGAGGTGCGGATCGTTCCCGAACTGCGCAGCAAGGTCGCGTACGGCCGTCTGAACCTGATGGACGAGCGCTATCCCGTCGAACAGCAGATGGACATCATCTTCTGCCGTAACATTCTGATCTATTTCGACAAGCAGACCCAGGCCAAGGTGCTGGAGCGGCTCTGCCGCCACCTGGCGCCCGACGGCTATCTGTTCCTGGGTCACTCCGAATCCATCGTGGGCATCGATCTGCCGCTGCGGCAGATCGCCAACACCGTCTTCCAGAAGGGCTAGGCCCTTGGCCCGCAAGATTCGCGTCCTGATCATCGACGATTCCGCCACCGTCCGGCAGACCCTGTCGGCCGTGCTGGAGTCCGACCCGCAGATCGAGGTTATCGGAGTCGCCTCCGACCCTTTCGTGGCCGCCAAGCGGATCCGTGACGATATCCCCGACGTCATCACCCTGGACGTCGAGATGCCGCGCATGGACGGCATCACCTTCCTGCGCAAGCTGATGAGCCAGCATCCGATCCCGGTGGTGATGTGCTCGTCGCTGATCGAGGCGGGCTCGGAGACCCTGCTGCAGGCCCTGGAGGCCGGCGCGGTCGACATCGTGCTGAAGCCGAAGATCGGGGTCGCCGATGCTCTGATGGAGTCGCGGATCCGCATCTGCGACGCGGTGAAGGCCGCCGCCAGCGCCCGCGTCGCCGGCGCTCGACGCCCTCCGGTCGCCGTGCCGCGTCCGATCCACGAGCCCGAGAAGAAGCTGACCGCCGACGCCATGCTGCCCCCTCCGTCGGGGAGGGCCATGGCCAAGACGACCGAGGCCATCGTCTGCATCGGCGCCTCGACGGGCGGCACCGAAGCCTTGCGCGCGGTGCTGGAAGACCTGCCGCCGGATTCGCCGGGCATCGTCATCGTCCAGCACATGCCCGAGAAGTTCACCGCGTCTTTCGCCAAGCGGCTGGACAGCCTGTGCGCGGTCTCCGTCAAGGAAGCCGAGGACGGCGACACCGTGCTGCGCGGTCGGGTGCTGATCGCGCCGGGCAACAAGCACACGATCCTGGAGCGCAGCGGCGCCCGCTACTACGTCACGGTCAAGGACGGTCCGCTGGTCACTCGCCACCGGCCGTCGGTGGACGTGCTGTTCCGCTCGGCGGCGCGCTCGGCTGGCTCCAACGCCGTGGGCGTGATCATGACCGGCATGGGCGACGACGGGGCGCGCGGCATGAACGAGATGAAGCAGGCTGGCGCCTACACGATCGCCCAGGACGAGGCGACCTCGGTGGTGTTCGGCATGCCTAAGGAAGCCATCGCGCTGGGCTGCGTCGACCGCGTCGCGCCGCTGCACGCGCTGGCCAAGGAAATCCTGAAGGCTTCGAGCCGGTAACGCCGCTCAAAATTCAGCTACCCGGCTGAACTTCCCAACCTACGTCATTCCCGCCCGTGTCGCGGGAACCCCCTTGGCCGCCGCAAGGGCATGGATATGGCGGGGTAGCCCGCCATCACGTGTCGTCTGAACCTAGGAGGTCGTCCTAGAACAGCAGGTCGTCGTCCTCGACGGCCTCGGCTTCCGCCGGCGCCTCGATCATCGCCAGGTCCAGCCCTTCCGTCAGCGCGGCGTGGACCTCACGTTCCTGGGCCATGGTGTAGCTGCGAGCCAGGTCGGTCAGCAGCGGCGACAGCGCGCCCATCAGGTCATCGACCTGGACGTCGCCGGACAGACTCTCCAGCTCGGCGGCGGCCTGGTCGAGGTGGTCGCCGACCTGGCGCTGGAAGTCGAAGCGGGCGGCGGCGCGGCGGAGCATCTCGACGACGTCGGCGCCCTGGCGGGCGGCGTCGACGAGGCCGCCTTCGACGGCGTCGCCGGTCTTGCGGATACGGCCGACGGCCTCGCGCAAGGCGAGGGCTGCACTGGCCGCGCCGTCCTGGCCGTTGGCTTGCGGCTGGGCGTCGGCCGAGGCCGAGAGCGACTGCAGCGCCGTCAGGGTGCGGGCGGCCGAGGTTTCCAGGTGACCGGCATGGGCGCGCAGCTCGACGGCGATAACGCCCAGCGGCTTGCCGGTCTCGCCGATGCGCGAGCACTTCAGCGTGGTGTTGAGCGCCATCATCTGCACGTCGGCGCGCATGTTCTGGATGCCGTGGATCTGGGCGGCCAGGTCGCGGGCGGAGCTGGCGGCCGAATGGCTCACATCCGCGGCCTGGCGAGCGCCCGCGTCGATGTCGTCCACGAGCGCGAAGGCCTCGCCGACGCTGGTCTCCAGGCCGCGCAGGAAGCTGGTTTCGCCGTTCGACGAACCGCCCTGGGCATGGTCTCGCAGGCGCAGGATTTCGCTGGCGTCGCTGGCGATGGCGCTGACGCTCTGGCCGATGCGCGAGACGTCGCGGTGGAAGTCGTCGATGGTGGCGGTGAGCTGGGCGGCCAGCAGGCGGTGCACGAAGGCCTCTAGCCGCTCGCGCGCCTGCGCGGTGAGGGCGCGGGCCGGGGCCGAGGTTCGCAGCAGCGTCAGACCCTTCTGGACGTGCTCGATGCGCTGGCGGGTGATGTCGCCGATCTGCAGGGCGGCCAGGGCCGAGCCGATCTTCTTGCGGACGTCGCGGACCAGTTCGGCGACACGGGCGGTGATTTCAGCGATTTTCGCCTGGTGGTCGGCGATGGCGGCGGTCTGCCCGACCAGGGCGTCGGGCACGGCCGGCAGCAGGCCGTCGCAGCGGCGGCGCAGCTCGTCCTCATGGCCCAGGGCCGCGCGCAGGGCGCCGTCCATGCTGGAGAGGTCGTTGCGGAAGGTGTCCAGCTGGGTGCGGCCCAGCTCGATGCAGTCGCAGATCTCCTGGGCGAAGATCGCGAACTCCGGGCCGGCGGCGGCGATGCCGCCCGAAGTGATCTTGATGTTGACGCCGAAGACCCGGAGGTAGGCCAGGTGCTGGCGCATGTCCTCGATACAGGCGGTCAGGGCGTCGCCAGCGCTGACCAAGGCGCCCAGGCGGTCGCGGCGCGCGTGCAGAGCGGCGGGCAATTCCCGCAGCTGGTTGGAGGCTTCGCTCAACTGGCGGGTCGCGGCGGCGACTTCCTGGCCTTCCAGGCCCTCGCGCATCCGGTCCAGGGCGGTGATCAGGGCGCTGGTCCCGTCCACGACCTGCGAAAGGACTTCGCCCACCTCCACGAAGCGACCTTCGATCGCGCCACGCGCGGTTTCCAGGCGCGCGTGAACCCCGCCGTCACCCGCATGGGAAGCTGAAAACGCCAGGGATGAGAGGGCCATGAGCTCGCCGTGTGAACCGTGGCCGACAAGATCATCCACAATGTGCGAATTTGGCGTAAAGGCCCGCCATGGTGGCGATTTTCCGTCCCCAAAAGAAGGACGGCGGACGGCCCGAAGGTCGCCCGCCGCGCGAGGTAGGAACGGAAACGCCTTACTTAGAAGGCCTTTTTGACGCCCAGTTCGATGGTCCGGCCCAACGGGTTGCCGGTCCACGGGTCGTAGCCGAACTCTTCCTGGGCCGGAGGCGGGTCGCGATCGAAGATGTTCGCGACCGTCGCGGTCAGGGCCATGTCGTCGCCCAACTGCAGGCGGTAGGTGAAGTCGGTCGTCACCCAGGCCTTGCCGTCTTCGCCGTACTGGACGCCGGCCCGCTCATCCTTGACCGCCGAGACGTAGTTGACGCCCAGGCGGAAGTTCTGGCGGCCGAGGCCGTAGTTGACGCCAAGGTTGGCGCGCAGCTTCGGGGCGGCCTGGGCGAAGGTGGCGAAGTTCAGCGTGCCCAGCCGATCGTCGCCGGTCGAGATGGTCACGCCATCCAGGGTCGTCGGGCCGGTCTTCAGCTCGGTGACCCGGGTGGCGGTGAAGCTGACGTCCAGATCACCGGGGCCGACCGGGAGACCGTAGGTCGCTTGAACGTCGAAGCCCTTGGTCGTCTGGCCCGGCCCGTTGCCGTAGCGGGTGGAGACGGCGGAGAAGCTCCCGACGCCGCTCATGCCCACAGCGCAGCCGCTATTGAAGGTGATACGGGCCAGCAGGGGCTGCTTGGCGACATCGCAGGTGGTGATCGTGCCGCCGGCGCCGTTGAACACCAGGCTGGCGATCTGGTTCGGGTCGGCGACCTGGCCGATCTGGTCCTTCGTGCGAATGTCGAAGTGGTCGACGATCAGGCGGAACTTGTGATCGTCGAACAGGCCCCGGCTCTGCCAGATCGCGCCGATATTGGCGGTCTTGGCGGTCTCGGGCTTGAGGTCGGCGTCGGTGATGAACTGCGCCGCCAGCCAGTTGCTGGCCGCCACGGTGTAGGTGCGCGCGGCCACCGTGATGGCGCCCGGCGTCACGCCCAGCGGCGGGGTCTGGTAGTTGGTGCCGTACGAGCCGCGCAGGGTCAGCGGACCCCAGACGTTCCACTTGCCCGACACCTTGTAGACAGTGGCGCCGAGGTCGTTGGAGAACTTCTCCTTGCGGGCGGCCAGCTGGACGTCGACGGTCGAGAACAGCGGCACCTGCAGCTCACCGAACAGCGAGTACTGGCTCTGGTCGGCCTGGACCGGCAGCGTCGGGGCGAACAGGACGAACGGGCCCGGCGCGTCGGGCGTGCAGCCTCGGAAGTTGGGATCGTTGGTCGGCAGCGGATTGGCCGGCAGGTTCGGCGAGCCCGGGCCGTTGGCGCTGGTCGTGCCGGCGGGCCACTCGCACTGGACCGTCCCGTTGTTGAACGGGCTGGAGACGATTTGGCGGCTCTCGAACGAGCGGTACTGGGCGCCGAGCGCCCAGCCCACTTCGCCGCCGGGCAGCTTCAGACCCGACAGGCCGTTGAACACCAGGTCGGCGGTGAAGTTGTTGCTCTTGGTTTCCACCGCGCGCGGATCGAACATCCAGAGGGAGAGATCCTCGGGGTTTTCGTGGCCGGCGATGTAGTTCGGGTTGGCTAGGCCGCGCACGGGTTGGCCCTTGAACGAACTGGAGAAGGGGTTCCAGTACTGGCAGCCGTTCTTGCCGGCGGCGGCGGCGTTCTGCGTGCCGAAGCGGGTCGGATCCAGGTCGGTGGCGTGGCAGTTCGAGCCGCCGAAGCCATTGAGGGCTTCCTGCAGGCGATAGCCGACGGTGTCGGCGTGGGTATTGTAATTGTAGGCGTCGTTATAGGTCAGGGCGAAGTCGTAGCCGACCGCCTTGGCGAATGGCGCGAGGTCGCCCAGGTCGCCAGTGACGCCCGCCGAAACGCGCCAGACCTTGTTGGTGATCTTGTCAGCCACGCCGAAGCCGTCGCCGCCCGAATAGTAGGGATTACCGCCGTGGCCGAACAGTCGGTAGGTGATCGGCGTGAAGCCCGAGGCGCCGACGATGCCGTGGGCGGTGGCGAATTCGGCCGCGAACGGGTTACTGATCGGCACGTAGAACTGGTTGACGGCGCCCGTCGTCAGGGCCGGACCGCGCGACACCGGCTGGGCCGGCGAACCCATCACCTGCGGCAGATCCACCTTGCCGTAAGAGGCGTCGGCGTGGAACTTCATGCTGTCGGTGATCTGCGCCTTCAGCTGGGCGTAGAGCCGGTAGGTGTCCTGGTTTTCCACCAGTCGGTAGTACGGGATGTAGTTGTAGGCGCAGGTGTAGGCGTTATCCATGCGGCCGCCGACGGCGGCGCAGCTGGCGGCGCTGAAGTCCGAGACGATGCCGCCCAGGTTCGCGCCCCACTCGCCGGTGTCCGTGGCGGTGGGCACGGCGGGCAGGGGACCGCGCGGCTGCCAGCCCGTGAGGTTGGTCAGGGTCGACCATGGGGCGGGATTGTAGCCGGCTCCTGGCGTCAGCGAGGCCTTGGTGAAGTCGCGCTCCAGCGTGTTCAGGCGCGAGCGGTGCTCGTACTCGGCCGAGACCAGCAGATTGACGCGGTCCTCGCCGATGCCGCCCATCACGCCGACCGAATAGTCGCCCTTCGAGCCCTTGATGTGCTTGTACTGGGCCTGGGCCTCCATCCCGACGAACTTGTCACGGGTGATGAAGTTGACGACGCCGCCGGTGGCGTCGGCGCCGTAGATCACCGCCGCGCCGTCCTTGAGAATCTCGGTGCGCGCCAGGGCGATCGAGGGCACGTTGGCGGTGTTCTGGTTCATCCGCCGGCCGTTCAGCAGCACCAGCGTCTTGTCGGCCCCGAGGCCGCGCAGATTGTAGTTCACCGAGCCGACCAGGGTCGGACCGCCGAAATAGTAGGACTCGCCGGTCGTCGGACCCGAGATGGTCAGGCTCTTGGCGAACTCCAGCGCTGTCGGCGAGCCCTGCTTTTCCAGCTGCTCCTGAGAATAGACCTCCACGGGGAGGGCGGCGTCCAGCGCCGAGCCCCGGATGTTGGAGCCGGTGACGACGATCTCCTCGACCTGGGTGGTGGGATCGTTGGTCGTCTTTTCCTGACCCCAGGCCGGGGCGCCCAGGCCCGCGATCCCGATCAACAGCGCGACGCCCGACGCGCTCATAAGCCCAATTCTCATGTGGCGAACCCTCCCGTTGAACGAGTCTCTAACGCTCATTCTCACAAGAGTGAGTATTGTAGCGTCGCCGCGATGGCGTCAATGATCATTGTTCGATGACTTCGGAGCGCGGCTCCGACGCGGCGATTGCCGTTATGGGAACGATTGACAGGGGCGCGCCGGGCCGACTACGCGGCGGACGGTAGGACCAGGAGGACGGTTTGGCAGGAGCCACCGCGGAGGAGGCCAAGGAGCGCCCGCGCACCAAGGCCGAACAGCGCGCCCAGAGCCTTGAGCAGATTCTGGACGCGGCCGAGTACCTGTTCTCGCAGAACGGCCTCTACGGCGTAACGCTGCGCGACGTGGCCGTGCGAGTGGGCATCCACACCACGCTGCTGAACTACTATTTCAAGGACAAGACCAATCTGTTCGAGGCCGTGTTCGCCCGGCGGGCCGGGGTCACGTCCGGCCGGCGGATGATCGCTCTGGAGCAGTACGAGCAGGCGGTGGGCGACAGGCCGACCGTCGAGGGCGCGCTGCACGCCTTTCTCGATACCGACCTCGACCTCTACTACGAGGGCGGCGAGCACTGGATGAACTATGGGGCGTTCTGCGCCCGGGTCAGCAACACGCCCGAGGGCGCGGCGCTGATGGACGAGCACTTCGATCCGGTGGTCCTGAAGCTGGTCGGCATCCTCAAGCGCGCCCTGCCGGACTATGCCGACGAGGAGATCTTCTGGGGCTACCACTTCGTCTCGGGCGCGCTGATGAACACCCTGGCGCGGACGGGCCGGATCGACCGGCTGTCCAGCGGCCTCTGCCACTCCGACGACTTTCCCGCGATCAAGAAGCGGATCGCGCGGTTCATGGCGGCGGGCTTCATCGCCCTGAAGGAATGAAGCCCGCGGAGTCGAAAACCCCGCCCTTCGACAAGCTCAGGGTGAGGTTTTCTACTAAACCGGCGCATCAGTAGTCCTCATCCTGAGCTTGTCGAAGGACGAGGACCGCCCCTGGAATTAGCCTCGTTCAGCCCGGCGGAAGATTCGGGCCAGCCACAGGAAGAGCCCGATCGCGATCACATAGAACGGGACCAGGGTGTAGAGCGCCATCTGCAGCGAATTGTGCGGATGGCTGGCTTTGAAGAAATCGCTGGCCGCGCCGACATAGGTCGGACCCAGGCCCAGGCCGATGAAGTTCATGACCAGCAGCAAGAGGGCGCCGGACATCACACGCTGGTCGGGGCGCACTTCCTCCTGGACCAGCGCCACCGACGACGACAGATAGAAGTAGTTCAGGAAAGTCGGGCCGATCAGCAGGGCCAGGGCCAGCGGCCAGGTCGGGGCCCAGACGAAGCCGACATAGAACGGGATCGCCAGGGTCAGGGAGATGACCGGGGCCATGGCGTAGACGACCTTGGACCTCTTGCGGAAGCGGTCGATCACCCGACCCGAGACAAAGATGCCAGCGCTCATGCCGATGCCGACGACCAGAGCGTACCAGACGGCGACCTCGTCGAGCGCCATGCCCTTCTCGCGCATCAGGAACAGGGTGGTGAAGTTGCCCAGGCCATAGGTCACGAACTGGGTCGCGCCGCTGCCCAGCGCGGCCAGCACCAGGGTGGGACGCGAGAAGAACATCTTCAGGGTCGACCAGAAGCCGGCCTTGGCGACCTTGATCTCGGTCCCGTCCAGGCCGCCGCGCGGCGGTTCCTTGACCACCAGCGGCAGGATCAAGGCGGCGGCCAGGCCGACGACGCCCAGGATCACGAAGGCGTAGCGCCAGTTGAACGCCGCGGCGATCGCCGCGCCGAAGGCGATGCCCAGCGCCGCGCCCACGGGCGGGCCAAGGTTGTAGATGCCCAGCGCCGTGCCGCGTCGGCCGGCCGGGAAGTAGTCGGAGATGATCGCGTAGGAGGGAGGCACCCCGCCGGCCTCGCCGAAGCCGACCGTCATCCGGGCGAAGGCGAACTCGCCATAGCCGCGTGACAGGCCGCAGGCCACGGTCGCCGCGCTCCAGATTCCGCAGGCCAGGGACAGCACCGCCACGCGGTTGGTGCGGTCGGCCAGCCAACCGACCGGAATGGCGATGAAGCAGTAGAACATCGCGAAATAGAGGCCGCCGATCAAGCCGAGCTGGCTATCGGAGCCGTGCAGGGTGTCCTGGATCGGCTTGGCCAGGATCGACATCAGCTGCCGGTCCAGGAAGTTCAGTACATAGACGAACCACAGCATGCCCAAGACTAGCCAGGCGCGGCGGCCGGGGGCGGGGTGAGGGTGGTCTGGACGCGCGGACAAGGCCGCGGCGCCATCGCGCTCGAGGTCGTTCAAGGTTTCCTCCCAGCTGCCCGTTCTCGAGCCTTGCTTGCAGCGAGGATGACCTCAATACCGGCCTCGCGTCAATATTCACACGCGAGTGAGTGAGTGTTGACAGCGGCCCAGATCACCGCCACCGTGGGCTCACAACGTCGACGCAAACGATCGACGCTCGTTAGGGGAGTGAACGCCATGAAGGCTGGACTGCTTGCGTCGGCATGCGCCGTCGCGCTCGGCGTGTTTTCGACAACACAGGCGCTGGCCCAGGCGGCCGGTGGCGATCAGGGGAGGGGCGACGCCGCATTGGTCGGAGAAGTCATCGTCACCTCGACCCGCCGTCCCGAAAAGCTGCAGGACGTGCCGCTCAGCGTCACCGCCTTCGACCAGAAGGAGCTGACCGCCAAGGGCATCGTCGGCTTCGAGGGTCTGGCCCGTCAGACGCCCGGCGTGGTGTTGAACCGCGCCACCGCCAACTTCAACAACTTCACCGCCCGGGGCATCGCGACCAACGGCTACGGCGCGAACCTGCAGAGCACGGTGGCCGTCTATGTCGACGAACTGCCGATCTCGACGATCGGCAACACCACCGTGCTGGACCCGAACCTGTTCGACGTCGAGCGCGTGGAGTTCCTGCGCGGCCCGCAGGGCACGCTGTTCGGCTCGGGCTCGCTGTCGGGCGCGCTGCGTATCCTGACCAAGGCGCCGAACCTGTCGAGCCGCGAAGGGGCGGCCCTGGTCGACTTCGGTCTGACCGGCTCGGATTCCTTGCGCCAACGCTACAACGGCATGCTCAACATGCCGATCGTCCAGGACAAGCTGGCCCTGCGCGTGGTCGGCTTCTACCGGCACGAGGAGGGCTATCTCGATAACCTCGGCACCGGCGTCCACAACTCCAATACCCTGGTCGACTGGGGCGGCCGCGCGACGCTGCTGTGGAAGCCCAACGACCGCCTGTCGGTGAAGGCGTTGTTCTCGTACGAGGACAGCAACCCGAAGGACTCGTCGATGGTCAATCCGGCCCTGGGCCGGAACAAGCGGGTCTCGGACCGGCCGGACCAGTTCGTGGGCGAGATGCGCAGCCACAACGTCACGGTCGACTACCAGTTCGACGGCGCGCACTTCACCAGCTCGTCGACCTATTCGAAGTTCGACCAGAAGTTCTATGTCGACCTGGCCGGCACGTTCGGCGGCGCGATCGCCTTCGCGCTCGACGCCGGCGGCTTCCAGAAGACCTTCGTCGAGGAGGCGCGTCTGGCGTCCGATCCCGGCGGCAAGCTCGACTGGGTGGTCGGGGGCTTCTATCTCGATCGCCGCCTGGACGTGGATTACTTCTACCGCTCCAATCCCGCCTTCCTGACCTCGCACGGCATCACCGGTCTGCCGGACGAGTACTACCAGCGCCAGTACACCCACATAAACTCGCAGGAAAAGGCCGCCTTCGGCCAGCTGACCTATCACTTCAGCGACAAGGTCTGGCTGACCGGCGGCATGCGTTATGGCCGGGTCGAGGCCCAGGGCTTCACCGAGGCCGGCGGCTATAGCAGCGCCTATCTGACCAACGCCCTGTTCGGCATCCGCGGGCCGCTGACCCTGACGCCGTTCGCGGCGGACAGCGGCGTCAAGGCGACGGGCAGCAAGCCCTCGTTCAAGGTCAGTCTGTCCTACAAGCCGTCGTCGACCCTGACGACCTACGCCACGGTGTCGACCGGCTTCCGCACCCCGGTGGTCAACGCCTTCGCCGGCCGGGCCAGCCTGGTCAATCCCAGCGACCTGATCATCCCGAACGGCGCCTCGTCCGACGACCTGACCAACTACGAGGTCGGGGCCAAGGGGCGGTTCCTGAATGGCCTCGTCTCGGCCAATCTCGCCGTCTACCTGATCGACTGGAGCAACATCCAGGTCCAGGCCAATCGCGTCTCCGACAGCGTGCAGTTCGCCACCAACATCGGCGCGGCGCGCAGCAAGGGGATCGAGCTGGAGCTGCTGGCCTTCCCGGCCAAGGGCCTGACCATCGGCCTGAACGGCTCGCTCAACGACGCCAAGGTCACCGAGCTGACCCCGGCCGAGGCGGCGATCTCCGGCGCGGTGGTCGGCGCCCGCCTGGCCTCGCCCAAAGTGCAGGGCTCGCTGTTCGTCAACTATGGCTGGGACCTGACGCCGAAGGCCAAGGCCAACCTGTCGGTCGTGCTGCAGCACGTCGGCTCGTATCCGGGCTCGTTCCAGCACGTGCCAGGCCAGCCCACCGTGACCAGCGCGACCTATGGCTTCACGGACTCGTACCAGAACGTCAACGCCACCTTCGCCGTGGCCATGGGCGACACCACGATCGGGGCCTATGTCGAGAACCTGTTCGACGACCACTCGATCACCTACGTCCACCCCGAGGCCTTCATCGCCAGCCGGTTCGCGACCATGCGGCCGCGCACGGCCGGCGTGCGGCTGGGCTATGCGTTCTAGGAGGGCGGCGGTGAGCAGCTTGTGTAAACGTCTACTCGTCCCGGCCCTGGCGGCCCTGGCGCTCGCGCCGGCCGCCGCCCGCGCCGAGGCTCCCGTGGTCAAGGCCCCGGCCGGCGCGGTGCGCGGCGTCGCCCAGGACGGCCTCGAGGTCTTCAAGGGCATCCCCTACGCCGCGCCGCCCGTCGGGCCGCTGCGCTGGAAGCCGCCCGCCGCCCCGGCCAGTTGGAGCGGCGTCCGCGACGCTCTGGACTTCGGCCCGTCCTGCCTGCAGCCCAAGCCGCGTCCGGGCAGCATCTATGCATCGCCCCTGAAGGCGTTCAGCGAGGACTGCCTGTCGCTGAACGTCTGGACGCCAGCCAAGGCCGCGAAGGCCCCGGTGCTGGTCTGGATCCACGGCGGGTCGCTGATCGGCGGCTCCAGCGCCGAGGGCCTGTACGACGGCGCGGCCCTGGCCAGGCGAGGCGTCGTCGTGGTGTCGATCAACTACCGCCTCGGCGTGCTAGGCTACATGGCGCATCCGGAGCTCAGCGCGGAATCGCCCGACCACGTCTCGGGCAACTACGGCCTGCTGGACCAGATCGCGGCGCTGAAGTGGGTGCGGACCAACATCGCCGCCTTCGGGGGTGATCCGGCCAATGTCACCATCGCCGGCGAGTCCGCGGGGGCCTTGAGCGTCATGTACCTGATGGCCTCGCCGCCGGCCCGGGGGCTGTTCAGCAAGGCCATCGCCCAGAGCGCCTACATGGTTTCGACGCCGGACCTGCGCGAGCCCAGGTACGGCCACATCCCGGCCGAGACCATGGGCGCGGCCACCGCCGCCAAGCTGGGCGCCAAGTCCCTGGCCGACCTTCGGGCCATGGACGCCGAGACCTTGACCACCGGCGCCCTGATGGCCGGTTTCCAGACCTTCGGCGCGGTTGACGGCAAGGTGCTGCCCAAGCAGCTGGTCGACACGTTCGACGCCGGCGAGCAGGCCCACGTGCCGATCCTGGCCGGCTTCAACAGCGGCGAGATCCGCTCGCTGCGCTTTCTGGCCCCCCCGCCGCCGGCCGACGCCGCCGCGTACGAGAAGGAAATCCGGGCGCGCTACGGCGACCTCGCCGACGATTTCCTGAAGCTCTATCCGTCCAGCGACGTGCCCGAGAGCGTGCTGCTGACCACCCGTGACGCGCTCTATGGCTGGACCGCCGAGCGTCTCGTGGCCAAGCAGACCGCCGTCGGCCAGGCCGGTTACTTCTACCTGTTCGACCATGGCTATCCGGCCGCCGACGCGGCCGGCCTGCATGGCTTCCACGCCAGTGAACTGCCCTACGTCTTCGGCTCCGCCAAGAGCGCGCCGCCGGCCTGGCCGAAGAATCCGGACACGCCCGAGGAGGCCAGGCTGACGGCGGTCATGGGCGACTATTGGGCCTCGTTCGCCCGATACGGCGCGCCCAGGGCCGCCGGCCAGCCGGCCTGGAAACCCTACGGCGCCGAGCGCGCCTACATGGCCTTCGTCGCAGGGCCCCAGCCAGGCGTCCGCCTGCGCCCGGGCATGTACGAACTGAACGAGGCGGTGATGTGCCGCCGACGCGCCCAGGGCGACACGCCCTGGAACTGGAACGTCGGCGTCGTCGCGCCGCCGCTTCCCCCTGGAGTGACTCAGTGCCGATAAGTAGTGCGCCGACGATTGACGGCGAGATGCAGGCCTTCGCCCTGACGCTCGACAAGTTCCTGGACCACGCCGCCAAGTGGCGGCCCGACGGCCAGGTGGTGACCGCGCGCGAGGGCGGACGGATCGACCGGGTCGGCTACGCGGATCTCCGCGACCGCAGCCTTCGGGTCTCCTCGGTGCTGGCGGGGCTTGGCGTGTGCAAGGGCGACCGCGTCGCCACCCTGGCGTGGAATACCCAGGACCATGTCGAGGTCTGGTACGCGATCATGGGCATGGGCGCGGTGTGTCACACGCTGAACCCGCGCCTGACCGCCGAGCAACTGGCGGCGATGATCGTCCAGTCGCAGGCCCGCGTGCTGATCGCCTCGGCCGATCTCGCGCCCCTGGCCCGCGAGATCATGGACGCCGCGCCGGGCGTCGAACGCCTGCTGATCATCGACGGCGAGGCGTCGGAAGGCCAAGCCCTGGAGCCACTGATCGCCGCCGCCAGGCCGGACGCCGTCTGGGGCCAGTTCGAGGAGACCGCGCCCAGCGGCCTGTGCTTCACCTCGGGCACCACGGGCGCGCCCAAGGGCGTGACCTATACCCACCGCTCCAGCTACCTGCACACCCTGCGGGCCCTTCAGGTGGACGTGATGGCGATCTCGGGCGCCGACGCCGTCTTGGCGGTGGTGCCGATGTTCCACGCCAATGCCTGGGGCCTGCCGTTCGCCGCGCCGGCGGTCGGCGCCAAGCTGGTCCTGCCTGGCCGCCACGCCGATGGCGCCAGCCTGGCCCGCCTGATCGCCGCCGAGGACGTCACGGTCGGGGTCGGGGTGCCGACGGTCTGGCTGGGCCTGGTCGAGCATCTGGACGCCACGGGCGAGCGCCTCCCGTCGCTGAAGCGCATCATGGTCGGCGGCGCGCCGATGCCCCCGGCCCTGATGGAGCGAATCGAGCAGGGCCTGGGCGTCACCGTCCAGACCAGCTGGGGCATGACCGAGCTGTCGCCCTCCGGCACCGTCGCGCCGCTGCACGCGCCGTCGCAGGCCGCGCTGTCCGGCCGTCCGGCCGTGGGCGTCGACCTGCTGCTGACCGACGCCGACGGCGTGGCCCTACCCCGGCAACGCGACGCTGAAGGTCACCTGCGGGTGCGCGGCGCGGCGGTGGTCGAACGCTATTTCGGCCAAGAGACCTCGGCCACCGACGCCGACGGCTGGTTCCCGACCGGCGACCTGGCCCGCATCGACGCGGCGGGGAACCTGATGATCACGGGCCGCGCCAAGGATCTGATCAAGTCCGGCGGCGAATGGATCAACCCCGCCGAGATCGAGGCGTTGGTCGCATCCTTGCCCGAGGTGTCGCTGGCCGCCGTCATCGGCCGGTCCGATCCCAAGTGGGGCGAGCGACCGATCCTGCTGGTCGAGACGCAAGGGGAGGTCAGCGACGAAGCGCTTCTGGACGCGCTGCGTGGCCGGGTGGCGACCTGGTGGATCCCCGACGCCGTCTATCGCCTGCCGCGCATGCCCCTGGCGTCGACCGGCAAGATCGACAAGATAAGGCTGCGAACGGAATACGGCGGCGGTTAACGCTTCGTCCGTCCACGCCTTTCGCCCAATGCCAGGAAGTCCCGCTCAGTGTCCGAAGCCGCCCCCACCCGTCGACGCACCACCAAGGCCGAACAGCGCGCCGAGAAGATGGAGCAGATCCTCGACGCGGCCGAGGAGCTGTTCTCGAAGCACGGGCTCCACGGCGTCACCCTGAAGGACGTGGCCAAGCAGGTCGGCGTGCACCACACGCTGATGAACTACTATTTCGACGACAAGAAAGCCCTGTTCGACGCGGTCTTCGCGCGCCGGGCGGTGGTGACCAGCGAGCGGCGGATGCGGGCGCTGGACGAGTACGAGGCGGCCTCGGCCGGCAGGCCGACGGTGGAGGGGGCCCTCCGGGCGTTCCTCGACACCGACCTTGATCTCTACATCGAGGGCGGGGAGGGCTGGAAGAACTACGCGGCCCTCGGCGCTCAGGTCGCCAACACGCCGGAGTGGGGCGCGTCGCTGATGGACAAGCATTTCGACCCCGTGGTGCTGCGCTTGATCGACCTGCTGAAGAAGGCCCTGCCGGACTGTCCGGAGGCCGATATCTTCTGGGGCTACCACTTCGTGACGGGGGCCTTGATGCTGACCCTGGCGCGCACCGGCCGGATCGACAAGCTGTCGGGCGGGGTCTGCAAGTCCGACGACTTCCACGCCGTGAAGGAGCGGATGGCCGCGTTCATGGCCGCCGGCTTCATCGCGGCCTGCGAGCGGCGCAAGGCCCAGGCCTAAAGGCGGCTTGCCCTGGGCGGGACAGTTCTGTCAAAGATATTCACTAACGAGATAGTGACTTAAGTGCGAGCTTCGGGCTCGTCGAGTTTTGGGGCGAGAAAGGAAGAGTTTCATGATGCTGCAAGGACGCGTCGCGATCGTCACGGGCGCCGGTGGGGGGCTGGGCCGCGCTCACGCGCTGTATCTGGCCGGGCAGGGCGCCAAGGTGGTCGTCAACGACCTGGGCCAGGAGGCCGCCGACCGCGTGGCCGCCGAGATCGTCGCCCAGGGCGGCGAGGCGTTCGGCGTCGCCGCCTCGGTTACGGATGAGGCCGCCGTCAACGCCATGGTCGAGCAGGTCGTGGCTCGCTGGGGCCGGGTCGACATCCTGATCAGCAACGCCGGCATCCTGCGCGACAAGACCTTCGCCAAGATGAGCCTCGATGACTTCCGCCTGGTGGTCGACGTCCACCTGATGGGCGCGGCGGTCTGCGCCAAGGCCGTCTGGGGCCTCATGCGCGAGCAGGGCCATGGCCGCATCGTCATGACCACCTCGTCGTCGGGCCTCTACGGCAATTTCGGCCAGGCCAACTACGGCGCGGCCAAGATGGCGCTGGTCGGGCTGATGCAGACCCTGGCCATCGAGGGCGAGAAGTACAATGTGCGGGTCAACTGCCTGGCCCCGACGGCGGCCACGGGCATGACCGAGGGCGTGCTGTCGGCCGAGAGCCTGGCCTTGCTCGACCCCGCCTTCGTCAGCCCAGGCCTGCTGGCCCTGGTCCAGGACGACGCTCCGACCCGCACGATCCTGTGCGCCGGCGCCGGCCACTTCGCCACCGCCAACATCACCCTGACCGATGGCCGCTATATCGGCGGCGGCGCGGACGCGGGCGAGCAGGTGATCCGCCAGTGGGACGGCGTTAGCGACCGCGCGGGCGAGATCGTCCCGGCCTACGGTTTCACCCAGGCCGAGCGCGAGGTCGCCAGCGCGGGTCTGATCGCCAAGGCTGTCGGGGAACGCGCGTGATGCGCCAGGCCGTCATCGTCTCCACGGCGCGTACGCCGATCGGCCGCGCCTATCGCGGGGCCTTCAACGACACCCCGTCGCCGACCCTGGCCGCCCACGCCCTGAGCCACGCGGTGCGGCGCGCCGGCGTGGCTCCGGACGAGGTCGAGGACTGCATCCTCGGCTGCTCGCTGCCGCAGGGCTTCCAGGCCACCATCGGTCGGATGGCGGCGCTGCGGGCCGGCCTGCCGGTCGAGGTCCCGGGCATGACCATGGATCGCCAGTGCTCATCGGGCCTGATGACCATCGCCACGGCCGCCAAGCAGGTCATCGTCGACCGCATGGACGTCATCGTCGCCGGCGGCGTCGAGTCGATCTCCCTGGTCCAGACGCCGCAGCTGCGGGTCGACCAGGATCCCGAGCTCGTGGCCCTGCACGCCGACGCCTACATGCCGATGCTGGACACGGCCGAGACGGTCGCGGCGCGCTACGGGATCACCCGCGAGGTCTGCGACCTGTACGCCCTGTCCTCGCAGCAGCGCGCGGCGGCGGCCCAGGAGGCGGGGCGCTTCGACGCCGAACTCGTCCCGATGACCGCCCGCATGAAGGTCGCCGACAAGGAGACTGGCGCCGTCTCGCATCGCGAGGTGACCCTGGGTCGCGACGAGGGCGTGCGTCCGGACACCACGCTGGAAGGCCTCGCCGCCCTGAAGGTCGTGCGGCCGGGCGGTACGGTCACGGCCGGCAACGCCAGCCAGCTGTCGGACGGCGCCTCGGCCTGCGTGGTCATGGAGGCGGACTTGGCCGAAAAGCGCGGCCTGCAGCCTCTTGGTCGCTATATCGGCATGGCCGTGGCCGGGACCAAGCCGGACGAGATGGGCATCGGCCCGGTCTTCGCCATCCCGCGTCTCTTGCAACGCTTCGATCTCAAGATCGACGACATCGGCCTGTGGGAGCTGAACGAGGCCTTCGCCTGCCAGGTCGTCTATTGCCGCGACCGCCTGGGCATTCCCGACGAGCTGCTGAACGTCGACGGCGGCGCCATCGCCATGGGCCATCCCTACGGCATGTCGGGCGCGCGCCTGACCGGCCACGCCCTGATCGAAGGCAAGCGCCGGGGCGCCAAGCACGTCGTCGTCACCATGTGCGTCGGCGGCGGTATGGGCGCGGCGGGGTTGTTCGAGGTCTTGTAAGGGAAAATGGAGCTCTAAATCCCTGTCATCCCGGAAGCCTCGCAGAGGCTGTCCGGGACCCAGGGGCCAAGGCCTGTGCGCCGGCCCCTGGGTCCCGGCTCTCCGCTTCGCTGCGGCCGGGATGACAAGGAATGGATCGCTCGTTCAGGCCCCTCAGGCCTTCGTCCCGAAAGCCGCGAGGAACGTCGCCACGGCGGCCTGAACCTCGGCGTCCACTTCGGCGAGGGAGGGTTCGCCGACATAGTTGACCAGCCGGGCCTTCAGCAGGCGGTTCTGGCAGAGGCCGATGAACTGGTGCGCCGCGGCCAGCGGATCCTCGGCGTGGATGCGGCCGTCGGCCTTGGCCCGCGCCAGATAGTCGCCGAGAATCTGCGCGCCGCGCATCGGTCCGGCCTCGTAGAAGGCGCGGCCCAGGTCCGGCGTACGCTCGGCGGCGGCGGTGATCAGCCGGAAGTGGCGCATGTTGCGGTCCGACAGCACATTGGTCAGGTAGCGGCGACCCACGTGGGTGAGGGCGGTCTTCAGGTCGCCGCCATCATCGAGCAGGCTGAACATCGCCTCGCGCTGCCAGTCGCAATAGCGCTCGATATGGGCCTGGAAGATCTCTTCCTTGCTCTTGAAGTAGTTGTAGAGCGTGCTCTTGGAGCCGCCGACCTTCGACGCGATGGTCGACATCGAGGCGGCGTCATAGCCCTCGGCCAGGAACACCTCGGCGGCGATGTCAAGGATCGCTTCGCGGCGGGCATCGCGATCCAGGCGGGGTTTGATCTCGGGCAGCATGATTCTTTTCCGACCGTACCGTACGGTCGCCTTGACTATAGCGCAGGTGAAGCCTACTTGCACCGCACCATATGACTATACCGTACGGTCACATCAAGGCGCTCGTTCATGCCGACCCTCTCTCCCCGCCGTAGCGTCCCCGTCTTCGCCGCCGCCAGCGCCCTGGTGCTGGCCGCATGTGCGAGCCTGCCCCCCGCGCAGCCCGCCCGCGTGGCGAAAACCCCTCAAGCCTACGAAACCGCCCAGACCCTGGCGGCTCCGAACGCCGACTGGCCGGCCGACGCCTGGTGGACGTCTTATGGCGACGCCCAGCTGAACGCCCTGGAGGACGAGGCCCTGAAGGGCTCGCCGACCCTGGCCGCCGCCGAGGCCCGCCTGCGCCGCGCCCAGTCGCTGGTCGCCCAGGCCAGGTCCGCCGACCTGCCGCGGGTCTCGCTGGGGGCCTCGGCCGCCGAGAGCAAGCAGAGCTATAACGCCGGCATCCCGCCCGCCTTCGTGCCGCATGGCTATAACGACATCGGCCGCCTGGCCCTCGACTTCAGCTGGGAGCTGGACTTCTGGGGCAAGAACCGCGCGGCCGTCGCCGCCGCGACCTCGGAAGCCAAGGCCGCCCAGGCCGACGCCGCCCAGGCCCGCCTGACCCTGTCGACCGCGATCGCCTCGACCTATGCCGAGCTGTCGCGCCTCTACGCCCAGCGCGACGTCGCCGATCAGGCCGTGCGCCTGCGCCAGCAGACCAGCGACCTCGTCTCCAAGCGCGTCGCCAACGGTCTCGACACCAAGGCCGAGAGCGAGCAGGCCGCGGCCGGGCCGCCGGCCTCGAAGGCCGAGCTGTCGGCCATCGACGAGCAGATCGCCCTGACCCGTAACGCCCTGGCCGCCCTGGTCGGCGCGGGTCCCGATCGCGGTCTCGCCATCGCCCGTCCGGCCAATGCGACGATCAAGCCGTTCGGCCTGCCGGCGAACTTGCCCGCCAACCTGATCGGTCGCCGCCCCGACGTGGTCGCCGCCAAGTGGCGGGCCGAGGCCGCGACCTCGCGCACGAAGCAGGCCAAGGCCGCCTTCTATCCGGACATCAACCTGTCGGGCTTCATCGGCGCCCAGTCGCTCTATCTCGACAAGCTGTTCTCCAGCGGCTCGGACATCGGCCAGGTCGGTCCGGCCTTGAGCCTGCCGATCTTCGAGGGCGGTCGCCTGCGGGCCGGCCTGCGCGGCGCCGAGGCCGATCGGGACGCCGCCGTGGCCAGCTATGACGGCGCCCTGACCCAGGCCCTGCGCGAGGTGGCCGACGTCACCGCTAGCGAGAAGGCGCTCACCAGCCGTCTGGCGGACGCCCGCGCGGCCCTGACCGCCAACGAGAACGCCTACCGCATCGCGCGCCTGCGCTACGAAGGCCAGCTGTCGACCTACCAGTCGGTGTTGCTGGCCGAGCAGTCGGTCCTGACCCAGCGCCGGGTCGTCGCCGACCTGGAAAGCCGCGCCTTCGCGCTCGACATCGCCCTGATCCGCGCCCTCGGCGGCGGCTTCACCGGCGCCTGAACCCAATCCCCAAAGCATCCGCTCGCTAGGACTTGCCCCTAATGTCCGATCAACAACCCGCCGCCTCCCAAGCCGCGGCGAACAACAAGCGCCGCCGCCAACTGACCCTGCTGGGCGGCGCCGTCGCCGTCGGCCTCGTGGGCTACGGCGCCTGGTGGCTGGCCTTCGACAGCCACTATGTCGAGACCGACGACGCCTATGTCGGGGCCGAGACCGCCCAGGTGACCGCCTTGTCGCCCGGCCCGGTGGCCAAGATCTTCGTGGTCGAGACCCAGGCCGTGAAGGCTGGCGACCCGCTGGTCATCATCGACGACGCCGACGCCCGCATCGCCGTCGCCCAGGCCGAGGCCGCCCTCGGTCAGGCCGAGCGCAAGGTGAAGGGCTACTTCGCCAGCGATACGGCCCTGGCCGGCCAGTTCGACGCTCGCCAGGCCGACGTCCAGCGCGCCGACGCCCAGATCGTCGCCGCCAAGGCCGATGTCGACCGGGCGCGCCTCGACCTCTCGCGCCGCCAGGCCCTCGTGGGGCAAGGCGCCGTCTCGGGCGACGAACTGACCAGCGCCCAGAACCGCTTCGCCAACGCCCAGGCCGCCCTCACGGGGGCTCAGGCCGCCCGCGCCCAGGCCCTGGCCAGCCGCGCGGCCGCCATCGGCACGCGCGAGGTCAACACCGTGCTGATCTCCGGGGTCTCGGTCACCGAGAACCCGGAAGTGAAGGCCGCCCAGGCTCGGCTCGACGCCGCCCGCCTGGCCCTGGCTCGCACCGTGGTCCGCGCCCCGACCGACGGCGTCGTCGCCCGCAAGTCGGTGCAGGTCGGCCAGCAGGTCGCCATGGGCACGCCGATGATGGCCGTGGTGCCGACGGCCCAGGCCTATGTCGACGCCAACTTCAAGGAAGTGCAGCTGGACAAGGTGGTCCCCGGCCAGCCGGTGGTCCTGACGTCCGACCTCTATGGCGGTGGCGTGAAGTTCCACGGCAAGGTCCGCGGCCTGGCGGGCGGCACCGGTTCGGCCTTCTCGCTGATCCCCGCCCAGAACGCCTCCGGCAACTGGATCAAGGTCGTCCAGCGCGTCCCGGTCCGCATCACCCTGGACCCCGCCGAACTGGCCAAGCACCCGCTGCGCGTGGGCCTGTCCATGAAGGCCAAGATCGACGTCGCCCAAGGCGCGAAGTAGTCCGTTACTAGGAGCCGCCCATGGCGTCCGAACAATCACAAGGCGCTGGTCCGGCGCCGATGACCGGGATGCTCCTGGCCGTCACCTCAATCGCCCTGGCCCTGGGCACCTTCATGCAGGTGCTGGACAGCACCATCGCCAACGTCTCGATCCCGACCATCGCCGGCAATCTCGGCGTCAGCTCCAGCCAGGGCACCTGGGTGATCACCGCCTTCGCCGTGGCCAACGGCGTCTCGGTGCCGCTGACCGGCTGGCTGATGGGCCGCTACGGCGTCGTGAAGACCTTCGTGGTCTCGGTGATCCTGTTCACGATCGCCTCGTTGCTGTGCGGCCTCTCCTGGAATCTCGAATCCCTGATCCTGTTCCGCATCCTGCAAGGCGCGGTGTCCGGCCCGATGATCCCGGGCTCCCAGGCTCTGCTGATCATGATCTTCCCGCCCAACAAGCGGGGCACGGCCCTGGCGATCTGGTCGATGACCACCCTGGTGGCCCCGATCTGCGGTCCGATCCTGGGCGGCTACATCTCCGATAATATCTCCTGGCCGTGGATCTTCCTGATTAACGTGCCTGTGGGCATCCTCTGCGCCGTCGTCTGCTGGCGGAACATGGCCAGCCGCGAGACCCCGACCCGCAAGCTGCCGATCGACCGCACCGGCTTCATGCTGCTGCTGGTCTGGGTCGGCGCGCTGCAGGTGATGCTGGACACCGGCAAGGAAGCCGACTGGTTCGCCTCGCCGGCCATCGTCGTCGAACTGTGCATCGCGATCATCGGCTTCATCGCCTGGGTGATCTGGGAGCTGAACGAGAAGCACCCGATCGTCGACCTGTCGCTGTTCAAGTCCAGCAACTTCGTCATCGGCACGATCGTCTTCTGCCTGGCCTATGCGGTGTTCTTCGGCAACAACCTGTTGCTGCCGCTGTGGCTGCAGACCCGGATGGGCTACATCGCCACCTGGGCGGGCCTGGTGGCCGCGCCGAGCGGCGTGGTGGCCGTGTTCCTGACCCCGTTCATGGCCCGGCTGATGAACAAGGTCGACGCCCGCTGGATGGCGACCTTGTCGCTGGCCGCCTTCGGCCTGTCGTTCTTCATGCGCTCGGGCTACACGCCGGACGCCAACTTCTGGGCGCTGGTCATGCCGATGCTGGTCCAGGGCGTGGCGATGAGCACCTTCTTCATCTCGATGGTGACCATCTCGCTGAACGGCATCCCGCCGAACCAGACGCCGGCGGCCTCCGGCCTGTCGAACTTCTCGCGGATCACCGCCGGCAGCTTCGCCGCCTCGCTGGCCACGACGATCTGGGATCGCGGCGAGGCCGTTCACCAGACCCGCCTGTCTGAGGTCATGAGCTCGGGCAGCCCGGCCTGGATCGATGCGGTGAACAAGCTGCAGGCCGCGGGCATGAGCCATCTGCAGGCGGTCGGGGCGGTCACCCAGCAGGTGATCAACCAGGCCTACCTGCTGGCGGCGCTGGACTTCTTCCGCGTCTCGGCCTGGCTGTGCGTGATCCTGATCCCGCTGATCTGGCTGACCAAGAAGGCTAACGCCAGCGGCGCGGCCCACGCGGCGGCCGACTAAAAATGAGGGGCGCTAGCCAAGCCGGCTAGCGCCCTTTTTCATTCTGGGCCGGAGCCTCTGTCGTCAGTGCAGGTCGAGGCGGTCGGCGTTCATGACCTTGGTCCAGGCCGCCACGAAGTCCTTCACGAACTTCTCCTGCGAGTCCGAGCAGGCATAGACCTCGGCGAAGGCCCGCAGCTCGGCGTGGGAGCCGAAGATCAGGTCGACGCGGCTGGCGGTCCAGCGGGCCTCGCTGCTCTTGCGGTCGTGGCCGGCGAAGGCGTTGACCGCCGTCGGGGCCCAGGTCGTGCCCATGCTCAAGAGGTTGACGAAGAAGTCGTTGGTCAGCGCGCCGACGCGGTGGGTGAACACCCCGTCCTTGCTGCCGCCGGCGTTGGCGCCCAGCACCCGGAGGCCGCCGACCAGGACCGTCATCTCCGGCGCGGAGAGGCCGAGCAGCTGGGCGCGATCAACCAAAGCCTCTTCCGGGGCCATGAACTGCGTGCCGCTCTTACGGTAGTTGCGGAAGCCGTCCGACAGCGGCTCCAGCGGCTCGAACGACTCCGCGTCGGTCTGCTCGGCCGAGGCGTCCATGCGGCCCGGGGCGAACGGGACCTCGATGGGCGTGCCGGCGCCGGAGGCGGCCTTCTCGACGGCGGCGGCGCCCGCCAGCACGATCAGGTCGGCCAGCGAGACCTTCTTGCCCCCGGTTCCGTTGAAGCCCTGCTGGATGCCTTCCAGCGTCGACAGCACCTTGGCCAGGACCGGCGGGTCATTGACCTCCCAGTCCTTCTGCGGGGCCAGGCGCACGCGGGCGCCGTTGGCGCCGCCGCGCTTGTCCGACTTGCGGTAGGTCGAGGCCGAGGCCCAGGCGGTCGACACCAGTTCCGACACCGACAGGCCCGAGGCCAGGATCTTGTCCTTCAGCGCCTTGGCGTCGACGGCGTCGATCAGCGGGTGATCGACGGCGGGGATCGGGTCCTGCCAGATCAGGGTTTCCTTGGGCACGAGCGGGCCGAGGTAGCGGCTGATCGGACCCATGTCGCGGTGGGTCAGCTTGAACCAGGCGCGGGCGAAGGCGTCGGCGAACTGATCGGGGTTCTCGTGGAACCGGCGCGAGATCTTCTCGTAGGCAGGGTCGAAGCGCAGGGCGAGATCCGAGGTCAGCATCCGCGGGCGCTGGGTTTTCGACGGATCGAAGGCGTTCGGGATGTCGGCCGGCGCGTCCTTGGCTTCCCACTGGTGGGCGCCGCCGGGGCTCTTGGTCAGCTCCCACTCGAACTTGAAGAGGTTGTCGAAGAAGTGGTTGCTCCACCGCGTCGGCGTCTGGCTCCAGGTGACTTCCAGGCCCGACGTGATCGCGTCGGCGCCGAGGCCCGTGCCGTGCTTGCTGCGCCAGCCGAGGCCAGCGTCCTCGATCTGGCCGCCTTCCGGCTCGGGACCGACGAACGAGGGATCGCCCGCGCCGTGGGTCTTGCCGAAGGTGTGGCCGCCGGCGATCAGGGCGACGGTCTCCTCGTCGTTCATCGCCATGCGGGCGAAGGTGGCGCGGATGTCGCGGGCCGAGGCGAGGGGATCGGGGTTGCCGTTCGGGCCTTCCGGATTGACGTAGATCAGACCCATCTGCACCGCGCCCAGGGCCGGATGCAACTGACGCTCGCCACTGTAACGCTCGTCACCCAGCCACGAGCCTTCTGGACCCCAGTAGAGCTCCTCCGGCTCCCACTGGTCGGCGCGGCCGCCGGCGAAGCCGAACGTCTTGAAGCCCATCGACTCCAGGGCGACGTTGCCGACCAGAACATAGAGGTCGGCCCACGAGATCTTGCGGCCGTACTTCTGCTTGATCGGCCAGAGCAGGCGGCGCGCCTTGTCCAGGTTGGCGTTGTCCGGCCAGCTGTTGAGGGGGGCGAAGCGCTGCTGACCGCCGCCCGCGCCGCCGCGACCGTCCGAGGTGCGATAGGTGCCGGCGCTGTGCCAGGCCAAACGGATGAACAGGCCGCCGTAGTGACCGAAGTCGGCCGGCCACCAGTCCTGCGAGTCCGTCATCAGGGCGTGCAGGTCGTTGATGACCGCGTTCAGGTCGAGGCTCTTGAATTCTTCGGCGTAGTTGAACGCGTCGCCCATCGGATTGGAGCGCGGCGAATGTTGGTTGAGACTTTCCAGGCGGAGATTCTCCGGCCACCAGTCGCGGTTGGCTCGTCCGCCCTTGCCACGCCCCATCGGGCATTGACCTTGCACGCTGTCGTCGACCTTGGCGTCCATCGTCGTTTCCTCCGCGCTGCTCGCGCCTGGCTGTCGTTTCCCCCGACCGCGCCCTAGAGAGCCGCCGTTTTCGGCCATTGGTAAAATTGATTGTTCCTATCATCGCGATAGGCAAAATCTTTGCCCTGACGTACGCGGACGAACTTCAGCTCGGGCGCGGGCGCTCAACTGGGCCTGAGTGTCGTGGCGTTCGGGCGCCGCATTAAAGATTGGACAGGATTGCGCAATGTCTGGGGAGTCCCCTGGCATCGCGCGACAATTCTTGTCAGAAATGTGTCCGACTCGGCTGGGCGAGCAGTAACATTACAAACAGTTCATGATAGCGCTGAGCAAGACTCGGTGGGTGCAAGTGCTCATCGGCGAGAACCACTGGAAAGATGCTGTTATATCCCAGCTGGAGGCCGGCGATATCTTCCGCTTGGCTGAGCCTAGTGGGGCGCTCGCTCATGGCGGCAAGATCTATGTGGTGAGGCAAGCGCCCCAAGTCATCGCCCAGGAATGGCCGGCCGAAGACGATGCGGTCGTGGTCGCCTTCAGCGCGGAAGTCGAACCGGCAACGGCGGCCATCCGGCCAGGGCGCTCAACGCCGCCGAGGTGAAGGCGCGGCTGGAAGCGTTGTCCCGTAAGTAAGGCGAAGGCTTCCAGCCGGCGGAAGGCTGGTCCAAGCTGGTGGGATGACGGACCGCTTCACCGACTCCGAAGTCCTGGCAGACGCCATCATCGCCAAGGTCGGCCGCCGCATCGTTCTGGGTCTGCCGCTGGGCCTGGGCAAGGCCAACCATGTCGCCAACGCCCTGTTCGCGCGGGCCATGGCCGATCGGTCGCTGCACCTGCACATCTTTACCGCCCTGACCCTGGAGCCGCCGCGCCCCAAGTCGGAGCTGGAAGCGGCCTTCCTGGGGCCGGTGATCACGCGTACCTTGGGCGGCTATCCGGCCCTAGCCTATGCCGAGGTCCAGCGCCGCGACGCCCTGCCGGACAACATCGAGATCGACGAGTTCTTCTTCCAGGCCGGCACGCGCCTCTCCGTCGAGAGCGCCCAGCGCAGCTACATCTCCGCCAACTACACTCACGCCGCCCGCTATCTGCTGGATCGCGGCGTCAATGTCGTGGCCCAATTGGTGGCCAGGGACGGCGACCGCTACAGCCTGTCCTGCAACACCGACATCACCCTGGACCTGCTGGCCGCGCGGCAAGCCGGGAAGGCTCAATTCCTGCTGGTCGGCCAGGTCAATGACGAGCTGCCGTTCATGCCGGGCGACGGCGACCTGCCGGCCTCGGCGTTCAGCCACCTGCTGGAAGGGCCCGCCGTCCAGTTCCCGCTGTTCGCCCCGCCCAAGGAGCCGATTTCCGACGCTCACTACGCGATCGGCTTCCATGCGGCCGGCCTTGTCCCGGACGGCGGCACGATCCAGATGGGCATCGGCTCGATCAGCGATGCGGTGACGCAAGGCCTGATCGTCCGCCATCGCGACCAGGCTGGCTTCCTCGACACCGTTAAGCGCCTGTCGCCCGCCGCGGGGCCGCCCAGACATGCCGAGCCGTTCCAGAAGGGGCTCTATGCCGCCACCGAGATGTTCGTCGACTGCCTGCTCGACCTATGGAAGGCCGGCGTGCTCAAGCGCGAGGTCGACGGGGCGGTGCTGCACGGCGGTTTCTTCCTGGGCCCGCGCGCCTTCTACGCGGCCCTGCGCGAGCTGCCGGCGGCGGACCGCGCCAAGTTCCAGATGCGGGCCATCTCCGGGATCAATGAACTCTACGGCGACGAGGCCGCCAAGCGCATCGCCCGCGTCGATGCCCGCTTCATCAACACCGCCATGATGGTCACCCTGCTGGGCGCGGTGGTGTCCGACGGCCTGGAGGACGGCCGCGTCGTCAGCGGCGTGGGTGGGCAGTACAACTTCGTGGCCCAGGCCTTCGCTCTGGAGGACGCGCGGTCGGTGATCACGCTGGACGCCGTGCGCGGGGCGGGGAGGGCGGCCCGCTCGAATGTCCTGTGGTCCTACGGCCACGGCACCATCCCGCGCCACCTGCGCGACATCGTCATCACCGAGTACGGCGTCGCCGACCTGCGCGGCCGCACCGACCGCGACGTGATCGTCGCCCTGCTGAAGGTGGCCGACAGCCGCTTCCAGCCGGCGCTGCTGGAGCAGGCCAAGGCCGCCGGCAAGCTGGAGCGCGGCTACGTCCTGCCGGCGCAGGTCCGCGACAACACCCCCGAGCGCATCGCCGAGGCGTTGGCGCCGGCCCGCGCGGCCGGCCTGGCGCCGCTGCTGCCGTTCGGCTCGGACTTCGATCCGCTGGAGGAGAGCCTGCTGCCGACGCTCGGCCGGCTGAAGGCGGCGCAGGCCGAACCGAAGGCCCTGCTCGGCCTGATTCTGGACGGCCTGAGGGCCAGGAGCGACGATGGGCCGGCCTTGAAGCGCCTTGGTCTTGAGCGACCTCGAGGTCTCAGCCAGCGCCTGATCGCCCTGGCCGTGCGCGGCGCCCTGCGTCGCTAGAGGGTTTCGAATACGGAACTTCGTCCTGCCGTCGAGCGCTTTGCGCGTCGGCTCTGAACGGTTTTGATTTTCAGGGAATGGTGGGGATCCAAGCTAAGCTTGGATCCCCATGGTGCCACGACAGGGACTCGAACCCTGGACCTCAGCCTTACCAAGGATGCGCTCTACCACTGAGCTACCGCGGCGAAGAGGAGGGGCGTATAGCGAGGTGAATCGCGAACGCCAAGCCCAAAATCGTCTTGACCGACGATCTTTGTCGCCGCACCCCCGACGCATGGCGATCAGCGACGACAAATCCACCCGCGAGGCCAGGCTGGCCGAGGCGCTCCGTACGAACCTCCGCAAGCGGAAAGCCGCCGCCCGTGGGCGTTTGGACGATTCCGCCCCTGCGATCACGGCGGCGGAGGCCGCGCCGAAGCCGTATAGCGTCGTTCGCAAACTGCTGGGGATAACTCATCGCGGCGGCGAGCGGGTCGAGCTGGCGATCGAGCTCTCCGCGCCGTTTCCGAATCCGGATGGTCAGGGTTGGGCGGTCGCGGTGCGGCTGACGGGCGACGGCGGACAGTTCGACACCGAGGTCGGCAAGGCCGCCTTCGGGCGCGACGGACTGGCGGCGACGCGTCAGGCGATCGAGCTGGCCCAGGTGGCTCTCGACCTCGCCAGCACGACCCATGAGCTGCGCTGGCCGGATGACGAGCGTCCCTACGATCTTTCGGCTCCAATTTAGAGGCGCGGCCCTTGCAAGCCCCCTTGCAACGGATAGAACCCGCCCCTCACATGTTGAACCGCGCGGCGACCCCCACCCCGCGCGTTCGAGGGACCTGAATGGATCGCATCGCCATCACCGGCGGCGCGCGGCTGAACGGATCGATCCCGGTCAGCGGCGCCAAGAACTCCGCCATCAAGCTGATGGCGGCCAGCCTGCTCACGGATGAGCCGCTGCGCCTGACGAACATGCCGCGCCTGGCGGATACGCGTTTCCTGGGCAAGCTGCTGTCGCGCCTGGGCGTCGAGGTGACCGAGCGCGACGGCGCCGACGGCCAGGAAACCGTGCTGCACGCGGCCGAGATCACCAGCGGTTTCGCGCCCTATGACCTGGTCCGCCAGATGCGCGCCTCGTTCAACGTGTTGGGCCCGCTGGTCGCCCGCTCGGGCCAGGCCAAGGTCTCGCTGCCCGGCGGCTGCACCATCGGCGCGCGTCCCGTGGACCTGCACCTGCAGGCGTTGGAGGCCCTGGGCGCCAAGATCGACCTACACGAGGGTTATGTCTACGCTCAGGCCCCGCGCGGCCTGAAGGGCGCGGAGATCGTCTTCCCGATCGTCTCTGTGGGCGCCACCGAGCACGCCATGCTGGCCGCCGTGCTGGCCGACGGGATGACCGTGATCCAGAACGCCGCCTGCGAGCCGGAACTGGTCGACCTGCAGGAGTGCCTGAACGCCATGGGCGCCAAGGTCGAAGGCGCGGGCACGCCGACCATCACCATCACCGGCGTCGCCCGCCTGAAGGGCGCGACCCACGCGGTGATCCCCGACCGCATCGAAATGGGCACCTACGCCGTGGCCGCGGCCATGGCCGGGGGTGAAGTGCGCCTGACCAACGCCCGTCCCGGCCTGATCGACAGCCTGCTGGTCAAGTTGGAAGAGGCCGGCGCCGGCGTCGAGCACACCAACGACGGCTGCATCATCCGTCGCAACGGCCAGCGCCTGAACGCCGTCGACATCGAGACCGCGCCATTCCCGGGCTTCGCCACCGACCTGCAGGCGCAGTTCATGGCCCTGATGACGACCGCGAAGGGCGAGAGCCGCATCCGCGAGACCATCTTCGAGAACCGCTTCATGCACGCCCCCGAGCTGATGCGCCTGGGCGCCGATATCTCGGTCTCGGGCGGCGAGGCCCGCGTGCGCGGCGTCGAGCAGCTGGAAGGCGCCGAAGTGATGGCCACCGACCTGCGCGCCTCGGTCAGTCTGGTGATCGCCGGCCTGGTCGCGCGCGGCGAGACCACGGTCAGCCGCATCTATCACCTGGATCGCGGCTTCGAGCGCCTGGAAGAGAAGTTGGGCGCCTGCGGGGCCCAGGTCCGTCGCATCAAGGGCGACGGCGAGCCGGAGCTCTGAGGATGACCGAAACCGCAAAGCCGCTGCGCCTGCTGGCCCACGACGCCGACGATCTCGGCGTGCTGTCGGCCGCCCTGCAGGACGCGGTGGCCAAGATCGGCGACATCCGCTGGGACGCCCAGGGGCGCACCCTGACCATCGCCTGCAACCGCTTCCGCTGGGAGGCGGCCAAACGAAAGCAAGGCGAGCGCGTGCGTTCGGCTCTGCAGTTCGGTGACGTCACCGGCGTGCAGGGGCGCAACCTGCGTCGCGACGCCAGGGGCGCGGTGGTCGAGCTGCTGTCCATCGGCTTCACGCCGGGCGACGAGGCCCCGGCGGGTATCGTCACCCTGACCTTCGCGGGCGGCGGCGACCTGCGGGTCTGCGTGGACTGCCTGGACGTGGCCCTGGCCGATGTCTCGGATCCCTGGACCACGCCCCGGACGCCGGGGCACGCGGACTAGGTCTTCCTGGACCCAAGCTGCTGAATTAGGCGCCTGCTCAATTCCTGAGCGGCGCCTTTTTTCTGGTCTGTTGACGGGCAGGCGCTCCGCCCGGGATTCGTCCCACGCGGTAGTGATCGGTTGGCCCGTTCGCCTGCTGGGCGAGCAGTGCTAGGTTAACGCCATGCGCCCGACAGAGGCGTGCTCGTCAGGGAGGCCTTCGATGGCCAGAAGGACAGCCTATTCGACTGGGGAAACCCAGCCGGTTTTCTTCCGTGCATGTGACATCACCAAGCCCGAGCCGCCGGTGCTGCGCCATGGCGGTCCCTGCTTCGACTGGGGCCGCGCGACCCTGGTGGCGCTGTGCGTCGTGTTCTTCGCTGGACTGGCGACGCTGGCCTACGCCGCGCTGGGCTAATCGGCGGAACGTCGTTCGGTCGATTGCCTGGGACGGCCAAGCGGGCCTAAGCTTCGCCGCATGAGCACGCCAGACAGCGACCTGTGGAACGAGGACCTGGCGCCAACCAGCCAAGCCCAACGCACCTGGCGCTGGCGGCACTTCGCGGCCCTGTGGCTGGGCATGGTGATCTGCGTGCCGGCCTACATGCTGGCCTCGGGCTTGATCGAGCAGGGCATGTCGGCCGGGCAGGCGGTGCTGACCGTGCTGCTGGGCAACCTGATCGTGCTGGTCCCGATGCTGCTGATTGGCCATGCCGGCGCGCGCTGGGGCGTGCCCTATGCGGTGCTGGCGCGGGCGTCGTTCGGCTGGAAGGGCGCGCGGGTCCCGGCCGTGGCGCGGGCCGTCGTCGCCTGCGGCTGGTACGGCATCCAGACCTGGATCGGGGGCGGCGCGCTGCTGACCCTGCTGGGCGTCATCGTCGGCCGGAAACTCGAGGGCGCGCCACTGCCGCTACTGGGCGTCGGCGCCGGCCAGCTTTTGGCCTTCTTCGCCTTCTGGGCCATCCAGCTGCTGTTCGTCACCAAGGGTCTGACCGCGGTGCGCAAGCTGGAGACCTGGACCGCGCCGATCAAGGTTCTGATCTGCGGCCTGATGGTCTGGTGGGCGGTCAGCAAGGCCGGCGGCCTGGGGCCGATCTTCCACCAGCCCTCGGCCTTCGTCGAAGGCGGGGCCAAGGCCGGCCAGTTCTGGAGCGTCTTCGCGCCCGCCCTGACGGCCATGGTCGGTTTCTGGGCGACGCTGGCCCTGAACATTCCCGACTTCACCCGCTTCGCCCGGACGCAAGGCGACCAGATCATCGGCCAGGCCGTGGGCCTGCCCGCGCCGATGGGCCTGCTGGCCCTGGTCAGCGTGGTGACGACCTCGGCCACCGTCCTGGTGTTCGGCAAGGCGGTCTGGGACCCGGTGCAACTGGCCGGCGACATCGGCGGGATCGCGGTGGTCGTGGGCCTGCTGATCATCAGCCTCGACACCGTCTGCTGCAACATCGCCGCCAATCTCGTCGGACCGGCCTATGATTTCTCGGCTCTCTGGCCCAGCCGGATCAGCTATCGCACCGGCGGCTGGATCACGGCCGGCATCGGCGTGCTGATCATGCCCTGGAAGCTGCTGGAGACGACTCAGGGCTACATCTTCACCTGGTTGGTCGGCTATGGCGCGCTGCTGGGGCCGATCGCCGGGATCCTGATCGTCGACTACTGGATCGTGCGGAAGGCGGAACTGGCGGTGGATGACCTCTATGTCCGCGACGGCGCCTATGCCTACCGAGGCGGCTGGAACCCGGCGGCGATCATCGCCCTGGTCCTGGGCGTGCTGCCGAACCTGCCGGGCTTCCTGGCGGCCGCGGCGCCGCATCTGTTCGGCGGCGTCGGAGCGTTCTGGACCGGGCTCTACACCTACGCCTGGTTCGTGGGCCTGGCGATCGCGGCGATCGTCTATGGGCTGATGATGCGGAGGGCTTGAGCTTCACCTTCCCCCATCAAGGGGGAAGGGGGCATTTGGCTCTTGCCTCCCCGCCAAAAAACCGCATCTAGCAGCCATGCGCCGCTTCTCCTTCGCCGACCTCAGCTTCCCGGCCGCCTTCAAGGCCTTTCTCGACGAGCGTCGCGGCTCGCCGGCCGATGTCGACGCCGCCGTCGCCGAGGTGCTGGAGGCCGTGCGCACCAAGGGGCTCGAGGCGCTGCTCGACTACGCCCGCAAGTTCGACAAGGTCGAGCTGACCGCCGAGACGATCCGCGTCACGGCCGAGGAGATCGAGCAGGGCGCGGCCGACACCCCCGCCGACGTTCGCGAGGCCATCGCCTTCGCCGCCGCCCGCATCCGCGCCTATCACAGTCGCCAGCGTCCGGCCGACCAGGCCTGGACCGACGAGGCCGGGGTCGAGCTGGGCTGGCGCTGGACGGCGCTGGAGGCCGTGGGCGTCTATGTCCCCGGCGGTCGCGCGGCCTATCCCTCGACCGTGCTGATGAACGCCGTGCCGGCCCAGGTGGCCGGCGTCGACCGCATCGCCATGGTCACCCCGCCCGGCAAGCTTCAGCCTGCGGTGCTCGCAGCAGCCAAGGAGGCAGGCGTCACCGAGATCTGGCGCGTGGGCGGCGCCCAGGCCGTCGCCGCGCTCGCCTATGGCGCCGGTCCCATCCAGCCGGTCGACAAGATCGTCGGCCCTGGCAACGCCTATGTCACCGCCGCCAAGCGTCGCTTGTACGGCGTGGTCGGCATCGACGCCCTGGCCGGCCCCTCCGAGATCGTCGTGGTGGCGGACAACCAGAACAATCCCGACTGGATCGCCGCCGACCTGCTCAGCCAGGCCGAACACGACCCGGCCGCCCAGTCGATCCTGATCACTGACGACGAGGCCTTCGCCGCCAAGGTGGAGGAAGCGGTCGCCGCCCGCCTGAAGACCCTGGCCACCGGCGAGGACGCCGCCGCGTCCTGGCGCGACCACGGCGCGGTGATCATCGCCCCGCTGGACGAGAGCCCGGCCCTGGTCGACGCCATCGCGCCCGAGCACGTCGAGTTCGCGATGGACAATCCCGAGCGGCTGTCCGACCGCGTCCGCCACGCTGGCGCGATCTTCCTGGGCCGCGTCACACCCGAGGCCATCGGCGACTATGTTGCCGGCTCCAACCACGTGCTGCCGACCAGTCGCGCGGCGCGGTTCCAGTCGGGCCTGTCGATCTACGACTTCATCAAGCGCACCTCGATCGTGAAGTGCGATTCGACCTCGTTCGGCATATTGGGTCCCCACACCGTGGCTCTGGCCAAGGCCGAGGGACTGCCGGCCCACGCCTTGTCGGCGTCCATACGGTTGCCTTCGGGCGACTGACGCGCGAACGTCCGCGACAGATGAGCACCGCCGACTCCGCCAGCCACAAGATCAAGTCGATCGAGATCGACGAGGACAGCCTCGCGGCCGCCTCGCGCGACCAGGAACAGGAACGCCAGGTCGCGATCTTCGACCTGCTGGATGACAACTATTTCGAGCCCGCCGAGGCGTCGGGCGGGCCGTATGACATCAAGCTGTCGCTGATCGAGAACCGCCTGGCCTTCGACATCGTCGGCCAGGGCCCTGAAGGGACGCGCTACGCCAAGCGCCATCTGCTGTCCTTGTCGCCCTTCCGAGGGGTGATCAAGGACTACTTCATGATCTGCGACAGCTACTATTCGGCGATCCGCGGCTCGACGCCGCAGCAGATCGAGGCCTTGGACATGGGCCGGCGCGGCCTGCACAACGAGGGTTCGAACCTGCTGCGCGAGCGCCTGGAGGGCAAGGTCAAGACCGACCTCGACACCGCCCGGCGCCTGTTCACCCTGATCTGCGCGCTGCACTGGCGGGGTTAGGGCGCGTTCCGTGAAAGTGGATCCGGTTTCACGATGAGAACGCGCCCCAGCTTTAAGTTGGTAAAGCCTCCTTATCCCGATCGGACGAAGTCCGCTCGGGGGAGGCTTTAGCGTGGGCGAGCTACCCGACGCCGTCCTCTTCACCTGCAACTACAACCGCGTGCGATCGCCGATGGCCGAGGGGCTGTTCAAGCGATTCTACGGTACGCGGGCCTTCGTCGACTCCTGCGGGCTGAAGCCGGATCCGGCCGGGGAGGGGGTCGATCCCTTCGTCGTGGTGGTGATGGACGAACTGGGCCTGGACGTCTCGGGCCACAAGCCCAAGACCTTCGCCGAACTGGAGGACGACAGCTTCGACGTCGTCGTTTCCCTGACGCCGGAAGCCCAGCACCGGGCCGTCGAACTGTCGCGTGATCGCGCGGTCGAGATCGAATATTGGCCCACCCACGATCCGACGTTGACGGACGGTTCGCGCGAAGCCCGGCTGGAAGCCTATCGCCTGGTCCGGGACGCCCTGGCCGAGCAAATTAAACGACGTTTCGGGGCGCCATCGACGTTTGGGGGGTGAATGCGTTATAGAGGCGCCTCGCCGCGAAGGGCCGCGTGCTGACTCACTCGTCAGCGCGCCCTCGTGGCTATTCGATTCGCTCCATTTGAGAGGCCTGATGGCTAAGGAAGAACTGCTCGAGTTTCCCGGTACGGTCAGCGAACTGCTGCCGAACGCCACCTTCCGGGTGACGCTTGAGAACGCGCACGAGATCATCGCCCACACCGCCGGCAAGATGCGCAAGAACCGCATTCGCGTGCTGGCCGGCGACAAGGTCCTGGTCGAGATGACCCCCTACGACCTGACCAAGGGCCGTATCACCTACCGCTTCAAGTAGGACGCCCGTGGCTCCCGAGATGGCCGCCCGGCCATCGCTGGTCCTGGCCAGCGCGAGCCCGCGGCGCCTCGACCTGCTGGCCCAGGTCGGCGTTACGCCCGACCGGGTCGATCCCGCCGACATCGACGAAAGTCCGCTGCGCGACGAGACCCCGCGCCGCCACGCTCTGCGCCTGGCGTCGGAGAAAGCGCGCGTGGTCGCCGCGCGCGCGCCGGGCGACTTCGTCCTGGCCGCCGACACGGTGGTGGCCGTTGGCCGGCGCATCCTGCCCAAGGCCGAAACCGAGGTCGACGTCCTCTATTGCCTCAAGCTGCTGTCCGGTCGGAACCACAAGGTGCTGACTGGCGTGGCCCTGATCGCGCCGGACGGCCGCATGGGCTCGCGCCTGGTCGAGACCAAGGTCGGCTTCAAGCGCCTGACCGACGCCGAGCGCGACGCCTATGTCGCCAGCGGCCAGTGGCGGGGCAAGGCGGGCGGCTATGGTGTCCAGGGCCTGGCCGGCGGCTTCATCACCGAGCTGCAGGGCTCATATCCCAGCGTCGTCGGCTTGCCGCTGTACGAGACCCTGAACCTGCTGGAAGGCCTGGGCTATCGCCCCAAGAGCGAGCCGGCATGAGCGAGCGCAGAGCTTATCTTCACAAGGGCGTCGGCGAGACCATCGGGGTGGTGACGCTGGACGGCCGCCCCGAGCGCCTGTTTGTCGCCTGGCCCACCGACGACCCGCTAGACGCAGAGGGCGTGCGAGGCGTGGCCCGTATCAAGTCGATCGAGAAAGCCTTCAACGCGGCCTTCGTGGCCCTGCCGGGCGGACAGGACGTGATCCTGCCGCTGCGGCCCGACATGCCCAGGCTGGTCGAGGGCGGGCTCGTCGAGATCGAGATCAAGACCGCCTCTCGCGCCGACAAGGCCGCCGTGGCCCGCTTCGTCGCCGAAGGGGAGGGCGAGCCGCGCGTGCTGGAGGCCGCGCCATCGGTCGAGGAGCGCCTGCGACAGGCCGTGAAGGCCGGGTCGCCCACGACAGGTGACAAGGCTCTCCTCGCCGTCGAGGAGGCCGAGGCCGACGCCTTGACCACCGTCTTCGCTCTGCCAGGGGGCGGCGACATCGCCGTGGAGCCCACGCGAGCCCTGACGGCGATCGACGTCGACCTGGGGGGGCGCGAATCCGCCGATTCGAAGCGCGCCGCGCGTCAGGCCAACATGGCCGCGCTCGCCGTCGCGGCCCGCGTGCTGCGGTTGAAGGGGCTGGGCGGCATCGTCGTCTTCGATCTCGTCGGCCGCGGCCATGATGGTCAGGCCCTGACCACGGCCGCTCGCAACGCCTTCTCTCCGGATAACCCCGGTGTGGGAATCGGGGCGATCAGCAAGTTCGGCACGCTAGAAATGATCGTCCCGCGCCGCGCGCCGCCGATTCTCGACCGCCTGCTGACCCCGAATGGGGCCGCGAATCCCCGCTACGTGGCCCGTCGCCTGGCGCGAGCGCTGGAGCGCGAGGGGAGGGCGGACCCCGGCGGCCGTCTGACGGGGTGTTGCGCGCCCGCCGTGGTCGAAGCCTTCATGGACGAGCTGGACGCCGGCGTCGCTGAGCGCCTGGGTCGCCGTTTCGTCATCGAATCCCGATCGGACTGGCCGGTCGACCGTCTTGAGGTGTACGCCACATGAGCACGGGGTGCCCTACTTGCGGCAAGCCGGTCGATCCGGCTTGCCGTCCCTTCTGTTCCAAGCGTTGCGCGGACGTCGACCTTCAGCGCTGGCTAAGCGACCGTTACGTCGTCCCGGGCGGCGACGACGACGAGGAAAATCCTCTGTCCGAAGACATCCACAGAGAATGAAAAAGGGCGCTGGACATCCCATCCGGCCTCACTTATAGACCCGGCTCCTCGCTGCAGAGCGAGGTCGCCGAGGCGGTTTAGACCGCCGAACGCTAGATGCCTGGGTAGCTCAGTTGGTAGAGCAGCGGATTGAAAATCCGCGTGTCACTGGTTCGATTCCGGTCCCAGGCACCACTTCCCTTCGGAAGCTAGACTCCTTCTCAGACCGCCTGAATCCGGGCCGGTCGCCTTGTCGTTTTTCCGTCATGATGGCGGTTGACCCGCCTGCGAGACGCCCCACCTGCTGAGAGGGCAGGCGCCTTTCTTCATCGACCGGCGTTTTATTGCTATGCTGCAGTGCAGCATGGTTTTTCTCGTTGTCAGGGAAAAACCGCCCCTTTTTCCGGAAAACCCTTTTGTGCGCTGCGGTGGGCCCGGGGGGTAAGGGCCGTCGGCGATGTATTTGTGCCCAAATGATCCCCTTGACGGTGCGAAAAGGGGTTGCCAAAGGACCACAGCCGCAATTCTAACATTGCGGTAAGACCGAAGCCCCAAAAGGGCGTCGGTTGCCCGCGCTTCGAAACGATCCTTCTGGAGGCTTTGGTCCTCGTGAGGGGCGTAACGGGTCGAGCGCAGCGAAGCGGGTCCGCCAGGTTGGAAGAGAAATCGACCGCCAGGTGGGCTATTCAGAGTTAGGGTGGAGACGCTCTCGCGCGACGACCCTCGGTCCAAACGTGCTAGACCAATCAGGAACTGGCGACAGATGCTCGACATTAAACGGAAGACCCCCCTCATCGCTCTCGTCGGCGCCATGGCGCTGATGGCGAGCGCCCCGGCTTTTGCCCAGGACGCCTCGGCTCCCGCCGCCGCCTCCTCCACGCAAGCCGCTCCCGCCGACGCCGCCGCTCCGGCCGCGACCCCGGCTCCGGAAGCTCCGCCGGCCGACACCGCCGAAGCTGAAGGCGAAAAGAAGGGCGGCCACTCGCTGACGCCCGTCGGCATGTTCCTCGCCGCTGGCGCCGTCGTTAAGGTCGTCATGATCGGCCTGCTGCTGGCCTCGGTCTTCTCGTGGGTGCTGCTGCTCACCAAGATTTTCGAGTTCGCTGGCCTGAACAAGCAATCGGACAAGTTCCTGGAAGCCTTCCGCGGCGCTCGCTCGATCGCCGACATCGCGCGCATCAGCTCGTCGGAAGAATTCGAAGGCAACCCGATGGCCGACATGGCCGCCGCCGCCTCGCAGGAAGTTGAACTGTCGCGTCAAGCCGGTCTCGCCGTCGCTGGCGAACACCGTGACTCGACGCTGGCTCGCGCCACCTACGCCATCAACGCGGTGCAAGCCTCGCTGGCCAAGCGCCTGTCGGGCGGCATGGTGTTCCTGGCCTCGGTCGGTTCGGCCGGTCCGTTCATCGGTCTGTTCGGTACGGTGTACGGCATCATGACGTCGTTCATCGGCATCGCGAACACCAACACGACCAACCTCGCCGTCGTGGCGCCGGGTATCGCTGAAGCGCTGCTCGCCACCGGTATCGGTCTGTTCGCCGCTATCCCGGCCGTTATCTTCTACAACTACTTCCAGACCCGCATCTCGGGTTACGGCACCCGCTCGGAAGGTTTCGTTGCTGAACTGATGAACGCCATCTCGCGTCAGCTCGACAAGGGGGCGTAACACCCATGGCCGCCAAACTTTCAGGCGGTGGGGGCGACAGGTTCAACGTCGAACAGAACAGCGACATCAATGTCACGCCCTTCGTGGACGTCATGCTGGTGCTCCTGATCATCTTCATGGTGGCCGCTCCGCTGGCCTCCGTGTCGGTCGAAGTGAACCTGCCGCCGGCGGTGGCGAAAGCATCTCCAAACCCGCCGAAGCCGGTTTACATCTCGATCAAACAGTCGGGTCAGATCTTCATTGGGGATTTCCCGACCACCGTGGACGAGATGGGACAGGACATCGCCAAGAACATTGGCCGACGTGATCCGTCCAAGGAGCGCATCTTCATCCGGGCCGACGAAAAGGTTCGCTACGGGGCTTTCATGGAGGTGATGAACACCCTCCAGGATAACGGCTTCTACAGCGTGGCTCTCGTTGGCCGGGATGATAGCTAAGGTAGGGGTGCTGCATGGCTGAACAAAATACGCCCGAGCATCGCCACTACGATCCGCTCACCTCGGACGGCCCGCGTCGCAAGAAGGGTATGGGGCCGTTCGGCGTCGCCCTGATCGTGGTCTGCGGTCTGCACGGATTGCTCTTCGCCTACCTGGCGAAGCAGAAGTTCGAAGCGGTGTTCCAGGAGTACTCGGACGAAGCCGTGGATGTGGAGTTGCCTCCGCCGCCGCCGCCGCCTCCGCCGCCTCCTCCGCCGCCGCCGCCGACCAACGAACCGCCGCCGCCTCCGGCAGTGGTCCAGCCGCGTCCCCCGGTGGCTCCGCCGCCGGACGTGACGCCGCCGCCGCCGCTGCCGATCCCGCCCGTTGAAAAGCGGGTCGAGACCACGGCTCCGCCGGTGATCTCGGCGGTCCCGCCGGTGCCGACGGCTCCGCCGGCCCGCGCGTCGGTGATCACCCGTCCGGACTGGGCCCGCAAGCCCTCCGGCGATGACATGGCCCGGTACTACCCGGACCGTGCTCAACGGATGGAGGTCAGCGGTCGTGCGACGATCTCGTGCACCGTGACGGCTCGCGGTACGCTGGAAGGCTGCTCGATCGTCTCGGAATCGCCCGCCGACATGGGCTTTGGTGATGCAGCTATCAAGCTGTCGCGCCTGTTCCGGATGAAGCCGAAGACCCTCGACGGCGCGCCCGTCGACGGTGGCCAGGTGACCGTCCCGCTGGTGTTCCAAGTCCCGCAATAGGGCCTGGACGCGAGCGACACACAAAAGAAGCGCCCCGGAGTTTCGGCTCCGGGGCGCTTTTTTTACGCCAAATGAGATCGAGTGCGTTTCTTTGGAACGGCTCAAGAATGAACGAGCGCTTTCTTGTGAAAAGAGCGTGTTTCGGCGCTTGATCCGGGGAGCCTGTCCGACTAAAGACACTCCCTCGCGATGCGCCGCCTTAGCTCAGTTGGTTAGAGCGCTGGTTTGTGGAACCAGAGGTCCTCAGTTCAAGCCTGAGAGGCGGTACCATCGCAGACATGAAAGCCCGGGCTTGGTCCCGGGCTTTTTGCTTATCTATCCCCTGCGCAGAAAGGCCCGACGGGTCCCGCCTCCAAAATGTCACGGGGATGGGATCGAAACGGTCATGCTTCGCGTTCAGATCGCTAAGGGGGACTGGCGTATGGTCTTGGGCTTCCCGACGAGCCCCCTGGGGTGGACCCCTGGACGGCGTGCTTCGCCGTTGCGCGTCATCGCGGCGGTGTGTGCGCTTTGCGCCCTGGCCAGCGTGGCCCAGGCCGGCGATCACCGCCCCGTCGCCCACGCCGAAGGCCGCGATCCGACCTACGCCATAAAGGCCGGCTATCTCTACAAGCTCACCGCGTTCGTCGGGTGGCCCGCCGCCGCCTTTGAGGGGCCCGCCAGCCCGTTCCGCCTGTGCGTCGCTGGGCGCGACCCGTTCGGGGGGATGGTCGATCACGCCGTGCGCGGCGCGCGGGTCGGCGAGCATCCGGTCGTGGTCGTGCGCATGCCGGCCGTGGCCAAGAGCACGCCCTGCCACATGCTGTTCCTGGCCGCCGCCCGCACCCAGACCCCGCGGGAGATGCTGGCCATGATCGCCGGACAGCCGCTGCTGACGGTCGCCGACGAGGGCCTCGACGCGCCCGGCGCGATGGTCCAGTTCGTCACGGTCGACAGCCGCATCCGCTTCGCGATCCGGGCGGACGCCGCCCAGGCCGCCGGCCTGACCGTCAGCTCCAAGCTGCTGGCGCTGGCCGCCCAGCCCAGGGAGACCGGCCGATGACGTCGTCTTCCGGACGGCTGGCCTGGCGCCCCGTCCTGACCGTCTCCATGGCGATCGGGCTGGCGATCGCCATCGTCGCGGCCGCGTTCGCCCTGGCCGCCTATAACGAGCACCTGGGCCAGCAGGAGCGCTTCCGCCAGGCCGAGGTGCAACTGCGGATCCTGGCCGGCAGCATGGCCGCGCCCCTGGCCTTCGACGACCGCTCTGCGGCGCGCGAATATGTCGGGGCCCAGAGCTCCAACCCCGATGTCGAGGCGGTCGCCGCCTACGACATGCAGGGGCAATTGGCCGCCAGCTACGTCCGGGCCGGGGCGCCGCCGCCGCCGGCCCGCAACGTCCTGGGGCCGCCGCGCAACGACGGCGCGCGCCTGATCCTGACCTCGCGGGTCACCGAGGGCGAGACCGTGCTGGGTTCGGTCTATCTTCGCACGGTGCTGGAATCGCCTGGCCGCCGCGCCATGCGCTATGCCGGCTTCGCGTTGCTGATCGTCATGGCCGCCTTGCTGATCGGCGTGCTGGGCGCGGCCAACGCCCGCGAAGCCGAGGCCTATCGTCGCCTGAGCCGCGAGACGCGCGAACGCCAGAAGGCCGAGGAGGCCCTGCGCCAGTCGCAAAAGATGGAGGCCATGGGCCAGCTGACCGGCGGTGTGGCCCACGACTTCAACAACCTGCTGATGGTGGCCTCCAGCGGCATGGATCTGCTGGAGCGAACCACCGATCCGACCCGGCGCGAGCGTCTGCGCGCCGGCATCCGCCAGGCCATCGACCGCGGCGCCAGCCTGACCCAGCAACTGCTGGCCTTCTCGCGCCGCGCGCCGCTGAAGCCCGAGGTCGTCGACATCGAAAAGCGCCTGAATGGCATGCACACCTTGCTGGACCGCTCCCTGCGCGAGGACGTGACGGTCGAGATCCGGCTGGCTCCGGACCTGTGGCGGGTCGAGGTCGACGCCTCGCAGCTGGAGGTGGCCGTGCTGAACATCGCCATCAACGCCCGTGACGCCATGCCCGAGGGCGGCGTGATCACCATCGAGGGCCGCAACGAGCCATCCGGCAAACCCGATGGGGCGGGCGACATGGTGCGGCTGTCGATCCGCGACACCGGGGTCGGCGTGGCGCCCGAGGTGCTGAGCCGCCTGTTCGAGCCGTTCTTCACCACCAAGCCGGTCGGCAAGGGCACCGGCCTTGGCCTGTCGCAGGTCTATGGCTTCGCGCGCTCGTCGGGCGGTGAGGCGGGGATCGAGAGCGTCCTGGGCGAGGGGACGACGATCTGGATGCGCATCCCGCGCTGTACCAAGGCCATGGCTCAGGAGACCGCGCCGGCCCTGCTGCGCAAGGCCGGTCCTCAGGCGCGGCGCATCCTCATGGTCGAGGACGACGACAGCGTCGCCCAGCTGGTCGAGGAGATGCTGCGCGAGCTGGGCTACGACGTCGTGCGGACCAGCGACGCTCTGTCGGCTCTGGAGACCCTGCGGCAGGACGCGGCCTTCGACCTGGTGTTCAGCGACATGGTCATGCCGGGCGATATCGGCGGGCTGGACCTGGCGCGCGACATCTCACGGCTGCGGCCCGATTTGCCTGTGGTTCTGACGACGGGCTACAGCGCCGCGGCGGCCGCCGCCGCCAACGAGGGCCGGCGGGTGCTGATCAAGCCCTATCGGATCGAAAGACTGGCCACGGAGCTGGACGCGGTGTTCTCGGGCGTCAGCGGGCGAGCCAGGGCTTAGGAGCCGCCGTTCCGGCAATGTCCCAGGGGCGCCGACCGGGTCGCTATCATGCGGTCGAATGTCGGCCGCCTGACACTATCCAGGCCCAGAAAACGCTTCTCGATTAAGAGTTTACCGCAGAGGGAACGCGAGCCAAGACATGCGAGTTGGTTGGCGGTCGGGAGACATCCAAGGGAGACTTTCATGGCCGCCGCCGCCAAGACCACCGCCAAGTCCGCCAAGTCCGCCAAGCCGCGCCGCACGCGCCGCACCGCTCGCCGCGATCCGCTGGCGATCAGCCTGCTGAAGAAGGACCACCGCGAGGTGGAAGGGATGTTCGACGAGTACGAACAACTGGAGAAGGACGCCGAGAAGCTGGCCCTGTTCAGCAAGATCGCCCTGGCCTTGAAGGTCCACACCCAGATCGAGGAAGAAATCCTCTATCCGGAGGAACGTGGCGAGGTGGACGATGACATGCTGGACGAGGCCTATGTCGAGCACGACGGGGCCAAGAAGCTGATCGCCGAGATCGAGGCCATGAAGCCCAGCGATGACTACTACGACGCCAAGGTCAAGGTGTTGAGCGAGTACATCAAGCACCACGTCAAGGAGGAGGAGCAGCCCGGTGGGCTGTTCTCGCAGGCCAAGAAGGGCGATGAGGATCTCGACGCCATGGGCGAACGCCTGAAGGCTCGCAAGGACGAGCTGATGGCGCAGTATGGCGGTAAGGCCGTCAACTAGACGCCATTTCCCTGCCCCGGCGAACGCCCGGTCGAATGACCGGGCGTTTTGCCAAGTCCGCCCCGCCAGCCTTGGCCCCGCCGAGGATCCTCCACGAACGCCGTACAGGCCCGCGCCTTGGCGTTTCGCGGCCGGCACGCCCAGCGCGACCGTGGCGCCCGCATCGGCGTCCTGCGACGGGGCGTCGGCCGGAAGCCACTCTCTCGAACACCATCGGCCGCTCACGGCGCCAGGCCACGCAGGCGTCGGGTGCTTGGCGTCCGAGAGGATGGCGCGCTTACGCCCGAGATCGAGAACGGCCATGCGTGGCACGTTATTGTTCTCTATTTGTTCTATAAGGTTTTCACGCGCGACAAGCGCAAGAGGCGCAATGTCGCGCGTGAAGGAAAGCGTCGGGAGGCGGACACTTTGCGGCGTCCGCCTCTCGCTGATGGATTAGCCGTTGACGGCGTCCTTCAGTTGCTTGGCCGGCGTGAAGGCGACCTTCTTGCTGGCGGCGATCTCGATGGTCGCGCCCGTGGCCGGGTTGCGGCCGGTGCGGGCCGGCTTGGCCTGGACCTTGAACTTGCCGAAGCCCGGGATCGAGACTTCTTCACCCTTCACGGCGGCGTCGGAGATCGACTTGAAAACGCCGTCGATGATGGCCTTGGCTTGGGTCTTGGTCAGCTTGTCGTCAGCGGCGACAGCGGCGTCGACCAGATCGGAAACGTTCGTCATCTCTAAGCTCATTCCTGTGAATCAGGGAAATGTGAGCCTGACGAGACGGATCGCGTTTGTCACCCATTAGGAAAGGTTAAAAAGCCGATTCACGGGGACAAAACGCCCGTGAGCCGGGGATTTTCAAGGATTCGCCGCCCGCGGAACGGTCAAGCTGGGCGAAAAAGCGTTAACGACTGTCCCGAAAGCAGACTTTCCCGCGACTCACTGCAGCGCGATTCCGGCCTGAGTCGGGGTCCAGCGGGCCCGTCGCCAGGCCAATGGGCTCTGGCCGACATGCTGGCGGAAGAGGCGCGACAGGTGGCTCTGATCGGCCAGGCCGACCGTCAGGGCGATCTGCGAGAGGGGCTCGCTGGTGGTCAGCATCAGGTCGCGGGCCAGGGCCATGCGCTCGCCGGTGATGTAGGCGTGCGGGGCGACGCCGAAGCTCTGCTTGAAAGCGCGGCCAAAATGGCTGATCGACAACCGGACCAGACCGGCCAGTTCCTCGACCGTGATGTTGCGGTCGAGATTGCCGTCGATGTGGGCCTCGACGGTCCGCATCTGCCAGGGGGCCAGACCGCCGCGCGCGATGTCGAGCGCGTCGAGGTCGCGGTCCTGGGTTTCGCTGCGGACCTGGATCTTGCTGCCGTCCATCGTCTTGCTCCGGGGTGTATGTTTCCTTGAGCAAAGGGATAGGCTGGTGGTGATCGGCCGATAATCCGGTGTTTCGGTTCTTCAGTGTTTCCAAAACCGCACTAATCGCCGTTCGTCGAGCGCGTCGCGCGGTCGATCAGTGCTCGATCCCGTGCGCCCAGGGCTGCTTGGAGAAGTTCTCGCGCAGGAATTCCAGCAGCACCCGCAGACGCGCCGGTCTGGCGCGTCCCGGTGGCGTGACCAGATGCACGGGAACCGGAACCAGGGTCCATTCCTTCAGCACCTCTTCCAGGCGCCCCTCCTGCAGTTCGTTCCAGATGTAGACCTCGGGCTGAAGCGTGATCGCCAGGCCCTCCAGCAGTACGGGCACCGCCGCCAGGCCGTTGTTCATCCGGATCGAGCCCTGCACCATGACCAGGCGCTCGCCGTGCACGGGATGGAAGAACCGCCACTCCTGAGCCTCGCGCACATGGGTGTAGACCATGGTCGGCATCTTTAGGATGTCTTCGGGCTGTTCGGGACGACCGTACTTGTCGAACAGGGCCGGCGCGCCGACCACCGGCAGGCGGTGGGAGAACAGGCGGCTGGCGCGCATCGAGGAGTCGGCCAGCTGGCCGACCTTGATGACCCCATCGAAGCCGTCCGCGATCAGGTCGATCTTGGTGTCGGTGATCTGCAGGTCGAGCTCGATCTCCGGGTAGCGCTTGAGAAATTCCGGAATCAGCGGCGCCAGGGTCCGCACCCCGAACGCGCCGGTGCAGGCCAGGCGGATGAGGCCGCGCGGGATGGCCGCTTCCTCCAGGATCTCGGCCTCGACCGCCTCGCCGTCGTTGAGGATGCGCAGCGCCCGGTCCAGCGAGGCGCGGCCGCTCTCGGTCAGGGACAACTGGCGGGTGGTGCGGTGGAGCAGGGTGGTGCGCATCCGCTCCTCCAGCCGGGTCACGGCCTTGGAAACGGTGGTCTTGGCCAGGCCCAGCTCTTCGGCGGCCGCCGAGAACGAGCCGCGCTCGGCCACCTTGGCGAAGATCGCCCAGGCCTCGAAGTCCGGCAGATGCGGCATGCGACGGTTCCCCAGCGAGTCGCCGAAAGACGACCCGAGGCGATCGAAGCGCGACGCGCCGCCGAGCTTAAGGGAAACGACGCTACGTCACCTGGATCCTGACCTCGACGACCTCGCGCAGGGCGCGGGAGTAGGGGCAGAGGGCGTCGGCGTGGGCGACCAGGGCCTTGGCCTCTTCCGGATCGAGGCCGGCCAGGTCGACCGAGAGGCCGATGCGCAGGGCCGGCTTGGCGTCCTCCTCCGAATGGCCGATGGCGACCGTGGTGGTGACATTGGCGTCCTCGACGACGGCGATCTTCAGTTCGGAGGCGGCGGCGCGCAGCGCGTCCAGGAAGCAGGCGGCATAGGCGGCCGCGAACAACTGTTCGGGATTGCTGCCCGCGTCGCCGCGACCGCCCAGGGCCTTGGGCGTCGACAGTTTGACCTTCAGTGCGCCGTCGATGCTGCCAACCCAGCCGTCGCGTCCGCCAACGGCGGTGACCTGGGTGGAATAGAGGATATTCATGGGCCTCGCTCCGCGCCGCGAGGACAGTTCGCGGCAGGGGAAATCTAGGACGCGGGGAGCGCCAGGATTATCCGGCGGAGGGGCACATCATTGGTGCGAATTTGGCGATAGTCCCGTCGGATGAGAGGGGACGCCCTCGGATTTGGATCGCGGCGCCATCGCGGGATGACTTGGGCCGTGAAGGGACCGGAACGCCGCCCGGACTCCAGCCATTCCTGCTCTAGGCAAAGGAGAGACAGCCATGACCGATGTCGACAATGGATGGGACGAGCAGGACGGCGCCGAGGCGATGGACGACGACGTGATCGGCAAGGACGGCGAGTTCCGCACCTTCGAGGAACTGCCCGACGTGCTGGACGTCACCCAGGCCGAGGGCGACGAGGATGACGACGACGCGCTGATTGGCGAGGAGCTGGACGACGATGAGATCGTCGACCTCGAGGAAGAGGCCGACGCCGGCGATGGCGTCGACGAGGATGACGCGCGACCGCAAGTGTTCGACGGCGAATAGACGATGACCGCGCCGAAGCTGTCGGCCTACGAGGCCAAGCGCGACTTCAAGATCACGGCCGAGCCTTCCGGCGAGGCCGTTGTCGCGGCTTCGGCGCGGGCGCGCTTCGTCATCCAGAAGCACGACGCCACCCGGCTGCACTACGACCTGCGGCTGGAGCACGAGGGCGTCTTTCTCTCGTGGGCGGTGACCCGCGGCCCGTCTCGCGATCCGCACGACAAGCGCCTGGCAGTCCATGTCGAGGATCACCCGCTGGCCTATGGCGATTTCGAGGGCACGATCCCGGAGGGCCAGTACGGCGGCGGCACGGTGATGCTGTGGGATCGCGGCTGGTGGGCGCCCGAGCCGGGCTTCGATCTGGAGAAGGGGCTCAAGAAGGGCGAGATCAAGCTGGTCTTCGCCGGCGAACGGATGAAGGGCGGCTGGGTCCTGGTCCGCATCAACAACGACAAGTTCGCCAAAGGCGGCAAGCGCGAGAACTGGCTGCTGATCAAGCACCGCGACGCGTTCGCCATCGAGGGCGACCTCGACTTCCTGGAGGATACGTCCTTCTCGATCGCCTCGGGCCGGACGATGGAAGACATCGCGGCTGGCAAGGGCAAGGCGCCGACGCCGTTCATGACCAAGGCCGGTCCGACGCCGGACGCGGTCTGGAGCAGCACCAACTCGCCCGAGGCTAGCGCCGAGAAAGCCGCCGAGGACGCTGGCGCGCCGAAGAGCAAATCCTCCAAGGTCAAGCCGAGCGCGAAGACGGCGACGCCCAAGGCGGCCATGCCGGACTTCATCCCACCGCAGCTGTGCAAACTCGTCGACCGCCCGCCCACCGGCGAAGGCTGGGTGCACGAGATCAAGTTCGACGGCTACCGGATGCAGTTGCGCATCGAGGGCGGCAAGGCGACCTTGCGCACCCGGACGGGCCTCGACTGGAGCCAGCGCTTCCCGCGACTGATCGAGGCCGCCAAGGGCCTGCCCGACGCCCTGATCGACGGCGAGGTCGTGGCCCTGGACCTGGCCGGTTCGCCCAGCTTCGCGGGGCTGCAGGCGGCGCTGTCGGAGGAGAAGACCGACGACCTGATCTTCTTCGCCTTCGACCTCCTGCACGCCAACGGACAGGACTTGACCGGCCTGCCATTGTCCGACCGCAAGGCCCGGCTGAAGATCTTGCTGCCCGCTGATGGTGAGCGCATCCGCTATGTCGAGCACTTCGCCAGCGGCGGCGAGGCGGTGCTGCGGTCGGCTTGCCGGATGTCGCTGGAGGGCGTGGTCTCCAAGAAGCTCGATGCGCCCTATCGCTCCGGCAAGGGCGCGACCTGGACCAAGGCCAAGTGCCGGGCCGGCCACGAGGTGGTGATCGGTGGCTGGACCACGACCGGCGATGCGTTCCGCTCGCTGATCGTCGGCATCTACAACGACGAGGGGGAGCTGGCCCATGTCGGCCGGGTCGGCACGGGCTTCGGCCGCGACAAGGTGGCCAAGCTGCTGCCGGCCCTGAAGACGCTGGCGCGGAAGACCTCGCCATTCGGCGGTAAAGGCGCGCCACGGGGCGGGGCGGACATTCACTGGGTGGAGCCGGAGCTGGTCGCCGAGATAGAGTTCGCTGGCTTCACGGGAGACGGCTCGGTGCGACAGGCTTCGTTCAAGGGATTGCGCGAGGACAAGCCGGCGAGGGCGGTCGAGGCCGAAGCGCCCGCGCCGGTCGAAGACGTCGCGCTGGCTCAGCCCAAGGCAGGGCTCGCGAAGCGCGCCGGCGGCAAGGCCTCTGTGCTAGGTGTGGCGATCTCCAATCCCGACAAGCCGCTGTGGCCGGACGCCGGCGATGGGACGCCCGGGACCAAGCTGGATCTGGCCGAATATTTCGAGGCCGTCGGTCCGTGGATGCTGGAGCACGTCAAGGGGCGGCCCTGCTCGGTGATCCGCATGCCGGACGGCGTCGGCGGCGAGACGTTCTTCCAGCGCCATGCGGGCAAGGGCGTCTCGGCCCTGATCGACGAGGTCACGGTGAACGGCGACCGCAAGCCGTACCTGGTCTTCAACACCGTCGAGAGCCTGGTCGCAGCCGCCCAATGGGGCGCGACCGAGCTGCATCCTTGGAACTGCCGGGAGGGCGCGCCGGAGGTCCCGGGTCGTCTGGTCTTCGACCTCGACCCGGGCCCGGACGTCTCTTTCGACGTCGTGGTCGAAGGGGCGCGCGAGATCCGCGACCGACTGGAGGCCCTGGGCCTGGTCCCGTTCTGCAAGACCACCGGCGGCAAGGGGCTGCACGTGGTCACGCCGCTGAAAGGGACCAAGGTCGATTGGGACGCCGCCAAGGCCTTTGCCCGCGAGGTCTGCGCCCGTATGGCCGCCGACAGTCCCGACCAGTACCTGATCTCGATGGCCAAGAAGGATCGGGGCGGGAAGATCTTCCTCGACTACCTGCGCAACGACCGGATGAGCACGGCGGTGGCGCCGCTGTCGCCGCGCGGGCGTCCCGGCGCGCCGGTGTCGTGGCCCGTGGCCTGGACGCAGGTGAGGAAGGGTCTGGATCCTGCGCGGTTCAATATCCGGACGGTTCCCGGGATGGTGAAGGGGCTAGACGCCTGGGACGCCTACGCGGACAGCGAACGGGACCTGGCGGCGGCGATCAAGAAGCTGGGGAAGGGGTGAGCCAGACCCAACACCGATCTTCCCGGCGAAGGCCGGGATCCAGATCCATCCAGCGCCTTTGCGGTGTTCGCGCCTTACGCCGGCGCCAGGGAAAACGGAAGAAGGGTTAGCTGGCCTTCCTCCGCGCCGGAGCCTTGGCCGCAGGCTTCTTCGCCGGCGCCTTGCCCAGGCTGCTCCGCAGCGCCTCCATCAGGTCTACCACATTGGTGTCCTCCGGCTCGGCCGGCGCGGAGACCTTTCGCCCCTTGCCCTTCTGCTTTTCCTTGATCAGCGCCCGCAGCGCGTCCTCGTAGCGGTCGTTGAACTGCTCGGGATCGAAGGGGCCTTCCTTCTGCTCGATGATCTTCTGGGCGATCTGGATCATCGCCGCGTCGGGCTTCTTATCGGGGATGGCGTCGAAATAGGTCGCGGCGTCGCGCACCTCGCGGCGGTTGCGCAGGCTCCAGGCGACCATGCCGTTGTCGCGCGGCTCGATGGCCAGCAGGCGCTCACGCTGGTGCATGACCACGCGGCCCAGGGCGACCTGGCCCTCCTTGCTCATCGCCTCGCGGATCACGCCATAGGCCTCGGCGGCCAGCTTGCCGTCAGGAACCAGGAAGTACGGATTGTCCCAATAGAGCCGGTCGATGTCGGCCGCCGGTACGAAGGTCTCGATGTCGATGGTGCGGGTGCTTTCCAGGCGCACGTCGTCGATTTCGTCCTGGGTGATGACGACGTACTCGCCCTTCTCGTACTCGTAGCCCTTGACGATGTCCGAGCGCTCGATGGGACCCAGGTCCGGATCGGTCGGGATCATCCGGATCCGGTTGTGGGTCTTCTTGTGCAGCATGTTGAAGTGCACGTCGCCGCGCGCATCGGTGGCGGTGTACATCGCGACGGGACAGGTCACGAGCGACAGGCGCAGGTGGCCTTGCCAGGTGGGACGGCCGGCGGCCATGGGCGTTTTCTCCGTTCGAGCCGACTCAACGGCGCTCGGCGCGGGGGCGTTCCGCTAAGCTTCGGCGCACGAGGCCTGGGCCGCTTCCAGGAAGCGGATGGTGGCCAGTTCAAAGGCGCGCTCCGACCGGCCCGGCTTCAGCGGCAAGACGCCTTGCTGATAGGATTCCAGCACCAGCGGATGGATGTAGGACCCGCGGCAGACGGCGGCGGTGTTGCCCAGCAGGCCGGCGACGGCCTTCACGCAGGTGTTGACGTTGCGCTTGGCCTCGGTGGCGCTGGTCGCCTTGGGGATCAGGCACAGGGCGCGCGCCGCGGCCAGGGTGCCGGCCCAGGTGCGGAAATCCTTGGCCGAGAAGTCCTCGCCCATCGCCGCGCGGATATAGGCGTTGACGTCGGCGCTCTCGACCGAGCGCCGCTGGCCGTCGTCGTCCAGATATTGGAAGAGTCTCTGACCCGGAACGTCTTGGCAGGCCTTGACGATGCGGGCCAGACGACGATCGCGGAAGCCGGTCGTATGGACGACGCCGCTCTTGCCCTTGAACTGGAACGCGCCGCCGACGCTGGACAGCCTGGCGTGGCGATCGCGCAGGGTGGTCAGTCCGAAGCTCTTGTTCTCCTTGGCGTAGGCCTCGTTGCCCACGCGGATCAGGGTCAGCTCCATCAGCCGCACCACGGCGGCGACGACCTTGTCGCGGGGAAGGCCGCGGCGGGCGAGATCCTTTTCGACCTGGGCGCGCAGCTTGGGCAGGGCTCGACCGAAGGCGATCATGCGGCCGAACTTCAGCCCGTCGCGGTCGCGCCGCCAGCCTTCGTGATAGCGATACTGCTTGCGGCCCCGCTGGTCGCGGCCGGTGGCCTGGATGTGGCCGCGCGTCGAGGGGCAGATCCAGACGTCGGTCCAGGCTGGCGGTATGGCCAGAGCGCGGATGCGGTCGAGCGTCCTGGCGTCGTCGACGCGGTCACCGTCGGGATCGCGATAGTCGAAGCCGTCGCCGCTCTTGATCCGCCGCAAGCCGGGATCGTCGTCGTTGACGTAGAGAAGGCCGGGCGGGGCCGGCTGGAGATCGACCGTGTCGCGTGGCATGTCCTTGGCCTCGTCAGCGCTCCGTCGCCGGATCAACGGCGGGCGTGAGGAGGCGGTTCCGAATGCGAAAAGGCCCGCGATTCGCACATCGCGGGCCTTTCGAAAGCGGTACTGGGCGGAAGCCGTTTAGGGCGCGTCGTCGTCCACCATGGCGCGGACCAGGTCGACGACCCGGCGGCGCAGGCGGCGGTCCGACAGGCGCGGGAACAGGCTGGCCAGCTCCAGGCCCTCGGGCGTGGAGACGAACTCGGTCATGCGCTGGGCGAAACCGTCGTCGATACCACCGTCGGTGTCCTCGAGGCCCTCGAAGAAGTAGGAGACAGGCGCTTGCAGCAACTTGGCGGCATCATAGAGCTTGCTGGCGCTGATGCGGTTGGCGCCACGCTCATATTTTTGGATCTGCTGGAAGGTGATGCCCAGAGCGTCCGCGACTTGGGTCTGGGAAAGTCCCATCATCTTGCGGCGAATTCTCAGCCGGGCGCCCACATAGAGATCAACGGGGTGGGCTGGTTCGACTGCGGGTCGATCGTTCATCCGCCTCTATTCCATCTGCGCCGCTCGGCGGCCTTCATGCCAATGTTAACGGGTATAGACACAGCTTGGCTGCATCGTCACGTCCGGACGTGCACGGAACGGGTCTTCGCGCCAAAGTGTCGCGCTCGATTTACTATCGTTAATGATGAATAGATCGAGTAACCAGCATGGTCATTCCGGACTTGACGTTCGCGCGCCTGGAAGGTGTTTGCGCGCCATGACAGTTCAATCAGGCGCGCGTATCGCCGTGGCTGGCGCCGGCGCTTTGGGATCCGCCGTGGCGCTGCGCCTGGCGCGAATAGGGTTCAAGGTCACGGTCTTCGATCCGGCCCCGCCGGGTGACAATGCCTCCGGCGTGGCGGCCGGCATGCTGGCGCCGGTCAGCGAGGCGCTGTTCGATCCCGCCTCGCGTGGGCACCTCTCCATTATGCGCCGCGCCCGCGACCTGTGGCCGGCGTTCGCGGATGACCTGGGAATCGCCCTGACTCGCGCGGGCGTGCGGTTCGAGGGTTCCCACGCCTGGCGCGGTCAGGTCGGCGAGCGACTCGCGGCCCTTGGCTTGCCCGACGCCGACACGACCGCCGAGGACTGGCGTATCGAGGCGCAACCCGCGCTGGCGTCGATGCGCGCGGCGGCGCTAGCCGCCGGAGCGCGGTTCGAGACCGGAACGGTCGAGGCCTTCGCGCCCGGCGTCCTGACCTTGGCCGACGGTCGGACCGAAGCCTTCGACGCCCTGGTGCTGGCCACCGGCCCTGGCGTGCGAGGTGGCCGCCTGGCGCCCGAGACCCAGGTCCTGGCGCCGATCAAGGGCCAGATCCTGCGAGTTTCCGCCGAGGCCGTTGGCGCGGTGGTGCGTGGCGAGGGCGTCTATCTGGCGCCGGGCGAGGACCTGGCCATCGGCGCGACCATGGAGGCTGGCCGCGACGACCTCGCGCCGGACGCCTCGGCCACACAGAGCCTGCGCGCGGCGGCCTGGGCTCTGAGGCCGGAGCTGGATCTCGACGCGGCCAAGGTCGAGGTCGGCGTTCGCGTCACCACGCCCGACGGCCTGCCGCTGGTGGGCTGGAGCCGGGCGCCCGGCGTCATGCTGGTCGTCGGCGCGCGGCGCAACGGCTGGCTGTTCGCGCCGCTTGTGGCCGACATGGTCGCGGCGTATCTGAATGGCGATAACCCGGGCCCGGACGCCGCTGTCATGGACGCGCGCCGTTTCGAGAAGTCCGAGGGCTGACAACGCAGGGGAGTAGGGCCGGATGTCCGGATTCTGGTTGACCGAAGAGCAGGAAGCCATCCGCGAGGGCGTGGCCAAGGTGTGCGCCGCCTTCGACGACGAATATTGGCGTCGCACGGACGAGACTGGAATCTTCCCCGAGGAATTCGTGGCCGCCATCGCCGAGGGCGGCTGGCTGGGCGTGGCCATGCCGGAGAGCGTCGGCGGGGCCGGCCTGGGCCTGACCGAGGCCGCCGTGATGATGCAGACCGTGGCCCAGTCCGGCGCGGGCTTCTCGGGCGCCTCGGCCATCCACCTCAACATCTTCGGTCCGATGCCGCTGGTGAAGTTCGGCTCGGACGAGCAGCGCGATCGCCTGCTGCCTCGGATCATCTCGGGCGAGGACAAGATGTGCTTCGCGGTGACCGAGCCGAACTCGGGCCTCGATACGTCCAGCCTGGAGACCCGCGCCGAGAAGGTCGACGGCGGCTATCGCCTGAATGGCCGCAAGATCTGGACCACCGGCGCCCAGCGCGCCAACAAGATCCTGATCATCGCCCGCACCACGCCCAAGGACCAGTGCGCCAAGCCGCACCAGGGCCTGTCCCTGTTCTACACCGACGCCGAGAAGATCGAGGCCAAGCCGATCCCGAAGATGGGCCGCAAGGCCGTCGAATGTAACATGCTCTTTATCGAGGACCTGTTCGTGCCGGCCGAGGATCTGGTCGGCGAGGAGGGCAAGGGTTTCGCCTACCTCCTGCATGGCCTGAACCCGGAGCGGGTGCTGTTCGCCGTCGAGGCCATCGGCCTGGGCCGCGCGGCGTTGGCCAAGGCCACCACCTACGCCAACGAGCGGATCGTGTTTGGCCGGCCGATCGGCAAGAACCAGGGCGTGGCTCACCCTCTGGCCAAGTCATGGGCCGAGCTGGAGGCGGCCAACCTGCTCGCCTTCAAGGCCGCCGCTCTCTACGACCAGGGCAAGGACTGCGGGGCCGAGGCCAACGCCGCCAAGTACCTGGGCGCCGAGGCGGGCTTCCACGCCTGCGAAAACGCGGTCCTGGCCCATGGCGGCATGGGCTACGCCAAGGAATACGACGTCGAGCGCTACTTCCGCGAGGCGATGATCGCCCGCATCGCGCCGGTTAGCCGCGAGATGATCCTGAACTTCATCGCCGAGCGCGTGCTGGGACTGCCGAAGAGCTATTGAGATCGCGAGCGCGTCAGGCGAAGTGTGAGCGGTTCGCCGCCCGGATGCGCGACAAGCAAAGAAAAGGCCGGGTCGCGGAAGGCTAGCGACCCGGCCGCCGTTTCAGCGCCGGAGGGGGGGCTTCAGGCGCCCGCGCTGAACCGGATCGGGATGCGGACCGTGGCGCCGTCCACGGCCTGGCCGTCCTCCATCTGCGGCTTCATCCTGAAGAAGCGCGAAATCTTCAGCGCCGCATTGCCGAAGCCTTCGTCAGCGGGCGTTTCGGAGGCCACCACGCAATCGCGGACCGCGCCGTTGAGGGCGACCGTGCAGCTCAGCGTCGCCGAACCGGACAGGCCGCGCCGCTGGGCGCTTTCCGGATAGTAGCGCGAGACTTCGTCCGCCGAGGGCGTGCGCAGCCAGTTGGCCCGGGTGATCACCTTGGGCTGGGGCGCGGGGGGCTGCGTCGGCGCGGCCGGGATCGTCGGCATCACCGGCGGGCCGGTGACGGTCGGGCCGGGAGGAATCTCCACGGGCTTGATGGGGAGGGGATCGGGTGCGGGGATGGGCGTTGGAACTGGCGTGTGTAACCGGATCTGGTTCCGAGGCGGCGGCTGGGTCGTCGGCGGGGGAGGCGGCGGCTTCGGCGGCGTGTAGGGCAACTCCAGCCTGAAGCCGGGGTCCTCCTGCGCCATCGGTAGGGGCGTGACGTACTTGGTGTAGGCCAGGTAGCCGATCAGGCCGAGGTGCGCGGCGGCCGAGACGGCGATGCCGATGACCAGCACCTTCGAGGGCTTGCGCGGGGTGTCGTCCAGGCCGGGGATGCCGGAGCCGCTAGGATGGAGAGCCAGGTTCATGTCGATCTCCTACGCTGGATTACAGTTGTAGGATCAGCTCAGCACGAACGCGTGTGGCTGTAAATTGACAATCGTAATCTCAGTGGCGATTTGTCTTACGCTTGTAAGAATGGGTGCGGCATGTCGTCATACGGGGACGGTTGGTCAACGTGGTTAATCGCGAATTAACCATAGTCGCCGACTCCTGATGTCCATGCCCGCCGTCAGTTCCATCCGCAGCGTCGTCGAGTCGGCGATCCAGCGCGCGTCCAGCGCGACGGGGGTCGACTTCACGTTCCTGATGGGCACGGCCAAGCGCGAAAGCGGCTTCAACCCGGCCGCCAGAGCCCGAACCTCCTCGGCGTCGGGCCTCTTCCAGTTCGTAGACCAGACCTGGTTGTCCACGCTGAAGAAGCACGGCTCCAAGTACGGCTACGCTCGCTATGCCGATCTGATCTCGCAGGGGCCCGACGGTCGCTATCGGGTCGATGGCGATGAAGCCCGCAAAGCCGTGCTGGGCCTAAAGGCCGATCCGCACGCCGCCTCGCTGATGGCGGGTGAACTGACCTCCGACCACGCTTCGTATCTGCGAGGGCGGGTGGGGCGCGACCCGACCTCCGGCGAGCTCTACGCCGCCCACTTCCTGGGTCCGGCGGGTTCGGCTCGGCTGATCCAGGCCGCCACAGCCTCGCCGGGCGCCAGCGCCGCGGCGATGTTCCCGGACGCGGCCCAGGCCAACAAGTCGATCTTCTACAAGGACGGCCGCGCCGCCACGGTGGGCGAGGTCTACGCCAACCTGACCAGGACCGGCGGCGCGACCCGCGTCACCGAGCAGCCGGATACGGTCAAGCTGCCCGAAGGCGATCAGGGCTTCATGCAATATGCCGGCGGCCGCCGTCTGGAGCGCATCCGCCAGCAGGAGGCGATGGTCGACCTGATCCTGCGCGGCTCGCAGGACGCCGCCAACCCGTTCGGCGGCTCGGGCGGCTCGAGCATGGGCGGCGGTCAGCGCCTGGCCAGCTCGATGTTCTCGGCCGAGATGCTGCGCGTGCTGGCCGAGGCCAACGACAAGGTCAAGCAGCGCTGAGCTTGGTTAGCTCTGATACCTGATCCTCGGACCAACCCAACTCTCTGAACACCGCCGCCGTGTGCGCGCCCAGCTTCGGCGCGGGTCCGCGCGGGCCGTCCTCCGCGCCGGGAAAACGAGCCGGAGCGGCGGGGGCCTTGAACGTGCCGCCCGCGCCGTCGGGGGTGTCGACGAAGCAGCCGGCGGCTTCCGCCTGCGCATCCGCGGCCAGCTCGCGCGGGGTCTGATAGGGCGCCCAGGTGATGTCGCCGGCGTCCAGGGCTTCGGCGGCGTCGTCATAGGCCATGGCCCCGAAGGCTTCATCCAGGATGTCGACGAGAGCCTGGCCGTTCTCGCGGCGGGCCTTGGCGTTGGCGAAGCGGGGATCCTGGACCAGCTCCGGCCGACCGGCGGCGGCGGCGATACGCGGCCAGTCGACCGAACCCTGGCGGGGCAGCAGGCAGATCCAGCGACCGTCGGCGGTCTTATAGAAGTTGGCCAGCGGCTGCACCGCCTCGCGCCGCCCCCGCGTCGAGGCCAGTTTCCCGAACCGCAGCTGGATCGCCATGTCCGAACCGATCGCGTAGACGCCCGTACGGAGCAGCGAGGTCTCGACCAATCGGCCAACACCGGTGCGTTGTCTCTCGTGGACCGCCGCCAGGATCGCCGACACGGTGGCCAGCGAGGTGACGTGGTCACCCATGCCGGTGCGGATCGGGAAGGGTTCGGTCCCCTTCGGCGCGGTGATCGATCCCACGCCGGCGCGGGACCAGAAGGCCGCGACGTCCATGCCGGGCTTGTCACGATCAGGGCCCGTCAGGCCGTAGCCCGTCAGGCTGCAATAGATCAGGCGCGGATTGACCGCCTTCAGCGCCTCGTGGTCGAGGCCGGCGCGGGCCAGGGCGGCGGGGCGGACATTGGTGAGGAAGATGTCGGCCGTGGCGGCCAGGGCCTTCAGCGCGTCGCGGCCCAGGTCGGACCGGATGTCCAGCACCACGGCCCGCTTGCCGCGATTGTCGAGCTCGAAAATCGGGTTGGCGTCCTGGTCCGAGCCGATGGTGTCGAAGAACCGCCGCATCGGATCGCCCTCGGGCGACTCGACCTTGATCACTTCGGCGCCCCAGTCGGCCATGATCCCGGCCGCGCCGGGGGCGGCGATATAGGTCGCCAGTTCGACGACCCGCAGTCCCTCCAGCATCGCTCTCTCCCTTTTCTCTTTGCGCAAGAGTGTGCGGATCGGGGAGGAGGTTGGAAAGGCTTACCTGGCGGCAAGCCCTCCGTTCAGAACACGATACAGCCGGGCGGTTCGACCTTGAGGATGCGCAGCGAACGCTCGTGACCGTCGCGATCGGGCCACTGGATCGACTGGCCGACGGAGAGGCCGATCAGGCCCGCGCCGACCAGGGACAGGACCGAGATCTTGCCGGCCGCGATGTCGGCCTCCTTCGGATAGACCAGCAGCACCGAGCGCGCCACGCCATGGGCGTCGTCCTCGAACCGGACGGTCGAGCGCATGCGAACGACGCCATCGGGCATGTCGCCGTCGGGGCGGATCTCGGCGCGGTCGATCTCCTGCAACAGCATGTCGGCCGCGAGCGGCGCCGCCTGCTCCATCTGCAGGGCCAGGGTGGAAAGGCGGTCGACCTCGGTCTCGGCCATGATGATGCGCGGACGCGCGGCGGCGTCCTCTTGCGGGGGCATGGAAAGCTCCTGGCGATGATGTGAAGGCGCGACGGCGCGGGCGGCGCGCCGTCAGATGACGATGGGAGTGATGTTCGCCCCGAACGCCCGCGACGGATGCGCGGACGGTTCGGGGCTACGAGCCCGCGAGCAGGCTACCGCCGTGATGGCGAAAACGCCGAAAGGTCGAGCGCGAGAACATGCGTCATTCTCCACTCGCCGTCTGGCTTGTCAAACCGAAGCTCAGGCGGCTTCCGATCGAGCGGCGCGACGGTCGAGCGCGGCGGCGTCGGCCAGGGCGCGGGCGACACCGGCCACGCTGACCGGCTTGCGCAGCATGATGTCGGCGCCGGCCTCCAGGAAGCCGGTGGCCTCTTCGCCGTCGCCGTCGATGATGGCGACGATCGGGGCGTGGCGGTTGGGGCCTTCGCTGTCGCGCAGGCTGGCGGTGGCGGTGGGGCCGTCCATCACCGGCATATGGTGGTCCAGCATGAGGAGGTCGAATTCGGCGATCTTGGCCAGGTCGGCGGCGCGGCGTCCATTCTGGGCGTGAACCACCTGATGGCCCAGCTGCTCCAGAATGGCGCGCAGCATCGCCGCGTTCAGGGCGTCGTCCTCGGCGATCAGGATGCGCAGGGCGCGCGGCGCGCCCGAGGTGTCGGCGGCCGCGGCGTCCATCTCTTCGGCGTCGAGCGCGTACTGTGCGTCCGGATCGAAGGGCAGGGTCAGGGTGAAGCAACTGCCGACGCCCACGGCGCTACGCGCCTCCAGGGCGCCGCCCATCAACCGGGCCAGCTGGCGCGATAGCGACAAGCCCAGGCCCGCCCCGTTGACGCCGGCGCCGGTGCGCTCGATGCGGCGGAAGGGCTCGAACGCCTGCTCGATCTCCTCTGTCGACAGGCCGGGGCCCGTGTCGGCGATCTCGATGGCGATCTGCCCGTCACGGGGTTCAAGACGGACCTCGATGCGACCGCGCACGGTGTACTTGACCGCGTTGCCCAGCAGATTGGCGATGATCTGGCGGGTGCGCAGGGCGTCGGCGACGGTCGCGCCCCTGTCGCGGATGCGCAGCAGCGGGTCGACATGGACCGTCAGCTCCAGGCCCTTGGCCGCAGCGTGAGGCTTGTCCAGCAGGGCCAGGTCCTGGACCAGGCGAACCGGGTCGAACGGCTGAGCCTCGACGCTGAGGCGGCCGGACTCGGCGATCTCGGAATCGAGCGTGGCGTTCAGCACCGCGATCAGGTCCTGGGCCGCGTCGAGGGCGGCGTTCAGCTGTTCGCGCGAGGGCGCGGCGCGGCCGCCCTTGCCGGCGGCGGCGGCCAGCACGTGGGTGACGCCGGTCAGGCCGTTGCGGATCTCGTGGCTGAGGGTGGCGACGATGTCCGACTTGCTGCGCGCGGTGCGTTCGGCCGCCTCCAGCACCCGTAAGCGTTCGTCGACCAAGTGTTCGTGTCGGACGGCCAGGTCGTGCTGGCGGCGGAACATGCGGTTCAGGATCAGCGCCAGGGTCATCGCCAGGGCGATAGCGCCCCAGGTCAGCTCGCCCAGCTGGCGGTCGCTGGCGAAGGAGGCGATCAACGGGCCGGCCGCGGCGATCGGCGCGACGATCAGCAGGCCCGCCAGATAGGGCGCGGCGAAGAAGGCGCAGAGCACCGCGCCGGCCGTGGCCAGCATGAGCAGGGGCTCTCGCGCCGGTCCGGCGCCCAGGGCGAAGACCGAGATCTGCACCGAAGCCAGGGCCCAGAGCACGCCGCCCATCACCTGGACTCGTGCTCTGCGGTTAAGATCTTGCGACGCTTCGTCGCGCAGCCAGTTCACCACCGCGTAGAAGGCGCCCCAGTTGATCGCGAACACCGCGAAGCTGGCGGTCATCCAGACGCGGTTGGCGGCGAACGATCCGATCCATACGAACAGGGGCAGGCTGACCGCGAAAACCCCAAGCGCGTAAGGCAGCAACGCCGTCTGGGCGTCCAGGGCCTTGGCGAGGTGGGCGCCCTCTGTCGAGATATCTTGTGGGCGGCGCTCGGCGAGCAAGGTCGCGCTCCTCGTGATTGAGGACGCACCTTAGGGGAGCGTGGTTTGTACCCGGTTACGGGGTATCGTTAATCCACAGGTACAAAGTTCAAACAATCATTAAGCCTAACCGTCGAAGATGGGGCTCCAAGTCCCAGACTCTCGGCAGGCGACCATGGCCACCACACGCGCCGCTCTCACCGATTCCGATATCCGCATGCTCGTGAAGGGCGCGACGCCGGACGAACGGGCGCTGGCCGCGCACAAGCTGTGCCGCACCATCGACCGCGGCGCGCTCAGCGATGAGGACCGCCAGGTCGCGCACGAGATCCTGCGGGTGATGGCCGCCGACGCCGCCGAGCTGGTGCGTCGCGCCATGGCGGTGACGCTGAAGAATTCCATGGCTCTGCCGCCGGACGTCGCCAACCGCCTGGCCCGTGACGTCGAAAGCGTCAGCCTGCCGATCATCAGCTTCTCGCCGGTGTTCACCGACGCCGACCTGGCCGAGATCGTCCGCGTCGGGGGCGCGGCGCGCCAGAAGGCGGTGGCCAGGCGTCCCAAGCTCTCCAGCCGTATCACCACCCTTCTGGTCGAGCAGGGGGACGAGGACGTGGTCGCCACGGCCTGCGCCAATGACAACGCACGCTTCTCGGAAGTGACGCTGCAAAAGGCGCTGGATCGCTTCTCCAAGTCGGAGAGCGTGCTGCAGGCCGTCGCCTATCGCGCGGCTCTGCCTCTGGCGGTCAGCGAGCGCCTGATCGACATGGTCGGCGAGCAGCTGCGCGACCATATCCTGACCAGCCACGCCCTGTCGGCCGAGCGCACGATGGAGCTGATCATCGGCGCCAAGGAGCGGGCGACGATCGATCTGGTCGACCAGGCCGGCCGCGCCGGCGACCCGAAGGCTTTCGTGGCGCATCTGAGCAAGGTCGGCCGCCTGTCGCCGTCGCTGCTGCTGCGGGCCCTGGCCCACGGCCACATGAGCTTCTTCGAGTGGGCCGTCGCCGAACTGGCCGGCATTCCGCACCACCGCACCTGGCTGATGATCCACGACGCGGGCCCCCTGGGCCTGAAGGCGATCTGCGAGCGGGCCGGGCTGCCGCCGCGCCTCTACTCAGCCTTCCGCGCTGGCGTCGACGCCTTCCACGGTCTGGAGTTCGACGGTGGCGCGAACGACCGGGAGCGTTTCCAGGAGCGCATGATCCAGCGCTTCCTGACTTCGTCGCACACGGTCTCGCGCGAGGATAGCGAGTACCTGATGGACCGCATGGATCGCAGCGCCAACCGCCGTCGCGCCAATCGCGAGGATCAGGGCGCGGCCTAACAACTGTTCGAAAGGGGTATGGGCAAGCTCGCGCGGCGGCGCCAGACTTGCCGCATGTCCGACTCCTCGCAAGGCGCGATCCGCCTGGCCGCCACCGTACTGCTGCTTCGAGACGCGCCTTCGTTCGAGGTGCTGATGGTCAAGCGGCATCACCAGATCGACTTCGCCGCCGGGGCCCTGGTGTTCCCTGGCGGCAAGAGCCACCAGGGCGACAGCGATCCGCGCTGGCGCGAGCTGGCCATCGGGTTCGACGAGGTCGGCCCAGGAGAAGGGGGGCAGGATGGCGTGGCCCTGCGCATCGCCGCGATCCGCGAGGCCTATGAGGAAGCCGGCGTGTTGCTGGCCCGCGACAGGGACGGGGCCTTCTATGCCGGCGAGGCGGCCAAGGACGTCCGCGCGGCGGTGGCCGAGGACAAGGTGGCCTTTCTTGACGTGGTCGAGGACCTGGGCCTGAAGCTGGATCTCTCGGCCCTGACGGTGTTCGCGCGGTGGATCACCCCCAGGCTGATGCCCAAGCGCTTCGACACCTGGTTCTACGTCGCCCACGCGCCCCTGGCCCAGCAGGCGATCTGCGATGGCCACGAAGCGGTCGACGCCGAGTGGATCGCCCCGAGCCTGGCGCTCGACCTGGCGGCCTCGGGCGAGCGCAAGGTGATCTTCCCCACGCGCATGAACCTTCAGCTCCTGGCCGAGAGCGCCAGTCCCGTCGACGCCGTGACGCGGGCCGAGGCCCGGGAGCTGGTCACGGTCGAGCCTTGGGTCGACGGGCGAGTCCTGCGGATCCAGGAGAACGCCGGCTATGGCGCGGTGACCGAGCCCCTGGAAGCGCTCTGAGCGCGCGCTTTAGGTCTTGATGCCGGGGCCCGCCGCGTTGACCCAGCCCACCACGTCGCCCAGCACCTTGGCCACGGCCTGGTCGTAGGCCGGCACGATGGCCGAGACGCGGTTGTCGGCGGCTTTCACCCTGGCTTCGAAGATCTGGTCGCCGACCAGGGCGCGGTCGCTGTTGCGGTTCAGGACGCCGCGCACGCGGACCACGATCTCGGGAGCGGCCTTGGGGCCGTTGACGTAGTCGGCCTCGAACTTTCGAACCTCAAGGCGCAGGACCAGGTCGGCCTTGGCCACCTCGCCTCGACCGATCAGGCGAGCGCGGCCCGGATCGTTGTCGAACGCGCGGGCGATGGCTTCCTCGAACAGGATGAAGGCTGGGGAAACCCACCGCGCGTCGGCGATATAGGCCACTTCGCCATTGGTCACGGTCAGGAGGCGGTCGCCCGCCGCGGCGCGGGTGAAGGCCGACGGGGCCTTCAGAACGCCGAACATCGCGCCGGGAGGGCTCTTGGCGACGCTGAGATCAGCGTCGCCGAAGCGATAGGTGGTCACCGGCTTGGTCTTCGGGAAGACGCTGATGCAGGCCGAGAGGCTGAACGCCACGGCCGAGACGGCCAGGACGCGTCCAAAGGTCTTGGCGACGTTGCGGATCATCGGGCTCACGGCTTGACCTCCACTTCCTTGGCTGGGGCCTTGCCGACCACGCCACGGGGGTTCTGTTCGACGTCGGCGACCAGGCGGTCCAGGGACTCGGCGGCCGACTGCAGGGTGACGATGGCCGCCGAAAGTTGCGGCAGGCCGGTGCTGGCGAAATCGCTGGTCGGGCCTTCCAGCTTCGAGATCATCGAGCGGGCGTCCTTGGCGGCGGCCTTGAGCTCGGCGGCGGCGTCGCCGGCCTCCTTCAAGGTGCGCTTGGCGTCGCCATCGACCAGACCGTTGGCGCTGTTGGCCAGGTTGGTGATCGACTGAGCCGTCGCATCGATGCTCTGCAGAGCCTTCTGCGCGTCGGCGATGATTTCCTTGCGCTCGCGCAGCTCGGCGGTGACCGCCTGGACGTCGCTGAGCGAGGCGCTGAAGGTCTTGATGTTCTTGTCCGAAAGCACGCGGTTGACGCGGTCCAGGGCCTCGATGGTTCGTGTCAGAACCGTGCCGCCGCCCTCGAGCAGGTCGGAGAGGGCGCTGCGCTGGCTGCGCAGGACGGGAACCTTGCCGTTCTTGACGGTGTCCTTCAGCAGCTCCTTGTTCGGCGAGCCGGCGGTGATCTGCACGTAGTTGACGCCGGTGATGCCTTGCGGCTCCAGCGTCGCGTAGCTGTCGACCTTGACCGGCACGTCCGAGGTCATGCGGACGCGGGCGATGACGCGGTTGGGATCGGTCTTGTCCAGCTCGATGCGGCTGACCTCGCCGACCTTGATGCCATTGAAATGGACCTCGCCGCCCGTCGACAGACCGCGCACCGGACCGATGAACAGGATGTCGTAGAGATCGTAGTCCTTGCTGAAGCTGACCTTGGCCAGCCAGACCACGAAGATCACCAGCCCCATGAACAGGGCGAGGGATATGGCCCCGACCAGGGCGTAGTTGGCGTTTCTTTCCATCAGACGTTCGTCCTTGCCTCGGCCAGAGCCTCGGCGGTCGCGGCGGCGCGTCCCCGGGGGCCCAGGAAGTATTGCTTGATCCAGGGGTGATCCGAACGCTCGAGTTCGCGAACGGGCGCCACCGCGACGACCTTCTTGTCGGCCAGGACGGCGACACGGTCGGTGATGGCGTAGAGACTGTCCAGGTCATGGGTGATCATGAACACCGTCAGGTCCAGGCTGTCCGACAGGTCCTTGATCAGGGAGTCGAAGGCTTCGGCCCCGATCGGGTCGAGACCGGCGGTCGGCTCGTCCAGGAACAGCAGTTCGGGGTCCATGGCCAGCGCGCGGGCGAGACCGGCGCGCTTGCGCATGCCGCCCGAAAGCTCGGCCGGCTTCAGGAGCGCGGCGCGGGCGGGCAGGCCGACCATGGCGATCTTCAGGTCGGCGATCTCCTCGATCTCGCGGCGAGGCAGCTTGGTGTGCTCGTAGAGCGGCGCGGAAACGTTCTCGCGCACGGTCAAATTCGAGAACAGCGCGCCCTGCTGGAACAGCACGCCCCAGCGCCGCTCAACCGACGACCATCGCCGACGCGAGGCCGTGCGCATATCGCCGCCGAACAGCCGGACCGTGCCGCCGTCGGGGGGCTTCAGGCCGATGATGGTGTTGAGCAGCACCGATTTGCCGCTGCCCGAGCCGCCGACGACGCCCAGCACCTCGCCGCGCTCGACCTTGAGGTCAAGTCCGTCGTGGACAATGTTGTCGCCGAAAGCGGAGACCAGGCCCCGCACGTCGATCGGGTGCCTCTCTGCTTCGGCTGTGTCGACGAAGGGCTCGGACTCGGGCGCGTTCTGTGTGGAGCGGGTCAAATGTCCAGCTCCATGTAGATCAGGGCGAAGACCGCATCGATCAGGATGATGGCGAAGATGGCGTGCACGACGGCCGCCGTCACGCGTCGGCCCAGGGACTCGACGTCGTTGCCGACCTCCATGCCCTGGCGGCAGCCGATGGCGGCGATCACCGCGGCCATGACCGGCGCCTTGGACATGCCGATCCAGAAGTGGGTGGCGCCGACGAAGTCGATGATCCGTTGCAGGAAGAAGGTCGGCGACAGATCCAGCACGGCCCAGACCACCAGCATGCCGCCGGCCAGGCCCGCGATCGTCGCCACGAAGACCAGCAGCGGAATGGTGAAGAGCAGGGCGGCGAAACGCGGCAGGACCAGCGCCTCGTAAGGGTCCACGCCCATGACCTGCATGGCGTCGATCTCCTGGTTCATCTTCATCGAGCCGATCTCTGCCGCGAAGCTGGAGGCCGAGCGGCCGGCCAGCAGGATGGCGGTGATCAGGATGTTGAACTCGCGCATCACCGAGATGCCGATCAGCTCGACCGAATAGACCTGGGCCCCGAAGTCGGTGAGCATGTTGGCGCCCAACAGGGCCACCACCGCACCGATGAAGAAGGTGGTGACCGCCACGATCGGCATGGCGTCGAGGCCGGCGCGCTCGCACAGGGCCACGATCGGCGCCCAGCGGATACGGCGCGGGTCGACGACGCAGCGGCCCAGGGCGACCAGCAGGTGGCCCAGGAAGATCATGGTGCCGTAGCCGTCCTGGAACAGGCCGAAGACGCCGCGGCCGATCCGCTCAAGCAGGGCGTGGACGCCGCCTGGGCGAATCGTCGGCTCGGGCTCGACCTGGATGGCGGCGCGGACCAGCTCCAGCAGGCGCAGCACCTCGCGGCGGGCCTGGACGTTCCGCGGCTCAAGGTTTTCGCCGCCCGCGCGCAGAATCGCGTAGGCGCCGGCGGTGTCGCAGCGATTGACGCCCGTGAGGTCCATGTCGAGCGCGTGCTTGCTGGAAAGGGCGCTATCCAGGCGCAGGCCCGCGTCGAGCAGCCCCCGTGCGGTCCAGTCCCCGGTCAGCACGGCGGTCGTGCGGCCGTCCTGGTCGGTCAAGGTGAAGTCCGCCGGTAAAGCCATGAAGTCCTGGGGGGCTCGTTTCCTGGTTATATCCAAGCCCGGCCATGGACCTGACAAGCCCAAAACGCGCCAAGGCGCAGCTTGTTGCTGGATAAGGCCCGCGAGCTCGAAAAAAGGCCGCGTGCTCGCCACGCGACATAGTGGTGCAACAGGGCCGCGCGGGGGGGTGAACTTTAGTCTTGGTTAACGGATTCCCTTCACGAACATGGCCGACGAATTCCTATGTGCCGGACTGGAGTACTAACGCATGAGCGCGCACGCCAAGCTTGATCAGCGAATGGCTTTCATGCGTTTCGACGAGCGTTCGCGGTCGGCTCTGCGAGGCCTCAAGCCCGTGATCGACGCCGAGATCAACGGCGCGCTGGGCGCGTTCTACGCCCAGGTTCGGGCCTTCCCCGAAACGCGCGCCAAGTTCCGCGACGACGCCCACATGGCCGGCGCCGAGCGCGCCCAGGCCGCGCACTGGCGCAGGATCGTCCAGGCCGACTATAGCGACACCTATGTTCGCGATGTCGAGCGGATCGGTCGCGCTCACGTCAACGCCGATCTGCAGCCGCGGTGGTATATCGGCGGCTACGCCCTGGTGGCCGAGGCGCTGATCCGCGCCGTCGTCGCCAAGCGGGCCAAGGGCCTGTTCAGCAACGCCGCCAAGTCGGACGCCGACCTGGCCGACGGCCTCTCGGCCCTGACCAAGGCCGTGTTCCTCGACATGGAACTGGCCATCTCCAGCTATCTCTCGCTGCTGCAGGAAGAGCGCGAGGCCCTTGAGGTCGAGCGCGAGGCCGCCGAGCAACGCCAGGCCCAGGCCGTCAAGGCGGTCGGCGAGGCCCTGTCGCGCCTGGCCGCGGGCGACCTGTCGGCCCGCGTCGAGGGCGATCTGGCGCCCGAGTTTCAGGGCCTGAAGGTCGACTTCGAGCAGGCCGTCGGCGCTTTGGGTGAGGCCATGCGCTCGGTCGAACACTCGGCCGGCGGCATTCGCTCGGGCGTCGAGGAGATCGCCCGCAGCGCCGAGGACCTGTCGGAACGCACCGAACGGCAGGCCGCCACGCTTGAGCAGACGGCCGCCGCCGTCGAGCAACTGACCGGCGCCGTCGGCAGGACCGCCAGGAGCGCCCGCGAGGTCTCCTCGCGCATCACCGAGGCCTCGACCGAGGCCGAACGCTCGGGCGACATCGTCACGCGCGCCGCCGAGGCCATGACCAAGATCGAGGCCCAATCCTCGCAGGTGAACCAGATCCTGGGCATGATCGACGAGATCGCCTTCCAGACCAACCTGCTGGCCCTGAACGCCGGCGTCGAAGCCGCTCGCGCCGGGGATAGCGGCAAGGGCTTCGCCGTCGTGGCGCAGGAGGTGCGGGCCCTGGCCCAGCGCTCGTCGCAGGCGGCCAGCGAAATCAAATCGCTGATCACCGAATCGAGCCGTCAGGTCAGCGAGGGCGTCGACCTCGTCGGCCAGACGGGCGCGGCGCTGCGCGGCATCCACGAGAAGGTCGGCGGCATCGACGAACTGGTCAACGCCATCGCCGCCTCGGCCAGCGAGCAGGCCACGGCCTTGGGCCAGGTCAATTCGGCCGTGAACCAGCTGGATCAGGTGACCCAGCGCAACGCCGCCATGGTCTCGCAATCGACCGAAGCCACCCATGCCCTGCGCGTCGAGGTCGCCGACCTGTCGAACCGCGTCGGCGTCTTCCGCCTGGACGGCCGTCCGCAGAGCTTCCAGCCGGCTCACCGCGAAGAGTCCGCCGAGAACCCGGTCCACGCCGCCCGGGCTCGCGTCGCCGCCTTCGCTCGTCCGGGGCGCTAGGGTCTACTTCGGCGGCGGAGCCGTCGAGGCGCGGTGGATCAGTTCGAACGGCAGGAGCTCGTCCACCGGTCGTTCGGGCGGATCGTTGCTCCTGGCTTGAGCGATCAGCAGCTTGGCCGCCACCGATGACATCTCCGCCACGGGCTGACGCACGGTCGTCAGCTGCGGGCGGCTGAAGCGTGAGCTGGGGCTGTCGTCGAAGCCGGCCACGGAGACATCGCCCGGCGTCATCAGCCCGGCCTCGGCGATCGCCGCGATGCAGCCCAGCGCCATGTCGTCGTTGCTGGCGAAGATCGCCGTCGGGCGCTCGGGCAGGGCCAGCAGCGCCTTGGCCTGCTCCAGGCCCGACTGGAAGGTGAAGTCGCCCTGGCGCACCCAGTCGTCGACCACAGGCAGGCCGCGCGCCTTCATGGCCTCAAGATAGCCTTGCCGCCGCGCCTGGCTGGCGCCGTAGCGCGGCTCGCCGACGATAAAGCCGATCCGTCTGTGGCCGAGGGCGGCCAGGTGCTCGGTCATCTCGCGGGCGGCGGCGACGTCGTCCATATGCACGCGGGGGCCAAGGCCTTCGGCGCGTTCGGGGCCGACGCGAACATAGGGCGTGCCGGTCTTGTCGAGGATTTCCAGCACGCCGGGATTGTCGGAGGAGGGCGGGGTCAGGATCACGCCGTCCGGCTTCAGCGCGGCGATGAAGCCGGCCACGTCCTGGCGCACATTCGGGCCGTCGTTGTCGATCAGCTCGATCAGCAGGTGATAGCCGGCCTCGCGGCAGCGCAGGGTCGCGCCTAGTTGGATACGGCTGAGATAGTCGGCCCCGCGCTCGCTCTGCCAGTGGTCGATGGTCAAGGCCGCGTCGACGAAGACGGCGATCACGAACGAGCGCGAGCCGGCCAGGCTGCGCGCCGACAGGTTGGGGCTGTAACCAAGCTCGCCAGCCGCCTCCAGGACACGATCGCGCATGGCGGGCCGTACGTTCGGCTCCTTGTTCATCACCCGCGAAACGGTCTTGATCGAGACGCCCGCCCGCGCGGCGACGTCGTAGATCGTCACCGAGGCCATCAGACCGTCCCGATGCTGTTCTGACTCATGCTCATAGAGCCAACCTAGAGCGTCCCCGCGCGATAGGGAAACTCCCTGCTCACCCACACGCGACCCCTTGTGCCGCAACGAAGGCGCGGCCACTGTCCGGACCGGACGCGGCGAAAGACCGCGACGAGCCCGTTGAAAAGCGGGCTCTATCAAAAGCGTTCGGGAGCGTGGCGGTCGCCGTGTTCCTGGGGGAGGTGATGAGTGCGGCCTGACGATGGGGCCCGGCCCAAGGAGCCGGTGCGCGCGAACTTCATCGCCGCCTATACCCTCGCCCAGATCGGGGCCTTTGTTTCGTTCCAACCGCTTCTGCAAGTCCTGCTGCCGCTGAAGGCCGAGTCGATCGACGCGGCTTCCAAGGCGGTGGTGCTTAGCCAGGTCGCCTTCTATGGCGCGATCGCCGCCAGCATCGCCAACCTACTGGCCGGAGCGATCAGCGACCGCACCACCTCGCGCTTTGGTCGCCGGCGGCCCTGGATGGTGGTCGGCGCGATCGGCGCGTCCCTGGCCTATCTGGCGATCATGAACGCCAAGACGCCGCTGGCCCTGATCGGCGGCGTTATCCTGTTCCAGCTGACCTTCAACCTGTGTTTCTCGGCCCTGGTGGCCGTCATGCCCGACCGGGTGCCCGACACCCAGAAGGGCATGGTGGCGGCTTTCCTCAGTCTGGGGAACCCAATCGGCACGGCCGCCGGCGCGGTGATCATCGGTGGCCTGCTGGTCGTCGAGTGGCAGCGCTACGCGGTGATCTCGGCGGCGCTGCTGTTGGGCCTGGCGCCCTTCGTGCTGCGCCTGAAGGACCCGCCTCTGGCGAAAGCCGATGTGCCGCCGTTCCACCTGCGGGAGTTCATCGCCGGCCTGTGGGTCAGCCCGCGCGAGCATCCCGACTTCGCCTTCGCCTGGGCGGGCCGGTTCATGGTGCTGGTCGCCCTGAGCCTGGTGCAGAGCTACATGCTCTACTTCCTCCAGGACGTGGTGGAGTATCCGCGTCTCTTCCCGGGTCATCGCTCGGAGGAAGGCCTGGCGATCCTGGCGACGGTCTCGACGGTCTTCAACGTCGCCTGCGCCATGGTGGGCGGGGTGCTGTCGGACCGGATGCAACGGCGCAAGCTGTTCGCCTTCGGCGCCGCCCTGACCATCGCCGCGTCGATGGTCGTGTTCTCGCTGACCTCGGACTGGAACGTGCTGCTGGCCGCCTATGTCGTCTATGGCTGCGGGGCGGGTTGCTACTGCGCCGTCGACATCGCCCTGGTCACCCAGGTGCTGCCTTCGCAGCGCGATGCTGGCAAGGACCTGGGCGTGATCAACCTGGCCAACACGCTGCCTCAGGCCTTGGCGCCGGCCCTGGCCGTATGGAGCCTGGGGCCGACCCACGGGAACTTCCAGCTGTTCTTCCTGATGGCCGCGGGGCTGGCTTTGGCTGGCGGTCTGGCGATCCTGCCGATACGAGGGGTGCGCTAACTACCGCCTCAGGGATCGCCTTGCCCCAGTTCCGCGTCGTCACCGATCCCGAAGATCCCGCCGTCGCCCCGTTCCGGGCGATCAAGGAGCGGGACCTGGTCGGGCGCGAGGGCCTGTTCATCGCCGAGGGCGAGACGGTGCTGCGGGCCTTCGTTCGCGATGCGCCGCGGCGCGTGGTCTCGCTGCTGATCGATCCGAAGCGCAAGGACAAGCTGGCCGACGTCTTCGCGGGTCTGCCGGAGGACGTCCCCGTCCACCTCGCCGAGCAGGCGGTGGTCGACGCCATCGCCGGCTTTCATCTGCATCGCGGCGTGCTGGCGGTGGGGCGCAAGCCCGATCCGATCCCGGCGCGCGACCTGCTGGCCGGCCTGCCGGCGCGAGCGATCGTGCTGGTGCTCTGCGGCATCGCCAATCACGACAACATCGGCGGCATCTATCGCAACGCCGCCGCGTTCGGGGCCGACGCGGTGATCCTCGACGCCGATTGCTGCGATCCGCTGTATCGCAAGGCCATCCGCGTTTCGGTCGGAGCGGCGCTGTCGATCCCCACGGCCAAGCTCGATCGCGGGGAGGACATCGCCAACCTGCTGGCCGCGACGGGTTTCGAAGGCTTGGCGCTGAGCCCCTCGGCGACCGAGATCCTGGCGCGGCTGACGCCCGCGCCCCGGACGGCGGTGCTGCTGGGCGCCGAGGGACCCGGCCTGACGCCCGAGGTCATGGCGCGGGCGAGGACCATCGGCATCCCGATGGCGGGCGGTTTCGACTCCCTGAATGTCGCCACGACCAGTGGGATCGTGCTGCATCATCTTCGGTTCGCACAGGGCTAGGAAACCGGTTTCCCAGGCACTAGGGTCCGCCAGAACATCCCGTCAGAAGGCTAGATCCATGCTGAACCGTCGCGGCGCCCTGGCGACCTTTGTCACCGGCTTCCTCGCTTCGCTGGCGGCCAAGAGTGTCGAGGCCGCGCCCGTGGATCAGGATCCGACCGAAACCATCGTCCTGTGGCCAGCCGGCGCGCCGGGCGGCGAGGCGGTCACCGTCACCGAGCAGATCCTCGAACGGGGCGATCCCAACGGCGTGCGCGACCGGGCCATGGCCCATACCAGCAAGCCGGTGCTGATGGTGTTTCGGCCCAAGACCCCCAATGGCGCGGCGGTGATGCTGATCCCCGGCGGCGGCTATGTGCGCGCGGTTCTGGACAAGGAGGGCTACGAGATGGCCCGCTGGCTGAACCAGCGCGGCTACGCCTGCTTCGTCCTGTTCTATCGCATGCCGGGCGACGGCTGGACGGCGGGCGCCGACACGCCGCTGCAGGACGCCCAGCGCGGCATCCGACTGATCCGGTCGCGGGCGGCCGAGATGGGCTTCCGTCCTGACCGGGTGGCGATCATGGGCTTCTCGGCCGGCGGCCACCTAGCGGCCAGCCTGACCACCCGCTTCGCCGACAAGACCTACGCCTCGGTCGACGCCGCCGACGATCTTTCGGCCAAGCCCAACCTGTCCGGCCTGATCTATCCGGTGATCAGCATGGACCCGGCCATCGCCCACGCCGGTTCGCGCAAGGAACTGCTCACCGCCGACGCCTCGCCCGGGCGGGCCGCGGCGATTTCCCCCGAGCGCCTGGTGACGACGGGCCTCTCGCCGGTGTTCCAGTTGCACGCCGCCGACGACAAGTCCGTGCCGGTGGACAACAGCCTGGTGATGTTCGCGGCGCTGAGGGCCAAGGGCGTGCCGACCGAGATGCACATCTTCGAGGAGGGCGGTCACGGCTTTGGCCTGCGCGGCACGCCCGGTAAGCCCGTGGCGGCCTGGCCCAGCCTGTTCGAGACCTTCGCCAAGCGGCACGGGATCTAACAGAGCCTCAGCAGTCCGCCTTTTCCTTCAGCTTCCAGGCGGCGATCTCGGCGTCGCGGAACTTGATCCACTCGCCGCGCAGCACCGCCGGCCGTTTGCCGTGGCGTTCCTCCAGGAACTCCGCGCCGACCACGCGATCGGTGCGGAAGGTGCGGAACGCCTCGCGCAGTTCGCACCAGGCGATGATCATGCGGATCGTCTCGCGATAGCCGACGGTCACTGGCCAGATCACCCGCGCGCTGACCGCGCCGGCCCCGTCGCTGTAGTCCAGGCGGATCTTGCGGCCGGCGTGGATCCAGGCGCGGACCTGGGCGACGTCGATGCGGTCGGTCTCGGGCTTCCAGGCCGGTGAGGCGCCGATCGCCGGCTCCAGCACGTAGGGCCGCAGACGATCGGGCACGGCGGCGGCGATCTTGCTGATCAGGTCGTTGGCGGCCTTGGCCAGGACCGGATCGCCGCGCCCGGCCACCCACTGCGCGCCCAGCACCGCCGCCTCGATCTCGTCCGGGGTCAGCATCAGGGGCGGCATGTCGAAGCCGGCCTCCAGCACGTAGCCGATCCCGGCCTCGCCACGGATCGGCGCGCGCTGGCCGACCAGGGCGGCGATGTCGCGATAGACGCTGCGTTTCGACGTCTCCAGTTCGGCGGCTATGGCGTCGGCGGTCACCGGCGCGCGACTGCGGCGCAGGATCTGGATGATCTGGAAAAGGCGTTCGGCGCGTCTCATGGGCTCGAATATCGGCGATCGCTACTGACAGCATGCTGGCAGTAGCCTGGCGGTAGCAAGTCGTCACCACGACATTCGTGATGGAGAGGGACGATGATCACGCTATTCGCCGCCGGAGCCGGGTTCGGGCTGCCTGAGATCAGCCCCTATGTGACCAAGACAGAGGTCCAGCTGATGATGGCTGGTCTCGACTACAAAAAGACCAAGGGCAGTCGCGAGACCGCGCCCAAGGGTCAGTTGCCATGGATCGAGGACGCCGCCGTGGCGATCGGGGACTCGACCTTCATCCGCGCTCACATCGAGCAGAAGTACGCGATCGACCTCGACATCGGCCTGTCGGGCAAGGAGCGCGCCCAGGCGTGGGCGATCGAGCGCATGATCGAGAACCAGCTGGGCTGGGTGTCGGCCTATTTCCGGCACCTCGATCCGGCCAACTTCGCCAAGGGCGCCGCACGTTGGTTCGACGAGGTGCCGGAGCCTATGCGAGAAGATCTGAGGCGCGGCCTGCGGGAAGCGATCGCCGCCAATATCCGCGCGGTCGGCGTCGGCCGTCATCTGCGCGAGGAGGTCGTCTGGCTGGGCGGCCTGTCGCTGCGCTCGCTGGACGAGCTGTTGGAGGACAAGGCCTATCTGATGCGCGACAGCCATCCGGTCGGCGTCGACGCCACGGCCTTCGCCATGCTGGCGGGGATCATGACGCCGCACTTCGAGTCGCCGTTGCGTCGCGAGGCCGAAAGCTATCCGCGTCTCGTCGACTATGTCGGGCGGATGATGGCCCAGTTCTATCCGGCTCACCCGTGGGGGCTTCGGCAGGCGGCGTGAAATTGGCGGGAACGGGACTGTAACCAAAGAGGTCCATCGTCCGAATGACCCACGGGCGCTTGTCGGCGCCGAGCAGGGGAGCAGGCGATGGCCATCAGCGGCGACTACCCACAGCCGGTCACGGTGAACGGCTTCTCGTGCAAGAACTGCACGGACGTCGACTATGCCAAGAAGCACATCGATCCGGCCCATCCCAAGGATGGGCCCTACGGCGTCAATGCCAAGGATCACGACGCGGAAAAGGACAAGGCTCGCGCCGGTTCGTGGAAGGCCTGGTCCGAGCCGGGCGTGGCCCTCGACGTCGAGATTTGAGAGCGCTAACAAATTGGTCGTACAAATCTGACCGAATTTGATGAATTGGTCAGGCCATTTTTCGTTGCGCGCCTAGCCAATTTCGCTAGGGTGGGGTGGCGCGATGGAATGGAGCTCACCTCCGTTCAATCGCTTGCTCGTCGACCACAGGCGTTGCGTACCTTGCGCCAACCTCCTCCCGGGGCGGCCGACGATGGCGGCCGGAGTCCTCCCTCCGGTCGCCCCGCCGGGAGGGTCTGGTAAGGCCACCTCCGGATCGGATGCTTGTGAGCCGGCTGGACGCGCGCTAGTCCTGTGTGACGCGCCGATCGTGGCGCCTGTCTGTGGCCCTCGTGATGTCGACCTCTTCGCCGGATTCAAGGCTCTATCAGCAGGTCGCCGCGACGATCAGCGGCGCGATCGCCGACGGCGTCTATCAGCCGGGCCATCGCCTGCCGTCCGAGCGCGACCTGGCCGACGAGTTCGGCGTCTCGCGTCCCACTGTCCGCCGCGCCGTCATCGCGCTGGAGATGCGCGGGCTGCTGGAGGCCCGCCAAGGGTCGGGCGTCTATGTTCGTCTCGACCAGCCGCCGCCGCCGGTGAAGGACCTCGACATCGGGGCGTTCGAGCAGGCCGAGGCGCGCCGCCTGTTCGAGGGCGAGGCCGCCGCCCTGGCCGCCACCCTGATCACCGACGAGGAACTGGCCTATCTCGAGACCCTGGTCGCCGAGATGAACAGCGACGCCTCGACCAAGGAGCAGTCCGAGCTGGCCGACCGCCAGTTCCACATCTCCATCGCCCAGGCCACGCGCAACAACGCCGTGGTGCGGATCATCGAGAGCGCCTGGGACCTGCGCTACCGCTCGCGCCTGTGCATGCAGATGCTGGAGAAGGCCCGCCACGTGCGCAAGCGGCCGCTGAAGGACGAACACCAGGAGATCGTCGAGGCCCTGCGGACGCGCGATCCCAAGGCCGCGCGCGCCGCCATGCAGACCCACTTGGGCGGGCTGATCGAGAACCTGCTGCTGACCGCAGAACTGGAGGCCATCGAGCGCACCCGCGAGAGCCTGGCGGCCAAGCGCGAAGAGATCGCCCTCCGCGCGGCCAGCGCCGCCAAATAGGGAAGAGCGCGGTCAGCGCCGCGAACTAGACCCAGCGCCCTCCATAAAAGCAGGCTGGATCCGCCGGGTGCGGAGTGCGCGGCGGCCGACGTGGAGGCGAGCGGCGGCGATTGGATGCTGCGGGCTTGTTGTTGATCACATATTGGTATGCCCAAATAATGATAGATGGTCAGGCCGCTTATCGAGCGGCGCTGTTCCGTGAGCGGATTTTGGCCTGGGTGGCTGCCTTCTCTGTTCAATCCGACGGATGGCTGAGGGAGCACTAGCTAGTGACAACGTTAGCATGGAATCGGGCGCGTTCAGCCTTTACGGCTTTACGATCAGATTGGTAATGTCAGTTTCGCAACCAGTGAAACGGGGGATGGATGCGCGTCTTGGAGCGACCGCCGGTGAAGGCGGCGACCGGCCAGCAACCTTCCCGAAGTGGAGGCCAGTTCGGCCGATGAGCGTTCAGATGGACTATCGTGAGAGCACCGATCGCGCCGGCATGAGCCGCATGACGGTGCGCGAGCTGCGCGACACCTTCGTGATCGACAGGCTGTTCCGGCCGGGCGAGCTGTCGCTCAGCTATCTGGAGATCGAGCGGGCGGTGGTCGGTTCGGCGACGCCGACCGATACGGCCCTGAGCTTGCCGACCCACAAGGAGCTGGCCTCGCGGTTCTTCTGCGAGCGCCGCGAGGTGGGCGTGATCAACATCGGCGGTTCGGGCGCCGTGACCCTGGACGGCGAGCGCTTCGACCTGGCGCGTCACGACAGTCTCTATATCGGCCGTGGTACCGAGGTCGTCAGCTTCGAGAGCGACGATCCGGCCGATCCGGCCAAGTTCTACTTCGTCAGCTACCCGGCTCACGCCAACCACCCCAGCAAGCGGGTGCGGCGCGACGAGGCTAGGACGATCCAGGCGGGGGAGGCGACGACCGCCAACCGCCGGGTGATCCGCCAGTCGATCCGCCCCGGCATCGTCGACACCTGCCAGCTGGTGATGGGCTTCACCGAGCTGGCCGACGGCAATGTCTGGAACACCATGCCGCCGCACACCCATCGCCGGCGCAGCGAAATCTACATGTACTTCGACACCGACCCCGGCCGGGTCATGCACCTGATGGGGGAGCCGTCCGAGCCGCGCGCGGTGTTCATGGACGAGGGCGAGGCGGTGTTCTCGCCCAGTTGGTCGATCCACAGCGGAGTCGGCACCTCGAACTACACCTTCGTCTGGTCGATGGGCGGGGAGAACCTGGAATTCGACGACATGGACGTCCTGGCGGTCTCGGATCTCGGCCCGAATATCTAAGACCAGGCGCCTCGACGAAACGCATAAGAACAAGACGGGAGGAAACGCATCCATGACCTTCAAGACGCTTCTGAAGGCAGTCGCGGTCGCCGCGATCCTGGCCGGCGGCGCGGCGCCGACCATTGCCGCCCCCCGAGCGGCTGGGAAGGCCGCCGTCGTCAGCGTCCCGGCCTCGTCGGTCGACGCGGCCGGCCGCAAGGTGGCGGCCTGGCAACTGGCCCACATGGACAGCTTCGACTACGTGCCGGTCGCCGCGTTCCGAAAGGACACCGAGGCGCCCCGCGACTGGATCCAGGCGGCCTTCTATATCGGCCTCTATACCTTCGCCGACGCGACCCAGGATCCGTACCTGACCACCGCGATACTCAAGCACGGCGAGGCCGAACAGTGGGGCTTCGACCACCGTCCGCGCCACGCCGACGCCGACGCCACCGGCGCGGTCTGGGTCTGGGCCGCTGGCCGCACCAAGGACCAGAGCAAGCTGACGCCGATCCGCGCGCGCTTCGACGCGGTGCTGGCCGACCCGTCCAACGTGTCGCTGGACTTCGAGCCGAAGCCGGCCAAGGGCGACTCCTATTGCCAAGCTCGCTGGTGCTGGAGCGACGCCATCTTCATGGCTCCGCCGGCCTGGGTCAGCCTTTCCAAGATCACCGGCGACAAGCGTTACCTGGACCACGCCGACAGCGAGTTCTGGGCGACGACCGACTATCTCTACGACAAGACCGACCACCTCTATTTCCGCGACAGCCGCTTCATCAACCGGCGCAGTGACGCGGGCGCGAAGATTTTCTGGGGCCGCGGCAATGGCTGGGCTTATGCGGGTATCGCCCGGATCCTGCAGGACCTGCCGGCAGGCCACCCGAGCCGCCCGAAGTATGAGGCGATCTTCAAGCAGATGTCGGCCAAGATCGTCACTCTGCAGGGCGCGGACGGCTACTGGCCCGTCTCCCTGCTGGAGCCGCAGAAGACACCGGAGACCAGCGGCACGGGCTTCTTCGTCTACGGCCTGGCCTGGGGCGTGAACCACGGCCTTCTGCCGCGCGCCAAGTACGGCCCGGCGATCGACAGGGGCTGGAAGGCGTTGGACGCGGCGATCGAGCCGGACGGCCGCCTGGGTTGGGTGCAGCGCGTCGGCGTCGCGCCGGACCAGGTGGGCCGCGACGATACTCAGCTCTATGGCGTTGGCGCCTTCCTGCTGTCGGTCAGCGAAGTTCGCAAGCTGGCGCAAGGCTCCGCTTCCAAAGGTCAGGCCTCGCGTTAAGATGGACCCGCTCCATTCAAAGCGAGGTTTGATGCGCGCGGCGCAGGATCCCCAGAAGCTCTACCAGCAGGTGGCCCGCTCGATCGCAGCCTCGATCGCGGAGGGACGCTATGTTCCGGGCGACCGTCTGCCATCCGAGCGGGGACTGGCCGACTCGTTCGGCGTCAGCCGGCCGACGATCCGCGACGCGATGATCGCCTTGGAGTTCCAAGGGCTGGTCGAGGCCCGGCAGGGCTCGGGCGTCTACGTCACCGCCCAGGTCAAGCCCGAGGAGGACGCCGCCGAGGCCGAGGTCAGCGCTCTGGAGCTGACCGAGGCCCGCCGCCTATTCGAGGGCGAGGCCTGCGCCCTGGCCGCCGCCGCCGTCAATGACGAGCAGATCTCGGGGCTGGAGCGGATCGCCCGCGACCTGGACGCCCTGGCCGCGACGGAGGATGGCGAGCGGCTGGAGCACGACTTCCACCTGGCGGTGGCTCACGCCACCCGCAACGCCGCCATCGTCGCGGCGGTCGAGGAGATCTGGATGCTACGCCGGCAGTTTCCCGACTGCTCCGGTCAGTTGCGCCGCGTGCGGCTGGCCGATCCGAAGAGCTTCGCCGAGGATCACCACCGCATCGTCGCCGCCTTGCGCGACCGCGATCCCAAGGAAGCGCGGCGGGTGATCCACGATCACCTGAACCGCACGGTCGAGGCTCTCCTGTCGCTGGCGGAGCGCGACGCGCTGGAGCGGACCCGCCGCGAGATGGCTGAACGCCGAGACGAATTGTTGCGTCGAACCACCATCTGACGTTGTTTCCGACGATCGCTGTCCCGCCGCGATAATTCGCCGCACAAATCAAGGGCTTGCCGTCACGGGGCGGCGCGTGCTCACGTCCCCTTAAGGGAATCAGGGGGTACTGATGTCGGATAAACTCGCGCCTGCGAGCGTTGAAACGGTGCTGAAGGCGATCTCGACCGAGATGTCGATCGCCGCGGTGGCGTGCGGACATCTGGACGTCGCCCTCGGCAAGATCCTGGAAGTCGTTCCGGACGAGCATCGCTTGTCGGTGATGCAGGAACTGCACACGGTCGACCTGCTGGCTCAGCACATCACGGCCATCACCGACTTCACCGGCAATCTGTCGCAACAGCACGGCCAGGGCGTTCTCGAGGTCAACGACTCGCTCAACGCCATCACCCTGGGCGACGTCGCCGCCCGCCTGCGCGCCTCGATCTCGGCCGAGTAGGCTTGCGGCGGGCGACTGCCGTCAGGCCGCTACATCAAGGCTGCGCCGGGATGGTGTTGATCATCCACGGGATGCCGAACTTGTCGGTGAAGCTGCCATAGCCCGGCGACCAGAAGGTCGCGGCGAAATCCATGCCGACCTTGCCGCCTTCCGAGAGCGCGTCGAACACGCGGCGCGCCTCGGCGGGATCGTCCGTATGATAGGTGACGTCGAAGCCGTTCTTGGGCTTGTCGATATTCGGGGCGAACTCGGGCGGCATGTCCGCGCCCATGATCGCCTGGTCGCCGATCTCCAGCCAGGCGTGCATCAGCCAATCCTTGTACCGGGCGTCGACCGGCATGTCAGGCGGGCCTTCGCCGAAGGGGTAGGCGGCGGTGACCTTGCCGCCCAGGACCTGGGCGTAGAAATCGAATGCCTGGCGGCATTCGCCTTTGAAGCTGAGGCTTGTGACGATCTTCACGGTAGTCTCCTCGCTGTGTCCTGGGCGCTAGGGCGGCCCTTTGTAGCCGACCCTAGCGCAGGACCGTGACGGGAGACAGACAGGCTACGCAGCCCCGATCTTGTTGCCGTAGCCGATGACGATGGTCGCCAGGATCAGCAGGGCGATGCCGCCCCAGACCGTTGCTTTCACGCCCGGGCGGGCGTCTTTCCACTCGCGCAGGGCAAAGCCCCAGACGGTGCCGAAGATGATGATCGAGGCCATGTGCAGGGTCCAGCTGGAGAAGCCGAACTTGCCCATCTGGCTCTCGCCCATCGTGTAGAAGAAGAACTGGAAGTACCAGGCCGTGCCCGCGAGAGCGCAGAGCAGGTAGTTGGCCAGCAGCGGCGGTTTGGCCTTGGCGGTCTCTTCGGACGGCGCCGCGCCGCCCAGCCATTGGCCGGCGCTCTTGTTGCGGACGATCAGGAAGCCGCACCAGACGCCGTTGGTCAGCAGGCCGCCGAACATGACAAGGCACAGCACCGGCAGGCCGGTCCACAGCGGGCCGGTGCCAGCCGCGGCCGACAGCGCCTTGATCGGCTCGCCCGCCGCCAGACCGAAAGCGAAGCAGGCCGACATGATCCCCGAGAAGATCGCCACGGCGACGCCCTTCTTGAAGTCGAATTCGGCGATGACCGCCTTCTTGGCGTCTTCCGAGAGGGCGGCGTCCTTGCGCGCGCCCGCCAGGGCCACGACGACGATGCCGGCCAGGGTGATGAAGAGGCCCAGCAGGATGATCCGGCCCGAGGCGTTGTTCAGCAGCTTCTCGGCGAAGTCGCCTTGGACGATCGGCGGGATCAGCGTCCCGAACACCGTGCAGAGGCCCAACACCACCGCCATGCCCAGCGACAGGCCAAGGTAGCGCATCGTCAGGCCGTAGGTCAGGCCGCCGAAGCCCCAGAGCACGCCGAACAGGACGCAGAGGCCGGCGATGTTGCCCGGCACCTGGCTCATCACGCCCATCAGGTCGCGGGTCTGGATCGCCGCGAAGAACCATGGGGCCAGCAGCCAGGAGAAGATGCCCCCGGTCAGCCAGAAGATCTCCCACGACCAGCGGCGCACGCCGCGATAGGGCACGTAGAAGCTGGCCGAGGCCAGGCCGCCCAGCCAGTGGAACAGCACGCCGAGCAGCGGATTGGGCGTCATGGTTTTCTCCCGTTCTTGTCTTCGTTGTGGGCCGGTCAGGCGAGGTGGAACAGGGTGTCCAGCGGAACGCTGACCGGCGATTTGTCCGGATTGACTTCCATCAGCGGCGCCATGGCTTCCCACCACCGCCGCATCACCGGATGGGCGGGCAGGTCGTCGAGTCTTTCGGGTGTGGCGCACCACATCACGGCGAACAAGGCGTTCGTCTCGGGATCGTGGTGGATCGAATAGTCGGAGATCCCGCAGCATTTCAGCAACGCCGCCAGCTCCGGCCACAGGGCGTCGTGCCGGCGGCGGTACTCGTCCAGCCGGCCGGGTTTCAGCCTCATGCGGGTGGCGATCTTGCGCATCAGAGGTCCAGCCCCAGGCGGTAGAGGCGGTTGGCGTTGCGGCCGAACAGGTCGCGGCGCTCGTTCTCGCTGAAGCCGGCGGTGATGGCGGCATAGGCGGTCAGGTGCCTGTCCAGGCTGCCGAACAGCTTGTCGGTCGGCACATCGCTGGCGAACATGCAGCGATCGGTCCCGAAGATCTCGATGGCTTCGAGAATGAGGGGCTGGATCTGCTCTTTCGTCCACTGACGGTGGACGAAGCCGAAGCCCGACAGCTTGGCCGAGACATGGGGTAGGGCGGCCAGGGCCTTCATGCCCTCGCGCCATTCGGTTTTGTCGGCGTCCACGGGCATGCCGGCGTGGTTGATCATCACCGGCGTGTCGGGATGGCCGGCGAACAGGTCGACCAAGCCCAGCATCTGCCCGGGATAGCACTGAAGGTCGAAGGACAAGCCGTACTTGGAAAGCAGGCCAAAGCCCGCGCGCCAGGCCGGATCGCCGGTCACGTCGCGCGGCGTGTAGGTGCGCCGGGGATCGGCGTGCCAGTTGACGATGTGGCGGACGCCCCGAACGCTGCGATGGGCGGCGTGAGCCTCCAGCAGCCCCTCGACATCCGGCGCGTCCAGGGCGGCGAAGGCGACAAGGCCGCTGGGCAGGCCGCGCTCGTCCGACAGCGCCTGCAGCCAGCGGGTCTCGTCCAGCGCCGAGGCGCCTTCCGCGCCCGCGTCCACATGCACCGCCCCGACGACGTTCCAGGCCTTGGCGTCGGCCAGGTAGTCGTCGAGCAGATAGTTGCGCGCGATCGCCTCGACGCTGCCGTTCGGACCGTTGTCGTCGAACGGCGGCGTCAGCCAGGGATAGCGGATGCGCGTGAGGTCCCACAGGTGGATGTGCGCATCGACGAAGGGCAGGGCGCCCATGGGTGTCCTCTCCTAACTCGCGCCCGGCGTTCCGGGTCGCGCGGCGATCAGAAGGTGGTCCGGCCGCCGGAGGTGTCGAAGGTCGCGGCGGTCGTGAAGCTGCACTCCTCGCTGGCCATGAAGCAGACCATGGCCGCGCTCTCGTGGACCTCGCCCAACCGGCCCATCGGGATCTTGCCGCGCATGTAGTCGACCTGGCTCTTGGGCAACTGCTCCAGGATCGGGCTTTCGAAGGTGGCGGGGGTGAGGGCGTTGGCGATCACGCCCTTGGTGGCCAGCTCCTTGCCCAGCGACTTGGTCAGGCCGATTACCCCGGCTTTCGACGCCGAATAGGCGCTGGCGTTGGGATTGCCTTCCTTGCCGGCCACGGAGGCGACATTGACGATCCGGCCATAGCCGTTGGCCAGCATGTACGGCACCGTCTCGCGGCAGCAGTAGAAGATGCCGTTCAGGTTGATGTCGATCACCCGCTTCCAGCTGTCGACCGGGAACTCGTGCACCGGAACGGTGGCGCCGGTGATGCCGGCCGAGGCGACGAGGATGTCGATTTTGCCGAGGGCCGCGTTCGAGGCCTTGGCGGCCGCCGCGACGGCGGCCTGATCGGAGACGTCCAGGGCCACGGTGTGACTGGCGCCGATTTCGAGGGCGGCGGCTTCCAGGTTCGCGGCGTCCAGGTCCCAAAGGGCGACCTTGCCGCCCTCGGCGACGATGCGGGCGGCGACGGCCTTGCCCAGGCCCGAGGCGCCGCCGGTGATGACGGCGGTGCGGCCCGCGAAACGATTGGCGTAGGGAGCGCTCACGCGACGTCTTCCTGGGTCCAGGCCACGACGGTTTGCTGTTGTTCGCCCAGCTTCTCGATGCCCAGGCGCATGACGTCGCCGGCCTTCAGGTAGATAGGCTCGGGCTTCTGGCCCATGCCGACGCCGGGCGGGGTGCCGGTGGTGATCAGGTCGCCCGGCTCCAGCGTCATGAACTCGCTGATGTACGAAACGAGCTTGCTGATCGGGAAGATCATGGTCTTGGACGAGCCGTCCTGCTTGCGCTGACCGTTGACGTCCAGCCACATGCCGAGGTCCTGCGGGTCGCCGACCTCGTCCGAGGTGACCATCCACGGGCCGACCGGGCCGAAGGTGTCGCAACCCTTGCCCTTGTCCCAGGTGCCGCCGCGCTCGATCTGGAAGGCGCGCTCGGAGACGTCGTTGATCAGGACGTAGCCGGCCACATGGTCCAGGGCCTCGGCTTCGCTGACATAGCGCGCCCGCGTGCCGATCACGACGCCCAGCTCGACTTCCCAGTCGGTCTTCAGCGAGCCCTTGGGGATCATCACCGGATCGTTCGGGCCGGTCAGGCAACTGACGGCCTTGGTGAACAACACGGGCTCTTCGGGGATCGGCAGGTTCGACTCGGCGGCGTGGTCGGCGAAGTTCAGGCCCACGGCGATGAACTTGGAAACGCCGTTGACCGGTACGCCGTAGCGCGGCGAGCCCTCGACCAGCGGCAGCGAGGCCGGGTCGATGGCGGCCAGGGCCTTCAGGCTGGTCGGCGACAGCTGGGCGCCGGTGATGTCGGCGACATGGCCCGACAGGTCGCGGATCTGGCCCTGGGCGTCGAGCAGGCCGGGTTTTTCGGAGCCCTTGGGGCCGTAGCGAAGCAGTTTCATGGGTCTACGCTTTCGAGAGGATCAGCGGGCGTAAGGACGGTGCAAGCCGACCTCGCGATTGAGTTCGACGCCGAAGCCCGGCGCGTCGGAGAGTTTCAGCTTGCCGTTTACCGGCACGGGTTCGCCGATCAGCTGCGGGTGGAACATCGGCACCACCTCGTCGGCCTTCGGGGCCATCATCAGGAATTCGGCGAACGGGCTGTTATGGCGCGTGATGACGAAGTGGTAGCTGTAGACGCTGGAGCCATGCGGGATGCAGAGCACGCCGCGGCTGTCGGCCAGGTTCGAGATCTTGATGATCTCGGTCATGCCGCCGCACCAGCCCACGTCGGGCTGGATGATGTCGCAGCACTCCATCTCCAGCAGCATGCGGAAGCCCCAGCGCGTGGCTTCGTGCTCGCCGGTCGTGACCAGCATGCCCTTGGGCGCGTTCTTCTTCAGGTCGCGATAGCCCCAGTAGTCGTCGGGGCTCAGGGCTTCCTCGATCCACTTCAGGCCATGCTCGTGGGCCTTGTGGGCCAGCTTGGTGGCGTAGTTCAGGTCCAGCGCCATCCAGCAGTCGAACATCAGCCAGAAGTCCTCGCCGCAGCGCTCGCGCATCGTCGCCAGCTCTTCGAGGTTCTTGCGCAGGCCTTCCTCGCCCTCGGCCGGGCCGTGGTGCAGGGGCATCTTGCCGCCGATGAAGCCCATCTGCTTGGCCAGGTCGGGGCGCGCGCCCGTGGCGTAGAAGGTCAGCTCGTCACGGACCTTGCCGCCCAGCAGGTGGTAGACCGGCTCCTGGCGCAGCTTGCCCAGCAAGTCCCACAGCGCCAGATCGACGCCGGAGAGGGCGTTCACGACCAGGCCCTTGCGGCCGTAGTACTGGGTGGAGAAGTACATCTGGTCCCAGATCTTCTCGACCTCGGCCGGGTCGCGGCCTTCAAGGAAGCGGGCCAAGTGCCTCTCGACGATATAGGCGGCCGGCTCGCCGCCGGTGGTCACCGCGAAGCCGATCGTGCCGTCGGCGGCCTCGATCTCCACGACCAGCGTGCCCAGCACGTTGATGCCGAAGCTCTGGCGGCTCTGGCGATATTCCGGGTAACGCGACATCGGCGTGGCGATGTGATCGTCGATCCAGTGGCCGTCACCCTGGTCGTGATAGTCGGCCCCGCCGCCCCGGACGACATAGGCCCGCACGGCGCGGATCTTCGGAAAACTCATCGGCGTCGACTCCCCGAGGCAGGCTCTGATTTCGCCCAAATGCACGCTAGTCCCATATTTCGGGAACGCTCTGGCTATTCACGGCCGTGATCTGCAAACTGACGTCCAAAATGAAGGTCCGAAGGAGTGGACTTTCACAATGTGAGAGGTATGTCTAAAGAATGGAACAAGAGGCGTCAATCAAGCGCGGCGATGCGGATGGGGACGGAAAGCCGTCGGGCAGCCAGACCCTTCTGCGCGGCCTGGACGTGATCGAAGCCGTCGCCAACGGTCCCATCGCCCTGACCGAACTGGCCGAGACGCTGGGCCTGACCCGCAGCACCACGCACCGCCTGGCGGCCGCCCTGGTCGATCGGCGGATGCTGACCTTCCGTCCGCGCGAGGGCTATGCGCTGGGGCCGAAGCTGCTGGAACTGGGCTACGCCGCTCGGGAGCAGATGCACCTGCCGCAGGTCGCGCGCCCGTACCTGGAACAGCTGTCCAACGCGACCAGCGACACCGTCCACCTCGGCGTGCTGGAAGGCGACCTGGCCCTCTATCTGGACAAGGTGCCGGGCCGCCGGCGGGTCGAGATCGGCTCACGGATCGGCGAGCGCCAGCCGCTGTCGTCGACCGGCCTGGGCAAGGCGCTGATCCTCGACCTTGGCGAAGAGCGCTGGAAGCAGCTGTTCACGGCCGAGACCGGTCCGCGCGCGCTCGGCCTGCCGGTCTGGCTGGAGCGGATGCGCGGCTACGCCGCCGCCGGCCGCGCCTTCGACCTTGAAGAGAACGAAGACCAGATCCGCTGCGTCGCCGCGCCCATCCGGGGCGTCGACGGCAAGACGGTGGGCGCCATCAGCCTCTCCAGCGCCGCCCAGTACATGGACGACGCCCGGATGGAGGCGCTGTCGGACGACGTCCGCAACACCGCCGACGCCATCAGCCGCGAGCTGGGCTGGAGCGAGCGGTCCGCGCGCAAGAAGTAACGAGTAACGGGCCAGCCCCGGGAAGGAAGCCTATGCTGTTGAAGGACAAGGTTGTGCTGGTCACCGGCGCCTCTGGGGGCATCGGCAAGGCCGCGGCCATCGGCTGCGCCCAGCACGGGGCGGACGTCGCGATCAACTACCACTCGGACGAGGCGGGGGCTGCGGACGCGGTGCGCGAGATCGAGGCGCTGGGCCGTCGCGCGATCGCCGTGAAGGGCGACGTGGCCGAGGCCGATTCCGCTCCGGCCTTCGTCCAGGCGGCGGTCGAGGCGTTCGGCAAGGTCGACGTCTTCGTCAACAACGCCGGCATCTGCCCCTTCCATACCTTCCTCGACATGCCGGCCGAGGTCATGGAACGGACCATGCGGGTCAATCTGCATGGCGCCTACTACATGGTCCAGGCCGCGGCCAACCAGATGGTCAAGCAGGGCCACGGCGGCGCGATCATCGCCGTCAGCTCGATCAGCGCCCTGGTCGGCGGCGGCATGCAGACGCACTACACCCCGACCAAGGCCGGCGTGAACTCGCTGATGCAGTCGACCGCCATCGCACTGGGTCCCTACGGCATCCGCTGCAACGCGGTGCTGCCGGGCACGATCGAGACGGCGATCAACAGGGAAGATCTCGCTGACCAGAAGAAGCGCGACTACATGGCCGGCCGCATTCCGCTGGGCCGTCTGGGCGAGCCCGATGACCTGGCCGGCCCGATCGTGTTCCTGGCCTCGGACCTGGCCAAGTACGTCACCGGCGCGGCCCTGCTGGTCGACGGCGGCGCCTTCGTGAACCTGCAGTAGCGATGACCATCGTCTCCTCGACCACGGACTTCCGGGAGGCGGCGCGTCGTCGCCTGCCGCGGTTCCTGTTCGACTATATCGACGGCGGCGCCTATGCCGAGCGGACCCTGGCGCGCAACGTCGCCGACCTGGCGGATCTGTCGCTGCGCCAGCGAGTGCTGAAGGACGTCTCGCGGGTCTCGACCAAGGCCACCCTGTTTGGCGTCGAGCAGGCCATGCCGATCGCCCTGGCGCCGGTGGGCCTCACGGGCATGTACGCTCGGCGCGGCGAGTGCCAGGCCGCCCGCGCGGCCGCCAAGAAGGGCGTGCCGTTCTGCCTGTCGACCGTCGGCGTCTGCGACGTCGACGAGGTGGCCAGGGCCTCCAGCGCGCCGATCTGGTTCCAGCTCTATGTGCTGCGCGACCGGGCCTTCATGCGCGACTTGCTGGCCCGCGCGGCGGGGGCGGGGGCGACGACCCTGGTGTTCACGGTCGACATGCCCGTGCCCGGCGCCCGCTATCGCGACGCCCACTCGGGCATGAGCGGTCCCAACGCCGCCGCCCGTCGGCTGATGCAGGCGGTGTTCAAGCCCGACTGGGCCTGGGACGTCGGCGTCATGGGCCGTCCCCACACCCTGGGTAACGTCGCACCGGTGTTGGGCGCGAACTCGGGGCTGGAAGATTTCATGGGCTGGCTGGGGGCGAACTTCGACCCTTCCATCCAGTGGAAGGACCTGGAGTGGATCCGCGAGGTCTGGAAGGGCCCGCTGGTCATCAAGGGCGTGCTGGATCCCGAGGACGCCAAGGCCGCCGCCGATATCGGCGCGGACGGCATCGTGGTCTCCAACCACGGCGGCCGGCAGCTGGACGGCGTGCTGTCCTCGGCCCGGGCGTTGCCGGCCATCGCCGAGGCGGTGGGCGACCGGCTGACGGTGCTGGCCGACAGCGGCGTGCGCTCGGGCCTCGACGTCGTGCGGATGCTGGCCCTGGGCGCGCATGGCGTGCTGCTGGGCCGCGCCTGGGTCTACGCCCTGGCCGCCCGCGGCGAGAGCGGCGTGACCCAACTGCTCGACCTCTTCGAGAAGGAAATGCGCGTGGCCATGGCCCTGACCGGGGTCAACAGCGTGGCCGAGATCGACCGCTCGATCCTGGCCTGAGCGCCCGCGCCAACAAGACGATTGGGAGTAAACGATGAAGCGCGTTCTGATGGCCGGCCTCGCGGCCGTGTGCCTCTCCACATCCGCCTTCGGCCAGCCGATCGACCGCCACGCCCTGGTCAGCCGGCATGACGTCAAGCTCACGACCGTCGATCCCTCGTCGCCGCTGATGGTCGGCAACGGCCAGATCGGCTTCACCGCCGACATCACCGGCCTGCAGACCTTCCCCGAGGCCTACAGCAAGATCGCGCCGCTGCTGACCGAGGCCCAGTGGGCCTGGCACGCCTTCCCCAATCCGAGCCACTACACCTATGCCGACGGGACCGTTCCGATCGACGTGCGCGGGACGAAGCAGCCCTACGCCTACATGGCCGACTGGAACGAGGGCGAAAAGCGGCCGGCCCTGCTGTGGCTGCGCGAGAACCCGCACCGCTTCTCGCTGGGCCGCGTGGCCCTGGACCTGCGCGACAAGGCCGGCAAGCCCGCCAAGTTCGCGGACCTCAAGCAGACCGAACAGAAGCTGGACCTGTGGACCGGCGTGTTGACCAGCCGCTTCACCTATGACGGCGAGGCCGTGACGGTCCGCACGCGCGTGCATCCGACGCTGGACATGATCGTGGTCGACGTCGACTCGACGCTGGTCGAACAGGGCCGCCTGAAGCTGTCGGTGAAGTTCCCGGGCGTTTCCAAGACCCTCAATCCCGATCCGTCGGATTGGGAGCACCCCGAGCTGCACACCACCAAGGTGACCGGGGAAGGGACGACCCGCCTGGACGTCTCGCGTCGGCTGGACGAGACCCGATATGTCGCCGCCCTGCAGGCCGACCGCGCGGTCGACTTCACCGCCGCCGGCCCGCACGCCTTCGTCGTCGCACCCAAGGCCAAGGGGCGGACGCTGGGGCTGGAGGTGGCCTTCTCGCGTGCGCCACTGCCGAAGCAACTGCCGACGGTCACCGTCGCCGACCAGGCCACGCGGGCGCACTGGAAGTCCTATTGGACGCAGGGCGCGGCCGTCGACTTCTCGGGCAGCACCGACCCGCGCGCGGCCGAGCTGGAGCGACGCGTGGTGCTATCGCAGTACCTGATGGCCCTGAACGGCGCCGGCGAGGTCCCGCCGCAGGAGGAGGGGCTGTTCTCCAACAGCTGGAACGGCAAGTTCCATCTCGAGATGCACGCCTGGCACGCGGGGCACTTCGCGCTCTGGAACAAGCCCGAATACCTGGAGCGCAGCCTGCCCTGGTATGTGAGTCACCTGAAGGACGCCAAGGCCCGCGCGGCCAGCCACGGCCTGAAGGGCGCCTGGTGGCCCAAGATGGTCGGCCCGGACGGCGTCGACAGCCCCAGCAAGGTCTCGCCGTTCATCATGTGGCAGCAGCCGCATCCGATCTGGATGTCCGAGCTGATCTGGCGCGACAAGCCGACCAAGGCGACCCTGGCCAAGTACGGCCAACTGGTTTCCGAGACCGCCGACCTGCTGGCCAGTTTCCCGCACAAGGACGACAAAGGCCGTTTCATCCTGGGGCCGCCGATCATTCCGGTGCAGGAGAACTACGACCCGCTGACCACCTTCAACCCGGCCTTCGAGCTGGAATACTACCGCTGGGGCCTGGAGACGGCGCAGCAGTGGCGCACCCGCGCCGGGCTGAAGCGCAAGCCCGAATGGGACGCGGTGATCAAGGGTCTTGCCCCGCTGGCGACCAAGGACGGCCTCTATCTGCCGGCCGAGTCCGTGCCGGACTTCTGGGACGTGGCCAAGAGCGCCGCCTGCTCCAAGCACGCTGTCGATCCCAAGTGCATGAACCGCGACCACCCCTCGTTCCTGATGGCCTACGGCCTGATCCCGGGGAAGGCCGACCCGGAGACCATGCGGCGGACGCTGCGGGCCGTGGAGACCGACTGGGACCTGCGCCAGACCTGGGGCTGGGACTATCCGATGGTCGCGATGACCGCCGCGCGCCTGGGCGAGCCGGACAAGGCCGTCGACTGGCTGTTCTACGAAGCCAAGAACAACAAGTTCGGCGTCTCGGGCATGACGCCGCGCGTACACCAGGACGAACACGCCCAGGCCTTCGTGCCCACGACCGTGGTCTCGGGCGGCCAGATCGTGCCGGCGGGCGAGGCGGTAGGGCCGGACGGCCCAGGCTATCGCCGCGCGGCCGAGACCTACTTCCCGTCGAACGGCTCGCTGCTGGCGGCCGTGGCGATGATGGCGGGCGGCTGGGACGGCTCGAAGGGACCGACGCCGGGCTTCCCGAAGGACGGCCAATGGACGGTGAAGGCCGAGGGCTTCAAGCCGTTGCCTTAAGCTAACTTGTCATCCCGGAAAGCGCGGAGCGCTTGTCCGGGACCCAGGGGCGGCCCGCACAGCGTTCACGCACCCCCTGGTCCCGGACAGCCTCTGCGAGGCTTCCGGCATGACAAGCGCTTTGGCTAGCGAACCAGCCCGTTCACATACTCTTCGATGTTCGTATAGCCGTCGCCGTCACGATCCTTGGCCGCGTCCGAGGCGTCCTTCGGGTTCAGCTTGTGGGCCGTCTCCCAGGCGTCGGGCATGCCGTCGCCATCGGTGTCCTTCGGCGCGGCGGTCGAGGAGGCTTCGAACCAGCCGCCGACCTCTTTCTGGCTGTTGATGATCTTGCCGGTGCGGTCGATCACGCTCTTGATCACGCGGGCGTCGATCGGGTCGCGCTTGCGCGAGGCGCCGGCCTTGGCCAGCACGGCCTTGTAGGCGTCGGGCGCGCTCTGGGTGACGACGGCGCCGAACGGGAAGGGCGTGTCGACCACGTGCTCACCGGGAGCGTTGGACGAGGTCAGGACCAGGGTCTTCTGATCGGCGACCAGCTTGTCGTCCATGTAGTTGCCAGCGAAGTGGGTCAGGCCGCTCTTGTTGCGGATATAGAGGGCCAGCGGACCGCCGGTGTTGGCGCCCTGGATGTAGTAGTTGCCCACGAAGTTGGAGTGGGTGGTCGAGTTGGTGTTGAGATCCTCGCCCGCGGCGAACTTCGAGGCGTTGTCGGGTCGGCCGTAGAACGGGTCCATCGAATAGCCGCGGCTGACGCCCGGCTCCCAGTTGTAGAAGTCCGTCGTGGCGCCCTGGCCCCAGTTGTAGAAGACGTTGTTGCGGAAATCCAAGGTGATGCCCTCGGCGTCGTCCTTTGCGCCGGCATAGTTGCCGATGCGGGGCATCCGCGCCTCGTGGTGGGCCCACAGATTGTGGTGGAAGCTGTACTTGGCGCCGAACGAGCCCTGGATCAGGCTGCCATAGCCGTGCTCGCCCTTCTCGTGGATCGAGTGGTTCAGGCTTTCGGCGATCAGCGACCACTGGATCGTGACATTGGTCAGGTGCTTGACGTCGGGCGTGACCTTCTGGGTGACCGACAGGCTCTCGTCGATCGACCAACCCGACGAGATGTGGTCGAGGATGATGTCAGAGCCGCCGCCCAGCGAGATCGAATCGTACTCCTTGCCGGCCACATCGCCGACGCGGACGTGCAGGTAGCGGACGATCACGTGGTTGGCGTGGATCAGGAACTGGGCGTCGCGCAGGGTGACGCCATAGCCCGGCGCCGTCTGGCCGGCGATGGTGATGTGGTCGTTGGCGATCTTCAGGTCGCTCTTCAGGCGGATCACGCCGCCGACGTCGAAGACCACGATGCGGGGACCGTCGGCCTCGACGGCGGCGCGCAGGGAGCCGGGGCCTGAGTCATTCAGGTTGGTGACCTTGATCACCTTGCCGCCACGGCCGCCTTCGGCGAACCGGCCAAAGCCCTCCGCGCCCGGAAACGCCAGCGGCCTCACCACTTCGGCCGCCATAACCGAATTGGTAACTCCAGCCAGAAGGCCAGCAAAAACAAACGCCTTTTGCCAGTTCATGGTCGTTTCCTCGTTTCACCTAGTTGGCCGGATGCTCTGAAAACGCATCGGATTGGTAATACCAGAGTTGCAGGTTTTCGCGATGTGTTGCAAGGTATGAGCAATAGTTCCACATTTTGATATTTTGTGGAGCGTCAAACGATACCGGTGTCAAACCGGTTGAGGGGAGCGAACATGACCTCGACCACATTCCGCAAACGACTGATGGCCAGCGGCGCTTTGGCCGTTTCGCTGCTTGCCGCCGCCAGCGCGCATGCTCAGGACGCCGTGGCTGCCGCGCCGCAAAGCGCCCCCGCCGCCGAAGGGGCCTCCGAGGTCGAGCAGATCGTCGTCACCGGCTACCGATCCAGCCTGAGCAAGGCCCTGGGCGTGAAGCGCACCAGCATCGGCGCCGTCGACGCGATCCTGGCCGAGGACATCGCCGCCTTCCCGGACCAGAACCTGGCTGAAGCCATCCAGCGCCTGCCGGGCGTGACCATCGACCGCGTCGGGGGCGAAGGCCACCAGATCACCGTCCGCGGCCTGAACGCCGACTTCACCCGCGTCCGCATCAACGGCGTCGAGGCCATCGCCACGGGCGGCGGCAACCGCAGCCGCGGCTTCGATTTCAACGTTTTCGCCTCGGAGCTGTTCAACAGCATCACGGTGCGCAAGACCCAATCGGCCGACATCTCGGAAGGCTCGCTGGGCGCCACGGTCGACCTGCAGAGCGGTCGCCCGTTCGACTACAGGGGCTTCAAGGCCGCCGCCTCGGCCGAGGGCAGCCTGAACAGCATCACCGACCGCATCCTGCCACGCGTCGCGGGCCTGCTGAGCTGGTCCAATCCCGACCAGACCTTCGGCGTCCTGGCCTCGGTGGCCTATTCGAAGCGCCAGCCGGTGGCCGAGGGGTTCAACACCACGCGCTGGCAAGGCGCCGACGCCACGGACAACTTCGCCAGCTGCTCCAAGTGCGCGACGCCGGAAGAACTGGCCAAGGTGCAGAACGCCTTCTATCCGCGCATCCCGCGCTACACCGGCTCGCTGCTCGACTCCAAGCGCCTGGGGATCACCTTCTCGACCCAGTGGCGCCCGAACCCGAAGTCGGAGCTGTCGCTGGACGTCCTCTATTCGGACCTGAACCAGTTCACCGAAAGCCCAAACCTCGAAGCCATCTCATTCAGCCGCTCGAACGCCGCCGGCGTGGGCGCGACCATCCTCCGCGACTACGCGCTCAACGACCGCAACACCTTCACCTACGGCGTGTTCGACAAGGTCGATGTCCGCTCGGAGAACGGCGCCCAGCGCGACCACACGACCTTCACCCAGGTCACCTTCAGCGGGAAGTATGAGTTCACCGACCGCCTGCGCGGCAACATGCGCGTCGGCGTGGCCAATTCCGACTACCGCATGCCCGAGCAGATCTCGTTCCAGCTCGATCGCAACGACGTCAACGGCTACGTCTACGACGCCCGCGCCAACGACCGCACGCCGATCATCACCTATGGCTTCGACGTCGCCAATCCGGCCAATTTCACCCTGACCGAGATGCGCTCGCGCGAGAGCACGGCGCTGAACATCGTGCGCACCGTCAACGGCGCGCTGGAGTTCGACGTCGACGAGCACCTGAAGCTGCGGGGTGGCGTCGACGCCCAGCAGTACGTCGTCAAATATCGCGACGCGAGCCGCAACCAGACCCTGACCGGCGCCAACCAGATCGTCGGCGTCGGCGCGTTCTCGAAAGTCGTCTCGTTCGGCCGCGACTTCCCGTTCCCGGGCGGCGACCGCAGCTACGTGGTGGCCGACATCGACAAGGCCGTCGCCTACACCAAGCTGCTCAGCTATCCGCTGATCGTGCAGACGGGCGACACCCGCGACGTGTCCGAGGACGACCTCAGCGGCTTCGGCCAGGCGGTGGTCGACGCCACCATCTTCGGCGGCATGGCGCTGCGCTCGGACTTCGGCTTCCGCGTGGCCCACACCAAGGTGACGGCCGGCGGCTTCGTCAACACCAACACCAACTACGTCACGATGAAGAACGACTACACGGACGTTCTACCGTCGATGAACATCACCCTGGAGCCGCGCGACAACTTCATCCTGCGTGGCGGCATCGCCAAGGTTATGGCCCGCCCGACCCTGGGCAGCTTGACTCCGGGCGGTTCGGTCAGCGCCACGACGCGGACGGTGAACTTCGGCAACCCGGACCTGGAGCCGTTCCGCGCCACCAATTTCGACCTGGCGGCCGAATGGTATTTCGCGCCGGAGTCGCTGCTGTCGGTGGCGGTCTTCTACAAGAAGATCGACAGCTTCATCGCCAGCCAGACCAGCCGCGCCGTCTACAACACGCTGGGCTTGCCGGAGAGCATCATCACCAGCGCCGGGGCCGTGGGCTCCGACATCTTCGACGTGACCCGTCCCTACAACGGCGACGGCGGCTGGCTGAAGGGCGTCGAGTTCCAGTACCAGCAGCCGTTCAACTTCCTGCCCGACGCCCTGCGCGGCTTCGGCTTCATCGGCAACTTCACCTATGTCGACTCCGAGGTGAACTACGGCACCAAGGCCGCGCCGAAGTACAACACCCTGACCGGGCAGTCGAAGACCACGGCCAACGCCACGATCTACTTCGAGCGCGGCAAGTTCAGCGCCCGCACCTCGCTGGCGAAGCGGTCGAAGTTCTTGACGGCCTTCCCGGGCTCGAACGGCAACAACATGGGCGGCACCCACGGCAGCACGTATTACGACTTCTCGTCGAGCTACAAGCTGCGGGACAACTTCGTCATCACCCTGGAAGGCATCAACCTGGGCGACAAGTTCACCGACGCCTATGTCGACACCACCAACCGGGTCAGCGACTACCGGCACACCGGCCGCGAGATCCTGCTCGGCGTCCGCTGGACCTACTGACCGCTTCCTCTTTCCCGGCCTCCTCCTAGGGCCTGGGGCGGTCCTTTCCCCGCCCCAGGCCCATCTTTTTGGAGCATTCGACGTGATCGATCGCAGAAGCATCCTGGGCCTGGCCGCTGCCGCCCTCGCTACGCCGGCTCTCGCCGACCAGACCCCCGCCGCGCCGCCGGCGCCGATCGGCAATCCGCCCAAGGACTGGATCGACCCCAAGACCGGCCACCGCATCGTGCGGCTGTCGGAGGAGGGGGGCAGCAAGAACCTCTATTTCCACCAGAACGGCTACACGCCGCAGGGCGACAAGCTGGCGATCACCACGCCAGCGGGCATCGCCCTCGTGGACCTGAAGACCTTCAAGCTGACGCCGCTGGCCAAGAGCGAGGACGCCGACCTGCTGTTCTTCGCCCGCGCGTCGCGGCGGCTCTACTACGCGGTCACCGCGCCGGGCGAAGGCCAGCCCGTGGATCGGGCCAAGACGATCCATGCGCTCGATATCGACAGCGGCAAGGCCAAGGTCGTCGGCAAGCTGGCCCAGGGTCAGATCGTCTCTATCAACGCCGACGAGACCCTGCTGCTGGGCGTCGTCACCTACGGCGGCAAGCCGCTGCAGCCCAACACCGCTGACGACCGCAAGCGTTTCGGCCAGGCCGAGTACGCGGCCAACGGCCCGGACGGCAAGCCGCTGTCCTTCGCCAAGGCCAAGGGCGTGCGGATGACCGAGCGCTTCGAGACGCCGACGCCGATGGAGATCTTCACGCTCGACCTGAAGACCGGCGAGCGCAAGATCGTCCACGCCTCGGACAAGTGGCTGGGTCACGCCCAGTTCTCGCCGACCGACCCGACTCTGGTGATGTTCTGCCACGAGGGACCCTGGCATCGCGTGGATCGCATCTGGACCATCCGCACCGACGGCTCGGCCCTGACCAAGATCCACACCCGGACCATGAACTTCGAGATCGCCGGCCACGAGTTCTTCGGCGCCGACGGCAAGTGGATCTGGTACGACCTGCAGACCCCGCGCGGCCAGGTGTTCTGGATCGGCGGCTACGAGATCGCCACCGGCAAGCGCCTATGGCGCCGGGTCGAGCAGAACGAGTGGTCGGTGCACTACAACGTCTCGGCCGACGGGACGCTGTTCGCGGGCGACGGCGGCGACGCCGACATGGTCGCCCATGCGCCGGACGGCAAGTGGATCTACGTCTTCAAGCCGGGGACCCCGCGCGACGCGGCGACCCAGTACTACACCGACGACCTGATCACGCCGGAGAAGATGGCCTCCGAGCGCCTCGTCGACATGTCGGCCCACGACTATCGCCTGGAGCCGAACCTGACCTTCACGCCGGACCAGAAGTGGATCGTCTTCACCTCGAATATGCACGGCGCGAACCATGTGTATGCGGTCGAGGTGACCAAGTCCGCATAGCTTGTCATCCCGGCCGCGGCGAAGCGGAGAGCCGGGACCCAGGGAGACGACCGCACTGCGCTGGCCCCTGGGTCCCGGATAGCCTCTACGAGGCTTCCGGGATGACAAGAATAGCTACAGCCCCACCACGCCCGAGGACTCGACCACCTCGGGCTTCTTGCCGTCCAGGGTGTCGATGCGGCAGCGGGTGAAGCGCCAGTCCTTGGCGTCGGCGATCTTGCCGGCGGCCTGGACGTCGAGATCCAGATCCTCGAACGCGAAGCGCTCCAGCGGGGCCTCGGCGAAGGCGGCCACCTCGAAGGCGGTCTTGGCGCCGACCGACCTGATCTTGCTGACCCGCACGTCGCTCAGGCGGCACAGGCCCTGCGCGCGCGGAACAGGCTGGGTCATGACCTTCCAGTAGGGCGGGACGTCGGTCATGCCCGCCGGAATCTCGGCGTAGCTGTAGGACGGGTTCCAGTTCAGGTTCACGCGGAAGACGGTCGGCACGTCCTGCAGATGCATGTCGCTGATGTCGATGTTCGAGATCGTCCCACCGCGCGTGTGGGCCGACTTGAACAGGATGCCGACGGGCGTGGGATGATGCACCTTCAGCCCCGAGACCTTGATGTCGTGGAAGCCGCCCGAGGTTTCGCTGCCGAAGGTGATCCCGGCCGAGGCGTCGCGGATCACGCAGTCGCGGATGACGATGTCGCGGGTCGGCCGCGCCACCCGCAGGCCGTCGGCGTCGCGGCCGGCCTTGATGCACAGGGCGTCGTCGTTGCAGGCCACGTCGACCCGTTCGACCAGCACGTCATGCGAGGAGTCGATGTCGACGCCGTCGGTCGAGGGGCCGCGGCCGCCCTCGTTGTTGCGGATCTCCAGGTCGGCGATGTGGACGTCATGCGAATAGCAGACGTGCACCGTCCAGAATCCGGCGCGGCGCAGGCGCGGCCCGGCCAGTTCGATCTCCTGGCTGTCGAAGATCTGGATCAGGCGCGGGCGCTTGCAGTCGTAGTCGGCGGCCCAGCGCAGGCCCTTGGGGTCGTACTTGCGGCGCAGGGCCCAGTAGCTGTCCCAGAACACCTTGCCGTCGCCGTCGACCGTCCCGTCGCCGACGATGCGGACGTTTTTCTGCTTGTAGACATTGATCAGCGCCGCCGGCCAGGTCAGCTCGACGCCCGCCACGCGGGTCGGCAGCTCGGGATAGTCCGCCAGGTTCGTCGAGCCCAGCAGGGTCACGCCCTTGTCCAGGCGCAGGGTGACGCCGGACGTCAGGAAGATCGAACCCGTGCGGTAGACGCCGGGTTTCAGCGCGACCGTCGCGCCGGTCTTGGCGGCCTCGTCGATGGCGGCCTGGATGGCCTTGGTGTTCAGCGTCTTGCCGTCGCCGACCGCGCCGTGGGCGTTGGCCAGGATCGGCTTGCCGGCGGCCAGGGCGAGGGTGGGCGCGGAGGCGGCCACGAGACCGAGCTGAAGGAGGGCGCGTCTCTGCATGGAAGGCCTCAGGCGCTGAAGGTGAAGGTGTGCGCGCCCGAGCCGATCTCGACGACGCGAGCGGGCAGCTCGACGCGAGCGGTGGCGTTGGGCGGGATGGCGACGTCCAGCCGGACGCCCTCGGCCGTGCGTTTCCAGGCGCTGGAGATGCGGCCGACCACGGACTCGTAGTCGCCGCCAGCGCCGGGCAGGCGCGGGTCGAACAGCGGACGGATGGCGATGCGGCGGAAGCCGGGCTCCAGGGCGTCGATGCCGATGATCCGTCGCCAGATGAAACCGCAGACCGCGCCGAAGGCGTAGTGGTTCAACGAGCCGGTGACGACGCCGTCCTTCAGCCCGTCCCAGCGCTCGAACACCGTCGTCGCGCCCTGGCCGACCTGATAGCCCCACGAGGGCAGGTCGGTCTGCAGCAGCAGGCCATGGGCGAGGTCGGCGTGGCCGTGGTCGGCCAGGGCGTCGAGGATGTAGGGCGTGCCGATGAAGCCGGTCGACAGCTTGGTCCCGCGCCGGCGGATGTCGGCGGCGAGGCGATCGGCCGAGGCCTGGCGCAGGGCTGGCGGGACAAGGCCAAAGCGCAGGGCCAGGATGTGGCTGGTCTGGCTGTCGTTGCCGACCCCGCCGTCGGGGCGCACGAACTCGCGGGCGAAGGCCTGGCCGATCTTGGCGCGCAGGGCGGTCAGGCGGGCGGCGTCCGCATCGCGGCTGGTGGCCTTGGCCATCTGGGCCAACAGGTCGGTCGAGTGCGCCCAATAGGCGGTCGAGACCAATTCCTTGGGCGTGGTGATGTCCGAGCGGCTCCTGGCGTCGACCGACAGCCAGTCGCCATAGTCCATGCCCCGCGCGTTGCGCCAGACGTGGTCGGGATTGAGGGCCAGCAGCCGCCGGCTCCAGCGGTCCATGGCGTCCCAGTTTTCGCCGATGATGCTGGTGTCGCCGTACCGTCGCCAGACTGTCCAGGGCAGGATCACCGCCGCGTCGGCCCAGCCGGGGGTGTTCTGGCCCAGGGCCCAGAAGGGCGCGGTGTCGGGCATCTCGCCGGTCGGCGCCTGGCCGGCCCGTATGTCGCCCATGAACCGGCGGGTGAAGGCGTCGAGGTCCATGTTGAAGGCCGCCGCGTCCCAGAAGATCTGGGCGTCGCCGGTCCAGCCCATGCGCTCGTCGCGCTGCGGGCAGTCGGTGGGGATGCCGAGGAAGTTGCCGCGCTGGCTCCACAGGGTATTGTTGACGATCGACTGCGCCAGCGGATGGTCGATGCGCGCCGCGCCGGTCAGGGCCGCGTCACTGTGCAGGACGACACCCTCGATCTCGGTCAGCGGTCCCGTGACCTCGACATAGCGGAAGCCATGGAAGGTGAAGCGCGGCTCCCAGGTCTCGCCAGCCGGATCGCCCTTAAGAACGTAGGTGTCGGTCTGCAGCGCCCGGCGGTTGGACGTGGTGTTCAGCGTCCCGTCCGGCTTCAGCGCTTCGGCGTGGCGTAGGATGACCGTGTCGCCGGTCGCGCCCTTCGCGCGGATGCGGCACCAGCCGGAGAAGTTCTGGCCGAAGTCGACGATGCGGACGCCGGGCTTGGGCGTGGTGGTCGCGGTCGGCTTCAGGACCTGGATCGCGCGGATGCCGGGACCAGGCTGGGCGGCGACATGAACCGGCGGCGCCTCGCCCTTGCGCGCCGAGGTCCAGGCGCGGTCATCGAAGCCCGGTGCGTCCCACCCTGTCTCGTCCAGGCGCGCATCGTGGGTCTCGCCGTCATAGATCTCGGCCTTCAGCACGGCCGAAGGCGCCAGTTTCCAGTTGTCGCCGTCGGTGGCGATGCGGGTCGTCGAGCCGTCGGGGTGAGTGACCTCCAGCAGGCCCGAGAACCGGCGTGGCGGCGGGCCGAAGGCGTAGCGCAGGTCCAGGAACCCGAACGGGCTGCCAAACCAGCCGTCGGCGACCAGGGCGCCCAGGACGTTGTCGCCGGTCTTCACGAGGTCGGTGACGTCATAGGCCTGGCTGAGGGCGCGGCTGCGGAAGTCGGTCGACTCCGGCGTCAGCAGGCGGTCGCCGACCTTCTTGCCGTTCAGCCGAGCCTCGTAGCCGCCCAGGGCGGTGGCGTAGAGACGAGCGCTGGCGACGGGCTTCTCCAGCCGGAAGGCCCTGCGCAGGCGCACGGCTGGACCGGTGATCCAGGGATGGCAGGGCGGGATCGTTCGCGCCGGAATAGCCGCCGGCCAGGCCGTGTCATCGAAGCGCGTCTCGCGCCAACCATCGGGCGCGTCGAGCGTCGTGCGCCAGCCGTCCTTGGCGTGGATCCGCGTCACCGAACCGTCGGCCTTGGTGAGAGTCAGCCGCGCGGCCAGGGCGCCGCCCAGCACGGGGCGCGGCTCGTCCAGCCGCAGGCCGGCCTCGACCGCCAGTACATGCGGACCAGGCGCGAGGCGGGGCAGGGCGAAGCTCGGGCCCTGGCCCCAGGCGGTGCGGTCGCCGGGCTTGATCAGGCTCGCGCCGTCCACCCACAGGCCGTTCAGGCTATCCTTGGCGCAGACGCTGACGACGGCCGAGACCACGTCGGCCGGCATGTCGAAGCGCCAGCGGAAACGGTGGGGTTTGGCGTCGTCGGTGTCGCCCCAGAGCCAGCGCATCCCCTCCAGGCGCTGTTCGCGCATGGCCGGGGTCTCGGCCTCAAGCCAACCGGCGGACCAGGGCTCCAGCAGGCCCGTCTCGAACCACGCGGGCGTCGAGGCGCGGATCGGCTTGCCCGCGCCGTCCCACGCCTCGACCCGCCACCAGAGGCGCTGGCGCGAGGCCAGGGCCGGGCCGGCATAGGCGATGTCGAAAGTGGCGTCGGACGACACCTTGCCGCTGTCCCACAGGAACGGACCACCGGTCAGCGCCGCGCGGCTGGCGGCGACGCGGATCCGGTGGGCGCTCTGCTTCACGTCGCGCGCGCCAACCGCCTCGATCGTCCACGAGAAGCGCGGCCTCGGATTGTCGAGGCCCAGCGGGCTATCGATCTGGTCGACGCGCGGCGCGGCGATCCGGGCCGTGCTCGGTGCGGCCTTGGCCGCGCCGGGGGTCAGGCTCGCGCCTGCGCCCGCGACGGCCAGGAACTGGCGGCGATCCATCGCCTAGCGGCTCGGGTTGAAGTCGGGCTTCTGCGCGAAGACATAGGTCTCCCAGTCGGCGCGCGAATGGAAGTCGAGGCCTTTGTCCCAGGCCGCGCCCATATAGTAGACGAAGGGCTTGCCCGGCTCGACCTTGACCAGCACCAGCCAGTCGCTGTCGGTCTCGGTCACGCCGACGATCTGCTTGGGATCGACCAGCAGGGCCACGCCCATCGTACCCTTGTCGGGATCGGTGACATCCCAGAACGAGAACACACCCTTGGCCTTGTCGGCGCGCAGGTCACCGGCCTGTTTGGCGGTCGGCTTCTTGGTGATCCCCAAGGCCACTGTGATCGGCCCCTTGGCGTTCGAGCCGAAGGTCGAGACCATCCGCGTGAAGTTCGTGCCCATCGGAAGGGTGAAGGTGCGGCTTTCCCAGACCTCCCGCTTTTCCGCGACCTTCCAGGGGGCGTAGCTGACCTTGAAAGACGCCGCGTCGGGGCCGTCCTTCAGGATCTTGTAGTCCTTCCAGTTGCGCGACACCCACAGCTTGCCGCCGTCCCAGACGCCTAGGCCGCCCGCGCCGCGGAAGGTCCCGACGTTGTAATAGTCGATGCCTTCGCCGTGGTAGGCGTGCTGGTCGCCGGTGCGCAGTTGGCGGGTCATGAACGGGTAGCGGACGCTCTTGCCCCAGGCGTCGATCCCCGAGGTCGAGGGGGGCTCGAACTGCTCCAGGGCCGGACCGTAGATGCGGTGGGCCGTGCGGTCGTTCTCCCACAGGATGTCGTCATAGCGCTCGGGCGCGTAGCGGACGGTGGCACGCGGCTTGTCCTGGCCGGCCGGCGGCGGGGCCATGCGATAGATCATCTTCGGCGGCGTCGGCTGGCCCGGCGCGGCGGGCGGAACCTGGGCGGGCGCCAGGCCCGGACCCTCGATGGCCGGATCGTAGGCGAGGGCGGCGACGGCCTTCATCTCGGTGGCGTGGCGCGCTTCCTCTTCTGGACCACGCACCGTGCGCGGCACGGGCGGCACGGGCGTCGAGGCGGCCACGAAGTCTGCGGCGTCCCGCGAAGGTTCGGCCAGGGGCAGGGCGGTGACGGGCTTGCCGAGGTTCATCACCTCCAGCCCGGCCAGCAGGAAGGCGCCCGTGCCGTAGGGACCGATGTCGTCGGCGGCCGTCGGCACCGGCTGGTCGCCGGTCTTCTGCACCGCCCCGATCATGCCGCTGGGCAGCACCTGCTTTTGCAGACCGGTCCAACCCTTCACGACCACGGGCTGATAGGTCGCGCGGTCCAGGATCCCGTGGTTGATCCCCCAGGCCAGGGCGTAGACGAAGAACGACGAGCCCGAGGTCTCGGCCTCGGGGAACTTCTCCGGCTGCATCAGGCTGGACGCCCACAGGCCGTCGGCGCGCTGCAGCCCGGCGACCCGCTTGGCCATGGCCTGGAAGATGGCGACATAGCGGGGCCGCGAGATGTAGTCGGACGGCATCGATTCCAGCACCCGGGCGGTCCCGGCCATGACCCAGCCGTTGCCGCGCGACCAGAAGAGCTTTCGGCCCTGCTCGTCCCGGCGATCGATGAAGCGCTCGTCGCGGAAATAGAGGCTGTCGTCCGGGCTGTAGAGGCGCGCGAAGGTGCGCCACCACTGCTTGTCCATGGCGTCGAGGTACTTCCTGTCGCCGGTCTGGGCGCTCATCCGCGCCAGCACCGGCGGGGCCATGAACAGGGCGTCGCTCCACCACCAGACCAGGTGCTCGGGGATCGGCTGGCGGGCCAGGTGCGGCATAGCCCAGTCCAGGCGCTGGCGCAGGGGCATGATCACGCCCTCCTGGCCGCGACGGGCGTAGAGCTCCTCATAGAGGTCGCCAATCGCCATCTCGTCGGCGTTCAGCATGGCCTTGCCGTTCTTCGCGCCGCGCAGGGCGTAGTTGTAGTGCTCGGCCGCGTCGGTCAGGAACTTCAGCGTCTCGACGTCGCCCGTGGCCCGCGCCAGTCGCGCGGCGCCGACATAGTAGGTCGCCGACACCCAGTTCGAGGACATTTCGCGCACCGCGCCGCCGGTGGAGACGGGGATCGGCTCGGCCCGCATGGCGTCGATCTGAGCCTTGTTGGCCCGGTTCAGCACCGCGAGCACCTCGGCCGGCGCGGGCAGTTGCGTAGCGACGGCCGCCGGGCGCTTCGGCGCGCCAAGGGCCGGCGCTCCGACGGCGCACAAGGCCGTGGCGCACAGCAGGGCGGCCATGCCGGCCTGACGGAGGGGCTTCGAACGCGGGGTCGTGGGCACTGGCGATTCCTCGGCGCGCCGACACTCATGGGGTCAGCGACGTTCATTATTTGGAATAGAATGTCAGATTTTGAAAGGTTGTCTACCGGCGCCGGCGGTCGGCGCCACCGGTGTCGCACCATAGGCGCACCCGCCCATTATTGCGCTTGTGGGCTTGCAAAAAATGGAAACCGATCGCAGCATGTGAAGATAATGATACCGGTGTCATCAAGAACACCAAACCTGGGAGGGTACGAGATAATGGCTTCATCCAAGAGTTTTGCCCTGCGTGATCGCCTTCTGACCGGCGCCGCGGGTCTGGCCGTCATGCTAGCTGCGGGCGCCGCCCAGGCGCAGCAGGCCGCTACGGCCCCCGCGGCTGATGACACGGTCGAGGCGGTGGTGGTCACCGGCTTCCGCAACAGCCTGCAGCAGGCCCTGAACGTCAAGCGCTCCTCGGCGGCGGCGGTCGACGCCATCTACGCCGAGGACATGGCCAAGTTCCCTGACCTGAACCTGTCCGAATCCATCCAGCGCATCCCAGGCGTCGCGATCTCGCGTGACGCCGGCGAAGGCCGCCAGATCTCGGTCCGCGGCCTGGGCGCCCAGTTCACCCGCGTGCGCATCAATGGGATGGAAGCCCTGACCACTTCGGGCGGCACCGACGCCTCGGGCGGCACCAACCGCAGCCGCTCGTTCGACTTCAACGTCTTCGCCTCGGATCTCTTCAACCGCATCACGGTGCAGAAGACCGCCTCGGCCGAGACGGAAGAGGGCTCGCTGGGCGCGACCGTCGACCTGAACACCGCCCACCCGTTCGACAAGCGCGGCTTCAACTTCGCGGTGTCGGGCAAGTACGGCTACAACGACCAGGCCAAGAAGGCCTCGCCGCGCGTGGCGGCCTTGATCTCGAACACCTGGCGCGACGACACCATCGGCGCTCTGTTCTCCATCGCCTATTCCAAGCGCGATCTGCTGGACGAAGGCACGAGCACCGTGCGCTGGCAAACCGGCACGGCCGCCGCGCCGGGCTTCCGCAGCGTGAAGGGCGTGACCTGCGCCACCAACGCCGCCGCCTGCGCCGAGGCCAATGGCGCGGTCCACCCGCGTATCCCGCGCTTTGACTGGTACAAGAACAAGCAGGACCGCCTGGGCATGACCGGGTCGCTGCAATGGGCGCCGGACGACAAGACCACGGTCTCGTTCGACGTGCTCTACGCCGACTTCAAGGGCGAGCGTAACGAGGACTTCCTCGAGACCTTCACGCCCCAGACCGCCGGCACCTGTACGGCGACCTCGGCGCCCTCGTGCGGCATCAACCAGGTCGACGTGGTCGACTACACGATCACCAGCCCACGCTCGAACTTCCCGGTCATGACCAAGGGAACGTGGAACAACGTCGATCTGAAGACCGAGCAGCGCCACGATGAACTGGAGACCGAATTCCGCCAGTTCACCCTGGCCGGCGAGCACCAGTTCACCGACAAGTTCAAGGCCAAGGGCGTGCTCGGCTTCTCGAAGTCGACCTTCTCCAACCCCGTCCAGAACACGGTCCAGTGGGACCAGTACAACGTCCAGGGCTACAGCTTCGACTACAGCGCCGGCGACGCCTATCCGGTGATCAAGTACGGCTCCGGCGACACCGTCAACGCCGACGCCTGGACCCTGGCCGAGATTCGCATGGTCCAGGGCTATGTCGACAACAGCTACAAGACCGGCCAGTTCGACCTGGCCTATGACTTCAGCGACGCCTTCAAGCTGAAGGGCGGCCTGTCCTACAAGGCCTATGGCGTCGAAAGCACGGCCTTCGCCCGCTCGAACGGCACGACCTCGAACATCAATCCGATCAGCTCGACCGACCTGAAGACCGTGCCGCGGTCCAGCTATGCGGAGACGATCGACTTCTCGAGCCTGAAGATCCCGGCCGGCAACGTGTCTTCATGGATCACGCCGGACCTGAACAAGGCCCTCGCGGCCCTGCACATGGACGACGTGAACTACGGCAAGACGGTCACCACCACGCCGGGCACGGTCTGGGTCAGCCCGTTCGGCAATTCGTGCTTCACCCAGGGCTGCGGCATCTACAACCTGGGTCGCGAGCCCAGCCTGGGCAGCAACTACTCGATCGATGAGTGGGACACGACGGGCTACGTCCAGGGCGACTTCAAGTTCGACGTCGGCGGCGTGCCGGTGCGCGGCGATGTCGGTGTCCGCTATGTGAAGACCCGCCAGAAGGCGCTGGGCTATGGCGTAGTGCCCTCGAACGTCAACGGCGTGAACTATCAGACGATCTCGGCCACGACGGCCACGCGCGCCTACACGGACGTGCTGCCGGCCATGAACGTCGTCGTCGAGCCGCGCGAAGATCTGCTGCTGCGCTTCGGCGCCGCCAAGGTCATGTCGCGGCCGAACCTCGGCTCGCTGACGCCGGGCGTCAACATCGGCACGGGTTCGACCAAGTCGGTGACCTCGGGCAACCCGTTCCTGGATCCGTACCGCGCCAAGACCGCCGACGCCGCGGTCGAGTGGTACTTCCAGCCGGGCGGCCTATTGTCCTTCGCCTACTTCTACAAGGACATCTCGACGTTCGTGCAGAGCTACACCTCGGCGCTGTCGACCTTCGACCAGAACCCGTTCGGCCTGCCGGACAGCGCGGCGGTCGCCGCCTGCGGCACCACCCCGGGCTGCTCGCCCAGCCTGCCGGTTTGGCAGTTCAGCACCTCGGTCAACACGCCCGGCGGTCCGCTGAAGGGCTTCGAGATCAACTACCAGCAGCCCTTCACCTTCCTGCCGGCGCCGTTCGACAAGTTCGGCTTCCTGGGCAACTACACCCATGTGACCTCGAACGTGACGTACCTGTCCTCGACAGGCGCTGTGGCGGCCATCGGCCCGCTGACCAACCTCTCGAAGGACAGCTACAACGCCACGCTCTACTTCGAGAACAAGAAGATCAGCAGCCGCGTCTCGGCGGCCTATCGCTCCAAGTACCTAACCCAGATCCCGGGCCGTAACGGTTCGGACGTCGAAGGCACCAAGTCGACGCTGAACTTCGACGCCTCGCTGACCTACACCTGGACCAAGAACCTGGCCTTCACGCTCGAGGCGGTCAACCTGACCAACGAGAAGCAGGACCAGTACTACGACAGCAGTCAGCTGGTGTCGTTCTACCACGAGACCGGCCGCGAGTTCTTCGCCGGCTTCCGCTACACCTTCTAAGCCTCAAGCACGGCGCGGCTCTTCGGAGCCGCGCCGTGTCGCTTTGCGAGGGCGACCCATGTCCTATCTCTTCGATCGCCGGTCGCTGATGCTGACCGGCGCGGCGGCCGCTTTCGCCGCCAACCCGGCCCCGGCCGCTTCCCGCGGAGCTTTCGACGCCATCGTCTCGACGGACGGAAGGAGCCGTGGCGTCGCCAAGACCTACGCCTCCCTCGCCGAGGCGCTGGACGCCGCGCCGGCTGTCAGCGACCAACCGTTCCGTATTCTGGTGACCGCTGGGACCTGGCGCGAGAAGGTGACGGTGACCAAGCCGAACGTCTGGCTGATCGGCGAGGGCCGCCAGGCCACCACCATTGTCCATGACGACTATGCCGGCGCCCGTCGTCCCGGCGGTCCGGCCGAGATCGCCACCCTGGTCGTCACCGCGCCCGGCTTCCGGGCCAAGCGGATGACCATCGCCAACGACTTCGACTATCCGCGCCACATGCCGCCCGAGGTCGATTACGACCGCACCGGCGCCAGCGGGGCGCAAGCCACGGCGCTGAAGCTGGGCCAAGGCTCGGACAAGGCCTATTTCGAGGACGTGGCCCTGACCGGCTGGCAGGACACCCTGTTCGCGGACGCAGGCCGCAGCGTGTTCCGCGAGTGCTATGTCAGCGGCTGCGTAGACTTCATCTACGGCATGGGCTTGGCGGTGTTCGACCATTGCGAGATCCGCTCGCGCACCCGGCCGGGCAAGGACTTCCACGGCTTCATCGCCGCGCCGGACACCGACCGCCGCCAGCCCTACGGTCTGGTCTTCCTGGACTGTCGCCTGACCCGCGATGCGGACATGCCCAGGCGCACGATGGCGCTGGGCCGGCCCTGGCGGCGCACCATGAGCTTCCCGGACGGTCGCTATGGCAACCCGGACGCCGTGGGGCAGGCCGCCTTCATCCGCTGCTGGATGGACGACCATATCGTCCCCGAAGGCTGGTATCCGATGCACTACAATCTGAAGGGCGGCCGGCGGGCCATGTACCAGCCCGAGGATGCGCGCCTGTTCGAATACGTCAGCAAGGGACCGGGCGCGGGCAAGCCTTCCAAGCGTCGCCGCCAGCTGTCGGCCGCGGAGGCGCGCAACTATACGATCCCGAAGCTGATGTCGGGCTGGAATCCGGTTTGAGGAGTGAAGCGATGGGCGGTTGCGGACGACGCGAAGTCCTGGTCGGCGGAGCCGCTCTCGCTGGAGGGCTGCTGGCCGGCGAGGCTCGGGCGATGACCAGGCTCCCCGGCCAGACCCGCTGGGTCTTCGACCGCCTGTCGAACATTGGCGGCGCCGACACCAGGGTCGAGGGCGACCCGATCCTGGTCGACAGCCCCTATGGCAAGGCCGTTCAGTTCGACGGCGTCGACGACCGCCTGGTCATCGGCAAACATCCGCTGGCGGGCATGGGCCAGTTCACCTTCGAGGCTCTGTTCCGTCCCGATGGCGGGGCTTTCGCCCAGCGCTGGTTCCACCTCAACGAGGAGGACCCGACGCCCGGCGCGCCGCCCTCGGTCACGCGCGTCCTGTTCGAGATCCGCGTCAAGGACGGCGCCTGGAGCCTGGACGCCTTCGCCACGGGGCAGGGCTACAAGCAGACCCTGCTGTTCCTGGACAAGACCTTCCCGATCGGCCCCTGGTACTGGGTGGCCCAGAGCTATGACGGCAAGACCTACCGGTCGTTCGTCAACGGCGAGCTGCAGGGCGAGGCCGACATCGCCTACCAGCCGCAAGGCCAGGGCCGCAGCTCGATCGGGGCCCGCATGAACAAGGTCGACTACTTCAAGGGCGCCGTCCGAGAGGCCCGCTTCACGCCCCGCGCCCTGGCGCCGCAAGCGCTGCGGAAGACGCGCTGACGGGCGCTTGATCGCCGCACCGACCTGGGGCGCGCCGAAATCCTCGACGTGCGTCCAAACATGGAGTTTCTCGGGAGTTTCAGGGGAGTGGCTCGACACGCGTTTTCATGAAGCGCCAAGCTATTTTCGTGCAGCCGTCGCCGATGGGGCCGCCTGTTGGACAGATCGACATCGAACCGGCATGCCGCCCACGACGCTCTAGGGACGCCGAGCAGGATCGACCTCTGAACCGTCAGGTCGCTGCCGGCGCGCGTCGAGCGCAAGGGTTTTTTGGCGGATCCGGCGCCGGTCTTCACGTCGTCGGCCGTCGAGGGCTAACGAACAGCGTATGTAGACTGGCTACGACCGGCACATACAGCTGGCGACCTAGCTTGAGCGCCGACCAGCCTAGAGCGTCCGGCACCGAGAGGTGGATAAGGTCGGGTCCGAAGGCCTCGATATCCCGCCTTGTGGATGCGGTAAGGCCGAACGAAACGCGGTAGTCGCTTCGGAACGGAATTCTCACCGACGGTACGGAAATCAGATCGCCGACCGGTTCAAACGCCGGGGTCCGCGAAGTCGGAGAATAGGTACTCGCCCCAGTGTCCAATGTGCTTTGCAGGTGACCAACCAGGCGGTTAAGGGACTTATTTGCTCCATCCAGGGTGTAGTTGTAGTTCCTGGAGAACAAAGCGATGCGTGGCGGCCTCCTGAAACGGGTGGCCACCATTCTATTCATTTCCATGTCTGTCCCCGTGCGGTGGCCTCGGTTTTCAATTCAGACGACGCGCGCGCCGCGCCACCACACGGATTTTGAAAATCTTTTGAGGCGTGCGTCGACGCATGCCGTCTTTCTGTGAAAGCGCCCCGCGAGCCCCCGTCGCGCGGATGTTTAGGCGGTGCGGTCCGGCGGATCTCTGAGGTTCGAAGCGCGATGCGGATAGTGGATGTCGCCGAATTCTATTCGCCGACCGGCGGGGGCGTGCGGACCTACATCGACCGTAAACTGGAGGCGGCCGCGCAGCTTGGTCACGAACTCTTCGTGATCGCGCCGGGCCCCCAGGATGCCTTCGAACAGCGCCAGGCTGGCGGGGTGATCCACGTTCGGTCCCCGAAACTGCCATTCGACGCCAACTATCACATGTTCTGGGATGCGGGGCCGGTGCACCGCTGGCTAGATCGACTGGCGCCCGATCTGGTCGAGGCGTCCTCGCCCTGGCGAGGCGCGTGGATTGTCGCCCGTTGGCGCGCTCCGGTCCCGCGCGCGATGTTCATGCATGCCGATCCCGTGGCCTCTTATCCCCAGCGCTGGCTTGCCCCTTTCGCCAGCCCACAGCGCATAGACCAGCTATTCGCGTGGTTCTGGCGTTACCTCCGCCAGTTGACCGGGCGCTTTGCGTCCGTCGTCACTGGAGGACCTTGGCTGGCCGATCGGCTGACGGGGCAGGGGATCGACGCGGTGGCCAGCGTTTCGCTAGGCATCGATCGCGAGGCCTTCTCGCCCGACATGCGCGACGCGGGGCTTCGGTCTCGTCTGTTGGCCGCCTGCAATTGCCCGGACGAGGCGAGACTGGTGCTCGGCGTCGGCCGTTTCCATCCTGAAAAGCGCTGGCCGATGGTCATTAAAGCGGTGAAGCGCGCCCGATGCGCCGCGCCGCTCGGCCTGGTTTTGATCGGCGACGGCATTGACCGTGCGCGCGTGGCCCGCGCCGCCGCCGGGGATCCCCACGTTCATATCCTGCCGCCGATCCGCGATCGGACGCTCCTGGCCGCGCACCTGGCGAGCGCCGACGCTCTGGTGCATGGCTGCGAGTCCGAAACCTTCGGGCTGATCCCGGCCGAGGCGATGGCCAGTGGCCTGCCCGTTGTCGGGCCTGATCGCGGTGGGTTCGCGCATATAGCGCGGCTGGAGACCTGCGAAATCTATCTCGCCGGCGACACTGTCGCCGCCGCGACCGCCATCGAACGTCTTTTCGCCCGAGACCCGCTCGCTTTGAAGAGCGCCGCGATCAAGGCATCGGTTGGCGTGCGGCGCGACATCGACCATTTCGCCGAGCTTTTTGAACACTACGGCGCCGTCGCGGCCGGAGTTCGGACATGACCGGAGGCGCGGAGGCCGACGGTGTCGACCAAGCCGCCTCGCGCGCGGCCGGCGGACGGACCCGGCGGCGATGGGTGTGGCTTGGCGGGCTTCTGTCGGTCGGGATGGTCGCGGCCATTGTCCTGCAGCTGGACGGCGCGACCGCGGAGGTACTGGCCACTATCGGCCGCTTGCCGCCGCTGGTCTGGCCAGCGCTCCTGCTGCTGTACCTCGTCCAGACGATCTCCGATTTCGCGATCTTTCGGCGGTTCTGGAACATGCCCCTCGAGGGCTTCGAGACTCTGCTGCGCAAGAACGTCATCAATGAAGTGGTGCTGGGCTACAGCGGCGAGGCCTATCTATATGTCTGGGCGCGACGGGCGGCGGGCGTCATCGCCGAGCCTTTCGCCGCCATCAAGGACGCCAACATCGTCTCGGCCTTGCTTGGCAACCTGTTGACGTTGGTTCTGGCGGCCGTCAGCCTGACGCAGCTCCGCGACATGGATTTCGCTCGGCGGATGGGGCCAGCCCTATGGTCGGGGATCATCCCGCTCGCCATCTCGCTAGGCGTCCTGCTCTTAAGGCGGCGAGTATTCTCGCTGCGCCCGTCTCAACTGACCTATGTCGGCCTTATCTGCTGTCTGCGCCTTGGGGTGTGGACCGCGCTGACCATCCTGGTCTGGCGTCTGGCTATGCCGGAAGTGCAGCCTGGCCTGTGGATCGTCCTGCTGGCGATCCGCTACCTGATCTCGCGCATCCCGCTGATCTCCAACAAGGATCTGGTGTTCGGCAACTTGATGCTGCTGCTGTTGGGCGCGCATTCGACCGTTGCCGTGTTGCTGGCGGCGCTCGCCCTGGTCACGCTGGTTCTACATCTGTCCGTGATCGTCGGGCTGGGCGCGCTCGATCTGACGCGTAGCTTGCGCCGCGCGAGCGGGGCGTCTTCGATCAAGGCCGGGGGTGTCCATGACTACTGATTGGCGCGCACGGATTCCTGGACGAGACATCTGGCGCGTGGGGCTGGTCCAGGCGCCGATCGCCCAGATTGCTCGGCTCGGTTTTTCCTCCGCCCCTCAGGTCCACTGGCTGGCCGAGGAGGCGAGGCTTAAGTTCCTGGCCGATCCCTTCGGCCTTTGGCGCGATGGGTGCCTGTACCTGTTCGTCGAAGCCTATGACTACCGAACTCGCCACGGCGTCATCGAGGTGATCGAACTTGGGTCGGACTTTTTGTCCCATCGACGGTCCGTGATCCTGCGCGAGCCCTGGCACCTGTCCTATCCGCAGGTCTTCGAGACCGACGGGCAAATTTGGATGCTCCCCGAGGGCCACCGATCGGGCGGGCTCACGCTTTACCGAGCGGCCGCGTTTCCCGACGTTTGGGAGCCGGTGGCGCGTTTCGAACTGGACACTCCCGCGATCGACGCCACCCCGTTCCGACACGGCGGGCTGTGGTGGCTGGCCTATTCTCCGACCGGCCCGCAGCGTTGGAAGCAGGGGCGCCTACACCTGGCCTTCGCCGAGCGTCTGACCGGGCCATGGCGCCCCCATGCCGGCAACCCCGTGCGCGACAGTCTGGCGTCATGCCGGCCTGGCGGCACGGTCTGGATGGAGGACGCCGCGCCGGTCCTGCCGGTGCAGGACTGCAGGCACACATACGGCGGCGGCGTCCGACAGTTGAAGATTTTGGAGCTGGGCCCTGATCGCTTCGAGGCCGAAGCCAGCGCACCGCTTGCGCCGCCGCCTGGCGTGGGGGGCTATTCGATGGGACTGCACACCCTGTCGGCCTGTGGTCCGGTCACCCTGTTCGACGTCAAGCGCATCGATCGCTCGCTGTGGGCGCCGCGCCGAGAGTCCGCGCCTTGCGCGTCCTGACCTTCTTGCACAGCTTCGAGCCTGGCGGGGTCGAGCGCATCGCGCTGCGGATGGTGCGTCATTGGCGCGAGCTGGGTGTCGATGCGCCGCTTTTCATGGGACGTCTCGAAGGGGGCATGCGCGACGACGTCGGCGCCGGCCTTGATCCGATCTCTCCGCCGGGCGCTGGTCCAGGCGTGGCCGGGATGGAAACGTTGTGGATGATCTGGACGCTTCCCAAGGTCGTGCGGCGGCTGCGTCCCGACGTCCTGTTCTGCGCGGGCAATACCTACGCGGTCATCGCGGTCGCGCTGAAGGTCCTACTGGGCCGCGACTGCCCGCCCATCGTGGTCAAGATCAGCAACGATCTCGACCGACGCGATCAGCCGCGCTGGTTCCGCTTCGCCTATCGCCTATGGCTCAAAATCCAGGGACGGCGCCTAGACCACTTCATCGGCATGGAAGCGCCGATGGCCGAGGAGATCGGTGACTGTCTGGGCGTGTCGGCTGACCGCGTCACGATCATTCCGGATCCCGCCCTGTCCGGACCGCTGATCGCCAGGTTGCGGGCAAGCCGGCAAGCCCCGCGAACCAATGGCGCCGGCCGCTGTTTCGTTTGCGTCGCCAGGCTCACGCCGCAGAAGAATATCGCCCTGATGTTGCGCGCCTTCGCGCGTGGAGCGCTCGCGGCCGATACGCTGACGATCATTGGTGATGGGCCCGAACGCGGAAAGCTCGAGCGTCTCGCGGTGGATCTTGGACTGAAAACGCGCGTGGTGTTCCGAGGTTACCTTCCAGATCCGGTCAACCAGCTGACGTCGTTCGACATCCTGCTGTTGTCGTCAGACTATGAAGGCGTGCCCGCGGTCGTCCTCGAAGGGCTGGCCGCGGGGCTTCCGATCGTGGCCACAGACTGCGGTCGAAGCATGAAGACCTTGCTGGGTCATGGCGACTTGGGTCTGCTTGTCGAGGTTGGTGACGAGCGAGCCCTTGCCGAGGCGATCGCGACGGTCCGGCCAGGATCCCAAGACGCGCAGAAAAGCCTGGCCTTAGCTCAGCGTTTTACAATCGAATCCGCCTGCGAAACCTATTTGTCCACCATGTCCCGACTTTGCCTCGCTCAGGTGACGAACGATGCTCGATAACGATTTTAAGAACGAGCTGGGGGATGAAACCGGGGAGGCCGTCCAGGTTTCATTACGGCGGGTGCTGTCGCTATTTAGTCCTTATCGACACCGCATCGCGGCGATAGCGGCGCTCATCACCTTAGGGGCGGCAGTCGGCCTGACGACCCCGTTCCTGCTGCGCGCGATCATCGATAAGGCGCTGCCTAACGGCGATATGGGTCTGCTCAGTCTCCTCGTCGCGGCCTTGATCGGCGTGGGGGCGATATCCGCGGTGATCAACGCGACCCACGCCATACTGTCCTCGCAGATCGGCCAAGCGGTCATGCATGACTTGCGTGTGCGGGTTTACGGACATCTCCAGTCACTCTCGCTGGGCTTCTTCACCCACGCCCGCGCTGGCGAAATCCAGTCGCGTATCGCCAACGACATTGGCGGGCTGCAATCTCTCGTCACCAACACCGCGCACGAGCTGGCCCGCAATCTCAGCCTCGTGATCATGACCAGCGTCGCCATGGTGTTGCTCGACTGGCGGCTGGCGCTGTTCTCGATGACGGTCATTCCGATCGTCGTGCGCCTGAGTGATCATGTCGGTCAGAAGCGCGAGGCCTACACCCATCGGCAACAGGAGCGGATGGCTGACCTTTCGTCGACGGTGCAGGAGACGCTTTCGATCTCGGGCGTCATCCTGGCCCGAACCATGGGGCGGAGAGATTTTCTCGTCCGACGCTTCGCCCGAACCTCGGCAGATGTCGGCGCGCTCGAGGTGCGCTCCAGCACGGCGGGTGAGTGGCAGTGGCAGCTCATCTATCTGCTGCTTCAGGTGCTACCGGCTCTGACCCTTCTCCTGGGCGGCTGGCTGATCAGCCGTGACGTGACGATCACCATCGGCACGCTCGTGGCGATGATCGCCCTGCAGGAGCAACTGCTCTGGCCCCTTGAGGAGGTTTTGCGCACGGGACTCGAAATTCGGACCACCCGAGCCCTATTCGCGCGCGTGTTCGATTATCTTGATCGGCCCGTGGAAATCGTCGAGCGCCCCGATGCTGTTGCGCTCCCGGCCGATCGCATGCGCGGCGCCGTCGCGATCGAGAATGTGAGCTTCGCCTACGACAAGGGCGGCGAGCCCACGTTGCGCGACGTCTCCATCGACATCCCCGCCGGATCGCACGTCGCCATCGTGGGCGCGACGGGGTCGGGCAAGACGACGCTCGGCTACCTTCTCGCGCGGTTGTATGACGTCGATCATGGGGCGATCCGGTTCGATGGCGTCGACATCCGGGACCTCAAACTCGCTTCGCTTAACGAAATGCTCGGCGTCGTGACGCAGGAGCCCTATCTGCTGAATGCGAGCATCGCCGACAACCTGCGCTTCGCCAGGCCCGACGCCACCGATGCGGATCTTGTCGCGGCGGCCCGCGCCGCACAGATCGCGGCGCAAATCGAGGCGTTGCCGGAAGGTTACGACACCATCGTCGGGGAGCGCGGCTATCGCTTTTCGGGCGGCGAGAAACAGCGGCTCGCGCTTGCTCGCACCATCCTGCGCGACCCGCCGATCCTGCTGCTCGACGAGGCGACCAGCGCGCTCGATACTCAGACCGAGCAGGCGATGAGCGCGGCGCTGGCGGCGCTGTCGAAGGGGCGGACCACCATCACGATCGCTCACCGGCTCTCCACCGTTCGCTCGGCGGACTTGATCGTCGTGATGAAACGCGGCCAGGTCGTTGAACGTGGGACGCATGACGGGCTCATGGCGCGGGGCGGCGCCTATGCGGCCCTGCTGCGGCCTGAAGAAGACTAGGGCGATCCAAGCGCGAACGCCCGGAACAGTCATCCGCTAGGCGGGCTCACCGCCAAGCCGCTCATGGATGAGCATGCGCGACCAGCGCACCCCGATCAGGTTTTCAGGCTAAAGAGGTTTGCCTGCGTGTCGGGATCGGCAGTGGCTTCGCCAGCGCGTTCCTGAAGCCAACGGGTGTAGGTCGCGAGGGATGTCGTCGTTTCCTCACCTCGAGAAGCCTTCACCTCAAGGCCACCTTCGCCGTACATGTCGCGCAGCTTCGCCACCGCATCCAAGGTCGTCGCCGCCTGTCGCGGCGACATGTCCGCCACATCGCTAAGCTGGGAACCTTTCCGTTCCGTTGGTCGCCGCCGCCGGTGGTCTTTATCGAGCGCTTGGTTCCCAGCTTCTTGGGCTTGGTCTCGCGGGCTCGGCGCTGACGCCCTTTCGACACGGGTAATCGCCGACTGGCGTAAGGCGTGCGCGGCCGCCAGCAGCGCGCTCAGCGGGGATGAAGATGTCATCGAGCCACCTACAGATAACGCCGCCAATCGATACGAAGCTGGTCACTCAGCGCTTTGTGAGCCCGCCGGTTAAGCCGAAGGTGTTGTTTGACCGCTCGATCCAGCCCTCGCTCAAGCGGGTGGGGCCGAAAGCCACTGTCCGCCATCACTGTCCTTGGCGTCATGGTTTGGCGGCCGGCTCGCCGCCCAAGGCCATATAGAGAACCATTTGGGCGTTGAGCTGATCAAAGCGGTTCTGAAGGACAGCGTTCTGGGCCACGCGCCGCCGCTCCTGGGCGTCCAATACCGTTCTTAGGGGAATAGCGCCGGCCTTGTACTGTTGGGCGTACAGGCTCTCGGCCTGACGGGCGGCGGACAGATCGCGAACGAGCTGCTCACCTTGCATCAGCGTCACGGCTCTGTTGGAAAGCGCGTTCTCGGTATCGCGCAGCGCATCGTAGAAGGTTTGCCGGAACTGTTCGACCGCGAGCTCATAGTCGACCTTCGCCACGCCGACGGACAACCGAGCGCGACGGGCGTCGAGAAACGGAAAGCTCACCCCTCCGGTCAAGCCCATGCTTGGCGCGCGAAGAACGTTGCTGAGCGCGCTGCTCACGCCGCCGGCTGAGCCGGTGAGCGTAAAGCGGGGATAGGTATCGGCCAGCGCCGCGTCCTGCGCGGCTAGCGCGCGGCGAAGCCTAGCCTGCGCTGCCGCCAAGTCCGGGCGCCGAACCAGCAGGTCCGACGGGAGTCCCGCTGGGATCTCGGGCAGGTTGGCCGTCGGGAGCGCCTTCGGCTCCGGTCCATTATAGGCGTGTTCGCCGAGCAGCGCCGCGAGGGCGTTTCGCGCCTCCGTGCGAGCTTGCTCGAGTCGAATGCGTTGGGCTTCTTGCGATGCAATGCTTTGCTCGGCGTCCTTCATCTCGACAGCCGAGGCCGCTCCGGCCTGATACCGGCGGGCGACGAGGTCGAAGGTGCGTTGGGCGTTCATCAGACTCTGGTCGCCGAGCGCCATGCGCTCGTTCGCCAGCGCCAGCTGCCACCAGGCGCTCGCCGCCGAGCCAACCAAGGCCAGGCGCGTGGCCTCCAGATCCTGCTGGCTGGCTCGGGCCTCCCAACGCTCCATGTCGCGCTGAGCCGCCAGGCGGCCAAAGAGGTCCAACTCCCAACTCGTCGTGATCGCGGCGCTCGAGGACAACGACGACTGTCGTCGGCCCGTCATGGGCTGGCTAAGGCCATGGGAGACATCCGCGACGATGGTCGGCTTCAAGCGCTGACTCGCCAGGTCCAGCGATAGGCGCGCGCGCTTGAGGCGAAGGCCGGCGGCGGCGAGACCGGGATTGCGCGTTGTCACCTGGTCAATGAGCTGGTCCATGCGCGGGTCACCGAGTGTTTTCCACCACATCGTCGGCCGTGGCGCGGGTTCGGACGGCGCGGCTGCCTGCCATGTCGGCGCGGTCGCCGTCGCGGGAGGAGTATAGGCGGCATGGGGGGCGAGGGCGCACCCCGCCAGGAGGGCGGTGATCGGCAGTAGCGCCGCCGAATGGCGGAGACCGGGAATAGTCATGGCTAGACTCTGCTGAGTGCGTCGATCGGATCGAGGCGCGCGGCGTTGCGGGCGGGCAGGTAGCCGAAGGCCACGCCGATGAAGGTGGAGCAGGCGAAGGCCGCGATGATCGAGAGCGGTGAGAACTGCATGACCAGTCCAGATCCGGCCGCCGCCAGAACGCCGGCGATCCCGAGCGCCAGGGCGATGCCGATGACGCCGCCAAGAAGGCAGACCAGCACCGCCTCGATCAGAAATTGGTGCAAGATGTCCGCGCGCCGCGCGCCGACCGCCATGCGAAGTCCGATCTCGGCGGTGCGTTCGGTGACCGATACGAGCATGATGTTCATCACGCCGATCCCGCCGACCACCAAGGATATGATGGCTATAGAGCTGATCAGCAGCGTCATCGTCTTGGCTGTATTCTCGATCATCTTTCGGATTTGGTCGTTGTTGCTGATGAAGAAGTCCTTCTTGCCGTGGCGCATCGTCATCAACTGCGTGACGGCGCCTTGCGCCGCGGCGACCGGAGACTTGTCGGAAACGCGCACTGTCACGCTGCTTAGATGAGAAACGCCCAGCATCCGGGTCATCACCGTGGTGTACGGCGCATAGATCGTCAGGCTGGAGTCGCGCCCGCCGGACGGCTTTCGCTGGATGACGCCGACAACTCTGGCCGGGGTCTGCCCCAGCATGATCGTTTGGCCGATGGCGGGCTCGCCGCGGGCGAACAGAGCCTTGCGCGCGTTGTTGTCGAGCACGACGTCCTGTCGAATGCTAGCGACCGCTTCCGCGTCGAAGCCACGGCCTTCGGCGAACTTCGAGCCCTTGACCCGGAAGAAGTCGGCGCCCACGCCTGAGACCTCGGCGTTGACGGTCAAGCCTCGGTATCGCGCGGCGACTGTCGTGAAGACGCCTGGCGTCACGCTGTCGACGTACGGCTGTTTCCTCAGCGCCTCGACGTCCGAGGGCGTTAACGTCTCGACCTTGCTTGCCTCGAGGTCACCGAAGTCCTTGCCCGGATAGAGATCGAGGGTGTTGGTCCCCAAGTCCGAGATCTGCTTCATGATCTGGCTGCGCGATCCGTTGCCGATCGCCACCACGGACACCACGGAAGCGATGCCGATGATCACGCCGAGCATCGTCAGAAACGTGCGCAGCTTGTGCGCGGACATCGCGATCAGCGCCAATTGGAAGCTCTCCGTGAGCTGATGAACGGCGGCCAGCTTGGGCTTGTGCGCCGCGACAGGACGAAGCGCGGCGCTAGGCGCACAAGTGCGGGGTCCTCGGTCGGCCACGATGAAGCCGTCGCTGATCTCGATGACGCGAGGCGCGTGTTGCGCGACTGATTTGTCATGCGTCACCAAGATGATGGTGTGACCTTCGGCGTGCAGGTCGCGCAGGATCTCCATCACCTTTTCCCCGCTGGCGCGGTCGAGCGCGCCGGTCGGTTCGTCGGCCAGGATGACCTCGCCGCCATTGATCAGGGCCCGGGCTATGGACACGCGCTGCTGCTGACCGCCCGAGAGCTGGCTCGGCCGATGCGAGAGCCGTTCGCCAAGGCCTAGGCGGACCAGCAGGTCACGCGCGCGCGCGCGCCGTGTCTCGCGCGCATCGCCCGCATAGATCGCGGGGGTCTCGACATTGGCGACCGCGCTCATCGCGGCCAGCAGATGGTAGCGTTGAAAGATAAAGCCGAACCGCTCGCGGCGAAGCGCGGCCAAGTCATCCGGCCCAAGCTCCGCCGTATCCCGACCGCCGATTTGGTAGGTTCCCGCGGTGGGCCGGTCCAGACAGCCCAGGATATTCATCAGGGTCGACTTGCCCGATCCTGACGCGCCGACGATGGCGACCATTTCGCCCGCGCGGATCTCAAGGTCGATACCGCCAAGTGCCGAGAACACGCCATCCCCGGTGGGATAGTCACGCCGGACGCCGACCAGGCGAATGAGGGGCGGGGCGTCCATCAGAAGCCGCCCACGAATGCCGCCGCCGGATCGATGCCGTCGCTGGCGACGGTCTCTCCCACCACCACCTTGTCGCCCTCGGTCAATCCATGGACGACCTCCACCAAGACCCTGTTGTTGAGGCCGATGCGAATAGGACGTGTGTCGATCTTGCCATTGGCGAGCCCGACCCGCACGGGGTAGCGTCCATCCGGGAGGCGCGGTCCCAGCGCGGTGGCTGGAATCCTCAGCACGCCGTGCTTGGACGCCAGGATGATGGAAACCTGCGTGGTCATCATCGCGCGCAGCCGCCCATCGGGATTAGGCACCTCGAACAGCGCGCTGTAGTAGATAGCCGAGGCTGCTGGCGCGCCCTGCGCGGCCGCGCTCGATGCCGTTCCCAGTTCATTGACGATCGCATCGGGGACCGCCTGCACCTGCGCGAGACGCGCATGGTAAGCCCTATCCGGATCGCCAAGGATGGTGAAGCGAGCCGACTGACCCGGCTTGACCTTGATGACATCGGCTTCGGAGACGCTGGCCTTGACCCGCATGGTGTCGAGCCTAGCCAACACAACGATGGTCGGGACCGCCAGGGCCGAGCTGACTGTTTGGCCTTGTTTGGTGACCACCGACACCACCACCCCATCGATCGGCGCGACGATGCGTGTGTAGCCAAGATTGACTTCAGCGTTGGCGACGCTGACGCTGGCCTGGCGAACTTGAGCCTGGGCCGAGATCACGGCGGCGCGGGCGCTTTTCAGTTCCGCTTCGGCCGCCTCGTATTCGGCTTGCGATGTCGCAAGGCCTGGGCCCATGTCCTGCTGACGTTTAAACGCCAGCTCGGCGCGGGCCAGCGTGGCTTGGCGTGCGCCCTCTTGGGCCTCGGCGTTGGCGAGCTCCGCTCGCGCCACGCTCAGGGCGTTGGTCTGGGGCTGGGGGTCGATTTGAGCGATAAGGTCGCCCTTGCGAACGTGTTGGCCTAGCACGACCTTGAGCGCCTGGACCTGGCCAGATACCTGTGCGCCCACGCCCACGAGCTGGCTTGGCTCAAGCTTGCCATTCGCGACGACGGCTTCCTCGATATCGCCTCGCGTGACGACCGCCGTGAGAAGCTGAGGTGACTTGCGAGACGCGAGTATCGCGGGAATTGACACGGCGCCGACGGCTACGGCGGTGAGGGCTGCACCGACAATCATGCGACGTTTCATGGCGCAGGTGATGCTCCAGAATTAGGGAGTGCGGGGATTGGCCGACCTTTCGCGGTTGGCGACAGGTTTGGGTCTGGCTCTGGCTGTGCCGAGGGGACTCCGCTGGCTCAAGCCAGCGGCGGAAAGCACGCCTATCGGGGCGTTTCGCATCCCTTGGCGGCGCGCACGCCGCGCAGGAAGCCGCGGCGGGCCACGCCCGTGGTGACGGCTTTCTCCAAGCGACGGTCCGCGGACGCCGCGCCCGAGACCTGCCGCACCAAACCGCGGAAAGGAATGATGCTGCCCACCAGTATCTTGCCGCCTTCTTCGGCCATCTTGCCGGGGCCGCTCTTCGGTTTGTCGCCAGCGTCGAAATCGGGGCCAAGCGCTTCGTTCAAGGAGGCGATCTCGGCCTCGATCGCCTTGCAGCTGTCGAGGTCCTTCAAGCCGTAGGGCGCGTCGTAAGCCTTTTGGAGGGCGGCCGGAATCTCGGTTTTGGCCACGCCCAGGTCGCGCGCTGGCTGGGAGCCGATGTCCATGGCTTTCTTGCGTGCATCGCCCGGGCGGTTCGCCCCGGTCTTTTGGGAGGGCTTGGAGGTGCTCTCAGCGGGACGCGGTTCCGCCTTGACCTGAGCTAGAGCGGGCGTGGTGAGGACCGTCGCGGCGCTAAACATAGAAAGAAATACATGTTTCTTCAGAGAGGTCGTTTGGCCCATGGGGTTATCTTTCGGTAGACTGTTCGAACGTTCCGCGTTGAATAAAATTCTCAACACTATTAACACGAAGTCGATTATTGTAAGCGATGTGACAATGAATAACTCGATGTGTTGTTGCGCTGGGCCGGTATTCTGAGCCTGCATTTGTATAATGTGCTCACGACTTGGTCGTTCTGCTCCGCGGGACGCGGTCTGCGTCAGCGCCAGAACCGGCGGCGAAGCTCTTATGCGGTAGCGTCGTTATGCGGGGGTGGAGCGTTCGTGGAGGGAGCGTGGAGGGCGTCAATTCCCTCTTGGTGGGGGAAGGGAAAGCTCTAAGACCGGGGGCGCTTACGGCGCGGCGGTCCAAAATGTTGGAAGAGTTCGACCTCAATCTCCTGACGACTCTGCATAACCTCATCGTTACGCGCAGCGTCACGCTGACCGCCCAGCGACTGGGCGTCAGTCAGCCGGCTGTCAGCCGCTCGCTCGGCCGGCTGCGTGAGCTTCTCCACGATCCGCTTCTCATCAAGACCAACAGCGGCATGGCGCTAACCCATCGCGCCAAATCTCTGGAGGGGCCTCTCTATCGATGGCTCGGCGAAACGGAGGCCCTCCTGCGCCGAGGCCCGGCCCAGGAGCCGCGCGACTTCGCCGGGGTTTATCGGATCGCCTCTTCGGATTATGGCGTTCTGACGGTGCTTGCTCCGGCCTTGGAGCGGATCAGTCGGGCTGCTCCGGGTCTATGCCTTGAAGTCGAGCCGCTCTTGCCGACGCATCTGAACGCCCTGGCTGTCGGCGATGCCGATCTTGTCCTAACGAGCCATGATCCCCGGCCGACGCGCGCCTTCGAGCGACTGCTTTTTGTTGAAAACTACCAATGCGTCCTTCGCGCCGATCATCCGCTCATGGCGACAGGGCGTGCCTCGCATCGCCCCGCGCGTCTGACGCTCGATGAGTTTCTGGCCTGGCCGCATGTGGTCAGCACAGTGCAAGGCGAAGATGACGATCCCGCCGAGCGCCGCCTCGCTATCCTGGGGCGGGAGCGGCGGATCATCATGCGTGTTCCCTATTCCTCGTTGGCGGCGCCTCTCATACTAAGTTCTGACGCGATCATGGTGGTCCCCGACCGCGTGGCCCGCCTGCTGACAGCCGGCCATCACGATCTGGTCGTGCTCGACGCGCCGTTTGACTTGGAGTCCTTCAGCTATTGGCTGCTTTGGCGCGGACGTTCGCGTGAGGATCCGATAGTCCTATGGCTCGTGGATCAACTCGCCCAAATAGCCGATCCCAAGCCTGGATTTGGCTTTGAGCGCCGTCGGGTCGACGGTTTCGCGGAGCCATCCGCGGCGGAAGTTGCGCCCCATGGCGCGTCCACCGAACCGCCACGTTCGCGCAACGACGCCGCGCGATAGTTCGGCGCCCCGTGGCGTTCTGGCCGCTCCCCGCATCCCCGCGGTCGCTTCGTCCCGGGCTATATGAAGAGGTGTCGAGCGGGTCTGGAACCCTCGCCGCGCCTCTTGCGAGGCCTTCCGTCCAGGCAGGTCTCATGGCCGCGGCGCGGCAGCCACTCGCGCCGCGGTCACCCCCTGCCGGCATCATGAGTATGCGTGGGTCCATGTGCGGGGGCTGGTGATCGACGGAAAATAGTCTCGATTATAACTGAAATGGATTTTGAATATCTAATCGAGTAAATTAACGAAATCCCGCTTTTGGCGGCGGAAATTGCCCGAAGGCAAAAAGCCGATCAACGATCTTTGTGTCGTTGATAGCACAAAGGGCAATGTGAATTATGGCTATTAACAGCATAAACACTAACTCTGGCGCGATGATTGCGCTTCAGAACCTGAATAATACGGCTTCGGATCTGAGATCAGTTCAGCAACGGATCAGCACTGGCAAGAAGGTCGGCAGCGCCAAGGACAACGGCGCGATCTGGGCCATGTCCAAGACGCAATCGTCCACCGCCCAGTCGTTGAACTCGGTGAAGGACTCGCTGCAACGCGGCCAGTCGACGATCGACGTGGCCCTGGCCGCCGGCGACACCATCACCGACCTGCTCGGCAAGATGAAGGAAAAGGCCCTGGCCGCTTCCGACACCTCGCTGAACACCGCCTCGTTCAATGCGCTGAAGTCGGACTTCAACTCGCTGCGCGACCAGGTGCAGAAGGCCGCCGACAACGCCAAGTTCAACGGCGTCAGCCTTGCCGACGGCAAGGGCACGCAAATGACTTTCCTGGCCAACTCGGACGGCTCGGGCTTCACCGTCAAGGCCCAGACCCTGGGTCTGGCCGGCCTCGGCCTGTCGGCTGGTTCCAGCTTCGCCAGCGCCAGCGTGGCGAAGTCGATGATCGCCACCGTCGACAAGGCCATCGGCACGGCCACCAACAAGCTGGCCTCGCTGGGTACGGCCTCGACCGGTCTCGACACCCACCTGACCTTCGTCGGCAAGCTGCAAGACAGCCTGACGTCGGGGGTTGGCAATCTTGTGGACGCGGACCTCGCCAAGGAAAGCGCCAAGCTGCAGGCGCTGCAAACCAAGCAGCAGCTCGGGGTGCAGGCTTTGTCCATCGCTAACCAATCAACTCAGTCGCTGTTGAGCCTTTTCCGATAAGAGGCGCGAGCCGCCTCCGCTTGGGATGCGGGGGCGGCGCTTTTCAAGGTTGGCTTCTGGTCGCGCTGGTCCCGAAGACGACCTTCGTCAATTGCCTAGGCTATCGGTTAGCGACGCTCGGCGCCGCGGTGTCCGCCCGCGTGCTGGAGGGCGCGCGGCGTGGGCGCGGGCTGATCCGGGCGCCCATACCGCCCTTGCTCACCCGTGGGATGCCGCGAGCAGGTGTTTGATCGCTCGGCTGATGTGCTTTTCGACCGCGCTTCTTGAGATTCCAAGCTGTCTGGCGGTTTCGGCATGGGTCAGGCCGTCAAGCTTGTGCAGCGTGAATACGCGCTTTGTCATAGGCGGCAGAGCGCCGAGGGTGTGGGCCAGTCTTTCAAGTCGGAGGCGAGCGTCCACGGCGGCCTCGGCCGTCCGCCGCGTCGGCGATGGCGGTGGCGCCCAGACTCGTATGATTGACGTCTCGCCAAGCCGCGTCGCGCGCGGCGGACCGATACTTGGCGCGTAGACGATCCAGAGCCAGATTTGACGCTAGCCGATATAGATAGGCCGAGGGGTTTTCGATCGCCTCGCCGTTCACGCGCTGGACCTTGAGATAGAGGTCCTGAATGAGATCGTCGACGTCTCCGCCTCCGGCCGTCCTGGCGGAGAGGAAGCGACGCAAGTCCTCGCGCCGCACGAAGTAGGCGATGATCAACGGAGAGGTCGAGGACGAAGGCGAAGTAGTCACGGAACTTGGCCTCGATGGCTGAAAGCCGATGTTGGGCAAAGGTCTTCGATGACGAGAGGGCTAGGTCGGCGTCACAGCATTCGGCCGAGCACGTCGCTTTCGCCGCCGCGATCCACCAGGCGGTGCTTCAGCGCCCCGATCACGTGCAGGAGGGCCAGGGCGAGCAGCGCGTAGGCCAGAATCCTGTGCAGCCATTGGAAAACGGCGAAGCCGAGATCGCTCTTGGGCAAGAGCTCCGGAAGCATCATGAACAGGAACGGCACGCCGTCGCTGTCGACATAGGAACTGGACATCGCGTAGCCCATCAGCGGCACGACGATAGCCAGGACCAGCAGCGCGCGGTGCGTGAAGCGCGACAGGATCGCTTCAAAACGCGACGAGCCGCGAGGCTCGGCGGGGTGAACCGAACGTCCGCGAACAAAGAGCGCGGCGATGGCGATGAGAAGGACAGTCACGCCCAACTGCTTGTGGATCGGATAGAGGGCGAACTTGATCGGCGCCGCTTCGGGAAGAGCGGTCATGTACCAGCCCAGAGCGATCAGCCCGACCAGCAGGAGCGCGCGAAGCCAATGGAGGGCGCGCATCGAGAAGGGATAGCGGTCGGGGCGGCCGAGCTCGCTCGTGACGGGTCTCATTTTTGACGCTCCTTCGATATCGTTTTTCACGACGCTGGCTCCAGACCGCCACCGAGCGCGGCGTAGAGCGTGACCATGGCCGCTAGCTGGTCGCGCCGAAGCGAGAGCAGCGTCTGACGGGCCGCATTGCTGGCGCGCCGCGCGTCGAGCGGTTCGAGGCGGCCCTCCAGGCCGGCGCGGTGCCTGAGGTCCGACAAATGCAGACGAACGCGCACGGCCTCGGCCACGCCTTCCTGAACATTGACCTGGTTAGCGAACCTGGCCTGGGCGGCGAGGCTGTCGGCCCGATAGGGCGTGGGATCGATCTGGAACAGCGGCTGGCCGGCCGTGACATCACCCCCCTGGGTGAAGAGCCGACGGGTTACGACGCCCGACACCTGGGGGCGGATCTCGGCGGTTCGGAAGGCGACCACGCGACCAGGCAGGTCATCCATCGGTAAAACGGTCGCGACGTCCGCGGTCGCCACCGCCACTTCGGTGGCCGAGGGCGACACGCCGACCTCGGCCTGCCCGCAGGCGGCCAGGATCGAGGCGCAAACCATAAGGGGCGCGGCGATGCGCGGCGGGTGGCGGTTCATGAAGAGTGAGGCTTCCAAGGCGCGCCGCTCGAGGCGCCGCGAGCCTATGCCCGAGCGCGGTTGCCTGATCGTGGAGGGTGTGTTGCGACTTCGTGGAGGGCGCTGGCGCCGCCCGCGTTACGATGGCACCTGGAGCCCGGCGACACGCTCTTCGCGCAAGGGCAGGCCAAGGCGCGCCTGTATATCGTCGCGTCCGGGGTCTTCGTGGTCTCGCGGGAAGGGGCGGGCGGCGCGGACGAGGGGCTGGGGCGGGTCGGCCCGGGCGACTACCTTGGCGAGATCAGCCTCCTGGCGGGCGAGCCTTTGCGCGCAAGCGCCCGCGCCCTGACCCATGGCGAGGTCTATGCCCTAGACCGCGAGGCGCTGGCCCCGGTGGCCAATGCCAATCCGGAGCTTGCCGCCACGCTGGAGCGTTCCGCGCGGCAAGGACTTGGCGTCCTCGACCGGCGCGCCGCGGCCTTGGCTGGACCGGAGGCGGGGCCGAGGGGATCGCTCCTCGAAGGCGTTCGCCGCCTGCTCCGGCTTCGCCGTGGCGGCTGCAAGGGCCCGGGCGCCGAGAACTCGCCCTTCGGTTAGGGGAAAAACCGCCCCACAAGGCTCCCGCTGTAGGTAACGCGCGGCGGGCGTTGTCGGGCCCGTTCGGCGCGGCCGAGTGTCTGCGGTGAGGTTTCGTATCCCACTGCTGAAGAAGTCTCCCGACGAGCGATGAAGTTAGCTATGTCGCCGCCGGTGGCCTCGGGGAGAATGTCGACGGGCCCATCAGGTCCGGATAGCCATTGGCGCGATCTGGCGTCTCGATGATGCGCCAGCGGCGCGGGACGCTCAGGCCGGGGGAGCCAGCGCCCGCGTCGAGTTCCGCACGGCGAGGGTTGGAGGGATGACGATCGGGCCGCCCGCGCTAGCCTGACCCGTTCTTGCGGCGATGATCAGTTCGACGGCCTGCGCGGTCCCCTCGGCGACCGGCTGAATGATCGCGGTTAGCGGCGGGTTGGCCAGACGGACGATCGGAGTGTCGTCGAAGCTGACCAGCGAGATGTCGGACGGCACATCCAGGCCTCGCCCGCGCACGGCGGCCATGGTGGCCAGCGCCATCTGGTCATTGCTGGCGATGATCGCGGTCGGCGCCGCGCCGTCGAGCAGGGCGCGCGCCGCCTCGAGCCCAGACCCATAGCTGAAATCGCCGTGCGCCAGCAGACCTTCGACCGGCAGGCCCGCCGCCGCCATGCCCGCGCGCCAGCCGTTGATGCGCCAACCGCTCAGCTCATAGTCGGGCGAGCCGGCGATAAAGCCGATGCGACGATGACCGAGCGCCAACAAATGCTCGGTGGCCAGGCGGGCGCCGCCCTCGTCGCCTAGCGTGAGCGTGAAGCCTGGCCCCTCGGCCAGGGAGCCGATCCGCGCGACGCTGATGCCATGACGGTCGAGTAGGTCGAGAATCACCGGGTTTTGCGAATGCGGCGGCGTGAGGATGGCGCCGTCGGGTTGCAGGGCCGCCACCGCCGACAGCAATTCGCGCTCGATGTGATCGCTGTCGGTATCGATCAGTTCGACGATCATCCGATAGCCGTGCTTCGCGCAGGCGAGCATGCCGCCGAGCATCATTTGGCCGATCCAGTCGCTGCCCTCGCGCGCGCGCCAGTCGGCGATGGTGCGTTCGCGGTCGTTCAAGGCCAAGATAAGATACGATCGCGAGCCGCTCATCCGCTGCGCCGCGATCGACGGCACATAGCCCAACTTGTCGATCGACGCCTGCACGCGCCGCGCCATCGCCGGGCTAACCCCGGGCTCCTTGTTGATGACCCGGCTGATCGTCTGCAGCGACACGCCGACGTCCGCCGCCACGTGCCGAATGGTTACTGACTGCCGCCGCCGCGCCATGCTCGCTTTCCAATCCCTTTCGCGCCGCGCCGCCGTTACGGTCGCGATCAAGGCCTACCGGTTGAGTTGTCGTAACAGGAAGGCGTGCAGGCGACCGGCGCTTTCGGCGGTCAGCGGGTCCAACACGCCCCGCCCACCCTGGGGGATATGAGCGGTCACCTGGGCGTCGTTGTCGAACACATAGTGGTCGAACAGAGCGCGCCAATGACGCTTTTCTGCCTCGGGCAGGTCGCGGATGGTCAGGAGCGCCAGATTGAGCGCGTTCTGGGGCTGGCCCATCCACCGAGGCGTATCGCGCCACCAGTAGTTGACCAGAACATTGAACGGATCCAGCGCCTCGACATGGTGCCACCACATCGTCGGGATATGCAGCGCGTCGCCGGCCGCCAACTCGACATATTGGGCGTGACGCAGCGCCTCGCGAAAGCGGGGGAACCGCTCGAAATCCGGCGCATGAAAATCGACCAGGCTTACAGCTCGCCCGCCGGGCGTGTTGTCGATAGGGCCCAGATAGAGATTGGAGAACTGCTCCGGCGGAAACAGCGTGAACCGGCGACGACCGGCCGCCACGCAGGCCAGATTGTCGGGAAAGTCATTGTGGGCGGCGACCCGCGTGCGCGTGCCGATCCAAATGCTGGCCAGACAGTCCCGCCCCGCCAGAGGCACGTGATTGGCCTCGTGCAGTCCTCGGAAAAAGTCGTGAACATCGACGCCCGCCAGATAGAGCGGCGAAGCGTCCGCCTCGCCCTCCTCGGCGTTCATCCGCTCGAAGATTTGGGACAATTTCGCGCGGTCGGTGCGGAAGTTCATGCCCATGGCCTGGTCATAGAACATCCGCCCGTCGCTCCCTGGGGCGCCGGTGGCGACCGTGAAGGGCACGTCCCGATGCAGACTCAGCAGATAGGCGCGCGCCTCACGGTCCGAATGGCGGGCCGCGGCGACCAGGGGCCAATCGGCCACCAGGCCGTGCACGACGAACGGCGCGGCGGCCTCGCGCAGACGGACGTCGAGCGCGTCGGGGTCCTCGACGGCCACGGCCGGCGTTTTGGCCATGTCGTCCCAGATGCTGGCCTCATCCATGACGCGACCTCCGGTTCTTGCGGGCGATCAGAGCGGCGAGATTGGCCAGCGAGGCGATCGCCATATAGATCGGCTGCAGATGTCCCTCGGCATGCAGGGCGGCGATCGAATCGGCGTCGAGGGCGGCCAGACGCGCCTCGTCGATGACATGGAAGCCGACCAGGCGTTCGAAGCCGCCGTCCTCTAGCATCATCTCCACGGCCAGGGGCTCGAGCAGGTCATGTCGACGCAGCGCCGAGAAGAAATCCGCCGATCGCCAGTAGCCCGCATCGAGCGCGCCCAACTGTTCAGCGATCGTTTCGAGATAGTCGGTCGGTCGGCCCGCCTCGTCGAACACCGCCGCGCCTTCCGCGTCCGGCGCGCGAAGGATCCGCGGGCTGGCCATATCGATATGGACCGAGGGGGCGGCCCCGGGGGAGGTCGGGGCGCCGATCAAGAACGGCTGGATCGTCATGGCCAGGGGCAGATAAGCGGCGTCCCAGCCGTCCGCCTCTAGGAACAGATTCTCGCCGGGATGAAAGCCAAACAGCGCCACCGCCTGGAAGCGGTCGCCTCCCGGCGGACGATGGAACAGGATCGGATAGTGGTTCTGCGCCTGGCGAAACTCGTCGGGCGGGATGAGACACGACATCATTGCGTCGCCGAGGGCCGGGTCGCGCCGGGTGTCGATGCGCAATGCGCGGTGCGCCTCGACCGTCAGAAGGACATGGTTCGACATCAAGACCCCATTGCCGTGCCTAGCGGGCGGCGGTTCCCGCGCATCCTGAACGCCGCCTGCCGTCGGGCCGTTGGAAGAGCCACCCGCCCTCGGGCGAGCGGCTCTTCCACCTTCACGGTCGCGACGGCTCTGGCCTAGAAGGTGAAGCGGATGCCGGCGGTATAGCGGGCGAAGCCCGGCGCGGCGACCGTCACGTACTGCTTCGAGCGCTGATGGCCCCGCCGACCTTCGCCGGTCAGGTTCAGGCCCTCGACGAAGGCCGTCAGCCCGGGCCGGATCTCATAGCTGGCGTTGGCGTCAACTTGACCATAGGCCTCGGTGTAGCCCGGATTAGGCCCGTTCCCCGAGAGGAACTCGTCGCGCCAGTTATAGGCGATGCGGGCCTGGATCCCGTGCTTGTCGTAGAACGCGACGACATTGGCCGTATCGCTCAGACCCGTCAGCGCGAACTGGGTGGCCGTCGCCGGCAAGGTGTTGTCGTAGCGGACGTCGCCATCGACGATGGTGTAGTTCAAGATCACGCCCAGGCCCGTATCCCAGAAGCTGTGCTGGAAGGCGAACTCCCAGCCGTGGACGGAGGCGGTCTGGCTGCTGTTGACCGGGGTCGAGACCTTGAAATTGACCAGGTTGTCTTCCGGCAGGCCGATGATCGTGCCGGTGTAGTTACCCGGCGTTCCGCCCGTGATCTTCACCGAATTGGGATAGTTGGCGAAGATGTACTGGCGGATGTCGGCGACCGTCGCGTTGGGGCCCAGCGCGGCGCGCGCGGCCTTGAAGCGCGGACCGTCCGCCGGATTGGTCAGGCCGAAGGCCGAGGTGTCGACGCGCGTGGACGACAGGAAGTTCTCGACGTCCTTATGGAAGTAGCCGACCGAGATATAGCTGTCGGGCTTGTAGTACCACTCGGCCGACAGATCGATGTTCTTGGACTTGTAAGGCTCCAGACCCGGATTGCCCTGGCTGCCCGAGCCGGCGTCGATCCGGAACAGCGAGTCCAGCGTTCGCCCACCCTGCAAGCTGCCATAGTCGGCGCGGGTGATCGTGTGGCTGTAGGAAGCGCGCAGCTTGACGTCGTCACGCGGCGCGATGTCGAAATCGATCGCCGGCAACCAGTTGTCGTATTCACCCTTGAAGTTCGTGAAGTCGCTCTTGCCCGAGTAGACGACGTTGAACTCGTTGTTTGACACCCACTCGGTGCCGGTCGGGACCGGCACCAGCGCCGACGAGTCGACCTTGGTCTTTTCATAGCGCAGGCCGCCGACCAGATGGACGGGCCAATTGAAGGCGTCGAACCTGGTCTTCACCTGCAGATAGGGGGCGGCGGTCTTTTCGTGGATCCGCCGATCGACCGTATAGGTCGCCAGGCAGTCGCCGTCGCCGCCGCAGAACTTGTAGAGCCGGTCCAAAAGCGGAACCACGGTCTTGAAATCAAAGGTGTAGATCTGCTGGACCAGGTCGGCGCCATTCACGCCGATGCCCGGATACTTGTCCGGGATGGTCGCCAGGGTGAACAGGTTGTCGGGAAGATCCGAAGCCGGACCGGCGCCGCTCCAGGTGTTGTTCTGGATGAAGCCGTAGGCCGACCGCACCTTGTTGTCGACATAGGAGACGCCGAAGTCGATTCCGTCGAGCCAGCCGTCGCCCTCATAGCGGCCCATGACCTGGCCTTGGTTGATCTCGTCCCGGAAATAGCCGTTGCGGAACGAGTTGCCGCTGGCCTGGATCAGCGACGCGTCGAGCGCGCTGATGCCGGGTTGCATCGTGTAGGACAGGATCGGCGCGTTCTTCTTGAACGTGATGCTCTGGCTGGCGACGCCATAGATCGCGGTGCTGACCGAGGTGCTGGTGCCATATTTGTTGGTCGGCTTGGACTCGGCGGTCGAATGGTGGCCGTCGATCTCGAAGGTCAGGCGATCGCCAGGGGCCTTCCAGGTCAGGTTCCCGCCGATGGACTTATTCTCGGTGCGGTTGGCCGTCAGATTGGCGACGTAGGAGAGATCCTTCTTTTCGCTGGCCTTGAAGGTCTCGGTGTAGAAGTTCGGCGCCGCGATCGGCCCGTTGGTCCAGTCGCTGCTGGTGGCGTTGTGATTAAAATAGACGCCGACGCTGTTGTTGCGGGTTTCGACGGTGTTGCGCGAATAGGTGTAGTCGACGGTCGCGGTCAGGGCGTCGGTCGGGCGGAATTGCAGCACCAACTGACCGTTGATGCGTTCGCGCTTGAAGTTGTTGATGCCGATGCCGGCGTTGTTGGGCACCGAATAGACCGTCGTTCCGGTCGGCCGGTTGACGATGTTGGCCGACCGCGGATCGCTCGGCTGGGGCAGTTGGCCGGCCGGATTGGTGGCGACATAGCCGTCGCGCCAGCCGACATAGGCTTCGTTGTTGCCGCCTTCGCGCTTCTGATACGTACCCGACGCCAGGACGCCGATACGGTTGTCGAGGAAGGTGTCGCTGAAGATGCCCGACACTTCGGGCGTGACGGGGTCCTTGTCATTGCCCGACTTGTCGTAGACCGCCTTGACGCCGACGCTGCCGCGCGGGCCGGGTCGGTCGAGTGGGCGGGGCGTGCGGATATTGATCGTCGAGCCGATGCCGCCCGACTCTATCGTGGCGCGACCGGACTTATAAACCTCGACGGCGGCGACGCCTTCCGAGGCCAGGTTGCCGAAGTCGAACGAGCGCGACGAGGGCGCGGTCGCGCCGCCGCTCAGCTGCGCGGTGGGCATCTGGCGGCCATTTAGGATCACCAGGTTAAAATCGGGGCCGAAACCGCGAACGGTGACAAACGAACCTTCGCCCATCGAGCGATCGATAGAGACGCCGGTGATGCGCTGCAGGGACTCGGCGAGGTTGGTGTCCGGGAACTTGCCCATGTCTTCGGCCGAGATCGCGTCGACCACGCCTTGCGCGTCGCGCTTGATGTCGGCCGACTGGCGCAGGCTGGCGCGGATGCCGGTGACGACGATCTCGCTGACCTCGCCGCTGTCCGACGGCGCCGAAACCTTGGCGGCCTCTTGCGCCATCGCCAGGCTCGGCAGGCTCAGGATCGCCAGCGTCGATGCGCTCAAGGCCAGTCGTGACAACCTAAGCGACGTGGAGTTCGGCATGATATTCCCCGTGTTGTGAGGCTCGTCCAAGCCCCAACTTCAAAAATGTGAACGTTCACTGCCCGGCGAAAAATTGGCTGTCAACCGCACACCAAAGGCTATAAAAAACAATACAAAAATCGTCACATAACTGTAGTGAACATTAACTTCAGCTTTCATTTCTTCGTCATCTTCCGACGGTAAGGACGGGCGCTAGTTAGTCTTGCGCTTGCTGATTGTGGCGGGGGCGGATAAGGCCTCGATCGTCAAGCGCGATGCCCAAACCCTCGCCCACCCCCTTGGCCTCGCCGAACCGCCGATCCTGGCGGTTTCTCCTGGTCTTCGCCCTGGCCTATGCCGGCGGAACCATGGGCTATTTGCCGCTCGTGGCGTTCTTGCTGCCGATCAAGGTGGCCGCCATCGCCAGCGATGCGCGCATCGGCCTTTTCACCGCCACGACCCTGTGCGGCACCCTCGGCGCCATCCTGGCCAACCTCCTCTTCGGCTGGCTGAGCGATCGCTCCGTGGCCAAGGGCGGCGGGAGGCGGGGCTGGATGGTCGGTGGGGTGCTGGCCACCGCCGGCGCCTACGGGCTGGTCCTGGTAGCGAACACGCCGGTCACCCTCGTGGTCGCGGTGGTGATCTTCCAGGGCGCGGTCAACGCCATCCTCGCCCCGATGCTGGCCATCATGGCCGACGAGATTCCCGACACGCAGAAGGGCCTGGTCGGCGGCCTGCTGGCCTTCGCCTATCCCCTGGCCGCCGGACTGGCGACAGGCGTGGTCGGCCTGGCCCGGCATGGCGAAGCGGCGCAGCTGGCCGTCATTGTCCTGGCGGTGGCGATCTGCGTCGCGCCGTTGGTCTTGACCCCCGCCCAGCCGGCCCCAGCCCCGACTGAACCGCCGCCGCCCCGAAGCCTGACCCAGCACGACCTGAGGATCGCCTGGCTCGCCCGTCTTCTGCTGCAGGCGGCCGGCAATTCGCTGACCCTCTACCTACTGTACTATTTTCAGAGCCTTGAGCCCAACACTCCACCGCTGGTTCTGGCGGGCTATGCGGGCCACATGCTGACCCTGGCCTATATCTTGCCGCTGCCCTTCGCCATCCTGATCGGACGGCTCTCGGACCAACTGGGCCGGCGCAAGCCGTTCCTGCTCGGCTCGGCCGTACTGACCGCCGTCGGCCTGACGCTGATGGCCCTCGCGAGCAGTCGGACGGCCGGGGCCGTCGGCTTCATCACCTACGCCCTCGGTTCGGAGATCTTCCTGGCCCTGCACGCGGTGTTTTGGATGCAGCTGCTGCCCAGCGCCCGAAATCGCGGCCGCGACCTTGGACTGCTCAACCTCGCCAACACTCTGCCCGCCCTGGTCGGGCCGGTCCTAGCCTATGTTTTCGCCACGCCGGGCGACTTTGGCGGACTGCTGTTACTGCTGGCGGGACTGACTCTGTGCGGGGGTTTCGCCATGCTGGCCATTCGCGGACGCCGCTGACGCCCGCGCCGTCCTTTTCGGGGCGATGGATCAGGGGTAGCGCGCCAAGGTCTGGCGAATCGCGCCGGGCCGCGCGGCGGCGCCTTGGTCATTGACCAGATGCGCGATGCTGCCCACCCCGCCGCCCAGGGAGACGGTGGTCACGCTGGTGAAACGAACACTGGGCCGCCGCGGCGCCTCCACCGCGCTTTCGACCACAATGGAAGGATCGGCGGCGAAATAGGCGTAGACGCCCAGCCCCACGGCCTCGTGCCGTTCGACCGAGTCGGCGACCTTGTAGGCGGCCCAGCCCAGCCCGTCCGCCCTGCAGGCGGCTTGGCTGGGCGGATCATAGGGCAACTCGCTCTGATAGAAGAAGGTGCGGCCCCGCTCGCCTCGCCAAACGGTCTGGTGTCGTTGGAAATGCTCGACGAACAGGCCGTACACGGTCACGTCGTCGCCGCGCACGATCAGGCCCTGGTCGCCGGTGCTTTCAGCCCAGCCGACATGCGTCCGGCCGCCGTCCAGATCGCCGTGATCTGCGCGCCAGATCCACAGGTGGTCGCCGATCACGTGATGGCTGTTGATCTCGAGGCAGGTCTCCGCCTTGCCGACGGCGACGCCGCCGACGCGGAAGAACAGGTCGGCCAGCAGGGTCGGGTTGTCGGCGTGGTCGCCCGAGGCGTCGGGCGGCCCCACCGTCATCAGCACCGGAGACTCCACGGGCCCCGCATCGATCAACACCCCGGCGATGGAGACGCCCGGCACGTCGGCCACCGTCAGCGCCGCATTGCCCGCGACCGGCAACAGCGTCGCCAGGCCCAGGCCCAACACCACCGTGTCGGCCCGCTCGACCCTGATGGGCGCGTCGAGCACGTAGACGCCCGGTGTCAGCAACAGATGCCGCCCCTGGCTCAGCGCCGCGTTGATGTCGCCGGCCGACACCCCGGGCCGAGCGATGAGAAAGCGCGAAAGCGGAATCAGCGCGCCGGCCGGATCGCCCGCGGTCCAGCTGGTTCCCTGCGCGTCGCGGCGCAGCGCCGGCACGAACACACCCCAGTCACCGGCCGCGTCGACCTGCAAATGCGGCTTTTCCCTTACGATCGGCGCCGCCGGCAAGGTGGTGACGGGCGGCTGTGGGAAGGTGGTGGCCGGCGCGCCGGTCACGCCCAGAAACATCATGTTCCAATTCGCGCCGTCCCAGCCCCGAATCGTGGCGCCACGGGTGAACCACTGCTGCTGCGAGCCCGAGCGAATTTCGCCCTCGATCTGGCAATCGGCCATGAAGCCGCCGCTCGAGGAACCGCCGTCATCCAGACGAAGATCGCCCATCAAGTGGACGCGCCGATAGGGCGCCGCCTGGGAGACCGCCCAACGGTCGGCGCCGTCGGGCGGACGAATGGCGAGGTTTTCCACCGCGCGCCAGAAGTTCACCAGGGCGTTGCCCTTGAACCATTGGGCGTCCGCCCGGACATGACCGTCGATCACCACGTCGCCCGGCAGCCGGCCAAGCCCGGCGATCTGGGTAAAGAAACCGACCTTCACCTCGACGGCGTAGCGACCGGGCTTGAACAGCACCGCGTCGCGGCGATCGGTGAAATGCGCCGTCTCCTGGACGCTGAAGATCGCGTCAAGCTTGGCTTGGATCACCGCCGTCGGCATCTCCGGCCCGATGATCACCACATTGGGACCCAGGTCCGGATCGCCCCCCGTCCGCGCCTGCGCGCCAGCCTCGGCGGGAAACACCGCGCAGGCCGCGGCGCCGACACCCAAGGCGACGGCGCGCTGCATCAAGGCGCGCCTGCCCTCGTCCGCTTCGTTGTCATCCATCACGACGATCCGATATTCTTGTCGCCCGCAGCCTGCGGCGCGGCGGGCCACGGTCGAGCCCGCGGACGCCTCGAGGCCGCGCGTCAGCCCAGGCTGAGCGTGGGTTGGCCATGCGCGACGGTGGCCGTCTTGGCCGTGATCACCGGCGCGTCGGGCGTGGTGACGCGCTCGACGGTCCTGAACTGGGTCTCCCAGCGCTGGTGATTGACGTCACACAGCAGATAGCCGCGGCGATCATTGGTGAACTTCAGGAACGGGTTCTGGCTTTCGATGCGGTCCGAGCCGAGCCGCTTGTCAGCTCCGTCGCCGCCTGACGAGATCGAGGTGCCGACAAACTCGACCGCCACCGCGTCGCCCTCGCCACCCTTGGTGCGCAGCTCGCCCGCATAGTTCTGGTGTTCGTCGCCGGTTAGGACCACGACATTGCCCAGCCCCTTCAGCCGGTCGAACAGGCGCTCACGCGGGGTATTGTATCCACCCCAGCTGTCCATGTTGCGCACCGGCGCGGTTTCGCCGGCCTCGCGCCGATCCAGCGGCATCATCATCACCTGTTGGGCGATCGTGTTCCAGCGGGCGGCCTTCTGGCGAAGATTGCCCGCCAACCAGGCTTCCTGGTCCACGCCCAGCACCTGCGCGCCGCGATCATCCCAGCCGGCGCAATAGGCCTTGAAGCCGTCGCCGCACGGCTGATCCGTGCGGAACTGGCGAGTGTCCAGCAGATGCAGATCAACCAGGTCGCCGATCACGGCCCGCCGGTGGAGACGCAGACCCGCCGCCGTCGGAAACGACGCCGCGCGAAGCGGCATGTGCTCGTAGTAGGCCTGGAAGGCCGCGGCGCGGCGCAGCGCGAAAACCTCCGGCTGCGTGCCGTTCTGATCGATGCCGCCGACCCAGTTGTTCTCGACCTCATGGTCGTCAAAGGTCGTGAACCAGCCCGTGGCGGCATGCGCCGCCTGCAGATCCTGGTCCATCTTGTACTGGGCGTAGCGCCGCCGATAGTCATCAAGGCTGTAGAGATTTTGCCCCACATGCGCCCGCACGAAGCGTCGCGCGTTGCCGCCATAGTCGAGCGGCGTCGGCGAGGCGCGGCCTTCATAGATATAGTCGCCATAGTGATAGATGAAGTCGACCTCTTCGCCCGCGAGGTGGCGGTAGGCCGTGTACAGACCATCCTCATAGCCCTGGCAGCCGGCGACGCCGAAGCGCAGCCGCCGCAGCGCCGCGCCGGCCATTGGCAAGGTGACGACGCGGCCAGGCATCGAGCGCTCCCGCCCGACGAAGAAGCGATACCAATAGGGCCGCCCCGGCGCGAGCCCGCTCACCTCGACATGCACCGCATGCGCCAATTCCGGCCGCGCCACCGCGCTGCCCCTGGCGACAACGGTTTGGAATCGCGAGTCGGACGCCACCACCCAATCCACGCTGATCGGGGCCATGGGCATCCCGCCATGTTCGCCAAGCGGATCGGGCGCCAGGCGGGTCCACAACACAAAGCCGTCCGCGCTGGGGTCGCCCGCCGCCACGCCGAGGCGGAACGGATAGCCGCTAAAAACCTGCTGGGCGCGGACGATCGCCGGGGCGGCAATTAGACCGCTGGTCGCCGCAACGCCGGCCAGCACGCCTCGCCGGGTAAACCGAAACGCCATTCTGTCTCCTGGGAACTTGCGCCGATCACGCCCTCGGGCGGACCCTTTGCGGCGACTTCGCGGATGGCTACACATGGCGTTCATGGCGCCCGGATGACAGCGCGATGACAAACCACCCATATGCTGTGGACGGTTCAAAATAGATGGCGTTCCGAGGGGACCAAACAGGGGCCCACGGCCGTGGCGGCTGTCTCGCCTTCGCCAACATCAATCGGCCTATCGCCGGCGCCACGCGCGAGGAGCCTCTGCGCGTGGGCAAGCATCCTTTGCAGCTCTACTCCCTGGCCACGCCCAACGGCGTGAAGGTGACGATCGTGCTGGAGGAGCTTTCGGCCGCCGGTCACGCCGGCGCGGAATACGACGCCTGGCCCATCCGCATCGCCGAGCGCTTAGATTTGCTGGAGTGGCGATATTCCGCCGCTCCGGGCGGGCCCGGCTGCGCCACTACGTCAACTGGCCGAAATGGCCGTCGTTGGGGGATGTTTCTGGGTAGTAAACCGCGACAGGTGTCGCTGTGAAGCTCCGGATTTCCCGGCAAGTTGTTGATTTTCCTGGGGTATGGATGGTGGATGCGACAGGGATTGAACCTGTGACCCCCTCGGTGTGAACGAGGTGCTCTCCCGCTGAGCTACGCATCCGCCGGTGTGGAGAGGTCCGTGAAGGACCGATCCGCGAGAGGAGGGGGCCTATAGCCCGGTGTTCGGTCCGGGGCAAGAGGCCAAAAGCGTCTTGCAGGCCCGGGGCACATCCAAAAAGCTGTGGATGACCAGATCGGCTCCCAGGGTCTCGACCGGATCCTCCGTGTAGCCGAATGAGACCAGCAGGCCGGGGACGCCGGCGTTGCGGGCCCCCAGGGCGTCGTTGATGCTGTCGCCGACCATCACCGCGCGGGCCAGATCGCCGCCCACGGCCGCGATGGCGGCGGCGACATGGCGGCCGTCGGGCTTTGGGGCGGGGGCCAGGTCCGCGCCGATCACCCCGTCGAACAGCGGCGTCAGGCCCACCGCGTCCAGCAGGGCGACCGACAGGTTGGTCAGCTTGTTGGTGCAGACCACCAGCCTGGCGCCGTCGGCCTTCAGTTCGGTCAGCACCTCGACCACGCCAGGGAAGGGCGCGCTCTCGTCGGCGATGCGGTCCAGGTAGACGGCGATGAAGCGCTCCACGAGCGTCGGGGCGCGGTCGACCCCCAGCGGCACCCCGGCGGCGGCGAAGCCGCGTTCCAGCAGGGCGCGCGCGCCGCGACCGACCATCAGCCGAACCTCGTCGAAGGGCAGAGGCGGCAGGGTTTCCTGGGTCAGGATGGTGTTCAGCGCGCCGACCAGGTCGGGGGCGGTGTCGACCAGGGTTCCATCGAGGTCGAAGGCGATGGTCGCCCCGTTCAGGTCATGAAGCTCGCTCATGGGTCTGGCCTTTCCGCCAATTGGGCGGCTAATGCAACGCTGGAAGCGTCCCAGGGAGTCGCCCATCCATGACTGATTCCGTTTCGAGCCCATCCCGTCCGCGCGCCGCCGTGATCCTGGCCGCCGGCCAGGGGACGCGGATGAAGTCGCCGACGCCCAAGGTGCTGCACAAGGTCGCCGGCCGCACGCTGCTGGACCTGGCCATCGACGCCGCCGAAGGGCTGAACTGCGAGCGGATCGTCGTCGTGGTCGGCGCGCACAGCCCGCAGGTTGGCGAGAGCGCCCGCAAGCGCCTCGGTCCGAACGCGACGGTCATCCAGGATCCGCCGCTGGGCACCGGCCACGCGGTGCTGGCGGCCAAGGACGCCCTGGCCGATTTCGAGGGCGACGTGGTCGTCACCTACGCCGACTGTCCGCTGACCACGGCCGGGGTGATCGCGCCGCTGTTCGACCTCATCGAGGGCGGGACCGACGTGGCGGTGCTGGGCTTCGAGGCCGCCAACCCGACCGGCTACGGCCGCCTGATCCTGGCCCCGGGCCATGTGCTGCTGCGCATCGTCGAGGAGAAGGACGCCGACCTCGCCACCAAGCAGGTCAAGCACTGCAATTCCGGCGTCCTGGCCGCTGACCGCGCCACGCTGTTCAGCCTGCTGGCCGACGTCCGCAACGACAACAGCAAGGGCGAATACTACCTGACCGACGTCGTGGGCCTGGCCCACGATCGCAAGCTCTCGACCCGCGCGGCCTTCGCGCCGGAGCCGGCGGTTCAGGGCGTCAACTCGCAAGCCGAACTGGCCGCCGCCGAGGCGGTCTGGCAGCGCGGTCGCCGCAACGTCCTGCTGACCGAGGGCGTGACCATGCCCGCGCCCGAGACCGTCCACCTGTCGTGGGACACGAAGATCGCCGCCGGGGCCATCGTCGAACAGTTCGTGGTCTTCGGGCCGGGCGTCAGCGTCGAGACCGGCGCGGTGATCAAGGCCTTCAGCCATCTGGAAGGCGCGCACGTGGGCGAGGGCGCCCTGATCGGGCCCTACGCCCGCCTGCGGCCGGGCGCCGAGATCGGGCCCGAAGCCCACATCGGCAACTTCGTCGAGGTCAAGAAGGTCAAGGTCGGGGCGGGCGCCAAGGCCAATCACCTCAGCTATCTCGGCGACGGCTCGATCGGCGAGAAGGCTAACATCGGGGCCGGTACGATCTTCTGCAATTACGACGGCTTCGAGAAGTTCGAGACCCATGTCGGCAAGGGCGCCTTTATCGGCTCCAACAGCGCCCTGGTCGCGCCGGTCCGCATCGGCGACGGGGCGATGACGGGCTCGGGCTCGGTGATCACCAAGGATGTCGAGGACGGGGCCCTGGCCCTGACGCGTCCGGAACAGAAGACCAAGGCCGGCTGGGCGACGAAGTTTCGCGCCCTCAAGCAGGCCGCCAAGGACAAGAAGAAGGGCGGCAAGAAATGAGCGTCGACGACCAGAAGCGTATCTCCGGCGAAGCCGCCGCCGAACTCGTCGAGAACGGGATGGTGGTGGGCCTGGGCACCGGCTCGACGGCCGCGTGGTTCGTCAAGGCGCTGGCCGCCCGCAAGCTGAGCGACATCCGTGGCGTGCCGACCTCGGACGCCACCGGCGCCCTGGCGCGCGAACTGGGCATCCCGCTGGTGGCGCTGGACGATGTCAAGACCATCGACCTGACGGTGGACGGCGCCGACGAGGTTGGTCCGGGCCTGTCCCTGATCAAGGGCGGCGGCGCGGCCCTGCTGCGCGAGAAGCTGGTCTGGGAAGCTTCCAGCCGTTGCGTCGTCATCGCCGACGCGGCCAAGAAGGTCGACGCTCTGGGCAAGTTCCCGCTGCCGATCGAGGTGGTCCGCTTCGGCCATGTCCATACCAGCTGGCGCCTGGCCGACATCGCGGCCGAGTTCGATCTGCCGCCGCCGCGCCTGCGCATGGCCGACCGAGGCGTGGTGGTCACCGACGGCGGCAACCTGATCTACGACATGGCCTCCGGCGTCATCGCCGAGCCCACGGCCCTGGCCGCCGCGCTGAAGAGCGTCACCGGCGTGGTCGACCACGGCCTGTTCCTCGACCTCGCCGACGAAGCCCTGTTCGGCACGGACGAGGGTGTGGTGCGCCTCGTTCCCTGACATCCTACATAAGCCGACCAGTTAAGGTTCCGGAGGCCGGTGATGGCTGACTACGACTTCGATCTCTTCGTCATCGGCGCCGGCTCGGGCGGCGTGCGGGCGGCCCGTCTGGCGGCCATGAGCGGCGCCAAGGTCGCCGTGGCCGAGGAATATCGGGTCGGCGGCACCTGCGTGATCCGCGGCTGCGTGCCCAAGAAGTTCATGGTCTACGCCAGCGAGGTCACCAGCCAGCTGAAGACCGCCAAGGGCTATGGCTGGACGATCGAGGGCGCCAAGTTCGACTGGAAGGGTTTCCTGCACGACAAGGACGTCGAGATCGCCCGCCTGTCGGGCATCTACGTCACCAACCTGCAGAAGGCCGGTGCGCACCTGCTGCACGGCCGCGCCCAGATCGTCGACGCTCACACCGTCGAGGTGCTGCCCAAGGAGGGCAGTAAGGACGCCGGGACCTACACCGCCAAGAAGATCCTGGTCGCCACCGGCGGTCGTCCGGTGAAGCCCGACTTCCCGGGCGCGGAGTTCGGGATCACCTCGGACGAGGCCTTCCACCTCCCCAAGCTGCCCAAGAGCATCCTGGTCGTCGGCGGCGGCTATATCGCCGTCGAGTTCGCGGGCATCTTCAACGGTCTGGGCGTCGAGACCACGCTGCTCTATCGCGGAGCCAACATCCTGCGCGGCTTCGACGACGATGTCCGCTCGCACCTGGCTGAAGAGCTTGAGAAGCGTGGCGTCAAGGTGGTGCTGGGCTGCTCGCACACCAGCATCGAGAAGCAGGCGGACGGCACGCTGCTCAGCACCTTGACCAGCGACCTGACCTTCGAGACCGAAGCGGTGATGTTCGCCACCGGCCGGGAGCCCTACGTCCACGGCCTGGGCCTGGAGAAGGTCGGCGTGAAGCTGAACGACAAGGGCGCGATCGCGGTCGACGCGCACTCCAAGACCAGCGTCGCCAGCATCTGGGCCGTCGGCGACGTCACCGACCGCATCAATCTGACGCCCGTGGCCATTCGCGAAGGCGCGGCCTTCGCCCAGACCGAATTCTACGACAATCCGACCACCTTCGATCACGACATGGTCGCCTCGGCGGTGTTCTCGCAGCCGCCGGTCGGCTCGGTCGGCATGACCGAGGCCGAGGCCCGCCACGCGTTCGGCACGGTCGACGTCTATCGCTCGGTGTTTCGTCCGATGAAAATCACCTTCTACGGCGGCCAGGAGCGGTGCCTGATGAAGCTGGTGGTCAAGGCCGACGACCAGAAGGTGCTCGGTGTGCACGTGGTGGGTCCGGACGCGCCCGAGATTATCCAGATGGCCGCCATCGCCGTGAAGATGGGCGTGACCAAGCCCCAGTGGGACTCGACCTGCGCGGTTCACCCGACCCTGGCCGAGGAACTGGTCACGATGCGCGAGAAGTATACGCCGGTCGAAGTCGGCGGGGTTGGATGACGCTGGCGATAGCCTCTGCCGAGAGCCCCGAGCGCCGCACGCGGTGGCTGGGCGCGCTCGCCGTCTTCCTGATGGTGATGACGCCACTGATCGGCTACCTGGCGCCGCTGGGCTTCGCGCCGCTGCTGGCCGTGGTCGGCCTGCTGGCGACGCCAGGCCTGGCGCGATCGCGCCCGCCGCTGTTGCCGATGTTCGCCCTGATGCTGCTGGTGCTGTGGGCGCTGGTCAGCCTGAACTGGAGCCCAGCCGCCCCGGCGCTGTCAGAGCTCAAGCGCGACAAGGACGTCGGCGCCTTCACCGCCCTGAAGCTGGTGCTGCAACTGGGCCTCTACGGGACCGCCGTCGCGGTGCTCGGAACCATGTCGCAACGCTCGGCGCGGCTGGCGGGGCGGATGATGCTGTTCGGCATGATCGCCTTGGCCGCTTTCACCTTCATCGACGCCGCGATGGGGGCGAGGATCTACCAGGCGATCCGGGCCGCGACCCACGACCCCATTCGGCCCGACCTGGCGGTGGTGAAGGTGTCCCTGCCGATCTATCCGCTGGTGCTGCTGTTCTGGCCCTGTGTGCGTTTGCTGGACGCCTGGGGCTTCCGCGGCCGCAATGTGCTGATCGCGACCATGGCGCTGATGATCCTGGCCGCCTCGCACTTCACCAGCGCCGACGCCTCGGGCGCCGCCCTGCTGCTGGGCGGAGTCGTCTGGCTGGGGACGCGGATCATCGGCAAGCCGTTCGTGCGCGGCATGATCCCGGCGATCTCGACCCTGTTCATCTTCGCGCCGATGGTGGTGTTGTGGGGCGTGCGCTCGGGCCTGTTCGCCTGGCTGCACGTGATCGCCCCGCCCTCGTGGGACGCGCGCCTGAACATCTGGGCTTTCGCCGCCAACAAGATCGTCGAGCACGCCCTGCGAGGCTGGGGTGTCGACGCCAGCCGGACCTTCGGTAACGCCATCCCGCTGCACACCCACAACGCCGCCCTGCAGCTGTGGCTGGAGCTGGGCGCGCTGGGCGCGGCCCTGGCGGCGGCGTTCTTCGCCTGGGTGCTGTACCGGATCGTGGCCTGGACCGGCGAGAACCGCCGCGACGGCGCGATGGCGGCCGCCACCCTGACCGCGTACGTGATGATCGGCGGCCTCAGCTTCGGCGTCTGGCAGGAGTGGTGGCTGGCGCTCGGCGTCATCGCCGCTATCGGCTGTGCGATCGCGCAAAAATCGAGCGCTCCACGGCGTTAGCGCGACCGTCACGTTTCTCGCTCGGGCGGATCGGCGGTGTTCGGCCGCATGATTTTGCCTTTTGGTTCCTTTCGCGGTATCTACGCCGCCCTTTCAGTTATCGAGCCTTGCCATGACCGCCCGCTGGACCCCCGCCGCCTGGAGAGCCAAGCCCGCCAAGCACATGCCCACCGATTATCCGGACATGGGCGCGGTGGAGCGGGTCGAGCAGACGCTGCGCCAGATGCCGCCGCTGGTCTTCGCCGGCGAGGCGCGCCGCCTGAAAAGCCTGCTGGGCGACGTGGCCGAGGGCCGGGCCTTCCTGCTGCAGGGCGGCGACTGCGCCGAGAGCTTCAAGGAATTCCACGCGGACAATATCCGCGACACCTTCCGCCTGATCCTGCAGATGGCGGTGGTGCTGACCTTCGCTGGCGGCAAGCCGGTGGTGAAGGTGGGCCGCATCGCCGGCCAGTTCGCCAAGCCGCGCTCCGAGCCCGTCGAGACGATCGACGGCGAGACCCTGCCGTCCTATCGCGGCGACATCATCAACGGCATGGACTTCACGGCCGAGGAACGCGTGCCGGATCCGGATCGCCTGCTGAAGGCCTATGGCCAGTCGGCGGCGACCCTGAACCTGCTGCGCGCCTTCGCCAGCGGCGGCTACGCTGATCTGCACAACATCCACCGTTGGACCCTGGGCTTTGTCGGCGACAGCCCGCAGGGTGCGCGTTACCGCGAACTGTCGGACAAGATCACCGAGAGCCTGGCCTTCATGGCCGCCATTGGCGTCACGCCCCAGAGCCACCCGGGCATGCACCAGGTGGAGTTCTTCACCAGCCACGAGGCCCTGCTGCTGGGCTTCGAGGAAGCCATGACCCGCATCGATAGCACCTCGGGCGACTGGTACGACACCAGCGCCCACCTGCTGTGGATCGGCGAGCGCACTCGCCAGCTGGACGGCGCGCACGTCGAATTCATGAAGGGCGTGAAGAACCCGATCGGCATGAAGTGCGGCCCGACCATGGAGGCCGACGATCTCCTGCGTCTGATCGACGTGCTGAACCCCAACAACGAGTCGGGCCGTCTGACGCTGTACGGCCGCTTCGGTTCGGACAAGATCGCCGATCGTCTGCCGCGCCTGATGCGGGCGACCAAGTCGGCCGGTCGTTCGGTGGTGTGGGCCACCGACCCGATGCACGGCAACACGCTGAAGGCCTCGACCGGCTACAAGACCCGTCCGTTCGACCGCATCTTGAGCGAAGTGAAGAGCTTCGTGGAGATCGCCCAGGCCGAGGGCGTCCATCCGGGCGGCGTCCACCTGGAGATGACCGGCCAGAACGTCACCGAATGCCTGGGCGGGGCGCGCGCGGTTTCCGAGACCGAGCTCGCCGACCGCTACCACACGCACTGCGACCCGCGTCTGAACGGCGAGCAGGCGCTGGAGCTGGCCTTCCTGGTGGCCGAGAAGCTGAAGTCGGCCCGCGACGAGCAACGCCGTCTCGCTGCCGGCTGACGATCAGCGCCGGATACGGCGATCCTGACTGATCGCCGTTCAGGTTGGGCGAACATTGAAAGGTTTGCGATGCAGCGCGCGGCGTCTTGACCCGTCGCGCGGCGCTCTCCAATGGTTGTTTAAGGGAGAGACGAATGCGTTTGCGTCAGACAATCAAGCGGGAAATCCGGTTTCTGAAGGGACTTTCCCGGACGCTCAAGCGCGTGAAGTCGATCGCTCCCGACAGCCCGAACCTGATCTGTGACGACCTGGAAGCCGCAGTCGACAAGTGGCGCGATCGCCCGGCGATCACCTTCGAAGGCAAGTCGGTCACCTACGCCGAGCTGGACGCCATCGCCAATCGCTATGCCCATTGGGCCAAGGGGCTGGGGCTGACGAGGGGCCAGACCGTGGCGCTGTTCATGCCCAATCGCCTCGAATACCTGGCGATCTGGTATGGCCTGACCAAGGTCGGCGTGGCCACGGCCCTGATCAACAACCAGCTGACCGGCGCGGCGCTGGCGCACTGCCTGAACATCTCTCAGGCCCTGCATTGCATCGTCGACCCCGAGACCTCGCCCTGCTTCGAGGACGTCAAGGGCCAGCTGGAGCGCCACATGCACCAGTGGGTGCTGGGGCCTGTGACCGGCGAGCAGCGCGACCTGGTCAAGGCGCTGAAGAGCTGCAGCCAGTTGCGTCCCGACCGCGAGACGGCCCGCGACGGCATCGTCGCCAAGGACACCGCGCTCTACATCTTCACCAGCGGGACGACGGGCCTGCCCAAGGCCGCGCGCATCACCCACATGCGCGCCCAGCTCTATATGCGCGGTTTCGCCGGCTCCACCGGTTCGAAGGAGACCGACCGCATCTACGTGACGCTGCCGCTATACCACGCCACCGGCGGCCTCTGCGCCATGGGCGCGGGCCTGCTGAACGGCGGTTCGATCGTGCTGCGCAAGAAGTTCTCGGCCACCCACTTCTGGCCCGAGATCGTCGCCGAGAACTGCACGATGTTCGTCTATATCGGCGAGCTGTGCCGCTACTTGGCCAACCAGCCCGAGCACGAGCTGGAGCGCGCCCACAAGATCCGCATGATCTTCGGCAACGGTCTGCGCCCCGACGTTTGGAACGACATGCTGGACCGTTTCAAGGTCGGCGAGGTGCTGGAGTTCTACGGCGCGACCGAGGGCAACGTCTCGCTGTTCAACTTCGATGGCCGGCGCGGCGCGATCGGCCGGATCCCCGGCTATCTGAAGAAGAAGTTCAACATCCGCATCGTCAAGTTCGACGTCGAGGCCGAGATGCCGATCCGCGGCCCGAACGGCTGCTGCATCGAGGTCGCGCCGGGCGAGGTCGGGGAGTGCATCGGCCATATCGGCAGCGACGCCCGCTCGAACTACACCGGCTATGCCGACAAGGCCGCCACCGAGAAGAAGGTGCTGCACGACGTCTTCCAGAAGGGCGACGCCTGGTTCCGCACCGGCGATCTGATGAAGGTCGACGGCGACGGCTACATCTATTTCGTCGACCGTATCGGCGACACCTTCCGCTGGAAGGGCGAGAACGTCGCCACCAGCGAGGTGTCCGAACGCATCGCGGGCTTCGAAGGCGTGCTGGAAGTCAATGTCTACGGCGTCAAGGTCGGGGACCTGGACGGCAAGGCCGGCATGGCGGCGCTGGTCGTGGAGGGAGGCTTCGACATCGAGGCCTTCGGCAAACACGTCGACGAGCAGCTGCCCAGCTACGCCCGTCCGCTGTTCGTGCGCCTGCAGCAGCAGATCGAGACGACCGGCACCTTCAAGTACCGCAAGATCGACCTGGTCAATGACGGCTTCGATCCGGCCAAGACCCGGGATCCGCTGTACTTCCGCGATCCGGCCAAGGGCTATGTGAAGATCACCAAGGCCCTGCACGCCAAGATCGAGAGCGGGGCTTTCAAACTTTAGGGCCGCCCGTGACCAAAGGAGCGATCAAGCGCCTGCTGGCCGCGTTCTCGCCGCTGCAACTGTTCGCCCTGATCGCGCCGAAGGACCTCGCGCGGCGCGTGACCCACGACGCGGGGCATGCCGAGGGACCGCGCGGCGGGCTCGATGTCTACGCGCCGCCGAAGGCCGACGGCCCGGCGCCGGTGGCGATCTTCTTCTACGGCGGCTCCTGGGAGACCGGCCGCCGCCAGGACTATCGCTGGGTGGCGCGCGCCCTGGCCGCCCAGGGCTTCCTGGCGCTGGTCCCGGACTACCGGCTCTATCCCGAGGTCCGCTATCCGGGCTTCCTGGAGGATGGCGCGGCGGCGGTGCGCTGGGCGGTCGACAACGCCGCCAGCCTGGGCGGCGATCCTGGTCGCATCGTTCTGATCGGTCACTCGGCCGGCGCCTACAACGCCGCCATGCTGGCCTTGGACCCGCGCTGGCTGCGCGCCGTCGCGGTCGAACCCAGCATGATCCGCGCCTTCGTCGGCCTGTCGGGACCTTATGCCTTCCTGCCGCTGGAGAGCCCGGTGACGATCCGCACCTTTGGCGAGGCGGACGATCTCGCCGCCACCCAGCCGGCAGCCTTCGCGCGCGCCGACGCGCCGTCGGCGTTTCTGGCCACCGGTGAGCAGGACACGGTGGTCCGTCCCCGCAACACCCGCAAGCTGGCCGCTGCCCTGCGCGCGGCGGGCGCCAGGGTCGAGGAGCGCCACTACCCCGGCATGGGCCACGCCGGTCCGGTGCTGGCCCTGTCGCGCCTGTTTCGCGGCAAGTCGACGGTATTGGCGGACATGGTCGCCTTTCTCAGGACAGCCGTAGGCTAGCTTCCGCAGGCCTGGCCGTTCAGCTTGCGCTGATAGGCCTCGGCCAGGCTGAGATACGGCGGCAGGAAGGTCTGAAGCGCCACGGCCTTGCCGTCAGTGGTCACGCCCGCCACGCCGGCCCGCAGCTCGAAGTGTAGGTGGATGGTCGTGGGCGTGCCGCCGAAATCGTTCGAGACCTTGCCCAGTTTCTGGCCCTTGGCGACCTGGTCGCCTTCCTTCACCGCCAGGGTCGACATCTGCATGTGCAGGTAGCGGTAGGTGTAGTGCGGCTGGGCCTTGGCCACGAGGGTGACGCTGTACGAGCCGATGTCCGTGATCGTGCCGGCCTCGGCGGCCACGGCCCAATGCTCGTTCTTCTTGCAGGTGGCCGGACGGATGTCCTGGCCCTGGTGGCCCGTGCCGGCGCCGGCGCACAGCGGGTTCGCACGCGAGCGGGCTTCGCAGAAGGTGTCGTGCCAGGGCAGGCTGTAGTTCAGCGCGTCGCACTGGCTGGGCTTGCCGGCCGGACCCATGCCGCCGCCGGGCCCGTAGACCTGCGAGTTCGGGAAGCCGGCCTCGGCCAGCGGCCAGCACATGTTCGGCGACCAGACCGTGCGGTCCAGATAGCCCGGACCCTGGCCGGCCGGGATCGCGCCGGCCGGCGCGTGGTCGAACGTGGCCGGCGAGGGCGCGGGCGGATCGGCCGGCTGTGGCGCGGGATCGGGGCTGGGCGGCACCGGCTCGCTGGACGGCTGCTCGGCCCCGCCGTCGGCCGGGCTGTCGTCGGGCTGGGGAGGCCCGGGTTCGGGCGAGGGCGGCTTGGGCGTCTCGCCGGGCGCCGGAGGCTTGGTGGTGTCGTCGCAGGCGGCCAGCGGCGCGAGCGCCAGGGCGGCGACCAGCAGGAGCGGGGAGAGGCGCATGGTCAACCTCCCAGCCCGGCGGCGTCCCGCGCGGCCTTGCCCATCACCACGGCGGTGGTCTTGCCGACCAGGCCCAGCACATAGTTGTCATCGGCGCAGCGCGGGTCGCCGGCGGCGTCGCAGCGGATCTCCACGGTGTAGAGCACCCCGTAGCGCACGAAGCTGGCCAACTGACCGTCGACCGTGCGCTGGATCGTCAGCATCTCCGGCCCGGCCTCGATCTTCAGCGGCCTGGACGCCGGCATCGGCACGGTGACGGTCGTGCCGCTCAACGAGACGCGGCCGCCAGCGGTGTTGCTGGTGATCGTGTAGTAGTCGCCGAAGCTGTAGATCCGCGCCCCGGCCGTCAGCTTGGCGTCCTGGGGCAGCAGGATCGGCACGGCGGTCATGTCGACCTGTTCGCGGTTCAGGTTGCTCGCCAGGCTCTCGCCGACATTGGCCGACTGGCGCAGACTGCCGACGGCGCCTTGCCAGTCCACGCGGCCGCGCGGCCGGGCGGTCAGCGCCGCGATCCCGGGGCGGACAGCCGCCGCGCCGGGGACCGGCGCACCGGTCGCATCCCGCGTCTGCGCCTTGCCGGTCGAGATCCACGCCGCGCCCGCGAGCACGCTCACGGCGACGGCTCCCGCCATCGCCCACCCTCTTGAATGACGCATGGCATCCCCCACAGAACCGCGTTCTTTCAAACCCTAGCGCGAAATGGTCACGGTGTTAACCATTGGCCTTGAGAGGGCGCGATTGAACGGTTGTGGGTTCGTGTCTATATGGCGTGACCTGTTTCGGGCCTTGTGTGTGGCGGCCTAGAGAATTCCATTTCGTTCAAAGGGATAGAGCCCCCGCCATGCTGCTCACCATGCTGAAGGCCAAACTGCACCGGGCCACGGTGACCCAGGCCGACCTGGACTACGAAGGCTCGATCGCCATCGACCGCGACCTGCTGGACGCCTCGGGCATCCTGCCGAACGAGCAGGTCGATGTTCTGAACATCACCAACGGCGCCCGCTTCACGACCTACGCCATCGAGGCCCCGCGCGGTTCGAAGGTCATCGGCGTCAACGGCGCCGCCGCTCGCCTGGTGCAGAAGAACGACCTGGTGATCGTCGTGACCTACTGTCAGATGGCGGCGGAAGAGGCCCGCAACTACGCCCCGACCGTCGTGCTGCTGGACGAAGGCAATCTGATCAAGAAGGCGGCCTGATGCGTCGTATCGCGCTCGCTGTTCTGGCCGCCGCGGGTCTCTCGGCCTGTTCGCCGAAGCTGCCTTCGGGCGTGGACGAGGCCGTCCTGACCCAGTCGGTCGGCAAGTCGATCGGCTCGCCCTCGACCTGCGTCGTGATCGCCGACGCCAGCGGCAAGCTGGTGTGGCGTGGCGGCGGCTATGTCACCTGTTCGCGCAACCTGCCGTCCTGCGAAGGCGCGCAGACCACGGCCGAGACCTTGCTGAAGGCAAGCCTGGGCAAGCCGGCCCGCTTCATCAGCTGCGCCAGCGGCGGGGCCAACGGCGCCACGGTCGGCTGGTCCATTGGCCCGGTGCCGACCGGCGAAGGCAAGCCGGCGCGCGGCCTGACCTATGTCGCGGTCATGGAGGGCGAACGAGCCCTGCCGGGGCTGGAGATCAAGGATCGTGTCGAGCGGGCCTTCGCCAAGGCCGGCTTCTAGGAAGCGAAAACCTCGTCCTTCGACAGGCTCAGGATGAGGTTTTCGACTCAATCACCGCGAGAAGTAGCCCTCACCCTGAGCTTGTCGAAGGGCGAGGGCGGCTCCGGGCGGATATCGCCTACTTGGCGGCTTCGTACGTCGCGCTGACGTCGACGCGGACCTTCAGTTCACCGGCCGCGATGCTGGTGGAGTCGGCCATCTCGCGCTTGGCCATGGCGAACACCGGCATCGGGGGCGGCGCGGGCTGGTAGCCGCCGCCTTCGCTCAGATTGACCAGGCGCACGGCCTTGTAACCGGTGGCGCGGCCATAGAGCTCGGCCTTGGCCTGCAGGGCCTTCACGGCTTCCAGGCGCGCGGCGTCCTCGGCGGCCTGGGGATTGATGAGGCCGAAGCTGATGCCGTTGACCGTGTTGGCGCCGGCGTTGACCGTGGCGTCGACCGTCGCGCCCAGCTTGGCCAGGTCGCGGACCGTGATCGTCACCTGGTTCGAGGCTTGGTATCCGGTCAGCTTCGGCGGCTGGTTCTGCTCATAGGCGTACTGGGCGTTGAGGTTCAGGTTCGAGGTCTGGACGTCGCGCTCGGCGATCCCGGCCTTCTTCAGGGCGGCCATCACCTGGTTCATGCGCGCGCCGTTGGCCTTCAGGGCCTCGCCGGCGGTCAGGGCCTCGGTCTGCACGCCGAGGGTGATGGTGGCCATGTCCGGCGCCACGCGGGTCTCGCCATAGGCCGACAGGCTGAAGGTCGTGGCCTTGAACGCCGAGTCGGCGCTGGTCTGGGCCAGGGCCGGCGCGGCGGCGCCCATCATCAGCGCGCCGCCGATCAGGGCTGGCAGGGCGATCGAGGTCAGGCGGCGAGCGGTGTTGGTCATCGTTCTTTTCTCCAGGTCCGTCCAAGGCAAGGGAAGCGCTGCTGGACAGCTATGCGTTCCCTGATGACAGCTCCAACCTGAACCGGAGCTTTAAGCCGCGTTCGGCTCATGCTAATCCGCCGCTCTCGCGTACGCTCACACGTATCCGCGCGGGCCTGTAGCTCAATGGTTAGAGCCGACCGCTCATAACGGTCTGGTTGGGGGTTCGAGTCCCTCCAGGCCTACCACCACCCCGAAGTTCAAGGACCCTCAGGCGGCTGACGCCGCATGGAGGTCAATCGCACCATTTGTTCTGCTTTCGTTCTAATTCTGAGTGGCTATAGGATCGCCGTGAGTCCACGTCAGACTCGGACGCATGCGCTTCCAACGCCAATCGACTCCGCCGTCAGACCTAGGCACATTTGTTAACGGCGAGGACGTTCCGGCGCCGTCGCGGCCGCGACGCGGACCGGAACGTCCTGACGCCGTCACCCAAGATCCCAGGCCGTAAGGAGGCCGTGATGGACATCGATCCCGACCGCCTGCGCGCGATCGTGGGCGCGCTCGGCGGCGTGGCCGTCTATGGCCTGGTGCAGGTGGGCGCGCCGAGCGGCGCGAGCCCGCGCGAGCTGACGATCCGGCTGGCCTGCGCCACCGCCTCGGCCGTCATCCTGGCGGCGTTCTTCGTCAAGGCGGCGCTGCCGCTGATCCCCTGGGCGCCGATGCGTGAGGCCTATCTGTTCGGCTTCGCGATCGGGGCTTTCAACTGGGACCTGCTGCCGCTGCTGTTCCGCGTGGTCAGGCGCCGCGCGGCCGAGCGGGCGGAGAAGCTTTAGAACTGGCTCGGAAACGCCTTGGTCGTCTTGGCGTCGTTGTAGCGCGCGCCGGGGCAGTCGACGGCGTAGGCGCCCGCGGTCTCGGCCAGGTAGGGGCCTCTGTCGCTGTCGCCGTTCAGGGCGCGGCACGAGACGGCGGTCTTGTAGATCACCGATCCGTCGCGGCTGAGCTCGTTCATGAAGAGGTCGAAGGCCAGGTCCATCAAGCCGCGCGTGGCGGCCAGGCGGCGCTCGCGGCCGTTGAAGGCGGTGGTGACCTCGCCCAGTTGCGACATCTCGCGACCCGCCGGGACGGGACCCGCCGCGGCGCCGGCCGCGCTGATCACCCCGCCGGCCAGCATGGCCTCCAGGTCCTGGAAGCGGCCCGAGGCCGTGCCGACGGCCAGGGCGGTGCTGAAGGCGGCGTCGAACCCGGGGCCCAGGCGGCTGGGACCGCCGATGGCGGCGGCCTGGGCCGCGCCGACGAGGCCGGCATAGGGCGCGTCATAGATCGACACGATCAGGTTCTGGTTGACGTAATAGCCCAGCGCGACGCCGCCGATGGCGCCGCCGGGCAGGGCCAGCACGCGGTCGCGCGAGACGCCCAGCGGACCGGCAATGGCGGCGCGGGCGATGTCGGGCGTGATCCCGGTCCAGCGCGCCTCGTAGGAGGCTTCCAGGGTCTTCTCGCGGACTACCTCGCCGGTGCGCCAGCGCACCAGGCGGAAGGTGACGCGGGCCGAGGCCAGCTTGTCGGTTCCCCACCAGACGTTGGGGCCGCGCAGCTCTTCGAAGGTCGTGTAGAGCATGTATTCGGCGTCGAGCCGCGTCGGGGCCAGCATCTCGGCGCGGCGCAGATGGTTGTTCAGGCTCTCGACGACCTGGACGCGGGTCGGGCGGGTGGTGACGACGGCGCCGCCATCGAACCAGCGGAACTCCGGCGCGCCCTCGACGGCCTGGACGGCGACGTTGCGATAGAAGGCCCGGGCGGGCGAGGCCTTGGCCACGGCGACCGGCGGCATGGCCGGTTGGCGCAGGGCGGCGACCTCCTCGCGGGTGGCGCAGGCGCTCAAGCCGCCGGCGGCGCTCGCCAGCAGGATGGCCAGACGGATGGACTTGGTCGGCATGATCGTGCGCTCCCCCAGATGGGCGGCACTATCCGGCTCAATCCTAAAGAGAGCTTGAAAGGCGAAGCTTCAGGCGAAAAAGAGCCCCTGTCGGGCAGGACCGACAGGGGCGCCAAGGCTTCTTCGGGGAAGGAGTGGTCGGCTTAGAACCGATAGTTCAGGCCGACGAGATAGGTGCGACCGTAGTTCTGGTAGTCGATGACCTGGCGCGGATCGTTGTTCTGGTAGGTGACGAAGGGCTCGTTGGTCAGGTTGTTGACCTGGGCCAGGACCGAAAGGCCCTCCATCGGGCCGTCGCTGAAGGTGTAGCCGATCTGGCTGTCGACGACGGACTCGCCTTTGACCATCCGGTAGTTGCGACCGTTGCCGAAGCCGGTGACCTCGCCCAGGAACTTCGAGCGGTAGCGGTCGCTGACGCGGAACGAGAAGCCGTTCTTCTCGTAGTAGACGGTCAGGTTGGCGACCTTCTTCGACAGGCCCGGGATCGGGGTGCTCAGGTCGTTCGGGTTCGGGTGGATCGAGCTGTCGGTGTACGAGGCGCTGAAGGTGGCGCCGAATCCGTCCAGCACGTCGGTGAACAGCGCGCCGGGGATCGAGGCGGCGAATTCGACGCCCTTGACCGTGCCGCCCTTGCCGTTCTGCGGGGTCGTCACCAGGCCCTTGCGGGTGGCCGGTTCCGGGTTGCCGCCAGTCGGGAAGCCGGTGAAGTCGTAGATGATGCTCTGGTCGTAAACGTAGGTCTTCAGATCCTTGTAGAAGGCGGCCAGCGAGACATAGGCCTGACGGCCGAAGTACTTCTCGTACGACACGTCATAGGCGTCGGCGCGCCACGGCTCGAGGTCCGGATTGCCGCCCGTGCCGCTCCACGGCGAGAAGTTGATGTCGGTATTGCCGCCCTTGGCCGCGTCGAAGCTGTACTGCGTGCTGGCGCGCATCTGGTCCATCCGCGGACGGGCCAGGGTGCGGGCGACGGCGAAGCGCAGGGTCTGCTCGGCCGGCAGGTGGAACTGCAGGTTCATGCTGGGCAGGAAATCGGTGTAGGTCTTGCCGCCCGACAGATTGGCGCGGGTGACGCCCGCGCCGGTGCCGCTGGCGCCCAGGGCGGTCGAGCTTTGGTCGGTGTTGACGATCTGGAAGCCGAAGTTGCCGGTGACCGGCACGCTGCCGACAGCCGCGTCGATATTGGCCTTCACATAGCCGATCGTGACCTTTTCCTCGACGTCCCAGCTCTTGACCAGCACGTCGGCGTTCGGGTTGCGAACCAGGTCGTACGTACCGTTCTTGATCAGGGCGAACGGATCGTAGCTGACCATGCCGGCGATGCCGATGAAGGCCAGAGAGGTCGTGCCGACGATGGCCGACGAGGGGATCGCGACGCTGGCCGGCGAGCCCTTCACGCGCAGGAACCATTCGTCGTTGACGAGGCCCTTGGAGCGTTCGCTGTAGTTGAAGCCGATCTCGAAGCTGGACAGGCCGTCGCCCAGCGCCTTGGCGGCCGACAGGCGGACCGCCTTCAGCTCGTCCTCGATGTGCGGCTGGTTCAGATAGCCGTCCTGGCCGCCGGTGATGATGTCGCCGCCCCAGCCTTGCGGGCTGGTCAGCTTGATCACGTTCGGATCGGCATAGTTCAGGGTCGACTTGAAGATCGCCACGCCGTCGTCGTTCATCGAGAACGTCATGTTGTCGGTCGCGCCGACGCCCGAGCGGCCCGTGCCCGAATAGCTCTCGACGATCTGGTCGGTGCGGTCGACTTTCGACCACGACAGGTCGCTGACCAGGGTCCAGTCGTCGCCGACGTTGAACCTGTTGTTCCAGCCGACCGACTTGATGGTCGCGTCGCGGTCGTTGCCGTCGTTGCGGACCACGCCCTTCACGCCGTTGAAGGCGCCGCTGTTGACGAAGCCGCCCGAGGCCTGGGCGCCGGTCAGCGGCACGCCGCCCCAGACCAGCGGCAGTTCGATGCCGCGCTGGATCTGGTGGTTCTTGAACTTCGAATAGAAGACGTCCAGCGACGAGCTGAAATTGTCGGTGGGCTTGAACTCCAGGACGCCGATGACGCCGTCGCGCTTCAGCATGCTGGACTGCACGTACGGCTTGGCGCCGCCGATCACCAGGTTGCCTGAGGCGTCGGTGGGATAGCCCCATGAATTCCAGCGCTCGGCCTGGTAGGGCGACTCCATGTGGGCGTAGCCCAAAGCCAGGCCCAGCTTACCGTCCATGAACTGGTCGATATACGAGATCGACAGGCGGTTGCCGTGGGCCTTGGTGCCGGCGTTCAGAGCGCCGATGTCGTTCCACTCATAGCGGGCGCCGATGGCCAGGGCGCGCTTGCCGAAGGCCAGTGGACGGACGGTGCGCATGTCGGCGGTGCCGGCCAGGCCCTGACCGATCAGGCCGGCGTCCGGGGTCTTGTAGACCACGACGGCGCTCAGCAGTTCCGACGGATACTGGTCGAACTCGACGCCGCGGTTGTCGCCGGTCGAGACCTGCTCGCGGCCGTTCAGCAGGGCGGTGGTGAAGTCGGGGGCCAGGCCGCGGATCGAGATGACCTGCCCGCGGCCATCCAGGCGCTGGGCGGTCAGGCCGGGCAGACGGGCGATCGACTCGGCGATCGACATGTCCGGCAGCTTGCCGATGTCCTCGGCCGAAACGGCTTCGACGATCGAGGTCGAGCTCTTCTTCAGCGAGATGGCGCCTTCGATGCCGCGGCGGATGCCGGTGACGACGACCTCTTCGACCTTGCTGTCGTCCTGGGTCGCGGGGGCGGTGGTCTGGGCCTGGGCCGAGCCGGCCACGGCGAACGCCAGGACCAGGCCGGTGGCGCCACCCGCCATCAGCCACGCACGACGACGCGAAACTTGGGTGTTCATGGAATGCTCCCTCCCTGTCCGGCTCTGCGCTCTTGCAAACTTGCGATCGGGCCGTTGCTGCAAACTACCGCAAATTAACGCGCTGTAATCAACCCAAAAAATTGCAAATCCGGCGTCAGGCTCGTCTTGGGATCACCGGAATGGGGCGTCGTGTGGCTTCTTTGCGCCACTTGCGCCGCGAAAATTTGTTGGAAGGGGCTGCAAATCCAGTCGGCCGGACGGATTGACAGGCTGTCGCTGGTTCTGCAAATTCTTGCAAATAATTGCAGTGCGGTTGTCATTCGCCGCGAGGGGGGGGCGATGTCGGCGTTGACGCCTTGGCGACGAACGCTGCTGGCCGTGACGGCCCTGGGTGTGCTTGGCGTGGGAGCGCTGGCCTCGGCCGCGTGCGCTGCTCCGGGCTCCTATCGCCTCCGCAAGCCCCAGGATGAAGTGATCTATTTCGTCCTGCCCGATCGCTTCGAGAATGGCGACGCGACCAATGATCACGGCGGGCGCGATACAGGGCCGCTGGTCGACGGCTTCGACCCGACGCGGGCAGGCTTCTATCACGGCGGCGATCTGAAGGGGGTGACCCGGCGGCTGGACTACATCCAGGGCCTGGGCGCGACGGCGGTGTGGCTGGCGCCGATCTTCAGGAACCGCGCGGTGCAGGGCTCGCCGGGCCACGAGTCGGCCGCGCACCACGGCTACTGGATCACCGACTTCACCGATGTCGATCCGCACTTCGGGACCAAGGCCGACTTCAGGGCGCTCGTGGATGCGGCCCATGCCCGAGGCCTGAAGGTCTATATGGACATCGTCGTGAACCACACGGCGGACGTCATCCAGTACAAGGAATGTCCGGACGGCCGCTGCGCGTATCGTGGCGTCGCCGACTATCCCTATGTTCGCCAAGGCGGCCTCGGCGGCGCGCCGATCAATGCCGGTTTCGACGGCAAGGACTTCACCAAGCTCAAGACGTCGAACTGGGCCTACGCGCCTTATGTTCCGGCGGGGCAGGAGCACCTCAAGAAGCCGGATTGGCTGAACGACCCGATCTACTACCACAACCGGGGTGACAGCACGTTCGCGGGCGAGAGTTCGCTGCTGGGCGATTTCGCCACGCTGGACGACGTCTTCACCGAGAACCCGCGCGTCGTGCGGGGTTTCGTCGAGGTCTACGGCCAGTGGATCGACGATTTCGGGATCGACGGCTTCCGCATCGACACCGCCCGTCACGTGAACCCCGAGTTCTGGCAGGCTTTTGTTCCGGCCATGCTGGCGCGCGCCAAGGCCAAGGGGATCCCGAACTTTCACATCTTCGGCGAGGTGTTCGACGCCGACCCGGCGATCCTGGCCAGCCACACGACGGTCGACAGGCTGCCGGCGGTGCTGGATTTCGCCTTTCAGTCGGCGGTCACCGATGTCGCCCTGGGCCGGACCGGGACCGACCGCCTGGCCCGCGTCTTCGCCGCCGATCCCGTCTACGAAGGCGGCGAGGCGACCGCGCGTCAGCTGCCGACCTTCCTGGGCAATCACGACATGGGCCGGATCGGCTGGTTCGCGCTGAAGGCCAAGCCAGGGATAGGCGATGACGAGTTGCTGGCCCGCGTCACCCTGGCCAATGCCCTGATGCTGACCGCGCGGGGCGTCCCGACGATCTACTACGGCGACGAGCAAGGCTTCACCGGCGACGGCGATTACGCGGACAGCCGCGAGGACATGTTTGCGAGCCAGGTGGCCAGCTACAACGACAACCGTCTGATCGGCTCGAGCGCCAAGGGGGCGAGATCCGCCTTCGAGGCCGACGCTCTGCTCTATGGCCGTATCGCCGAACTCGCCAGGCTGCGCCAGGCGACGTCGGCGCTGCGCGAAGGGCGCCAGGTGGTCCGTGTCGCCAGTGAAAAACCCGGCCTGCTGGCCTTCTCGCGCATTCTGGACAAGACCGAGGTATTGGCTGTCTTCAACACTGGCGACCAGCCGCTGACCGCCAACATCCCGGTCGAGACCGGCTCCGTCGCCTGGCGGGCGCTGCACGGCGCATGCGCCGCGACGGCGACCGCGCCCGGCAGCTATTCCATCGAGCTGAAGCCGCTCGACTACATGATTTGCGTTTCCGAGGGACGACAGTGACAGTGCAGGTTCTGGTTCGCCCCGGTGCGGAGACGTCGATGAGCGCCGAATGGTGGCGTGGCGCGGTCATCTATCAGGTCTATCCGCGCAGCTTCGCCGACTCGAACGGCGACGGGGTCGGCGACCTGCCCGGGATCACCGAACACCTCGAGCACATCGCCTCGCTGGGCGTCGACGGGGTGTGGCTGTCGCCCTTCTTCACCTCGCCGATGAAGGACTTCGGCTACGACGTCTCGGACTATCGCGACGTCGATCCGATCTTCGGGACCCTGGCCGACTTCGACGCCCTGATCGCCAAGGCCCACGCCCTAAATCTGAAGATCATCATCGACCTGGTGTTCTCCCACACCTCGGAAGAGCACCCGTGGTTCACGGAAAGCCGTCAGGATCGGACCAACGCCAAGGCCGACTGGTTCGTCTGGGCCGACGCCAAGCCGGACGGCAGCCCGCCCAGCAACTGGCAGTCGGTGTTCGGCGGCCCGGCCTGGACCTGGGACGCCCGTCGCGGCCAGTACTACATGCACAATTTCCTCAGCAGCCAGCCGCAGCTGAACCTGCACAATCCGGCGGTGCAGGAAGCCCTGCTGGCCGTCACCCAGTTCTGGATCGACAAGGGCGTGGATGGTTTCCGCTTCGACGCCATCAACTTCTCGATGCACGACCCGGCGTTCACGGATAACCCGCCGCTGCCGCCGGGCGGCAAGCGCACGCGGCCGTTCGACTTCCAGGACAAGATCCACAACCAGAGCCACGCCGACATCCCGAAGTTCCTGAGCCGCCTGCGGGCGCTGACCGACGCGGCGGGCGGCCGGTTCTCGGTGGCGGAAGTCGGCGGCGACCACGCGGACCGCGAAATGAAGCTGTTCACGGCCGGAAACGATCGCCTGAACAGCGCCTACGGCTTCCTCTATCTCTACGCCGACAGGCTGACCGGCGACATGATCCCCAAGGGCGCGGCCATGTGGCCGGGCGAGGACGGGGAGGGCTGGCCGTCGTGGACCTTCTCGAACCACGACGCCCCGCGCGCGGTGTCGCGCTGGGCCGAGGGGCGCGACCGCAAGGCCTTCGCCGAGATGTGCCTGCTGCTGTTGATGGGCCTGCGCGGCAATGTCTTCGTCTATCAGGGCGAGGAGCTGGGCCTGCCCCAGGCCAATGTGCCGTTCGAGCGCCTGCAGGATCCGGAGGCCATCGCCAACTGGCCCCAGACCCTGGGGCGCGACGGCGCGCGCACGCCGATGCCGTGGGTGGCTGGCGCGATCAACGCCGGCTTCTCTCGCGTCGAGCCCTGGCTGCCGGTCGATCCCGAGCACCTGCCGCTGGCGGTGGACGCCCAGGAGGCGGATCCGACCTCGACCCTGCATGTGGCGCGTCGCCTGATCGCCTTGCGGAAAGCCTATCCCGCCCTGCGCACCGGCGCGATCAGCTTCGTCGACACCAACAGCCCGCTGCTGATCTTCCAGCGCGGGGAGGGGGTGGACGCCGTGCTGCTGGCCTTCAATCTCGGCCATGAGGCGGTGACCTGGTCGCTGCCGGAGGGGTGGGCGATCGTCGACGGGGTCAACCTGGGCGGCGACGGCGAAATGCGGCCGTGCGCCGGGCTGATCGCGCGACGGGTCTAACCGCCGCAGCTTTCGCGAATGATCAGGTCCGTCGGCACGCGTTCGGACCGGCTGGCCCGCTCGCCGCTGTCGAGCAGCTTGGAGACCATCAGCCGGCCGGCCTTGTTGGTGTCCTGGGCGATGGTGCTCAGAGCCGGGCTGGCGTAGCGGCTGAAGGGGACGTTGTCGAAGCCCATCACCGAGACGTCGCCGGGAACCGACAGACCGGCGTGCTTCAGGGCCCGCATGGCGCCAAGCGCGATCAGGTCGGAGGCGGCGACGACGCCGTCGAACGCCACACCGTGGTGGATCAGGCTGTCGACAGCGGCCTCGGCCGACTCGACCTCGAAGTGGGCCGGGACGATCAGGTTTGGGTCGACGCCCAGCTTGGCGTGGTCGAGGGCGTCCAGATAGCCGCGATGGCGCTGCATGGCCTCGGGCGCCTCGGTGTCGCCGAGGAAGACGATGCGCTTGCGGCCCAGGCGCTGCAGGTGAAGCGTGGCGCGGCGGCCGCCCATCACGTTGTCCGAGCCGACCGAGCAATAGTTCTGGTCCGGCAGCTGGGCGCCCCAGACCACGAAGCGGTTCTCGGTTTCGGCCAGGCGGTTGAAGGCCGCGTGCAGCGAGCTCTGGCCCAGGAAGATCACGCCCTCCGCCCGGCTGGTGGTCATGGCCGAGGACAGGTCCTCGAAATTGGTCGGGGCGATGTGGCTGAGGATCACGTCGCAGCCGCGCTCGCGGGCGGCCTCGCCGACGCCAGCCAGCAGCTCGAGGAAGAACGGGTCCGACATGCTGCTGGCGCGGCCTTGCGGACGGGGTGTGACGATGGCGATCGTCGCCTCGGCCCCGATCGGACCGGCGGGCATGTAGCGGCGGAACGGATAGTCCATTTCGCGCGCCAGCTTCCAGATCAGCTGCTTGGTGCGCTTGTTGACGGCCGGGCTGTCGTTGAGGGCTCGCGACGCGGTCGAGATCGAAACCCCCGCCAGCTTGGCCAGGTCCTCCAGTCGCGTCGCCCCCTTGCTCACCTTACGCCCGTCCCTGTTCGACTGTTGATGCTGCAAAGATTTCTGCAAACTTTTTCAGAGGCCCATAAGGCGCCGTTCGATGGGGTTTGCAAGCCGAGCTGGTTGAAAATGGATGTGAAAACTACTGCAAACCGTGGCTTGAACCTTGCTGTTCCGCCGGTAGCGGATGTCGGGTTTGGGGCGCCTGTTTTGCGAATAGGCTCAACAAGTAGTGGATTCTCCGTTGCGCCCATTGACGGCGCATGCGCAAATGCCCGTCACGAGAGTTCATGAAAAAACTTGCGAACCAGTCGGGCTAACCGGCGGTCGGAGCGGGGCGGAGGACCGATGACCAGGCGGAGGCTCAGTTTCCTGCAGATCTGGAACATGTGCTTTGGCTTCTTCGGAATCCAGATCGGTTTCGGCCTGCAGAACGCCAACACCAGCCGCATCTTCCAGACCCTGGGCGTCGATGTGAACCATCTGGCGATCCTGTGGATCGCCGCGCCGGCCACGGGCCTGCTGGTCCAGCCGATCATCGGCCATCTCTCCGACAAGACCTGGGGTCGTCTGGGTCGCCGCAGGCCGTACTTCTTCTGGGGCGCGATCCTCACCACCTTGGCGCTGTTCGTCATGCCCAACGCGCCCGCGCTGTGGGTGGCGGCGGGCGCGCTGTGGCTGATGGACGCCTCGATCAACATCACCATGGAGCCGTTCCGAGCCTTCGTCGGCGACAACCTGCCCGACGAGCAGCGCGCCACCGGCTACGCCATGCAGAGCTTCTTCATCGGCCTGGGCGCGGTGCTGGCCTCGGCCCTGCCGTGGATGCTGACCAACTGGCTCCACGTGTCGAACACCGCTCCGGCCGGCCAGATCCCCGACGCGGTGCGGATCGCCTTCTACGCCGGCGGCGCGGGTCTCCTGCTGGCCGTGATGTGGACGGTGTTCACGACCCGGGAATACAGCCCCGACCAGCTCGTCGCCTTCGAGGCCGCCGAGCACGAGGCGTTGGGCTTCGGCCCGCACGAGGAGCCCGAGCCGTCGGTCAACGCCTATGTCGTCCTGGGCGTCGGCGGCGTGCTGGTGGGCCTGGCCTTGGCGCTGGTCGTCTGGAGCGCGCGCCTGGAGAAGGAGCTCTACGTCCTGGCCGGCCTGGTCTTCGCGTTCGGCGTGGCGGGCGTCGCTGGCGCGCGGCTCAAACGGATCGGGCGCACGGACAACGGCTTTTCCGAAGTGCTGTCCGACTTCTTCCGCATGCCCAGGACCATGCGTCAGCTGGCGGTGGTGCAGTTCTTCTCGTGGTTCGGCCTGTTCGCCATGTGGATCTACACGACGCCCGCGGTGGCGGCGGTCCACTTCCACGCGGTGGACGCGACGTCCAAGGCCTATAATGAAGGCGCGGACTGGGTGGGCGTGCTGTTCGCCGTCTACAATGGCGTCGCGGCCCTGGCGGCCCTGGTCATCCCGCTGATGGTTCAGGCGACCAGCCGCAAGCTCAGCCATGCCGCCTGCCTGATCCTGGGCGCCCTGGGCCTGCTGTCGTTCCTGTTGATCCGCGAGCCGGGGATGCTGTGGATCGGCATGATCGGCGTCGGCTTCGCCTGGAGCTCGATCCTGTCGGCCCCGTACTCGATCCTGGCCGGGGCCCTGCCGGCGCGGAAGATGGGCGTCTACATGGGCATCTTCAATTTCTTCATCGTCATCCCGCAGCTGCTGGCCGCGACGGTGCTGGGCCTGCTGCTGAAGAGCTTCTTCGGCGGCCAGGCGATCTACGCCCTGGTGCTGGGGGCGGTGTCCTTCGCCATCGCCGCCGCCACGACCTTCCTCGTCCGCGACCGTGTCGCCGGCGAGCCCGCCTGATCCTCCCTTTCCCTTCCAGCCTGACGAGGTCCTCGCCATGCGCCGCCTGAAACTTCTCGCCCTGGCCTCGGCCGCCCTGACCGCCAGCGCGGCGCATGCCGCCGCGCCGAGCACCTGGGCCTATTCGGCCAAGACGGGTGTCGGCGCGTCCTACGAGGCCTATGTCGACGGGGCCTACAAGGCCGGCGGCAAGACCGGGGCGGTGTCCAAGGTCTGGTTCTCGATCGCCGACGGCGTGCTGACCGAGACCATGTACGGTCTGATCCACGAGGCCCAGATCAAGCAGATGCGCATCGCCGTCCAGACCGCGACGGGCCTGGCGGTCGAGGGCGCGGACACGACCTCGAAGACCGAATATCTGCATGTCGACGCGGCCGGCCGTCCGCTGTCGCCGGCCTACAAGATCACCACCACCGACAAGCAGGGTCGCTTCGTCATCGAGAAGCGGATCTTCACCGACCCGGACCGTAACGCCTTGTTTGTGCGCGTGACCGTCAAGGCGTTGGGGGGGCCAGTCACGCCGACCCTGGTGCTGGAGCCGCACATGGCCAACACCGGCGGCGGCGATACCGGCGCGGCCTCGACGGCGGCGCTGACCGCCTACGAGGGCAAGGCGTTCCTGAGCCTGAAGGGGACCAAGCCCTTCGCCAAGGCCTCCGCTAGCGTGTTGAAGGACAATGACGCGCTGCTGGGCCTGAAGACCGCGACGACCTCGGCCAAGGGCGCGATCGTCCTGACCGGCCAGCTGCCGGCCGTGAGCAAGGAAGCGACCTTCGACTTCGCCATCGGCTTCGGTTCCGACGCCAGGGCCGCTGACGCCACCGCCGCCGCGACGCTGAAGACCGGTTACGCCGAGGTGCTGGCCCGCTTCAACGGCGAGGGCGCGCGGGTGGGCTGGGAAGACTATCTGGCCTCGCTGACGCAGCTGCCGCGCCTGCGCGAAGCCTCGGAGGATGGCGGCAAGCTGGTCCAGGCTTCGGCCCTGATGCTGAAGGTCCAGGAGGATCGCACCCACGCCGGGGCCTTGATCGCCTCGCTGTCCAACCCTTGGGGCGACACGGTCGACGCCACGACGTCCTCGACCGGCTACAAGGCCGTCTGGCCGCGCGACTTCTACCAGTGCGCCATGGCCCTGGCGGCCCTGGGCGACAAGGAGACGCCGCTGGCGGCCTTCCACTACCTGCCGACGGTGCAGGTCGGAGCCAAGACGCCTGGCAATAGGGGCGATGGCGGCTGGTTCCTGCAGAAGTCGCACGTCGACGGCACGCCCGAATGGGTCGGCGTCCAGCTGGACCAGACGGCCATGCCGATCATGCTGGGCTGGAAGCTGTGGAAGCTGGGCTGGCTGTCCGATGCGGAACTGAAGACCTACTACGGCAAGATGCTGAAGCCGGCGGCCGACTTCCTGGTCAAGGGCGGCAAGGTCGACCTGGGCTGGAACCACGCGACCATCACCCCGCCGTTCACCCAGCAGGAGCGCTGGGAAGAGCAGGGCGGCTACTCGCCCTCGACGACCGCCGCCGTGATCGCGGGTCTGGTGGTGGCCGGCGACATCGCCGAGGCCGCCGGCGACACGGCCTCGGCGGAGACCTACCGCAAGACCGCCGACGACTATTCGTCCAAGGTCGAGGCCCGCATGGTCACGACCAAGGGCGCGTTCGGCGACGGTCACTACTACCTGCGCCTCAACAGCGACCAGGACCCGGACAACAAGAGCCCGGTCGAGGAACGCAACGGCCAGACGGCGGTCCCCGAGGACAAGATGCTGGACGCCGGCTTCCTGGAGCTGGTCCGCTACGGCGTGCGCCGCGCCGATGACCCGGCCATCGTCGCCAGCCTGCCCAAGCTGGACGACGAGGCGATGGAGGACCTCTATCGCGTCCGCTACGGCTTCACGTTCCCGGGCGTCGACGGCAGCTTCCCCGGCTGGCGCCGCTACGGCGTCGACGGCTATGGCGAGGATACCAAGACCGGCGCCAACTATGGGGCCGACGGCCAGATGCGTCCGGGCCAGCGCGGCCGCGTGTGGCCGATCTTCACCGGTGAGCGCGGTCACTACGAACTGGCCCTGGCCGGCGTGTCGGGCAAGCCCGACGCGGCGTCCATCAAGAAGATCCGCGACACCTATGTCCGCGCCATGGAGCTGTTCGCCAACGAGGGTCTGCTGATCCCCGAACAGGTCTGGGACGGCGTCGGCGCGCCAAGCGCTCATGGCTACACGCGCGGCGAGGGGACCGACAGCGCCACGCCCCTGGCCTGGAGCCACGCCGAATACGTCAAGCTCCTGCGCTCGGTCAGCGACGGCCAGGTGTGGGACAACTACGCGCCTGTGAAGGCCCGTTTCTCCCGCTAGGGTAACTGTTCCTGATGCGCGGATTGTCGCAGTTCGGCGCGTCCGCGGCATGGTTAACGGGTGGTTTAGGATTCGGCCGCGAAGACAGGGTTAACAGCCCTGCTCGCGGCCGGAGACCTTCATGACAGCGTTCCGTCGATTGACCATCGCGTGGAAATTGATCCTCGTGGCGGGTCTCGCGATCGGCTTCCTGCTCATCGCCGCGGCGGTGGCCGTCTCGTCGCACACCAGCGCGATCGTTTCGGGCCTGACCAACCGCTATGCTGGCGCGGTGGCTGATGACGCCATCCAGAGCGTCCAGGCCGACATCGGTAAGGTCCAGTCGACGGCGCGGTCGATGGCCGTCTCGATCGGCGCGGCCCATGAGGCGGGCATGACCGACCGGGCCACGGTGGTCCAGATGCTGAAGCCCAACGCCGAGTCCTCGGCGATGGTGCTGGGCAGCTGGTACATGGCCGAGCCCAACGCCTTCGACGGCAAGGACGCCGAGTTCGTCGGCAACACCGCGTCGGGCTCGAACAAGGCCGGCAACTTCTCGCCGTACTGGGTGCACGACGGCGACAAGGTGATCTTCCAGCCGCTGGACCAGGGCAACGAGTACCAGGAGCCCTACTACGCCATCCCCAAGCAGACGGGGAAGTCGACCGTCGTCGAGCCCTATTCCTACGAGGTCGCCGGCAAGTCGGTGTTGATGACCTCGGTCGTCTACCCGGTGTTCTCGCACGGCCGGTTCATCGGCGCGGCCGGTCTCGATATGGCGCTGGACAGCGTCTCCAAGACTCTGGGCGCGCTCAAGCCGCTGGGCGGCGGCCGGGTGATGATGCTGTCGCCGAGCGGCAAGTGGATCGCCCATCCCGATCCGGCCAAGCGCACCCAGCCGTATTCGGATGCCGGCGCCCACCAACTGCAGAGCGTCCTGGCCGGGGGCGCGATCGTCGAGGTCAAGGGCGTCGTCGACAACGGCGTGCCGATGGCCCGCATCATCCGTCCCGTCCCGATCCCGGCTTTGAACACCACCTGGGCCCTGGTCATGGATGTGCCGGTGGCCGCCATCACGGGTCCCGCCGACCGCCTGGCCAAGATCCTGTTCGTCGGCGGGCTTGTCATCACCGCCGCCGTGCTGGCGGCGCTGTTCTTCGCCAGCGCCGCCCTGGTCAAGAAGCCGCTGACGGGGCTGACCCGCAGCGTCGACAAGCTGAGCGCCGGCCGCTACGACGAGGCCGTTCCCGGTATCGACGGCGGCGACGAGATCGGCGCCATCGCCCGCGCCCTGGACGGTTTCCGCCACGATCTGGCCGATGGTCAGCGCCGGCGGGCCGAGCAGGAGGCCGAGCGCGCCGTGGCCGAGGCCGCCCGCCTGCGTCACGAGCAGGAGGCGCAAGCCTTCGCCGCCGCCCAGGCCAAGGCCGTCGCCAACCTCGGCGAAGGCATGGAGCGTTTGGTCGATGGCGACCTGATCTGGCGCATGCGCGAGGACGACTTCCAGGGCGACGCGGTGAAGATGCCGCGCGACTTCAACGCCGCCGTCGAAAGCCTGCAGGCGACCATGGCCGGCATCCTGACCGCCGCCCGTAGCATCCGCGGCGGCTGCGCGGAGATCAGCAGCGCCGCCGACGATCTTTCGCAGCGGACGGAGCGCCAGGCCGCTGGCCTGGAGCAGACCGCCGCCGCCCTCGACCAGATCACCGCCACGGTGAAGCGCAGCTCGGAAGGCGCCGAGCGGGCGCGTCAGGTGACGATCAGCGCCAAGGCCGCCGCCGAACGCAGCGGCGCGGTGGTCCAGGAAGCCGTCCAGGCGATGGGCGGCATCGAGAAGTCCTCGCAGTCGATCACCCAGATCATTGGCGTCATCGACGAGATCGCCTTCCAGACCAACCTGCTGGCGCTGAACGCCGGCGTCGAAGCCGCGCGCGCCGGCGATGCCGGCCGAGGCTTCGCGGTGGTCGCTCAAGAAGTGCGGGCCCTGGCCCAGCGCTCGGCTGATGCGGCCAAGGAAATCAGGGGCCTGATCCGCGCCTCCAGCGACCAGGTCGGCAAGGGCGTCAAGCTGGTCGGCGAGACGGGCGAGACCCTGGCGCAGATTCTCACCCAGGTGGCCGAGATCAACGAACTGGTCGGCGAAATCGCCTCGTCCTCCAAGGAGCAGGCCGTGGGCCTGGCCGAGGTGAACCAGGCCGTGAACCAGATGGACCAGGTCACCCAGCAGAACGCCGCCATGGTCGAGCAGTCGACGGCCGCCAGCCACGCGCTCTCGACCGAGGCCGCCGAACTGGAACGCCTGATCGGCCGCTTCCAGGTCGGGGCGGTGGTCCACGAACTGCCCGCCCGCGCCGAGCGCCGTCCAGCGGCTCCGGTCCAGCGTCCGACGGTGGCTCCAACCCGCGAGAGCTTCCGCCAGCGCTACGTGCAGGGCGCGAACGCCCTCAAGGTCGCGCCGAGCTCACGTCCGGGCGAGTGGGAAGAGTTCTGACTTGCAAGTGACTCGCAAAGTTCTGGCGTGGCGGTAGCCAGACCGGGTAGTCCTTGGATCTAAGGTCCATACCCTGGAGCGCCGATGTTCACGAAGTCCTGGCTCATTTCCCTGCCGATGCTTGCCCTGGCTAGCGGCGCCGTGGCCCAGACAGCGCCGATCGTGAAGCCCGTCGGTGACGGCTACCAACTGAGCCGGGGGCTGGAGGACTTCTACGATACCGCGTTCGTCATGAAGGACGCCAAGACCGGCAAGCCCCGCGTCGTGAGCTTCGCCGAGGCCGCCGAGTTGCTGTCGGGCTACGACGTCGTGTTCTTCGGCGAAAGTCACCGCCATCCCGGCGTGCATCTGCGGCAGCAGGAGCTGTTCCGGGCGCTGGTGGCCAAGAACCCGCGCTACATCCTGTCGCTGGAGCAGTTCGAGCGCGACACCCAGCCGGTGGTCGACGCCTATCTGGCCGGCAAGGTCGGCGAGAACGCCCTGAAGGAAAAGGGCCGGGCCTGGGACAACTATCCGACCTCGTACCGGCCGCTGGTCGAGTTCGCGCGGACGCATGGCCTGCCCGTGGTGGCCGCCGAGGCGCCGACCTGGGCGATCTCGTGCATCGGCCAATGGGGCCCCGAAATCCTCAGCCAGTTCAGGCCGGAGGAGCGCGGCTGGATCGCGCGCGATCTCAATCCGGGGACCGGCGCCTATCGCGCCAAGTACATGCGCTTCCAGTCCGGCGCGGCGGCCCATGGCGGCGGCGCGAGCCAGTCGCCCGAGGCGCTGCTGAAGGCCGAGCGCAGCCTGGCCGGCCAGACCGCCCGCGACGACACCATGGCCGAGGCCATTTTTATGGCGCTGAGAGCCCATCCGGGCTCAAAGGCCCTGCATCTGAACGGCAATTTCCATAGCGCGGCCTTCCTGGGAACCGTCGAGCGGCTGAAGCTGCGCGACCCCGCCCTGAAGATCGCGGTCATCGACCCCCTGGAGGTCGATGACGCCAAGGCGCCGGCCTTCAAGGCCACCGATCTGGAGAACGGCACGCTGATCCAGCTGATCTATCCAAATCCGCCGACCTTCGTGGACGGCGAGGACACCGGCGCGTGGGTCCAGGCCCTGATGGCCAAGCGCAAGGCCAGCGCCTGCAAGTACTCGCCGCCGGGGACCGCCGAGCCGGCCAAGCCCTAAACCGCGCCGCCCCCCTCTGACATCCGCCGAAGGCCGCGCTATATCCCCGCCATGGCCGAAGCGTTCAACGACATCACCCTCTCCGCCGACAAGGCGACCCGCTATGCCGAGGTCGCCGACGAGATCGCGTCCGTGCTGGATGGCGAGCCCAACGTCACCGCCCGCATGGCGACGGTAGCCTCGATGCTGGCCAACAGCTTCGACCACTATTTCTGGACCGGCTTCTACGTCGTGGATCCCTTGAAAGAGCGCGAACTGGTGGTCGGGCCCTACCAGGGCTCGCTGGGCTGCTTGCGCATCGCCTACGGGCGCGGCGTCTGCGGGGCGGCGGCGGCCACGGGCGAGACCCAGCTTGTGCCGGATGTGCACGCTTTCCCAGGCCATATCGCCTGCGACAGCCGTTCGGAGAGCGAGATCGTCGTGCCGGTCTTCGGCCCCGACGGCCAGTTGATCGCGGTGTTCGACGTCGATTCCGACAAGCCCGCCGCGTTCGACGCCACCGACCAGCTGTGGCTGGAGAAGATCCTCAAGACGACTTTTGCATAAAAGGTCGACCGAACCGCCGGTCTGACACATGGCCCGCCGATTGCAGGCCTTGATCCATCTTTCCCTAACCCGAGCCGGAGTAGGACAGCTGGACATGTTGGACGTCGAAACCCTACACCCGAACCTGCTGAGCGCCGAAGACGTGGCGCTGTGGCGGAGCCTGGCCGTCTCTCAGGCGGGTTTCGGCAATCCGTTGCTGGGCCCCGACTTCGCGCAAGCCATTGGAAGTGTTCGGGAAGACGCGCGCGTGGCGGTGGTCCGCCGCGACGGCCAGACCCAGGGCTTTCTAGCCTATCACCGCCGTCCGGGCGGCCTAGCGCGGCCGATCGGTTCTCCGTTGTCGGACTATCATGGCCTGGTGGCCCGTCCCGATGCGGGACTTGATCTGGGACAGGTGCTGCGCGCCGCCGACGTCTCGGTTTTCCGCTACACCGGCCTCGTCGATCCGAATGGCCTGTTCCCGGCCTCGCCGGAGACCGACCGCACGGCCTATCTGATTGATCTGGAGGGCACGACCGCCGAGGCCTATCTGGAGGCCATCCGCGCCGCGAGTCCCAAGAAGATCAAGAACTACCGCCGCCTGGACAACAAGCTGGACCGCGAGATCGGGCCGGTGCGCCTGGTCGCGGGCGACGTTTCGCGCGACGCGTTCAACCAACTGATCGACTGGAAGCGCGAACAGCTGGAGCGGACCGGCGCCCACGACTTCTTGCGCGCCGACTGGACCCGCGAGTTGATGGCGGACCTGTTCGCCCGTCGCTCGGGCGACTTCCGGGGGCTGATGATCAACCTCTATGCCGGCGACACGCTGGTGGGCGGCCACTTCGGCGTCCGCCTGGGCGAGGTGTACCATCCGTGGATCGCCTCGACCTCCCCCGAACACGCCGCCTGGTCGCCGGGCCAGATCTTCTTCCTGCGCGCCATCGCGGCGATGCCGAAACTGGGCCTTTCCCGTTACGATCTCGGCCCCAGCCATGACCACTACAAGCGGTCTTACGGTCTCAACACCGTGACGATCGGCGAGGGCGCGGCGACCGCCGCCACGATCGGCGGGCGCATGGCGCTGTCGATCGAGAACGCCTGGACGATGGCTGGCGCCCACGGCGCGGGTCCGGTCGGACGCCTGCGCCGCCGCATGGACGCCATCGCCAGCACCGAACTGACCATGTCCGGCCGCGTGCGCGACTTCGTCGGGGCCGTGGCCTCGCGCGCGCATCGCCGCCAGGGGGGCCATCCGGAGGTCTGATGCCGCGCGTGACGATCATGATCCCGACACAGCGGCGTCCGGACGGCCTGGCCGTCGCGGCGCGCTCGGTGTTCGGCCAGACCGGCGTCGACCGCGCCGAACTGGAGCTGGTGATCGTCGACAACGACCAAGTCCCGTCCGCCAAGCCCGTGGCCGACATGCTGGCCAAGGCCGCGCCGTTCCCCGTGGTCTACGTCCATGAAAAGCGCCCCGGCGTCGCCTTCGCCCGCAACGCTGGCATGGCCCGCGCCTCGGGCGAGCTGATCGCCTTCCTGGACGACGACGAGGAGGCCCCGGCCGGCTGGCTGGCGGCGCTGCTGGCGGCCCAGGTCCGCTACGACGCCGACGTGGTGTTCGGTCCGGTTCGAACTCGCGCCCCGGATCACATCGTCGAGCACCGCGACTATCTGGAGCGCTTCTTTTCGCGGGAGGGTCCCGCCGAGGCCGGTATCTTCGACCACTACTACGGTTGCGGCGACAGCCTGATCCGCCGCGCGGCCCTGCCGGATCCGGTCACGCCGTTCGCGATCGAGCGCAATCACATCGGCGGCGAGGACGACATGCTGTTTGGCCACATGCGCGCAGCCGGCGCGCGCTTCGCCTGGGAGCCGGCCGCCTGGGTCTGGGAAGAGCCGGTGCCCAGCCGCATGAACCTTCGCTACACGATCGCCCGCGCCTTCGCCTACGGCCAGGGCCCGACCTCGCACTGCGCCACGGCCGCGCCGCGCGACACTCTGGGCGTCGCCCGCTGGATGATCATCGGTCTGGGCCAGGCCGCCGTGTTCGGGGCCGTCGCCGGCTTCAAGTGGCTGACCCGCGCCAGGGACCGCGCCGAATGGCTGGACCGCGCCGCGCGGGGCCTGGGCAAGACCCTCTGGTGGGGCCCCTTCAAGATTCAATTCTACGGGAGGACCGCATGAGCGTGATCACCGACTGGACGGCGGACAAGGCCAAGGCCTTCGGCCACGAGAACCTGATGTTCAAGCACGCCCTGCACGAGCGTCCGATGTTCGACGACGAGGGGCTGGCGCGCCTGCTGGACCAGTATCCGCGCGACAAGCTGGGCGTCTTCACCATGGGCGACGACCCCAAGGCCTGGACCACCTGGCGCAAGGGCTCGGCCGGCAATCTGAGCGGCGATCAGCTGCTGGAGGCCGCCAAGACCGGCCGCATATGGCTGAATCTGCGCCAGACCAACGACCATGTGCCGGAATACGCCGCCCTGGCCGATGAGATCTTCGCCGACAAGGAAGCGCACGTGCCGGGCCTGCGCACCTTCAAGCGCGACGTCGGCATGCTGATCTCCAGCGCCAACGCCCAGGTCTTCTATCACCTCGACGTGCCGCTGGTGTCGCTGTGGCAGCTCCGCGGTGAGAAGAAGGTTTGGGTCTATCCGGTGGCGGACCCCTATGTCGGCGACCAGGCCCTGGAGAAGATCGTCCTGCGCGAGACCGCCGAGCAGTTCGCCTTCGAACCCGAATGGGACAAGGGCGCTCAGGAAGTGGCGCTGACGCCCGGGAACATGGTCACCTGGAAGCAGAACGCTCCGCACCGGATCGAGAACGGTCCCATGCTGAACGTCTCTATCTCGGTCGAATTCATGACCCCACCGGCTTTGATGCGGGCCAACGTCATCTACGCCAACGGCGTGCTGCGCCGGCGCATGGGCATGAGCCCGCGCGTGCAGGAGGGTTTCGGGCCGACGGCGCTGGGCAAGCTGGCCGTGGCGCGTGGAGCCAAGGCCCTGGGCCTGCAGACGCCGCACGTGCACCACCTGCCGATCACCTTCGGCCTGGATGCCGCGCGACCGGGCGTTTTGGTCGAGCCCGTGCACGGCTGACCTTGCCGACCGCCGATCTTTGCCGCACTGCTTAGGCAATGAGTAAAGCGGTTACGATCGAACTGGGGGAGGGCGCCGAGCACGACGCCCGGGCCCTGCGCAATGCGTTCGGATGCTTCACGACCGGGGTGACGGTGATCACCACCGTCCGCGAGGACGGTCGCAAGGTCGGGCTGACGGCCAATTCATTCACCTCGGTGTCGCTGGACCCGCCGCTGGTCCTGGTCTGCGTCGACCTGAAGTCGTCCAGCCTGTCGTCGCTGGACGCGGCCGGTCGCTGGGCGGTCAACGTCCTGCACGCCGAGCACCAGGCCCTGGCCCGCCAGTTCGTCCAGAAGGACGCCGACCGTTTCGCCGGCGTCGAGACCGAGACCTGGCGCACGGGCGTGCCGATCCTGCCGGGCTGCATGGCCAATTTCGAGTGCGAGACGCACCACGTCTTCGACGCCGGCGACCACCGGGTCTATGTCGGGCGGGTGGTCAAGCTGCGTTACGATCCCGACCACGAGCCGTTGGTCTATCTGCAGGGCCGGTTCCGCCGCGTCCATGTGGACGCGGAATGACTTCGCGCGATACGGCGTGAACCTTGGATGCTATTGACGCGCAAAACAGCGTTAGGGAGCGCATCATGCGAGACATCGTCCATTTCGTGAACGGTCAGACCCTGACCGGAGCCTCCGGCCGCTTCGGCGACGTCTTCAATCCCAACACCGGCGAGGTTCAGGCGCGCGTCCAGTTCGCGACCGACGCCGAACTCGACGCGGCCGTCCAGGTCGCCGCCAAGGCGCAGATCGGCTGGGCCGCCACCAACCCGCAGCGCCGCGCGCGGGTGATGTTCGAGTTCAAGCGCCTGATCGAGCGCGACATGAACAGCCTGGCCGAGATCCTGTCATCCGAGCACGGCAAGGTCATCGCCGACAGCAAGGGCGACATCCAGCGCGGCCTCGAGGTCATCGAGTTCGCCTGCGGCATCCCTCATATCCTGAAGGGCGAATATACCGAGGGCGCGGGCCCCGGCATCGACGTCTATTCGATGCGCCAGCCGCTGGGCGTCTGCGCGGGCATCACCCCGTTCAACTTCCCGGCCATGATCCCGATGTGGATGTTCGGCATCAGCATCGCGGTGGGCAACACCTTCATCCTCAAGCCGTCGGAAAAGGATCCGACGGTGCCGGTGAAGCTGGCCGAGCTGATGATGGAAGCCGGCGCGCCCGCCGGCGTGCTGAACGTCATCCACGGCGACAAGAGCGCCGTCGACGCCATCCTGACCCACCCACTGATCCGCGCCGTCAGCTTCGTCGGCAGCTCCGACATCGCCCACTACGTCTATCGGACGGGCACGGCGCACGGGAAACGCGTCCAGGCCATGGGCGGCGCCAAGAACCACGGCATCGTCCTGCCCGACGCGGACATGGACCAGGTGGTCAAGGATCTCTCGGGAGCGGCCTTCGGTTCGGCCGGCGAGCGCTGCATGGCCCTGCCGGTGGTGGTGCCGGTCGGGAAGAAGACCGCCGACGAGCTGCGCGAGCGCATGGTCGCCGAGATCGCGACCCTGAAGGTCGGCGTTTCCACCGACCCCGACGCTCACTACGGCCCGGTAGTCAGCGCCGCGCATCGCGACAAGATCGCCGACTACATCCGCATCGGCGTCGAGGAAGGCGCGGAGCTGGTCGTCGACGGCCGCGACTTCCAGCTGCAGGGCTTCGAAAAGGGCTTCTTCATCGGCCCGTCACTGTTCGACGGCGTCAGGAAGGGCATGAAGACCTACCAGGAGGAGATCTTCGGCCCGGTGCTGCAGATGGTCCGCGCCGACAGCTTCGAGGAGGCCGTGGCCCTGCCGTCGGAACACCAGTACGGCAACGGCGTCGCCATCTTCACGCGCAACGGCCGCGCCGCGCGCGAGTTCGCCGCCAGCGTCAATGTCGGCATGGTCGGCATCAATGTGCCGATCCCGGTGCCGGTCGCCTACCACACCTTCGGCGGCTGGAAGCGCTCGGCGTTCGGTGACACCAACCAGCACGGCGTCGAGGGCGTGAAGTTCTACACCAAGGTCAAGACGGTGACCGCCCGCTGGCCGGAAGGCGAGGTGAGCGACTCCAGCTTCGTCATCCCGACAATGAAATAGGCCTTCAGAGGGCGGTGATGAGCATGCTGGTTCGACGATCCTTCCTGTCCATCGCCGCCGCCGGGCTCCTGGTCCCGACCGCGTTCGGCCAGACGAAGGCCGAGTGGGCCGCCATCGGCCAATACGGCGACAAGGCCGCGCCCTTCACCGTCTTCGAGAAGGACGGGGCGCTGCATATCGACGGCGAGGGCTTCAAGTCCGCGCGGCTGACGCCTTTGGGCGGTGGTCGCTACGCCATTGCTGGCGGCGGCGAGTTGGTGCTGGAAAAGGGCGCGGCGCGCCTGAACGGCAAGGCCCTGGCCTTCCACGACTTCGGGGCCGAGACGCGGGAGCGGATCCACAGGGCCGTGCGCGCTGATCCGGTCGCCCTGCGCCGGCGCGCCCTGGCCGCCACGCCGCCGGTCGAGCCGGGCGAGCGCTTGCCGTCCGATCTCGTCGACGTGACCACCATCGATCCTGGTATCAAGCTCGACATCCGCTATGCCGGATCGGACAACTTCATGGGCATCCCGCTCTACGAGACGCCGGCGGCCTATCTGCAGCGACCGGCCGCGCAGGCGCTGGGGCGGATCCACAAGGCGCTGGCGGCCCAGGGCTATGGCCTGCTGATCCACGACGCCTACCGTCCCTGGTACGTGACCTGGATGTTCTGGGAGGCGACGCCGCCGGAGGACCATGTGTTCGTCGCCGACCCGGCGCAGGGCTCGCGGCACAACCGTGGCTGCGCGGTCGACCTGACCCTGTACGACCTGAAGACCGGCAAGGCCGTCGAGATGCCCGGCCTCTACGACGAGTTCTCGACCCGCTCTTACGCCGACTTCGTGGGCGGCACGACGGCGCAGCGGGCCCGGCGAGCGATCCTGCGTCAGGCGATGGAGGCCAAGGGCTTCACCGTCTATCCCGAGGAGTGGTGGCACTTCGACTACCGCGACTATCGTCGCTACCCGATCGGCACGAAGACCTTCACGGAGCTGGCGTCGGGCGCTTAGGCCTCCCAGGCGAACTCGACGACGGCCCAGCCGTACGAGCGGATCCGCCAGCGGTCGTCCTCGCGGACCTGGACGAAGGTCCAGCCGCCCAGCTCCTTGAACGGCGCGCCGTCGCGCACGCCGCTCCAGCGCGTGGGCAGGGTGAAGTGGACGATGTCGCCCGTGACCCCGAAATCCTGCGGCCGCTCGAACGTGTGATGCAGTTCGCCGATGGCGCCCACGTGCTTGGCCATCGTGGCGCGCCAGAGGGACAGACCCGCCTGGCCGTGGAAGATGTGCGGCGGGAAGTTTTCCAGGATGGTGACGTCGCCCGTGGAGAAAACGCCGTCGAGCAGGGTCTCGTCGCCGGTTTCGAGGAAGCGGGCCAGGGCTTCGGGCGCGACCATCAGGGCGGGGTCGAAAGCGGGCATCGAGATTCCTCAACGTGTCAGCCCGGAAGCGCGTAGCGCTATCGGGAACCCAAGGGCAAGCGGCGGGTGCGGAGCCGCTCTCCGCCGCGCTATGGCCGGGCTGACAAGATGCGTTTGATCGCCAAGGCGTCCCGCGTCGCCGCGCCAAACTTGGTGTTGTCGAAGACGCACCAGGTTTCCGCCGTCTCTGTTTCATCAATGAGGCGGGCGGCGAGGGCGTCCTGCGCCTCGGGCGGATAGGCGCTCTCGTAGATCACCGGCGAGCCATGCCAGCGGCGATAGATCAGGTCGCGCCAGCCGCCAGGCTCGGCCGCCTCGGGAACCACGGCTGGATCGGCCGCGACGCGGGCGACTTGGAAATCCGCCAGCATCCGTTCCGGCTCGGCCGGGAACCAGCTCGGATGGCGCGCCTCCAACACGGTCGGTGCATTGGTGGATCCACGCCAGGTCCTCAAGAACGCCGCGACCAAGCCCGGCTCGAACCGCAGACTCGGCGGCAACTGCACCAGGAGCGGCCCGCGCTTGCCGCCCAGGCCGTCGGTCTCGTCGAGGAACCGCGCCAGCAGATCGTCCACGCCGACCAGCCGCCGCTCGTGGGTGATGGCCCGCGGGACCTTCACCGCGAACCGAAAGTCCTCTGGCGTGGTCGCCGCCCAACGCTCATAGGTCTTGCGCTGATGCGGCCGGTGGAACGCGCTGTTGATCTCGACGCAGTCGAACCGCGCCGCGTAGCGCTCCAGCCCCGTTCCCTCGACCGGGAAGTCGAGGTCGCGCGGGAAGCTCCAACCGGCCGTGCCAATCCGGATGGTCATGCGGGATCGGCGCGCGAAGCGCCGCCCGGGTTCAGTCCCGCGGTCGCCACGGCAGGACGTCGGCGCTGTGGCCGACGCCGGCCTTGGCGCACATCGACTTGATCGGGCACGCTCCGCACTTGGGGCCCTCGTGCGGACACAGCATCTGGCCCAGGCCGCGCTTCAGCAGCCAGTGCAGTTCGAACAGGTCGTCGGCGGTCCACGTGTCCGGCGCCAGGGCCATCAGCGTGTGATAGGCCTGAGTCGTGTCGCCCGCGCCGACCAGACCGATGCGCTTGGCGACGCGGTGGACGTGGGTGTCGACCACCAGGCTGCGCATGGCCAAGTCGCTGAAGTTCAGCACGCAGGCGGCGACCTTGACGCCCACGCCGGGCAGAGCCTGCAGCTCCCAGCGGGCCTGATCGACCTCCAGGGTCTTCAGGTGGTTCAGCGACAGCCAGCCGACCTTGGCCTCGATCATCTTCAGGGTGGTAGTCAGGTGGCGGGCCTTGTCGGCGGGGAAGGCGACATCGTCGATGATCCGAGCCACGGCCGCGACCGGCGCCTGGGCCAGGTCCTCCCAGCACTTGAACTCGGACCGCAGGCGCAGGAACGCCGCCCACGAGACGGCGTCCAGGGTGCGGCCGCTGATCGACGACTTCACCAACTGGGAGATCGGGTCCATGCGCGCCACGGGCCGCTGCGGGCCGAACTCGCAGAGCAGGGCGTCGCGCACGCTTTCCAGCGGCGACCGGGCCAAGCCTAGGGACAGCTGCATGGGACCTCGCCGTTCAAGAACATAATGGGAACATTATGTGCGCCGAACGGCGTTGTCCACAGGCGTTTGCTTGGGTTGGATCAGCGGCTGTAGCGGCCCCACAGCGCCGTCACGCGGCGGCGCAGGCGCTGGAAGGCGACGCGCGCGGGCGTCGGCGCCGGGTCGAGCGCCGGGCGCTCCTCCTCGGGCAGGGCGACGCCGGCGAAGTTGGCGATCAGGTCGCGTAGCGCGGGCTCCTGGACGGCGAGGGCGGCCTCGACCGGAGTCATCCAGTCCAGCGTGCGCTGGCCCTTCTCCGGCCAGGCTTGGAGTTCGCCGGTGACCTCCAGCGGATAGACGTCGACCTTGACCAACCGCGCCGCGCCGCTTTTCAGCTTCTTGAGGTACTCGTACTCGCCGATCGGCTGGTCGGCGATCACGCCCACCAGGCCGGCCTCCTCATAGGCTTCCTGGGCGGCGGCCGCGTGGTCGGGCTTGTCCCTCATCGGCCAGCCCTTTGGGATCACCCAGCGGCGGGTCTCGCGCGACGAGACCAGCAAGACGCGCAGGGCCTCGCCCTCGCCCCGCCAGGGCAAGGCCGCGACCTGGCGGCGCTTGCCGCCGCCGCCCGGCTTGCCTGATCCCGTATTGCCACTCGCCCTTGCCACGTCACCCCAATCCCAAGCCCGCGAACCGCGTGGTCCGCCCGTTCCGCGAATTTCAGCCACGTAGAATAGTGGCCCCGATCGCCCGAGTCGTCGCGTTGAACGTTGGTGCGACAACTCGCGCGCGCTCCGCGTGCGGAGTCGCGTCGATGAATATCGTCTGTGAACGGATCGACTCCCCGGGGGCGAGGTGAAGACCACGCGCGGGCGCGGGTGTCAAATTCGTTTGCGGTTTCGCCGAACAGGGGTCGCGCGCCAAGCCTCGCTGAGGCAGGATCGCGCCCGTTCACTGGGGATCGGAGCCGCGTCATGGCCTTCACGCTGACCGTCAATGGAGAGACCCGGACAGCCGATGTCGACGGCGACACCCCGCTGCTGTGGGTGCTGCGCGACACGCTGGGCCTGGTCGGGGCCAAGTTCGGCTGCGGGGCGGCCCTGTGCGGGGCCTGTACGGTGCACCTGAACGGCGCGCCGGTCCGCGCCTGCGTCACGCCAGTCAGCCGGGTCGGCGCGCGCGCTGTCACCACCGTCGAGGGCGTCGGCAAGACCCCGGTCGGGGCCAAGGTGCAGGAGGCGTGGAAGGCGGTCGACGTGCCGCAGTGCGGCTACTGCCAGGCGGGCCAGATCATGTCGGCTACGGCCCTGCTGACCGCCAAGCCCAAGCCGACCGACGCCGAGATCGAGGCGGCCATGAACGGCAACCTCTGCCGCTGCGCGACCTATCCGCGGGTCAAGAAGGCGATCAAGGCCGCGTCCGGCCAGGTGGAGGTCTGATCATGGACGGCGAACTCCTGCGCGATCCCACACGCCGCTTCGTCCTGAAAAGCGGCGCGGCCGCCGGCGGCGGCCTGCTGCTGAGCTTCACCATGGCCGCCGAGGGGCATGCCGCCGAGGCCAAGCGGATCAACGCCTATGTCCGCATCGCGCTGGACGGCAAGGTCACGATCGCCTCGAAGGTCCCGGAGGTCGGGCAGGGCATCAAGACGGCCCTGCCGATGCTGATCGCCGAGGAGCTGGACGTGGAGTGGTCGGCCGTGACCGTCGAGCAGGCCCTGGCCGACGCCAAGGTCTATGGCCGCCAGGTGGCCGGCGGCAGCATGGCCACGACGCTGGAATATGACGGCCTGCGCCGCGTCGGCGCGACCGTGCGGGCGCTGCTGATCCAGGCCGCCGCCACGCGCTGGAACGTTCCGGTCGATAGCTGCAAGACCGAGCCGGGCTTCGTCGTCTCGGGCAAGAACCGCGCGCCCTATGGCGATCTGGCGGAAGCCGCCGCCGCCCTCACGCCGCCGGATCCCAAGACCCTGGTCCTGAAGGATCCCAAGGCCTTCCGGATCATCGGCCAGAGCCACAAGAGCCAGAACCTCGACGCCATCACCACGGGCCAGCCGCTGTACGGCGTCGATATCGTTGTGCCGGGCATGCTGTTCGCCACCTTCGTCAAGGCGCCGGTCTATGGGGCCAAGGTGGCCAGTGTCGATCTGGCGCCGGCCAAGGCGGTGAAGGGCGTGCGCGACGCCTTCATCATCGAGGGCGGGACCAACCTCAACGGCCTGCTGCCCGGCGTGGCGTTGGTGGCCGACAGCTGGTGGGCGGCGCGCAAGGGCCGCAACGCCCTGGAGATCCAGTGGGCCGAGCACCCCACCGCCGCCCAGTCCAGCGCCGGCTTCGCCGCCAAGGCCGCCGAGTTGGCCAAGGCCCCGCCGCAGCGCACCGACCGTTCGGACGGCGACGTCGACGCGGCGCTGAAGAGCGCGGCCAAGGTCGTGGCGGCGACCTACAGCTATCCCTTCATCGCCCACGCGCCGCTGGAGCCGCAGAACTGCACGGCCAGCGTCAAGGACGGCAAGGTCGAGATCTGGGCTCCAACCCAGAACCCCGAGCCGGGCCGCAAGCTGGTCGCGGCCGCCCTGAACGTGCCGGAAGAGGCGATCACCATCCACCTGGTGCGCGGCGGCGGCGGTTTCGGCCGGCGGCTGAACAACGACTACATGGTCGAGGCCGCGGCGATCGCCGCCAGGGCCGGTGCGCCGGTCAAGCTGATCTGGACGCGCGAGGACGACACGCGCCACGACTTCTACCGTCCGGGCGCCTGGCACAACCTCACCGCCGGCCTCGACGCCTCGGGCAAGGTCACGGCCTGGAAGGACCACTTCGTCAGCTTCGGTGAGGGCGACAAGTTCGCGCCCAGCTGCGGCTTCAACGCCACCCAGTTCCCGTGCCGGGCGGTAGACAACTACCGCGTCGACGTGTCGGTCATGCCGCTGGGCATGCCGACCGGGCCGTTGCGCGCGCCGGGCAACAACGCCTTCGGCTTCGTGCTGCAGAGCTTCACCGACGAACTGGCCGTCGCCGCCGGCAAGGACCCGGTCGCCTTCCGCCGCGACTTGCTGGGCGAGCCGCGCCTGCTGGGCGAGCCCGGCAAGGGCGACAGCTTCCACACCGGCCGCATGCGCGGGGTGCTGGACCTCGTGGCCGAGAAGTCCGGCTGGGGCCGCAAACTGCCCAAGGGCTCGGGCCTGGGCGTGGCCTGCCACTATAGCCACCTGGGCTATGTGGCGGTGGTCATGCAGGTGACGGTCAAGGATGGGGCGCTGAAGATCGACAAGGTCTGGGCGGCCGCCGACGTCGGCCGTCAGATCGTCAATCCGAATGGGGCCGAGCAGCAGATGCAGGGCTCGATCCTCGACGCCATCGGCTCCACCCTGCGCCAGGAGATCACCTTCGAGAACGGCGCGGCCAAGCAGGGCAATTTCAACACCTTCCCGCTGCTGCGCATGGCCGACGCGCCGGAGGTCGAAGTGCACTTCAAGCTGTCGGACAACAATCCGACGGGCCTTGGCGAGCCGGCCTATCCGCCGACCCCGGCGGCGCTGTGCAACGCCATCTTCGCCGCCACCGGCAAGCGCATCCGCAGCTTGCCGATCGGCGACCAACTGGCCTAGGACCGGGAGATACTCTTCAAGCGAGCGCCTTCATGTCCCAGGTCACCGTCGTCAGCCATCCGCTCGTCCAGCACAAGCTGACCAAGATGCGGGACAAGCGGACCTCGACGAAGACCTTCCGGGCCCTGATGCGCGAGGTCGCGACCCTGATCTGCTATGAGATCACCCGCGACCTGCCGATGGACGCGGTCCAGATCGAGACCCCGGTCGCCCCGACGACGGCCTATGAGATCGCCGGCAAGAAGCTGGTCTTCGCGCCGATCCTGCGGGCGGGCCTGGGCATGTGCGAGGGGATGCTGGACCTCGTGCCCTCGGCGCGCGTGGCCCATATCGGCCTTTATCGCGATCACGAGACGCTGGAGGCGGTCGAGTACTACTTCAAGGCGCCGGAGGACATCGCCGGCCGCCTGGTCATCGTCGTCGATCCGATGCTGGCCACGGGCCATTCGGCCATCGCGGCGATCTCGCGGCTGAAGGCCGCCGGCGTCACCAATCTGCGCTTCGTCTGCCTGCTGGCCGCCCAGCCGGGCGTCGAGGCGCTGCGGGCCGCGCATCCCGACGTGCCGATCTGGACGGCGGCGGTCGACGCGACGTTGAACGAGCACGGCTACATCGTGCCGGGCCTGGGCGACGCCGGCGACCGGACGTTCGGGACGCGTTGATGAGCCGAAACCTCGCCCTTCGACAAGCTCAGGGTGAGGTTTGGCGCGGAGTAGCCCTCACCCTGAGCCTGTCGAAGGGCGAGGGCGGGCCACTCGTCGCTACTTCTTGGCGTCCTTGACGGCGTCCTTCAGCTCGCCCTGCTTCAGGTTGCCGGCGACCTTGTCCTTCTTGCCTTCGTTCTTCAGGTCCTTGTCGCCGACGACCTTGCCGACGCCGGACTCGACCTTGCCGATCGTCTCCTGCTTGCGGCCGGCTTCTTTGTCGCAGGCGCTCAAGGTCGTCAGCGCGATCATCGAGGCCAGGGCGAAGGCGAGGGGACGTTGCAAGGTCATGGGTAAAGCTCCGTGTTGTCCGCAAGGAACGCGAACGGAGCCCTAGCGATCCGGGCCTAGTTCGGCAGCGCCTTGACGAAGGCCTTCACCACGGTCGCGGAATTGTCCGAGGCCAGGGCCATGAAGGTGTGCATCTCGTTGGCGCCCGCGCCGCCGCCGGCAAGGTCCGACAGGCTGCGGAAGGCGATGAACGGGGTCGCGTTGACCAGGGCCACATGGGCGACGGCGGCGCTCTCCATGTCCACGACGCGAGCCTCGAAGGTCGCGCGGAGGTATTTGCGGTAGCCGGCGTTGTCGAGGAACACCGGGGCCGAGACGCCGTTGCCGCCCACCACCACCTTGGGCGGATGGACCAGGCACTTGTCGACGGCGCAACGCTGCAGGGCGACCTCGGCGGCGACCTCGCGGGCGGTGGCTAGCAGGGCCGGATCGGCCGGGAACCAGACGCGGGCCGGCGCCGACAGGTCGGTCCCCGGCAGGATGATCGCGCGGGGATAGATCATCCCGTAGTTGGCCAGCGGACTGTTGCGGATGGCGGGCGAGACCTCGAAACCCTTATCCGTCTCGCGGGCGAAGGCGCTTTCCAGGTTCTGGGCCCACTGGTCGGCGACTACGACGTCACCGATGTCCAGACCCTCGTCGACGCCGCCGGCGATGCCAGAGAATACGATGCGGGTGATGTTGAAGCGGTCCAGCGCCATCTGGGTGGTCATGGCCGCGTTGACCATCGACACGCCGCTGAGGAACACCACGACCGGCTTGCCCTCGAGCCGACCCGTCGTGAACCGGACGCCGTGGACGTCGAAGGTCTTCTGCTCACTGGTCGCGGCGTTCAGCGCGCCGATTTCGGGCGGGAAGGCCGAGATCACCGCCACGCGCGGGGTCTCGTCCAATCTTTGCGCCATGGCCGGCGCGCCAACGAGGAACAGGCAGGCCAGGACGAGGGCGGCCAAGGAAGGAAAGGACGGACGCATGGCGACTCCGAGGCGAAACTGCCTCTGCTTAGCGGTCCAGCCGCTCGGCCCCAAGGGTGGAAGCCTTTCCAGCGGCCTTCATTTGAATTGTGATCGCGAAACGGGAAGTCTTTAACAGATATCCGAAACCGCGTAGGCCGTTGGCTCGATGTCCAGACGTGTTCCTCTGATCTATGTCGCCGACGACGACGCGGCGACGCTCGAGTTGGTCGAGGCCTATCTGGCCCGCGACGGGCTGGAGGTCGTAAGCTTTCCGGCCGCCGACCGGCTGATGGCGGCGGTCCCCGCGCGCCGGCCCGACGCCATCCTGCTGGACGTGCGTATCCCCGGTCAGAGCGGTCTCGACGCCTTGAAGGCGCTGAAGGAGTCCGAAAACGCTGACATCCCGGTGCTGATGCTGACCGGCGACGGCCGCCTGGACCGCATCGTTCAGGCCATGCAACTGGGCGCCAAGGGCTATGTGATGAAGCCGTTCGATGGTCCCAAGCTGGTCGCCGAAGTGCTGGCGATGCTGGAGTCCGCCTGAGGTCAGCCGATAAGGCTCTTCAGCCACGCCACGACCTCGCTGCACCACGCCAGGAAGTTCTCGAACACGCTGACGGGCTTGGGCGGCGGCAGAGGCTTGCTCTCGACCGGTACGAACCAGCTGGGCGCGGCCGGCGGGGCGCAATTCATCCGCATGCCGACACCCTTCAGATAGCCGCGTCGCACGCCGCCGGACTGGATGGCCTTGGCGATGGCCCGATCGTGCTTGGCCGCCCCGGTCAGGCGACGGATCCAGCCCCGAAACGGCAGCAGGTCGTGGGTCGTGTCGCGGACCCCGGCCACCCCGGCGCCATAGGCCGCGTCGGCGACCTTCTTGCCGCGCGAGCGGTCGTCGGGCGGCGGGGCTTCGTCGAGGTCGGGACCCAGGGCCGCGTCCAGCCGGCCGATCTCGGCGGCGATCGGTTCGCAGCGGGTCAGGCCCGTCAGGTCGTAGGGATCGGTGACCGCCCGGGCCAGGACCGGCGGAATCGACTTCCGTTTGAGGTTCAGGTCCTCCAACGGCGCGGTGGCGGCGTCGCGGAAGGTGTCGTGCTGCTGCAGCGTGCCGGGGTCGGCTTCAGCGAGCGCCGGGCCGGCCAGGGTCAGCAACAGCAGGGCGGGGACCAGGCGCATCACGGTCGCCGCACGATCTGGCCGCCCTTCATGACGAAGACGACGTCTTGGGTGGCCTCGATCGTCCGGGTCGGATCGCCCTTCACCGCCACGATGTCGGCGAGGTAGCCGGGCTTCAGCTGGCCGAGGTCATTGGCCCGGCCCAGCACCTTGGCGTCGACGGCGGTGGCGGCCAGCAGGGCCTGGGCGGGGCTCATGCCCTCCTTGACCAGCCAGACCAGCTCGCGGGCGTTGTCGCCATGCCGGAAGACGCCGACGTCGCTGCCCATGCCGATGGTGACGCCGTTCTTCACCGCCAGCTTGAAGGCGCGCTCGGCGTTGACCATGGCGGCGGTCGGCGGGGTCTTGCCGGCGACGTAGCCGCCGAAATAGGTCGAGGTGCTCTCCACCGCCGTCAGGGTCGGGAAGAACACCACGCCCTTCTCGGCCATCAGCTTGAAGGTGGCGTCGCTGCCGCCATAGCCGTGCTCGATGGTGTCGACGCCCGCCACGATCGCGCGGCGCATGCCTTCGTCGCTGGAGGCGTGGGCCGAGACCGGCCGACCGCTGGAATGGGCCGCGTCGACCAGGGCCTTCAACTCCTCGATCGAGAAGGTCGGCTGCGTGGAGCCATCGGGTCCGACGCGGTAGTCGGCGTAGACCTTGATCCAGTCCGCGCCGGCGCCGGCCTGCTCGCGCACGGCCTTGACCACTTCGGCCACGCCGCTGGCTTCCTGCGCGCCCTGGGGCAGGTCGGCTTCGGGATTGTAGTTCTTGCGGGCCGGGCCGTACGAGCCGGTGGCCACGATCGCCTTGGTCGCCACGAACAGGCGCGGACCCGGGATCAGGCCGTCATTGATCGCCTTGCGCAGCGGAACGTCCGCCGCGCCGACGCCCTCGGTGCCGAGGTCGCGCAGGGTGGTGAACCCAGCCTCCAGCGTCGCCTTGGCCTGCACCGCCGCCCGCAGCGCGCGGTAGGTCGGCGTCTCCTTCAGCACCTGATCGTCCCACAGGGTCTCGTTATAGGGATGCAGGAAGAGATGGCTATGCAGGTCCATTAGGCCGGGGATCACGGTTGCGCCGGGCAGGTCGACGATCTCCGCGCCCGCGGCGTCGATCTGGGCGGCGGGGCCCACGGCGGCGATCTTACCGTCCTTGACCAGCACGGCCCAGCCCTCGCGCGGCGGGCCGGCGTTCTCGGCCGTCCAGACCCGGGCGGGCTTGAGCAGCACGGGCTGGGCGGCGAGCGCGAGGCCGGGCGCCAGGATCAGGGCAAGGGCGGTGAGCAGACGGCGCATGGGACGACTCGTGTTTGACGTCACGCAGCTAATCCGAAATCGCCCCAACCACCAAAGTGATCAGACGCCAAAGCGCAGATGGATCAGCGGGTAGGGGCGGCCCTGGCCGTCGGTGGCCGACCAGCCGATACGTTCGAAGCCCATGTGCTCGTAGAAGCCGACGGCCTGGCCGTTCTGTTCGTTGACGTCGGTGGTCAGGACCGGGTGAACCGCCAGGGCGTAGTCGATCAACATGGCGCCGACGCCGGCCCCGCGATGCTGGGGATCGATGAACAGGGCCTCCATGTGGCTGTCGACGATCAGCATGAAGCCCAGCGGTCGATCGCGGTCGTCGACGGCCAGCATCAGCGGCGCGGTCGGCAGGAAGCGCTCGACATCGCGACCGATCGCGGCCCGGTCCTCCGGCGTCAGAAAATCATGGGTGGCGTCGACGGCGGCGGCCCAGATCTCGACGACGCGAGCGCCGTCTTCCGGGCGCGAGGGGCGGAGCTTGATCATGGCGGTGACCTAACCCGCCGCCGCTTTCCGCGCCAGCCGATCGGCCGGTTCCGACATATTTCGCGGCGCCCCTGATAAACGTGGCCATGGCTCCCCATATGAGGATCAGTCGCCGTCGGGAGCGAACCGCATCGCGGTCAACGCTCGGGCTTGGCGACGCTTGAGATTCTCCAAATGGACTGGCTCTTTCAGCTTTCGGCCGCCTGCGTCATCGCCGCGGCGATGATGCTTCCCATCTTCCGTTTCTTCACCGTGGCGCCGAGCCGCTCGCGCGCGACCAACCGCCCGTCCAAGGCGACGCCGCGATGAAAACCTATTCAGGCACGCTGCCCTCGCCCCTGCGCGGACTGAACGATCCCCGCTCGACCGGCGGCCCGCCGCCCCTGAAGCGCGTGGATACGGTCGCCCAACGAGGCACCAAGACGTCTTGATCCAGGGCGGAGCCAAATGACGAAAGGGCCGGCGCTTTCACGCCGGCCCTTTTGCTTTGAGCCCGGCGAGCCGGCTCAGATCTCCTGATTGTACTTGCCGACGCGGTCGCCCAGGCGGGGCTTCACTTCCTCGCGGAAGAGGGCGCGCATGTCGTCCTCGGACCGGGTGCTCTCGACCACGACCACGACCTCCGGCTTGTTCGACGAGGCGCGGACCAGCACCCATGAGCCGTCTTCCAGGTGGACGCGGACGCCGTTGACCGTGATCACCTCGGTGATCTTTCGGCCCAGGATCGAACCGCCGGCGGCGAACAGGTTCTCGTATTCCTTCACCACGTCGTCGACCACGCCGTACTTCACCTCGTCGCCGCAGTGCGGGCTCATGGTCAGCGAGGTGAAGGCCACCGGCAGGGCCTTGCGCATGTCCGACAGCTTCATGCCCGGATTGCGGTCCAGCATGGCCAGGATGGCGGCGGCGGCGGTCAGGCCGCAGTCGTAGCCGTAGCCCAGGTCGCCGTTCATGAAGAAGTGGCCGCTCTTCTCGAAGCCGGCCAGGGCCCCCAGCTCGGCGCTCTTGCGCTTGATGTAGCTGTGGCCGGTCTTCCAGTAGATGACCTTGCAGCCGTGGGCGGCCAGGATCGGGTCGGTGGCGTAGAGGCCGGTCGACTTGACGTCGACCACGAAGGTCGCGCCCGGATGCAGCGGGGCCAGGTCGCGGGCCAGCATCAGGCCGATCTTGTCGGCGAAGATTTCCTCGCCCTCGTCATCGACCACGCCGCAGCGGTCGCCGTCGCCGTCGAAGCCAAAGGCCAGGTCCGCCTTCTCCTCACGGACGACGTGGGCCATCGCGTGCAGCATCTCGGCGTCTTCGGGGTTGGGATTGTACTTCGGGAAGTTGAAGTCGAGATCGGTGTCCATCGGCACGACCTCGGCCACGCCCATCTTCTGCAGGGCCTCGACCACGAAGGCGCCGGCCGTGCCGTTGCCGCAGGCGGCGACGACCTTGAGGGGGCGGGTGATGCTGGCGCGCTTGGCGACGTCGTCGATATAGCGCTGGGCCTCGCCCTGCACGCGGATCAGCTTGCCGCCGTCGCGCTCGACGAACTCGGCTCCGAGGACGATGGCCTTGAGGCGGCTCATCTCGTCGGGGCCGAAGGTCAGCGGCTTCTGGGCGCCCATCTTCACGCCGGTCCAGCCGTTCTCGTTGTGGCTGGCCGTGACCATGGCCACGCAGGGGATGTCGAGGTCGAACTGGGCGAAATAGGCGGTCGGCGACAAGGCCAGGCCGATGTCGTGGACCTCGCAGCCGGCGCTGATCAGGCCCAGGATCAGGGCGTTCTTGATCGAGGTCGAGTACGAGCGGAAGTCGTGGCCGACCACGATCTTCGACTGGCCCAGTTCGTGGATGTAGGTGCCGAGACCCAGGCCCAGCGCCTGAACGCCCAGAAGGTTGATCTCGGGCCCGAACAGCCAGCGCGCGTCGTACTCGCGAAAGCCGGTCGCCTTGACCAACGGCTCGTTCTCGTAGGCGGCGGTATTCGGGACGAGGTCGGCGCGGGGCGCGGAGAACATCGAAAGCTCGCTTCAGTTTAGGTGACGTGGCTTTAGCCGCCCAAAGACCGGGCGACTAGCGCGTTCACATGACAAAGTTCGATAAAGTCGAATGTGACCTAGATCACGCCGGCCCGGAGTAGGTCGTGAACATGCAGCACGCCGACTGGGCGTCCGGCGTCGACCACGAACAGCACGGTGATGCGGCGCTCGTTCATGACCTTCAGCGCCTCGGCGGCCAGGGCGCCAGGCGCGATGGTCAGCGGATGCTGGGTCATGACCTGGCCGGCCGTGTGCTGAAGAAGGCCGTCCATGTGCCGGCGCAGGTCGCCGTCGGTGATCAGGCCGGTCAGCAGGCCCCCGCCGTCGACGACGCCGACCGCGCCGAAGCGCTTCTCGCTCATCACCAGCAGGGCGTCGGGCATGGCCGCGTCGGCGCTCACCAAGGGGAGCTCGTCCTGCCCATGCATCAGGTCGGCGACGGTGCGCAACATGGCGCCCAGCTTGCCGCCCGGGTGGAAGACGCGGAAGTCGCTGGCCGTGAAGCCGCGCCGCTCCAGCAAGGCCACGGCCAGGGCGTCGCCCAGGGCGATCTGCAGGGTCGTCGACGTGGTCGGCGCATTGACCTCGGCCGTGGCCTCCGGAGCGTCGGGCAGCAGCAGCAGGATGTCCGCCGCCTGGCCCAGCGGGCTGTCGGCCACGGCGGTCATGGCCACCAGCGGGATCGAGAAGCGCTTGGCGTAGGCCAGGGTGTCGGAGAGCTCGCGCCCCGCACCCGACTTCGACAGGGCCAGGATCACGTCGTCGGGACCGATCATGCCGAGGTCGCCATGGCTGGCCTCGGCCGGGTGGACGAACATGGCCGAGGTGCCGGTCGAGGCCAGGGTGGCGGCGATCTTGCGCGCCACGTGGCCAGACTTGCCCATGCCGGTGCAGACGACCCGGCCCTTGGCGTCGAACACGGCCTCGACCGCGCGGACGAAGGTCTCGCCCAGCGACTCGGCCAGGGTGTTGAGCGCGTCGGCCTCCCTGCTCAGCACGCGACGGCCGACCGCGACGGCGTCGAAAGCGCTCATTGCGGGGCCTGGGGCGGGGCCTGGGGCGGAACGGGCGGCGGGGCCTGGGTCGGCATCTGGCCCACGGCCTCGACAGCTTTCTTGGCGGCCTGGTCGCGGCGGATCGCGGCGTCCTTCTCCTTTTGGATCCGGGCCTTCATCTCCGGCGTCTGCTGCACGGGCGTGTGGCCGAACGGACCCCAGGAACGGGCGCCCTGGCCTTGCGGCCAGACGAGGGACAGGGCGATCAGCGCGGCGGCGACCAGTCCCATCAGCGGCATGAAAATGCGATCAGGCATGGCCCGCCTATAGCATGCGCCGCGGCGCGGGGGAGGGGGAAGAGGAGGGCGGCGGACGTATCGCGCCTTGCTCCGCGCTTGACGCTGCGGCCGCGGAGCCTTAGCCCGCGCCCATACCTCCCCGATCCGCGAAGGAAGCCGCCGATGCCGACCCTCGTCCTGCTCCGCCATGGCCAGAGCCAGTGGAACCTGGAAAATCGCTTCACGGGCTGGGTCGACGTCGACCTGACCGCCGAGGGCGAGGCCCAGGCCAAGAAGGGCGGCGAACTGATCAAGGACGCCGGCATCCAGATCGACCACGCCTTCACCTCGGTCCAGACCCGGGCCATTCGCACCGGCAATCTGGCCCTGGACGCCGCCAAGCAGAGCTTCGTGCCAGTGACCAAGGACTGGCGTCTGAACGAGCGTCACTACGGCGGCCTGACGGGCCTGAACAAGGCCGAGACGGCCGAGAAGCACGGTGTCGAGCAGGTCACCGTCTGGCGCCGCTCGTACGATATCCCGCCGCCGGAGCTGGCCGCGGGCGGCGAGTACGACTTCAGCAAGGACCGCCGCTACAAGGGCGCTGATCTGCCGTCGACCGAGAGCCTGGCCACGACCCTGGTGCGCGTTCTGCCCTACTGGGAAAGCGATATCGCCCCGCACCTGAAGGCCGGCGAGACGGTCCTGATCGCGGCCCATGGCAATTCGCTGCGGGCTATCGTCAAGCATCTGTTCAACGTGCCGAACGACAAGATCGTCGGCGTCGAGATCCCAACGGGCAATCCGCTGGTCATCGAGCTCGACGACCAGCTCAAGCCGACCAGCGCTCGCTACCTGGACGAAAGCCGGGCGGAAGCTCTGCCCCAAGTTGGGTAAAATTCTGGCTAAGCTTCACCAGAAACCCTTGGAAACACGACGTTAATTTTGCTCTGCGCATGGTGATCCCCTATCCGGGATTCCATGCCAGACATGAGCGCCGCCGCCAGCACGACACAGGAATACAAGCGCCTGACGCAGCATGATGTCGACGTCATCTGCGCCAAGCACGATCGCCTGTGGTCGGCCCGCCTGGGCGGGGCGCGCGCCGTGTTCGCCTTCTGCGACCTGTCGGGCCTGTCGATGACCGGCCGCAATCTGTGCGACGCCGATTTCACCGGCGCGATGATGGTCGGCTGCGACCTGCGCAAGACCAAGCTGGACAACGCCAATCTCTACGGCGCGGATCTGCAGGGAGCGGACCTGACGGACGCTTCGATGCGTCGCGCCGACCTGCGCGGCTCCAGCCTGCGCGGCGCCAACCTGACCGGCGCCGACATGTTCGAGTCCGATCTGCGCGAAGGCTCCATCGCCGCCGCCGACCGCAAGGAAGGCTATCGCGTCATCGAGCCGGTCCAGCGCGAGGCCTACGCCAAGGGCGCCAACCTGTCGGGCGCGAATCTCGAGCGGTCGCGCCTGTCGGGCATCGTCGCCACCAAGGCCGACTTCAGCGACGCGATCCTCAAGGACGCCAAGCTGGTCCGCGCCAACCTCAAGCAGGCCAATTTCAACGGGGCGAACCTGGCCGGGGCCGACCTGTCGGGCGCCAATCTGGCCGGGGCCGACCTGCGCAACACGATCCTGGTCGGCGCCAAGACCATGTCGTGGAACATCAACGACACCAATCTGGAAGGGGCCCTGACCGACAAGCCGTCGGGCACCAGCGTCTCGGACCTGCCGTACGAGCAGATGATCGCCGACCACGCGCGGTGGATCGACACGGGCGGCGCCGAGGGCAAGCCGTCGGTGTTCGACAAGGCCGACCTGCGCAATCTGCGTTCGGTGCGGGGCTTCAACCTGACGGCCCTCTCGGCCAAGGCCGCGGTGTTCTACGGCCTCGACATGGAAGGCGTGCAGATGCAGGGCGCGCAACTGGACGGCGCCGACCTGCGCGCCTGCAACCTGCGCCGGGCCGACCTGCGCGGCGCGCGGCTGAAGGGTGCCAAGCTGACCGGCTCGGACCTGCGCGACGCCCAACTGGGGCCGCTGCTGATCGCCGCCGACCGCGTGCTGCCAGTGGACCTGACGGGCGCCATCCTGGCCAACGCCGATCTGGCGCGCGCCGACCTTCGCCAGGCCCGGATGGCCGGGGCGGACGTGTCGCGCGCCAACTTCACCGGAGCTCAGCTCAAGGACGTCGACCTGACCGGCGCGATCCGCCTGGCGGCGCGTGGCTTGGACGACGTGATCTGAGAAAATAACGCGACAAAAGGACGCATGCTTAACGCTTCGCTCGTCCCTCGTCGCTAGAGTGCGCGTAACTCAGAAAAGCACCTAACGGGGAACCAACGTTATGAACGCCGCGCAAAGCGTGGTCGGGCGTCGTCGCCTGAGCCAAGCCGAGCTCGACATGATCGTAACGGCGCACGAGAAATTCGTTACCGGCAAGCAGGGCGGCAAACGCGCCTCCCTACGCTTCATGCAGCTGTCGGGCCTAGATCTGTCGTTCCGGAATCTGACTGACGCGGACCTGACCGCTTCCGTCCTCGAAAATTGCCGCATGGTCCGCACCAAGCTGGACCGCGCCAGCCTGTTTGGCTGCGACCTGCGCAAGAGCGACATGCGACAGGCCTCGCTGGTCCGCGCGGATCTGCGCGGCGCCTGCCTGCGCGGCGCCAACCTCGCCCAGGCCGACCTGACCCAGGCCGACTTCCGCGAAGGTCAGATCGCCATCCCGCATCCCCGCAAGGGCCTCGAAACCATGCGCCACGAAACCCGCCAGGGGGAGGTGGACGAGGTCAACTTCTCGGGCGCCACCCTGGACGGCTCGCAGTTCGAGGGCGTCTCCGCGTTCAAGGCCGACTTCAGCGACTGCTCGCTGAGGGGCGCCAAGCTGGCGGGCGCGAACCTCAAGGAAGCCAATCTGGTCGGGGCCATCCTCGACGGGGCCGACGTCAAGGGCTGCAATCTCGAAGGCGCGAACCTGTCGGGCGCGGTGATGGCCGGGGTGGACACCTCCACGGCCCGCACCAGCGGCGCCAGCATGACCGGCGCGGTGGTCACGGTGACCCGCGAGGCGATCGGCAAGGCTCAGGAACTTTACAATCGCTGCCTGGGCAACCAGCGCTGGTGCCAGACCGGCGGCAAGGAGGGCGCGGCCGCCCGCCTGGACGGCGAGGACCTGCGTCCGCTGGGCGACAAGCTGAAGGGTCTGCGCCTGACGGCGATGAGCGCCAAGGGCGCCTGCATGGTCGGCCTGGATCTCTCGGGCGCTCAGCTGCAGGGCGCGAACCTGCAGAACGCCGACCTGCGCATGGCCAACCTGACCAAGGCGGATCTGCGCGGCGCCCGGTTGACCGGCGCCAACCTGACCAAGGCGGACCTGCGCCAGGCCTTCCTGTCGCCGCTGCCGCTGGGGCCGGCGCGCCAGACCCAGTCGAACCTGCAGGGCGCGCGCATACGCTACGCCCTGGTCCAGGCGGCCGATCTCAGCGAAGCCGTCTTCGACGGCGCCGACCTGCGCGGCTCGGACTTCACCGGCGCTCGGGTGGCCAAGGCCAGTTTCCGCCAGGTGGATCTGAGCCAGGTTCAGGGCCTGGATTTCTCGCTGCCCTGAACGGAAAAAGGCGGCGCATCGCTGCGCCGCCCAAGTTCAGAGGGGATTGAGGGGAGACTGGGAAGAGGCGCCGCCGTTAGGCGGCCTTTTCGCCTTCGATCAGGGTCGAAGCGGCTTTCGACTTGATCTCCACCGTGCGGGGCTTGAGGGCTTCGGGCAGTTCACGCTTCAGCGCGATCGACAGCAGGCCGTTCGACAGATCGGCGTCTTCGACGATCAGGTAGTCGGTCAGCTGGAACTTGCGCTCGAAGTTGCGCTCGGCGAGCCCGCGGTGCAGGTACTGCTTGGCGTCGCCGTCATTGGCGGCCTTGCGGCCGGTGACGGTCAGCAGGTTTTCCTTCACCTCGACGGTCAGTTCGTCCGGCTTGAAACCGGCCACCGCGATCTCGATGCGGTAGTCGTTCTCGCCGGTGCGTTCGATGTTGTAGGGGGGATAGCCCGAGGCCGCTTCGGTGCGGGCGGCGGCGTCCAGCTGGTCGGCGAGGCGGTCGAAGCCGACGAGCGAGCGGTACAGGGGCGAAAGGTCGATCGTACGCATAGGGTCAGATCCTTCTCTTCAAGCAAGGTCTTCGAATGTTTCGTCCCGTCGGCGACCCGAAATCGGCATCGCCAAGTGGTCCGGAAGGCCCGGGTGTCCAGCGCCTTCGTGAAAATAGTTGGTGAGCGGATTCCCGGGTTCAAGGGGGCGCAAGCTCGCAGAACGTGAATCGTTTGACGCACCGGCCGCCCCGGCTAAGGTCGCCGCCTCCGTTATGCCGAAGGACACGTCCCCATGCCGCTTCGCCGCCACATGCTGTTGCTCGCCGCCGCCATCACCCTGGCCGCGCCCGCCGCCTTCGCCTCGACCGACCAGGCCCTGAAGGCCGCCGTCGCCTCGCCGACCCGTCCCGCCGGCGATGTCGCCCGCGACGGCGCGCGCCACCCGATCGAGAGCCTGACCTTCTGGGGCCTGAAGCCCAAGCAGACCGTGATCGAGATCTCGCCCGGCGGCGGCTACTGGACCGAGATCCTGGCGCCCTACGCCAAGGCCACCGGCGGGACCTACGTCGCCGGCGTCGCCGATCTGTCGAACCCCAAGATTTCGGAAGGGGCCAAGAAGGGGCGCGCCGACTTCGAGGCCCGCTTCGCCGACATGGCCAGATACGGCAAGCCGCAATTCGTCAATTTCGGCGCCCAGTCGGGCCCGTTGGGCGCGCCCTGTTCGGCCGATCTCGTGCTGACTGCCCGCAACGTCCACAACTGGACCCAGGCGCCGGGCATGGCCGACAAGGTGTTCGCCGACTTCTTCGCCGTGCTGAAGCCCGGCGGCGTGCTGGCCGTCGAGGATCACCGCGCCGATCCGCGCTCGGAAAAGGACGCCGGCGCCGACGGCTATCTGAACACCGCCACCGTGATCGCCCTGGCCGAGAAAGCTGGTTTCAAGCTGGACGCCAAGTCCGAGATCAACGCCAACCCCAAGGACACCAAGGACCACCCCTTCGGCGTCTGGACCTTGCCGCCGACCAAGCGCACCGCGCCGGGCGGCCAGCCGGCCAATCCGAACTTCGACCGCGCCAAATACGACGCGATCGGCGAGAGCGACCGCATGACCCTGCGCTTCCGCAAGCCCGCCTAGGTTTGACCCGCCTGACTTTGGTCAAGGTCGGCTGGCAGGCTGGCTGCATTACGGGGGAATGATGCTTCCAGCTCGGTATTGGTCGCGGCGAGGAGTCCTGGCGAGCGTTGGCGCGCTGGGACTCTCGGCCTGCGGCAAGAAGAACGACCCGGCCAAGACCGAGGCCAAGGCGGCCCAGAAGGCCGGGCCGGCGACCATCGAGGCGGTCGTGGCCGGCGACTGGCGACCGCCCGCCGACCGCGCCCGCGACGCCTGGCGCCATCCGGTCGAAACCCTGAAGTTCTGGGGGCTGAAGCCCGGCCAGACGGTGGTCGAGTTCTGGCCCGGCGCGGGCTGGTACACCGACATCCTGGCGCCTTTCCTGGCCGAGACCCACGGCAAGCTCTACGAAGCCGAACTGCAGACCGACGATCCGTCGGAGCCGGCCGCGGCGGAGATCGTCGAGGCCTACCGTCGCAAGCTGTCGGAAAAGAAGAAGATCTACGGCGAGGTGACCTTCACCGCCTTCGGCCCGACCAGCGGTCCGGTGGCCCCGGCGGGGACGGTCGACCTGGTGCTGTTCCTGCGCAACCTGCACAACTGGATGGCCGGCGGCATCGCCGAGAAGGCCTTCAAGGACGCCCTGGCGGCCCTGAAGCCGGGCGGTATCCTGGGCGTCGAGGAGCACCGCGGCGAGCCGGGCCGGGTGCAGGACGTGCTGGCCGCCGACGGCTATGTGCAGCAGGACTACGTGATCCAGATGGCCAGGGAGGCCGGTTTCGTCCTAGCCGGGACCAGCGAGATCAACGCCAACGCCCGGGACACAAAGGACCACCCGTTCGGCGTCTGGACCCTGCCGCCGACGCGCCTTTCCGCACCCCGTGGGGAGCCGGCCGAGGCTGGCTTCGACCATTCCAAATATGACGCCATCGGCGAAAGCGACCGCATGACCCTCAAGTTCGTGAAGCCCAAATGAAACGCGCCGCTTCGCTGATCCTGATCGCCGCCCTGGCCGCCTCCACGCCCGCCTTGGCCGAGAAGACCGCGCCGGCCTCCAAGGTGCTGCCGTTCCTGGACCGCTATCTCAAGGTTCCGGCCGCCGAACGAGCGCGGGTCAAGCTGTCCTACGCCCTCAAGCGCGACGGCAAGCCCGCGTCGAACCTGAAGGTCGTCATGGTGGAGAAGAACGGCGCGCGCACGCCGCTGCCGGTCAACGCCGACGGTTATTTCGACAGCCTGCCGACCTTGTCTCAGCTCGACGGCGACCCGACCCTGGTTCTCGACGTGCCATCCGACGCCAAGATGGGCTCGATGATGAACTTTGGCGCTCAACTGAAGCCGGCCGCCGAGTATGACGCCCGCGAGCTGGTCGCGACGGTCAACGAGGCCAACACCGTGATCGGCAAGGCCGCCGGTCCGATGGCGTTCATGGCTCCGAAGATGACCGGCGTCGCCTTTCCCAAAGCCGACGGCGGCGTGGCGATCTTCGCCGATGGACACATCGCGTCGCTGCCGCGGGCAGAAGGGACGCCCTATTTCCGTCCCGCCGATCATCAGGGCGCCGTACGGGTAAAGTTGACAAAAACGCCAACTAAGGTCGGGTTCTACGACGGGAAGAAATAAGACCCTGGGTCGTCTGAACGGTGTTTACTTAACAGGACGGCCCGGTCTAGCTATTCGCCACACTTTTTCGCGCAGAGGGAGATCGCGCTCATGGCCACGCTTCAGGAAATCACCGATCGCATCAAGGGCGCCGTGGGCGACGACAGCGGTCTCGGCAAGAGCCTCAAGTTTGATCTGAAGGACGCCGGCGTCATCCATATCGATGGCGGCTCGGTGACCAACGAAGACAAGCCCGCCGACCTGACCATGACGCTCAGCCTGGACGATCTGCTGGCCATGGGCGCCGGCTCGCTGGACCCGACCATGGCGGTCATGACCGGCAAGCTGAAGCTGTCGGACATGGGCACGGCCATGGCGCTGCAGCCCAAGATGGGCGCGCTGTTCGCCAAGATGCGCTAACTTGAGATGACGGAAGAACCGGCGCGTCTGGTCTCGATTCCCGAGGCTCCGGTTCCCGATCACGGCCCAAATTCGACTGGGGCCGAATGGTTTAGCGGCGCGGATGGGGCGACCCTCCGCGCCGCGACGTTTTTCCCGCAAGGGCCCGCGCGGGGTTCGGTGGTGGTCAGCCCCGGACGCAGCGAGCCGATCGAGAAATATTTCGAGGTCGTCGAGGACCTTCTGAGCCGCGGCTTCGCCGTGCTGCTGCATGACTGGCGAGGGCAGGGGCTGTCGGCCCGCGGCCTGCCGGACCGCCTCAGGGGCCATGCCCGGGGCTTCAAGACCTTCATTTCCGACCACAAGGCGCTGCTCGACGCGTTCGAGGCGCGGATGCCCAGACCGTGGATCGCCGTCTCCCACTCGATGGGCGGCTGCCTGACCATGCTGGCCCTGGCCCATGGCGAGACCCGTTTCGACGCCGCCGTGCTGTCCGCGCCGATGCTGGGCCTGAACACCGCGGGCGTGCCGCCCTGGCTGGCCAGGCCCCTGGCCTGGACGATGTCGCGGGTCGGTCTGGCCGGCGACTATGTGTCCGCCGCCTACGACCCGCTGGTCCAGACCTTCCAGGGGGACGCCCTGACCCATGACGAGACGCGCTTTGATCGCTACCAGGCGCAGCTAAGGGCCGATCCTGAGATCGCCCTGGGCGGCATGACCTGGGGCTGGGCCGACTTCGCGATCTCGGCCTGCGCCTGGTTGCGGGGAAGCAAGGGCGTCGAGAAGATCCAGATCCCCGTGACCATCGTCGGGGCCGAACTGGACAACCGCGTGCTGAACGCCGACGCGGAGTCGATCGCCCGCCGCATCCCCAAGGGCCGCTATGTCGAGGTCCCGGGCGCGTTCCACGAGATCCTGATCGAGACCGATCCCCGCCGGGCGCTGTTCTGGAAGACCTTCGACGAGGCGGTCGATCCGGTCGCTCCGCGCGAGCCGTTTATTTCGCCGAACGCTTCAGACTGACCAGGGCCTCGTCCAGCGGGCGGCGATCGCCCGAGATGACCATCTGGCCGCCGTTCGGGCCGACCGGCTCGCCGCGCCAGTTGGTGACCAGGCCGCCGGCGCCCTCGATCACGGGGATGGCGGCCTCGATGTCCCAGGATTTGAGGCCGGCCTCGATGACCATGTCCATCTTGCCCATGGCGACCATGGCGTAGGCGTAGGCGTCGCAGCCCAGGCGGGCCAGCTTGGCGGCCGAGCGCACCTGCAGCCAGGCGCCGCGTTCGGCTCCGTCGAAGCAGGCGTCGGGATCGGTGGTGGCGATGACGGCGTCGGTCAGGTCGGCGCATTCGCGGACCCTGATCGGCGTCTCCCGGCCCTGCGCCAGCAGGCGCGAGCCGCCGGCGTGGCCGATGAACAGCTCGCCGACATAGGGCTGGCCGATCGAGCCCAGCACCGGGCGACCCTGATGGCGCAGGCCGACCAGGGTGGTCCACAGCGGCAGGCCGGAGATGAAGGCGCGCGTGCCGTCGATCGGGTCCAGCACCCAGACGAACTCTGCGTCCGGACGGTCCTCGCCGTACTCCTCGCCGATCACGCCGTGCTCGGGGAACCGCTCGCCGATCAGCTTGCGGATCGCCGCTTCCGCGCCGCGGTCGGCCTCGGTCACGGGGTCGAACGCCGCGTGGCTGTCGCGCGGGAGGTTCTTGCCGGCTCCCTTGTCCTCCAGGCCATGGTCGGCCCGGAACAGCGGCAAGATCGCATCCGCGGACGCGCGGTTCAGATCGATGATGAAGGCGTCGAGCGCCGTGAGCCGGTCAGCGGAAAGCGTCATGAGCGGGGGTTTAGCGCCCCCGCCTCACGTAAGCTACCGTTGTCAGGCGTCCGCGTGCTCGGGACCGCCGCCGTTCAGCGATTTGGCCAGGTCCAGCAGGCGACGGCGCGGACGCTCGCCCAGCAGGTAGTAGGCGCGGATCAGGTCCAGCGTCTCCTTGCGAGCGAACATCTCGCCCCCCTCGGCCGACTCGCCGGCGGCCTCGCGGCGCACGTCCGACAGGCCGTCGTAGAAGTAGCCGACCGGCACTTCCAGGGCCTCGGACAGTTGCCACAGACGCGCGGCGGAGATGCGGTTGGCGCCGCACTCGTACTTTTGAATCTGCTGGAATCGCACGCCGACGGCGCCCGCCAGTTGTTGCTGGGTCAAACCCAGCAGACGACGGCGGCGACGCAGGCGTTTGCCCAGGTGCGTATCGATGTCGTTACCCATGGAAGCCGTGCCCCCTAGCTTTCTCGAGCCGTCCCGAAACGGAACGGCCTGGGCTGACAGCCGCAAGTCGCGTGCCGGGCAAGAGCGCGTTGGTCCAGAGCGCGCGCGGCTTCGCCGCCTAACGCGCTCTGGGCGACGTTGCGCGAGATATGCGAGACAGCCTACTTAGGACCTATGTCGGATAAGCGTCAGCCCTGGGTTCAGGACATTCTGTGGCGGTTGGAGGCCCTGGGCTTCGACCTCTTTATCGGCGCTGTGCGTCTGATGGGCGTGGACCGCGCTTCGGACTTCGGCGGCTGGCTGGGCCGCACGTTCGGGCCGCTCAGCGGCGCGCACAAGGTGGCGACCCGCAATCTGAAGCTGGCCTTTCCGGAAAAGGACGCCGCCTGGCACGCGCGGATTCTGGACGAGCAATGGGAGGGCCTGGGCCGCTCGTTCGCCGAGTTTCCGTTGATGGACAAGATCCTGCCGTCCACCGGCCGGGTCGAGGTGGTCAATGCCGAGCGCCTGGCGCAGATCGCCGAGCAGAAGACGCCGGTGGTGTTCGTCTCCGGGCACCTGTCGAACTGGGAGGTCATGCCGGCGGCCATCGTCGACAGCGGCGTGATCTGCGAGATGACCTATCGCGCGGCCAACAACCCCTATGTCGACAAGCGCATCCGCGACAGCCGCTTCCGCTACGGGGTGCGGCTGTTCGCGCCCAAGGGCGGCGACGGGTCCCGCGAACTGCTGAAGGGCATGATGGAGGGACGGTCGGTCGCCCTGATGAACGATCAGAAGTTCAACAGCGGCGTGGCGGCCCCGTTCTTCGGCCACGACGCCCGCACCGCGCCGGCTCCGACGCGGATGGCGATCCGTTTTGGCACGGTGCTGCAGCCGATGTCCGTGCAGCGGTTGAAGGGCGCGCGGTTCCGGGCGGTGGTGCACGCGCCGATCGTCCCGCCCAACACGGGCAACCGCACGGCCGACATCGAGGCCGGGGTGCGGATGATCAACGCCTTCATGGAAGACCGCATCCGCGAGCGGCCGGCCGAGTGGTTCTGGGTTCACCGCCGCTGGCCGAACGAGGTCTATGCGGAACTGGCCGAGCGCGAACGCGCGGCCCAGGACGCCAGCGCCTAGAGCCCTTTAGCAGGCTCTAGATCTCCAGCGTGTCGGCAGGCGCGTCCTTCTCGCCGGAGCGGCGGAAGGGGCCGCTATAGTGCGGGTCGACGCGACGGCGGCGGCAGGGGCCGAAATAGTCCCCCGAACGGATGAACGGCCGCGGGTGGAAGATCACCGTGTTGATCCGGTCCAGCAGCGAGCGGGCCGTCACCGGCTTGACCACCACCTCGGTCACCCCGGCGTCGCGGGCCTCGAACACGCGGTGACGCTCGGCGAAGCCGGTCAGCATGATGACGGGCAGGAACGGGTCGACGCTGTCGGGCGAGTTGCGGACCAACTGGGTGAACTGCACCCCGTCCAGGGGGGTCATCTTGAAGTCGACGATGGCGATGTCGGTCTGCCAGTCGCGCAGGATCTGCAGGCCCTCGGCCCCGTCCATGGCTTCACGGATGTGCCGAACGCCCACGCCCTTGAGGATCGCGGAGACGATCGACCGGATGTGCTGGTTATCATCCACCAGCAAAAAGCGCAGCTTTTCGAACGCCGCCGACATGCGGAAGCCGCCTCCTCAAATCATACGGGAAGATCGGAACCCCGAAGCCGCTCCCCCGCGTCTCCATGTCCCGATGCGGCGGCATAGCTACCTAAGGATTGAAATTCGCGCCAGGGGCGAAATGCCAGAATTTCAAGCGCGGAAGGGGCCGGCGCCGACCAGCAGTGACGGGTCGAGATTGCGGCCGCGCCACTTCATGCGCCAGCACAGATGCGGCCCGGTCGCCCGGCCTGCCTTTCCCGTCTCGGCGATCAGCTGGCCCTGCTTGACGTAAGTGCCCGCCGGGACGAGGATTTTCGACAGGTGAAGATAGGCGGTGACCAGGCCCTGGCCGTGATCGACCAGGACGAGACCGCCTTCGTAGTGCAATCCGGTCTCGGCGAAACACACCAGGCCGCCGGCTGGCGCGCGCACCGGCGCGCCCACGGGCGTGGCCAGATCAACCCCATAATGGGGACGTTTGGGCTCGCCGTTGAGGATGCGCTGGCCGCCGAACCGGGCTGAACGCCGCGCGCTTGCAACCGGAAGTATGAAGCCGTCGCGGAATCCCTCCAGGTCGACCTGGCTGGCGAAGCCGGCCACCTTGCGCAGGTTCTCGGCGGTGATCCGCTCCAGCAGCGCCGGGTCGGTCGGCGTCACCTGTTCGGGCGGCAGGCCATCGATGCGCTGGACGTCGAAGTCGCCGATCGCGACAGCCCGCTCGTCGGAGGCCGAGCCGTCGGGCGTGGTGATCGTCATCTTGCTGGTCGGCGGCGCATCGCGGTCGAAGCCTATCACGAACCAGCCCTCCGCCGAGGCGGTGGTCAGCACCTGGCCGTCGAGATCGATCACCGCGCGAGGCGTGGTGCGGCCCACCGCGTAGCCGCCCTGGACGAACCGGCCCGTCAACGACAGGCCGGGCGCGGCGGCGCGGGTCGTCGTCGTGAGGGCGGCCGAGAGCGGAAGCGCGGCGAGGACCGCGCGGCGGCTCAGGCTCCCTGCCAACGCTTCAGCGCCTCGGCGGGACCAGCATAGGCTTCCTGGTGCTCGGGGCTCCAGTAGCGCAGGCCCTCCAGCGGGATCTGCTTGTTGGTGATGGCGCACAGCACGAAGCGGCCGGGGCTGAGCACGGCGTACTCGCCGTCGCCATAGTGCAGGACGGCCAAGCCGTCGGACTTGCCGAGATCACGATCGAAAGCGTTCATGGCTCTTACTCTACGCCAATGCGGGGCTTCAGAACAGATCGCCCTGATCGGTCTTCGGCGCCGCCGGCTTGGGGCGGGGCTTCTGCGCGGGGACGGACACCGGCGCTGGCGGTGGGACGAACCCGCCTTCGCCGTCTATCACCGCGTCGCGGTCGCCGCTCTTGAACTTCAGGTTCACGCGTTCGCCGGAGACAAGGTCGGCCGCCGAACGCGCCAGCGTTCCGTCGCCCTTGCGGACCAGGGCGAAGCCCAGTTCCAGCGGCCGCTCGGGGTTCAGCGACTGGCGCAGCTTTTCCAGGCTGGACAGGCGGTCGACATCGCGCTGCAGGCGACGTTTCCCCGCCGCGTTCAGGCGCTGCCACAGGGCGGGCAGGCGAGCGTGCTGGGCGACGCGGTCGGGCGCGCGGCGGGCGGCCAGGTCCAGGCGGCGGCCAAGGTCGCCCACACGCTCGGCCTTGATGGCGCGCTGCCGGGTCAGCACCTCCGGCGTCAGGCGCGCGGTGACCTTCAGCAACTCTTGAGCGTGGACCGTCGTGTTGCGGTGCAGGGCCGCGTCGAGGCGTCCGGAGGCGATGTCGAAGCGCTGCTGGGCCAGGGCCAGGATGTCGTCGGGACGCGGCAGGCCGCGCGCGGCGCTGACCAGGCGCGTGCGGCGGTCCTCGATCAGGCGCGCGCCCGAGCGGTTCAGGCGGCGGTCGAAATCCGAGATCAGGGCGCGCAGCTCGGCCAGCACCGGCGTCGCCATTTCGGCGGCGGCCGTCGGGGTGGGGGCGCGGCGGTCGGAGACGAAGTCGATCAGGGTGGTGTCGGTCTCGTGACCGACCGCCGAGATCAGCGGGATGGTTCCCTCGGCCACGGTGCGGGCCAGGCCCTCGTCGTTGAAGGCCCAGAGGTCTTCGACCGAACCGCCGCCGCGCGCCACGATCAGGATGTCGGGGCGCGGCACGGGGCCGCCGGGTTGGATGGCGTTGAAACCCCGGATGGCCGCGCTGACCTGGCCGGCGGCGGCGTCACCCTGGACGACGCACGGCCAGACCAGCACCTGGCAGGGCCAGCGGTCGCGGATGCGATGGAGAATGTCGCGGATCACCGCGCCGGTCGGGCTGGTGATGACGCCGACCACGGCCGGCATCGAGGGCAGGGGCTTCTTGCGCTCGGGCGCGAACAGGCCTTCGGCGGCCAGCTTGGCCTTCAGGCGTTCGAGTTGCGCCAGAAGCGCGCCGACGCCGGCGGCTTCCATGCTGTCGATGACGATCTGGTAGCGCGAGCCGGCCGGATAGGTGGTGATCTTGCCGGTGACGATGACCTCGAGCCCATGCTCGGGCCGCACGCTCAAGGCCCGGACATTGCCCTTCCAGACCACGCCGTCGATCGCGGACTTGTCGTCCTTGATGGTCAGGTAGACGTGGCCGTTGCCGTGGTGAGTGACCTTGGACAGTTCGCCGCGCAGCCGCACGAAGCCGTAGCGGTCCTCCAGCGTCCGCTTCAGGGCGAAGGCCAGCTCGGAGACCGAATAGGGCGGGGCGTTGGAATCGTTCGGCGCGAGGTCCGTCATGCGTCCTATCTAGAACGTCCCCCGGAAATGGAAAATCCCGGGCAGTCGCGAGACCGCCTCGAGAAATGGAAAATCCCGGGGCGCGTGAGCGCCCCGGGATCCGCCGCCTGAGAGACTATTGTTGTTCTTAGATGTAGCGGCGAAGCGAACGGGCGAGCTCGGTGGCGCCGCCCTTCTTCTTGGTCTGCTGCGGCTGGTAGGCCACGCGGGCGTGCTCGATGCAGTAGGGGCCGTCCGACGAGCGACGGCCGCAGAAGGTGAAGCCGTCCGTCGAAGGATCGCCGATCGGCCACTTGCACATGTGCGCGCCCAGGGTCAGCACGGTGGCCGAACCCGGCTCCTCATGCCGGAAGGCCGGCAGCGATGGCGGCGTCGAGGCCGAGGCCGCCGGAACCGACGACGGCGCCTCGACCGGCGTCACGCGACGCGGCGCCGAGGGCATGGCCTGGGCGGCCGGACGCGCCGGACGCGGAGCCTTGAACGCCGGACGCGCCGGCTGCGAGGGGGCCGCGCGGCCCGAGAGGCCCAGGCGGTGCACCTTGCCGATGACGGCGTTGCGCGTGACGCCGCCCAGTTGTTTGGCGATCTGGCTGGCGGAAAGGCCGTCCAGCCAGAGCTTCTTCAAGGTCGAAACCCGTTCGTCGGTCCAGCTCATAACCCGTCTCCGCCGTTTGGATGGAGGTGAAGCGCGTCCCCACGCTCCTCACCCCATATCTGGTGTTCAAACCGCCCCGCCGGCGGTCGTCCTACTAGATATCGTAAAGAATGTGTTAAGGCGCACAATAGGCGGTAACGACTCTGTCCACAGAAACAAGATGTTGATTCCGGCAAGCCCAAGCTTGCGGAAAGGCGCCTCAGGGCGCACATGGCCAAGCAACACAACGGGTTGAGCGTATGAGAGACATGGCCGACAGCGTCATTCCGCCGCAGCCGCGCGACTATCACGGCTGGAATTGGTCCGGGTTCGCCACGCTGTATCAGCGCGAAATCCGCCGGTTCTGGAAGGTCGGCACCCAGACGGTGGCCGCGCCGGTGGTCACCACCTTGCTCTACATGCTGGTCTTCGTGGTCGCCGTGGGCGCCAGCCGGCCGGCCGTGGGCGGGGTGACCTTCGGCCATTTCGTGGCCCCGGGCCTGATCATGATGGCGATCCTGAACAACGCCTTCGCCAATTCGTCGTCGTCGCTGATCCAGGCCAAGATGATGGGCCTGACGCCGGACTTCCTGACGCCGCCGCTGTCGGCGCTGGAGCAGGTTCTGGGTTTCGCCCTGGGCGCGGCGACGCGCGGCGTCGTGGTTGGAGCCGTCACCGCCCTGGTCATCGGCGTGCTGCCGGGCGCGGGGCTGCAGCTGGCCCACCCCTGGGCCATCGTCTATTTCGCCGTGACGGCTTCGCTGATCCTGGGCCTGGCCGGCATTTTGGCCGGCCTGTGGGCCGAGAAGTTCGACCAGCTGGCGGCCGTGACCAACTTCCTGATCATGCCGATGACCTTCCTGTCGGGCACCTTCTACCTGGTCGACAAGCTGCCCGAGCCGTTCCGCTCGGCCAGCCATTTCAACCCGTTCTTCTATCTGATCGACGGCTTCCGTTACGGCTTCATCGGCCACGCCGACGGCTCGATCCTGATCGGCGTGATCAGCATGGGCGTGCTGACCGCGGGGATGTTCCTGTGGTGCTGGCGCCTGTTCGTCACCGGCTATCGCCTGAAGAGCTGAGGCCGCCGGCGTCGGCGAGCCGAAAACTCGTCGGTTTTTCAGCGGCCTTCACAGTCCGTTGATTGACAGGACGTCGTTCCACGGCGACAACCTGCGGCCTTCCGGTCCCCGTGCTCACGCGCGGGGGCTTCTTTCCTTTTTGGGAGGCCGGTCTTGAGCACCGCGACGTCGTCCAACCCCTCGCAGCACCACATCATGGGCGTCTACAACCGCGCCCCGCTGGCGTTCGAGCGAGGCCGAGGCGCGCGCCTGTTCTCTACGGACGGCGGCGAGTACCTGGACTGCGTGGCCGGCATCGCCACCGACGGCCTGGGTCACGCCCACCCCGTCCTGGTCGAGGCGCTGAAGACTCAGGGCGAAAAGCTCTGGCACGTCTCCAACATCTATCGGATCCCCGAGCAGGAAGAGCTGGCCGACAAGCTGTGCGCCCACAGCTTCGCCGACGTGGTGTTCTTCACCAACTCGGGCACCGAGGCGATCGAGTGCGCGCTGAAGACGGCCCGCAAGTATCACACCGCCAACGGCCAGCCCGAGCGGACCGAGATCTACGGTTTCGACGGCTCGTTCCACGGCCGCTCGTACGCGGCGGTCAACGCTTCGGGCAATCCCAGCTATGTCGAGGGCTTCGGTCCGCGCCTGCCGGGCTACAGCCAGCTGAAGTTCGGCGACCACGACGCCCTGAAGGCCGCCATCGCCAACCCGACCACGGCGGCGATCATCGTCGAGCCCGTGCAGGGCGAGGGCGGCGCGCGCTCGATTCCCGAGCACTGCCTCGTCAGCCTGCGCCAGCTGTGCGACGAGCACGGCGTCCTGGTGATCTACGATGAGGTCCAGTGCGGCATGGGCCGGACCGGCAAGCTGTTCGCCTACGAATGGGCTCCGGGCGGCGAGCCGCACATCATGGCCGTGGCCAAGGCCCTGGGCGGCGGCTTCCCGATCGGCGCCTGCCTGGCCACGACCGAAGCGGCCAAGGGCATGGTCGTGGGCGTCCACGGCTCGACCTTCGGCGGGAACCCGCTGGCCATGGCCGTCGGCAAGGCGGCCTTCGACACGATCAACACGCCCGAGATCCTCGACAACGTGAAGACCGTCGCCGGCTACTTCACCCAGCAGCTGAACGGTCTGAAGGATCGCTTCCCGGACGTCATCGTCGACATCCGCGGCAAGGGCCTGCTGATCGGGGTCAAGCTGATCCCCAACAATCGCGAGTTCATGGCCCTGGCCCGCGACCAGCACCTGCTGGTGGCTGGCGGCGGGGACAACTGCGTGCGCCTGCTGCCGCCGCTGAACCTCACCATCGAGGAAGCCAGCGAGGCGATCTCCAAGCTTGAGAAGGCTTGCGAGGTCGCTCGCGCCAAGGCCGCAGCCTAAAACACTCATCTCCGTCTTCCCGGCGAAGGCCGGAACCCAGATCAAGCCCGCTGACTTCCAGGATGACTCTGGGCCCCGGCGTTCGCCGGGGAGACGGGAATTAGGGATAGTCCGATGACTCAACCCCGGCACTTCATCGACCTGTGGAAGCTGGACGGCGCGACCCTGCGCCTGCTGCTCGACGACGCCCACGCCCGCAAGGCCGCCCGCAAGGGCTGGCCGCAGGGCAAGGTCGACGCCGACGCGCCGGCCAAGGACCGCGTGCTGTCGATGATCTTCCAGAAGAACTCGACCCGCACCCGCTTCTCGTTCGACGCGGCCATGCGCCAGCTGGGCGGCAGCGCCATCATCTCGACCTCGTCGGATATGCAGTTGGGCCGGGGCGAGACCATCGAGGACACCGCCAAGGTGCTGTCGCGCATGGTCGACGCGGTGATGATCCGCGCCAACAGCCACGCCGACGTCGAGCGCTTCGCCCAGGTCGCCACCGTGCCGGTGATCAACGGCCTGACCGACAAGAGCCACCCCTGCCAGATCATGGCCGATATCCTCACCATCGAGGAGCATCGCGGCCCGATCGCCGGCAAGACGATCGCCTGGGTCGGCGACGGCAACAATGTCTGCTCCAGCTTCATCCACGCCGCGCCGCTGCTGGGCTTTACGCTGAAGATCGCCTGCCCGGCGGTCTATCACGCCGACCTGCACGACCTGGCCCGCGCCGAGAGCCTGCAGGGCAAGGTGAGCATGACCACCGACGTCAAGGCGGCCGTCGCCGGGGCCGACGTCGTCGTAGCCGACACCTGGGTCTCGATGGGCGACACCGACCATGACGAGCGCCTGGCGGCTCTGGAGCCCTACCAGGTCGACGACGCCCTGATGGATCTGGCCGCCGGCGACGGCGTCTTCCTGCATTGCCTGCCGGCCCACCGGGGCGAGGAAGTCACCGACGCCGTGCTGGACGGCCCGCGCTCGCTGGTCTGGGACGAGGCGGAGAACCGCATCCACGCCCAGAAGTCCGTGCTGGCGTGGGTGTTCGGAGCGATCGGGTAGGGCAGTCGGGGCGGCGCCCTCGCAATTGTCACCCCCTCATCCTATCTAGCCTCCCCATGACCGACATCGCCTCCAATCCTGGCGTCCTCGACGACGTCGTTTCCGCATTCCAGATCGAAGGCCTGCCCGTGCGCGGCCGCGTGGTCCGCCTGGGCGACGCCGTCGACCAGGTGCTGACCCGCCACGCCTATCCGGAGCCCGTCGCCAACCTGCTGGGCGAGGCCTGCGCGCTGGCCGCCCTGGTCGGCTCCAGCCTGAAGTTCGAGGGCCGGCTGATCATCCAGGCCCAGGGCGACGGCCCCGTGCGCTACGTCGTGGTCGACTATGACACCAGCGGCGGCCTGCGCGGCTACTGCCGGTTCGACCCGGAGGAGGTCGCGGCCCTCTCGGAAGGCTTCACGCGTCCGGGCGCCAAGACCCTGCTGGGCGGCGGCGTGTTCATCATGACCCTGGACCAGGGCGCGGACATGGACCGCTATCAGGGTGTCACGCCGATCGAAGGCGAGACCCTGGCCCTGTGCGCCGAGCAGTACTTCGCCCAGTCGGAACAGACCCCGACCCGCGTGCGCCTGGCCGTCGGCCAGGTCGACACCGGCGAAGGGCCGAAGTGGCGCGCCGGCGGCATCCTGATCCAGATGATCGCGGGCGATCAGTCCCGCGGCGACACCCAGGACGCCTGGACCCACGTCCAGGCCCTGTTCGAGACCACGGGCGAGGACGAGCTGGTCGACCCGACCCTCACGACCCCGACCTTGCTGTGGCGGTTGTTCAACGAGGACGGCGTGCGGCTGCTGGAAGAAAAGCCGATGCGGGCGTTCTGCCGCTGCTCGGACGAGCGCATCGCCGTGGTGATGGACTCGTTCTCGGCCGAGGAAGTCGCCGACATGGTCGAGCCCGACGGCAAGATCCACGTGACCTGCGAGTACTGCTCGCGCGTCTACAAGCTGGACGCGCCGGCGGCGGCCTGACCGCCGGGCCCGAAGTCGTCACTCATAGACGACGGTGTAAGCGCCATTCGGTTCCTGGATCACGGTGGCCGTCGTCTCCGAGCGGCCGGTGAAGTCGATCGCGGCGTAGTCGTTCGATATCGCGTCCATGTCGATGACCTCGCCGGGCGTACAGGCGGTGTCGGCGACGTAGAACTTCACCACGGGCGTGATGTTGTATCGTTCGTTCGGCGCGGCGTTGAAGGTCGCGACGGGCGAGGGGATCGCGCCGCCGTTATCGGTAGCTAGGCCGAAGACGAAGTTGCTGATCGGCGTGAAGTCGCTGCTCGTCACGATCTGGAATGACCCGTTCTGCGCGTGACCGGGACTGCTCACGCCGGTGAACCCCGTCGCGCCCGTGTTGGTGAAGGTGACCGTGTCGTTCGTGCTTGAGTCCACGCCGATGACGCCTCCGGAGTCCAGCACGGTCCCGTGGTCCAAGCGATCAGCTGGCTGCCCCCAATAGGCATAGGTGTTTTCGGTGTAGGTCACCGAATCCCAGGCGCCATTCGTGATGTTCTCGAAGGTCGCCCAGGCGTTCGTATAGACTGGCGTGGAACCGCCACTGGACACCACGGTCGGTTGCTGCAGGAACGCCACGAACGACTTCGTGACCTGAGACTGATTGAAAATCTTGATGGTGTAGGTCGCCATCGCGGAGCCTCCCGGATCGTGGAGGCGCCTTCGCGTATCCGAGCCGCGTCGTGCTTCCCCCAAAAAATCCACTCCATTAACGCGTGAAGTGCTCCGGGATGCAATCTATGATTTTTGTGGCGCGACGCGAAACGGCTCCTAGTTCAGCTTCGCCGCCGCGCCGGGCAGGTGCAGCGAGAACTCCGGAATCTCGGCCTCGAACACCTCGCCCTGGTCGGTGACCATCTGATAGCTGCCCTTCATCGCGCCGGACGGCGTGGGCAGGGGGCAGTTGGAGACGTAGCGGAAGGCCTCGCGCGGCTTCAGTTCCGGCTGCTCGCCGACCACGCCCGAGCCCTCGACGTCGTTCACGCGGTTGAAGCCGTCGGTGATCGACCAGCGCCGCGAGATCAGGGTCACCGTCTCGGTCCCGTGGTTCTCGATCTCGACCGTATAGGACCACAGATACAGGCCCTGATCGGGCGAGGATTCCTCGGCCGCGTAGGTCGCGAAGACGCGCACGACGATGTCGCGCGTGCGAGCCTCGTAGGCCGCGCCGTCCTGGCCGCGACGGCGGCGCATCCGCTGCATCGGCGGGGAGGTTTCACGCCTGATCGAGCGCACGGATCACATCTCGCTGAAGGTCGGCCAGGCTTTCCAGGCCCACGGACAGGCGCACGCCGCCCTCGGTCACGCCCAGGGACGGGCGCAGTTCCTCGGGCACCGAACGGTGGGTGGTGGTCGGCGGGTGGGTCGCCATCGATTTGGCGTCGCCCAGATTGTTGGAGATGTCGACGATCTCCAGGGCGTTCAGGAACTTGAAGGCCGCCTCGCGCGAGCCGAGGTCCATGGCGATCACGGTGCCGCCGCCGCTCATCTGCGCCTTGGCGACATTGTGGCCGGGATGGTCGGCGCGGAACGGGTAGAGCACCCGCTGCACCTTCTTGTGCTCGGCGATGGTGTTGGACAGGGCCAGGGCGCTGTCGGCCTGGCGGCGAACGCGCAGGTCCAGGGTTTCCAGGCCCTTCAGCATCACCCAGGCGTTGAACGGCGACAGCGACGGGCCGGTGTGGCGCAGGCTGTCGCGGTAGAATTCCTCGTTGATCGCCTCGCTGGTCAGGATGGCCCCGCCCAGCACGCGGCCCTGGCCGTCGATGTGCTTGGTGGCCGAGTAGACCACCACGTCGGCGCCCAGTTCCAGCGGCTGCTGGAAGATCGGGGTGGCGAAGACGTTGTCGACGATGACCTTGGCGCCGACCGCGTGGGCCATCTCGGAGACGGCGCGAATGTCGGTGATTTCCAGGACCGGGTTCGAGGGCGTCTCGATCAGCACGGCCTTGGTGCCCGGGCGGATCGCCGCTTCCCATGCCTTCAGGTCGGTGGCGTCGACGAAGGTGGTCTCGACACCGAAGCGCGGCAGCCACTCCGACACGATCCAGCGGCACGAGCCGAACAGGGCGCGGCCGGCCACCACGTGATCGCCTGCGCGGACCAGGCCCATCAGGGCCGAGTGGATCGAGGCCATGCCGGTGGCCTGGGCGCGGCAAACCTCGGCGCCTTCCAGCAGGGCCAGGCGGTCCTCGAACATCTTCACGGTCGGGTTGTTGAACCGCGAATAGACGAAGCCCGGATCCTCGCCGGAGAAGCGGCGGTCGGCGGCCTCGGCGCTGTCATAGGTGAAGCCCTGCGTCAGATAGAGCGCCTCGGCGGTTTCCATGAACTGCGACCGCGCGATGCCCCCACGGATGAGCTTCGTCGCGACGTCCCAGTCTTTTGGATCCTCGGCCACGGGCCTTGCCTCTCTACGCTTGAAACCGCCGGCATAAGGAGCGGCGAGGGGGTCTTGGTCAAGCCTGAACGCCCCGTCCGCGAGCGGAGAATTGTCACGGGCGAAAATCACATTGTCTCAGGCGAACTGGCGTCTCTCCCGCCTTGCCTTTGTGTCGCGGTTTGGCGAGTGTCGCGCCGATGACCGACGCCCACGCCGCAGGGATTCTGCCCTGCCAGACCATCGAGGACCTGATCGTCGAAGAGGCGATCACCTCGGCCACGCCTTTCGACACCGACCAGGTGCAGCCCGCCAGCCTGGACCTGCGGCTGGGCGCGCGCGCCTGGCGCGTCCGCGCCTCGTTCCTGCCGGGCCTGGGCCGCCGGGTGGTGGAGCGTCTGAAGGACGTCGCCATGCACGAGCTGGACCTCACCAAGGGCGCGGTGCTGGAGAAGGGCTGCGTCTACATCGCCGAGCTGCAGGAGAGCCTGGCCTTGCCGGGCAATGTCTCGGCGCGCGGCAATCCCAAGAGCTCGACCGGTCGCGTGGACGTGTTCGTGCGCCTGCTGACCGACCACAGCCGCGCCTTCGACGACGTCGACGCCGGCTATGACGGTCCGCTCTATATGGAGATCGCGCCGCAGACCTTCTCGGTGCTCGTGCGCTCCGGCACGCGGCTGAACCAACTGCGTCTCAAGCGCGGCGAACCGGCCAAGCTGTCGATCAAGAGTGTTGGCGTGGACCTGACGCCGGGCCCGAACGGCCTGGTCGGCTTCCGCGGCCGCCGCCACGCCGGCGTCGTCGACCTGGACCACGAGGACGGCCACGACCCGCGCGACTATTGGGAGCCGCTAGAGGCTCGCCACGGCGAACTGCTGCTGGATCCGGGCGAGTTCTACATCCTGGCCTCGAAGGAAAACATCGAGATCCCCGTGCTGGAAGCGGCCGAGATGACCCCGATCGATCCTTCGGTCGGCGAGTTCCGCGTCCACTATGCCGGCTTCTTCGACCCCGGCTTCGGCACCGAGGAGGCCCTGGCGACGGGCTCCAAGGGCGTGCTGGAAGTGCGCAGCCACGAGACGCCGTTCCTGCTGGAGGACGGCCAGACCGTGGCGCGGCTGGTCTACGAGCCGCTGACCGCGCGCCCCGTCAGGCTGTATGGCGAAGGCGGCTCGCACTACCAGCGCCAGGGGCTGAAATTGTCCAAGCATTTCAAGGCGTGGAGCTGAGCTTCAGCGCGCTGAGGCGTTAGGTCGCGGGGCGTGTTCACTCGCGCCTTACCAGGCTACCGCTTACCTGAAGGTCCAGTTCTGGTCGGGCCTTGAGTATGTGCGTCGTGTTTGGAAGCGCCTGTCGCGCGAGGTCTGCCGCCTTTCCGAAGGCGCGCGGCTATGCCGTCCGGAGCCTGCACATGGGTGTCGCAGCCCCGCCGCGCGGCAACGCGCCGCACCACATCTAGTGGACAGTCGGTGCGGTTACACAAATTCTAGCCCTCGTCCTCGCCGGCGGCGACTCACCGAGTCGCTGGGTGGCGAGGCCGGTTAAATCTCCACGGAGGCCATCTTGGCCCGCATCGCACATGATCGGTTCCTGATCCTGCAAGGCCGCGTCGAGGCCTGGGAGCGGTGCGCGCGCATCCCTGGCTGCGACAAGGCCGTCTGGCGCCAGGACGCCGGGGGGCGGGTGATCCGCTGGGCCGACTTCGGTGATCGCTTCTCGCGTTACGGCTGGGAGGTGGTCAGTCGTCCGCGCCCTGGCGTGCTGGGCCGCGCCCTGTCGGTCAAGCGCCTGGAGGCCATCCACTGGCGCGGCCTGACCCGCAACGCGGCGCCGGCCGACCCGTTTCTGGACCGCGAGGCGGCCTGAAGCGCTGCCGAAAACGTCAGGCGCCATAATCTCTTAGATTGGGTTGCATGACAAAATGACAACTTTCCTTGACATGGTCGCATCTCGATGTGACAAGTATGCTTGTCAAATTGAGAGGGTTGCTTGTCATGGAAGATGCAAAGCCTAGGTGGCCTGGATATCTCCTGTTCTTCGCCGGCGTGGCGGCCTTGGCCGCCGTCCCGTTCTGGCTGGCCTATGCTCGTCCGTTTAAGGGACCGGCGATGCTGGTCGCGATCCTGGCCTGGGTCCTGGTCTACATGGCCTATATCTTTGTCGGCTCCTCGCGTTTGAAGGGGAATCGGATCGGCCCGGTCATGAAGCGCTATCGCCGCCGCCTGGGCGTGGCGATGATGGCCTACAGCGTCATCCTGATCGGTTCGCTGAGCCTGCTGCGCGGCGGCCATCTCACCGGACCGCTGCTGTGGCTCGTGGCCGCCGCGCCGGCGATCCCGATCCTGGGCGTGCTGGTCGTGATGGGCCTTTACCTGAAGGAAGAGCCCGACGAGTTCGAGCGCATGATCCATGTCGAGGCCATGCTGTGGGGCCTGGGCGCGGTCCTGGGGGTCTCCACCGTCTGGGGCTTCCTGGCCAATGCCGAGGTCGTGCCCAATCCGCCCCTGTTCCTGGTCTTCCCGCTGTTCTGCCTGGCCTGGGGCTTCAGCCAGCCCATCATCCGGAGGCGGTACCAATGAAGAACCGCCTGAAGGTCCTCCGCGCTGAACGCGACTGGAGCCAGGCGGACCTCGCCGAGAAGCTTCAGGTCTCCCGCCAGACCATCAACGCCCTGGAGACGGGCAAGTACGATCCCAGCCTGCCGCTGGCCTTCAAGATCGCTCGCCTGTTCGAGCAGCCGATCGAAGCGATCTTCCAGGACGACCTCTGAGCCAAGGCCTCAGAGCCGGCTCCCACCCACCGACTTTTCTTTCCAACCGCGTCCGGCGCCTGAGCGCCGGAGCCTTCCGCACGTCCCTATCCAAGGAGAACACACCATGTGCACGCCCATGCCGCGCTTCCGCTTCTTCGTCATGGTGATGGCCATCATGGCCGCCTGCGGCGTCTTCGGCCGCGCCCACGCCGCCACCCCGTCCGACGGCCGCATCACGGTCGCCGTCACGGGCACGGGTCCCGACGTCATCCTGATCCCCGGCCTGGCCTCGTCCGGCGCGGTCTGGGACGAGACCGTCAAGCAACTGGCCCCGACCCACCGTGTCCACGTCGTTCAGGTCGCGGGCTTCGCCGGCGCTCCGGTGGCCGGCAACGCCGAAGGGCCGGTCGTCGAGCCCCTGGTCGAGGCGGTCGACGCCTACATCAAGGTCAATCACCTCAAGTCGCCGGCCGTGATCGGCCACTCGATGGGCGGTTTTGCCGGTCTGCTGCTGGTCAGCCGTCACCCGGAGGACGTCAGCCGCCTGCTGATCGTCGACAGCCTGCCCTTCTTCTCGTCGCTGTTCTCGCCGGCCGCCACGGCCGAAGGCATGAAGCCCCAGGCCGCCGCCATGCGCGACGCCACCATCGCCATGAGCGCCGACGCCTTCGCCAGCCAACAGGCGATGACCCTGCCGCGCATGGTCAAGTCGCCGGACGGCCAGAAGGCCGCCCTGGCCTGGTCGGTCGCCTCGTCGCAATCGGTCGTGGCTCGCGTCCTGTACGACCTGCTGACCACCGACGCCCGGACCGACCTGCCAGCGATCAAGACCCCGACCACGCTGCTCTATCCCTATGACCCGGCCATGGGCGCGCCGACCGCGGTGATCGACAAGATCTATGCCGACGCCTATGCCGGCCTGCCGGGCGTGACGCTGAAGCGCATCGACGACAGCCGCCACTTCATCATGTTCGACCAGCCCAAGGCCTTCGCCGACGCGGTCGAGACCTTCTTGAAGTAGGGGGCGGCGCAGTCCAAGCATGGGGCCGACGCATCAGCGGGGGTCCCATGCTTCTCAATCTTCGTCGCGTCGCGGCGGGTCTGATCTCCGTCCTGGCGCTGGGTTTCGCTGGGACCGCCCTGGCCGAGCCGGCGCTGTGGAAGATCCAGGACGCGGACTCCACCATCTATCTGTTCGGCACGATCCATGTGCTGAAGCCCAGCACGATCTGGCGCTCGCCCAGGATCGACAAGGCCCTGAAGGACAGCGGTGACCTGACCCTGGAGATCGTCGGCGCCGACGACCCCGCCGTGATGCAGCCGCTGGTGATGAAATACGGCCTGGATCCGAACCAGCCGCTGTCGGGCAAGATCGACGCGGCCGCCTTCCAGAAGGCCTCGGCCCTGGCCCAGGTGGGCGGCGTGCCGCCGCAACTGCTGAACGCCATGCGGCCCTGGCTGGCGGCGGTGCAGCTGTCGTTGATCCCCGTCATCAAGGCCGGCTACGATCCCAAGAGCGGCGTCGAGCCGATCCTGGCCGCCGAGGTCAAGGCCGCCGGCAAGCCGGAAGGCGCCTTCGAGACGCCGGAGCAGCAGATCCGCTTCTTCGCCGACCTGCCGGTCAAGACCGAGGTGGAGTTCCTGAGCTCGACCCTGGACGAGGCCGACGAGGGCGTCGGCAAGATCGACAAGATGGTCGCCGCCTGGGCCGCCGGCGACACCGCCGAGCTGGAGACCGAATTCGTCACCGAGATGAAGGGCCAGTACCCGGAGCTCTACGACCTCCTGATCACCAAGCGGAACCAGAACTGGGCCGGCCAGCTGAAGACCAAGCTCGCGGGCAAGGGTGTCAGCTTCGTGGCCGTCGGCTCGGGGCACCTGGTGGGGCCCGACAGCGTCCAGGTCCAGCTGGCCAAGCTGGGCGTCAAGGCCGAGCGGGTGGAGTAGGGGGAGGGACTTTGGAGCGGGCGGGGGGAATCGAACCCCCGACATCAAGCTTGGGAAGCTTGCGTTCTACCTCTGAACTACGCCCGCCAAAGGGACGCCCCGTTTAGCCTGGGACGTCCGCCTACTCAAGGCGCCTTCGCGAGGCCTAGGCTCCGCACTGGTCAAGATGACCAAATTGCGCCGCACAGTTCGTCTCCTTATCCGCGGTGACACGGATGGGGAGTCGATCGGCGCGTGGAAGTCCTGACGGAAATCTCTAAGCCGCCCCGGATGGTCTTCGGCGAGGTGACGATCGATGTCGAAAATCGTCGCGTGCGGGCCCCCGTGGGCGCCAGCAGCCTGGAGCCGAGGGTCTTCGACCTTCTGCTGACCCTGGTCGAGCGGCCGGGCCTGACCGCTTCGCGCGACCATCTGATCGAGACGGTGTGGGGCCGGGGTGACGGCTCCGACGGGGCCCTCAGCCAGGCCGTGTCCAAGCTGCGCCAGGTCCTGGGCGACGATGACCGCGCGCCGCGCTACATCGAGACGGTGCCCAGGCTCGGCTATCGTTGGATCTTCGAGGAGCCGCCCGAACGCCTGCGCCCGCCCGCCCCGCGCTGGGCGCTGGGACCGGCCTGGGTGGCCGGCGGCGCGGCTCTGGCGATGATGGTCGGCGGCCTGGGCGGGGTCGGCGCCTATGCCTGGGTCCGGGCGGAAGAGCCCGACCATTTCGAGATTCGCAAGATCCGCATGCAGCGCACGGCCGACGGTCGCTGCCTGAGGCAGGTTCAGGTCATTCGCGGCGTGGGCCGACCCACCGAGGCCGACCAGGCTCTGCCACGGCCTTCGTCGCCGGGTTGCGAGCCGCCGCCGATCTCGCGTGAGTTCGTCGAGCGCTAGGCGTGAAAAAGGCGGGCGTTGCAGCGCCCGCCTTCCTCGTCCGGCCTCGGCCTATCAGGCCTTGATGAAGGCCAGGATGTCGGGGTTGATCACGTCGGGATGGGTGGTGGCCATGCCGTGCGGGAAGCCCGGATAGGTCTTGAGCGTGCCCTTCTTCAGCAGCTTGATGCCCAGGCGGGCGCTGTCGTCGATCGGGACGATCTGGTCGTCCTCGCCGTGCATCAGGAACACCGGCACGTCGACCTTCTTCATGTCCTCGGTGAAGTCGGTCTCCGAGAAGGCCTTGATGCAGTCGTAGTGGGCCTTGGTTCCGCCCATCATGCCCTGGCGCCACCAGTTCTCGACCGTGGCTTGCGACACCTTCGCGCCCGGGCGGTTGAAGCCATAGAAGGGACCCGCCGCCACATCGTGGAAGAACTGGGCGCGGTTGGCGATCTGGGCGGCGCGGAAGCCGTCGAACACCTCGATCGGCAGACCGCCCGGATTGGCGGGGGTCTTCAGCATGATCGGCGGCACGGCGCCGATCAGCACGGCCTTGGCGACGCGGCCCGGCTTGGCGCGGGCGACGTAGTGGATCACCTCGCCGCCGCCGGTCGAGTGACCGACGTGGACGGCGTTCTTCAGGTCCAGGTGGTCGGTCAGGGTCGCGACGTCGGCGGCGTAGGTGTCCATCTCGTTGCCGGTGTCGGTCTGGGTCGAGCGGCCGTGGCCGCGGCGGTCATGGGCGATGACGCGGAAACCCTGGCCCAGGAAGAACATCATCTGATTGTCCCAGTCGTCCGCGCTCAGCGGCCAGCCGTGGTGGAACACGATCGGCTGGGCGGTCTTGGGGCCCCAGTCCTTGTAGAAGATCTGCGTGCCGTCCTTGGTGGTGATGAAACCGCTGCTCATGTTCGAAGCTCCTGGAGCGGCCGCCGCGACGGCCGGATTGGCGAGGGTGGGGAGGGCGGTCAGCGCACCGAGCGCCAGCCCGCCGGCAAGCACGCCGCGACGCGATGTTTCGATGGATTCGTTGGCGTCCATGGCTTTGCCCCTCGTGTGGAGACGCCCGCCTGGAGCGGCGCGCCGTCGTTCTGCGAGGCGGACATTGGCCCGGAGGGGCGGGGCGGGATTGGACGGCCTGGACGCGGTTTGAATGTTCATGAGGCTTGTCGGGCAATGCGTGCGCCCGAAATGCAAAACGCCGCCCGGGCGAACCGGGCGGCGTTCGAAAGCGTCTGGATTGGGAGCGCTTAGTTGCCTTGCGGCGGGTGGCCTTCCGGCGGCGGGCCGGGAGGCGGGCCGCCTTCCTGCGAGCGGCGGGCACGCATCTTTTCGAAGGCGACCTTCAGTTCGTCCAGGGTGAGCTTGCCGTCGTTGTTGGCGTCGATCATGGCGAAGCGGTCGGCCGGGCGACCCGTGGCGTCCCATTCGGCCTTGTCGACCACGCCGTCGCCATTGGCGTCCCAGCGCTTGAAGATGTCCTCGGGGGCCGGCATCTGGCGCGGCGGACCTTCTTGGGCCATGGCGACGCCGGCGGCGGCGAGAGCGGTGAGCGAGGCGAGCGCTACGGTGAGCGTGCGGCGCATGGGGGGTGTTTCCTTCCGGGTGATGTCCCTGTCTTGGTCATCGGCCGCGAATATTGCGAGGATGTTTCGAGATTGCGGCCGGACCGGGCCGCGAGCGCCTGGCCGGAACGCGTTCGACGCGACACGAAACTGTCATGCGTGGCCGATAGGCCGAACCTGTCAGATCCGAGGGCGAGAAGCGCCGTCGACGGCCCGACCTTGCGACGAGGCTTCGCCATTCGTGAGGCGGACCGCCAGCTTGCGAGGCGAGATATGAAAAAGCGGCTCAAGGGCTCGGTTCCGGAGCGTTCGCGGACCGCCCCGGTCCGGGCGGCCGAGACCGAGCTGGTCTGCTACGTGCACGAGGGCTGGAAGCCGCGGGTGGAACCGGCCTCGGCCAAGCGCGACTGGATGACCGCCACGCCCGAAAGCTTCGCCTATCGTTGCCTGCCGCTGGCGATCGCCAACGCCCACGGCTGGGTGATGCTGAGCCCGTGCGGCTTCTCCGCCCGCTGGCTGGGCGATGTCGGCACCCATTCGGTGGAGATCGTGCTGGACAAGGGCGCGGACCCCAAGCACGCCCCGGTCTCTCTGTTCGGCAGCGGCACGCTGACCTTCCACGTCGAAGGCATCATGCGCACGTCGGAGGGCTGGAACCTTTGGGTCGGCGGCCCGCCGAACGCCATGAAGGACGGCATCGCGCCGATGGGCGGCGTCATCGAGACCGACTGGTCGCCCTACACCTTCACGATGAACTGGCGCTTCACCCGGCCGGATCACTGGATCCGGTTCGAGGAGAACGAGCCGTTCTGCTTCTTCTTCCCCACGCCGCGCGGCGTGGTCGATGGCTTGAAGCCGGAGCTGCGTCCGATGGAGGACCTGCCCGAGCTTCTGGACTCCTATCATGAATGGAGCCGCTCGCGGGCGGCCTTCCAGGACTGGGTCAGGAGCAACAAACCCAAAAACCCGGCGGACCAGTGGCAGAAGCTCTACTATCGCGGTCTGCATCCCGACGGTCAGGCCGGGCCGGCCGACCATGAGTCGAAGATCCGGCTGGCCGAGTTCCGGCAGACGGGCTCGCGGCGGGTCTGTCCCGTCGGTCGCAAGGGCGCTCGCAAGCCCGACTGACGCGGCGCCGGTCGGAGGCTAGTGCTTGCCCCGGTCCCGGCCGAAGTTGGGTAGGGCGCTTTCCTGGCCGGCCGCCACGATGCCGCGCCGGATCGCCCGCGTGCGGGTGAAATGCGTATGCAAGGTGTCGGCGTCGCCCCAGCGGATCGCGCGGCTCATGGCCTGCAGGTCCTCGGTGAAGCGGCCCAGCATCTCGAGCACCGCGTCCTTGTTGGCCACGAAGATGTCGCGCCACATGGTCGGGTCGCTGGCGGCGATGCGGGTGAAGTCGCGGAAACCCGAGGCCGAGTACTTGATGACCTCGTTCTCGGTGACGTTCTCCAGGTCCGCCGCGCTGCCGACGATCGTGTAGGCGATCAGGTGGGGCAGGTGGGACACCACGGCCAAAACGAGGTCGTGGTGCTTCTCGTCCATCAGCTCGACCTGGGCCCCGAAGGCGCGCCAGAAGGCCGACAGCTTGGCGACCGCCTCGGCGTAATGTTCGTCATCGCTGTCGAGCGGCGTCAGGATCGTCCAGCGGCCTTCGAACAGTTCGGCGAAGCCTGAATCCGGGCCCGACTGCTCGGTGCCGGCGATCGGGTGGCCGGGGATGGCGTAGATCTTCGAGAGATCCTGGGCGCGGAAGGCCTCGGCGACATTGCCCTTGGTCGAGCCGACGTCGGTCAGGGTCGCGCCGGGCTTCATGGCCGGGATGATCTCGGCGGCCAGGCCGGGGATCGACAGCACCGGGGTGGCGATGACCACCAGGTCGGCGTCCTTCACCGCCTCGGCGATGTCGCCGGTGACATGCTCGGCGATGCCCAGTTCGACGACGCGGGCGCGGTTGGCCTCGCTCGCGTCGGCCGCGGTGACTTCACCGACGACGCCGTGCTGGCGCGCCGCGCGGATCACCGAGCCGCCGATCAGGCCGCAGCCGATGACGGTGAGCTTGGGATAGAGGAGATCGGGACTGGACATCTAGCGCGCCATGAACTCGCTCAGCAGGTCGACCACCGCTCGATTCTGCTCTTCCAGGCCGATGGTGATCCGGATGGCGTCGGGCAGGCCGTAGTTGGCCACCGCGCGGACCAGATAGCCCTTCGACGCCAGGAAGGCCTCGGCCTCGAGCGCGGTCTTGCCGGGCGTGGTCGGGAAGGTCGCCAGGACGAAGTTCGCCGCCGACGGCGTCACCTCCAGGCCCAGGCCGCCCAGCTGCTGGGCCAGCCAGGGTCGCCACCGCTCGACGAGCGCGAGCGAGCGGGCCTGGAAATCGTCGTCGAACAGGGCCGCCACGGCCGCTTCCTGGCCGGGGATCGAGGTGTTGAACGGCGGGCGGATGCGCTCGATCGGCTCGATGATGTGCGTCGGCGCATAGCCCCAGCCCACGCGCAGGGCGGCCAGGCCGTGCAGCTTCGAGAAGGTGCGCGTGACGATCACGTTCTCGGCGGTCCGGGCCAGGTCGAGGCCGTCCTCGAAGCGCGGATCGCTGCAGAATTCCGAATAGGCGCCGTCCAGCACCAGGATCACCGACGGCGGCAGGGCCGCGTGCAGGGCGCGGATCTCCTCGCCGGTCAGCCAGGTGCCGGTCGGGTTGGCGGGATTGGCGATGAACACCAGACGCGTGCGTTCGTCGACGCACTTGACCGTCTCGTCGATGTCGATGCGGTGGTTGATCTCTCTGGCCATCCGCACCTGCGCCTGGCAGGCGCGGGCCCCGATGGCGTAGGCGGCGAAGCCGTGCTCGCCCTGGACGATATTGTCGCCGGGTTCCAGATAGACCTGGCACAGCAGGGCGAAGATCTCGTCGCTGCCGTCGCCGAAGGTCAGGCGCTCGGGTTCCAGTTTGAAGCGCTCGGCCACGGCGGCGCGCAGGATATTGGCCTTGCCGTCCGGATAGATGTGCATCCGGTCGACGGCGTCGCGATAGGCCTGCTTGGCCTTGTCGCTGCTGCCCAGGATGTTCTCGTTGCTCGACAGCTTCACCGGATGGGCGACACCTTCGATCTTCGACTTGCCGCCGACATAGGCGTGGATGTCCATGATCCCGGGCTTGGGAACGGGACGGGGCGCGGCGAAGCGATCGGTGGGGACGGCGGTCATCGGATACTCAGTCTAGAGACGGGCGTCTCTTACACGTCGAACTGTTCGGGCGCAGCCCCGATGACGCCGGTCAGTTGACCCGGCGCGCGGGCCAGGCGCTCGTCGTCGGCCTGGAAGAAGCCCGAAAGCGAGAACAGCTTCAGGCCGCCGGCCTCGGCGACCTGCTCGGCGGCGACGCCGTCCTGGCTGAGCGCGTCGACGATGGCGGTCGTGGTCCTGGCGGAGTCGGTGACCCAGAAGGTCTGGTCGTGGCCGGTGGGCTCGACCTCGACCTCGGCCACGGCCAGGGCGGCTTGCGGTCCCCAGGTGGCCAGGCAGGGCAGGGCGGCGAACACCTTCAGCTTCGGCTCGGCCAGCAGGCGGCCCCACCAAGGCGTGTCGGACGCCAACGGCATGACGGCGACGCCCCACGGGGCGCGGGCCACGGCCAGGGCGTCCTGGGCGGTGGGAACAATCGACAGGCGCGGGGCGGTCCCGAACCGCAGGCGGGTCAGCTCGACGGCGCGGGCCGGTTCGCGGCCGCCGAACACGGCCAGCTGATAGGGACCCTGGCGCGCCAGGTTATCGGCCATGATCTCGCGCCAGATGCGGATGACCAGGGCGTTGGAGGCGCCGGTGCGGGGCGCGTCCAGAAGCTTGCGGACGATCTGGGCCTCGCGGCCGGGGCGCAGGCCAAAGCCCGTGTCGCCGGAGGCGCGCTTGGCGGCCGCGACGGCGCTGGCCAGACCGGCGCGCTCGTCGAGCAGCTTCAACAATTCACCGTCGATGGCGTCCAGTCGCCATCGGACCTCTTCGAGAGACGGTGTGGCGTCCGTCGCGTCGCTGCCCATGTTCTTCCCCGAAATTGGAGGGCGGACCATAGTCTTTGCCGCCGAACACGCAATAGCCAGCCCTGTTGGGGAAGAAAATTGCGCGCTCAGCGATCAGTGATCCATCATTCGGGTTCAGTACACCTTCGGTGCGGGGCCCGTATCGATCACGCCGAGGAAGGTGCGGCCGTTCTGGAACCTAAGGTCCGCCTCGATGACCGGCTCCTGGCCGGCGGCTTGGGCGACGGCGGCCAGAGCCTGTTCCGGCGTCTTGATCGGCTGGCCGGGGGTGGCGCGTTCCTTGAGCGCCACGCTCAGTGACCCGGTCACCGCGCCATCGGCGTCGACCGACAGCACGCCGGACTTGGCCTTGCCTTCCGCGTCGCCGGCCAGCAGCTGGCTCTGTTGAACGCTGATCTGGCCGCCGGCCGCGCTCCAGCGCTTGACGGCCGCCTCCCAGTTGCGGCCGCGCAGGTACGAGACGTGCGACAGGCGGGTCTCCAGGATCATCGAGGCGGTCTTGTCCTGGGCGATGCGACCCAGGAGGCCGGTAAAGGCGGTCTTGGCGCCGTCGGCCTTGAAGAAGATCGCGCCCTGGTCGTCGGGACCGCCGCGGGTGTGCAGCTGCATGTTGTGGGCCGAGACCAGCTGGAACGGCTTGGTCCCCGGGGCGGGGACGAAGGTCAGCTTGGCGCCCTCGACCGAGATGCGCGGCGGATACTCGGTGACATGCGAGATGCTGGCGCGCAGGGCCTGGCCGGTGATGGTCACGTCGCCGGCCTCGGGACGGGTCAGGACGACGCCTTGCGGCGCGACCAGCACCCAGTGGGTCAGGTCATAGATCTCGGCCTCGCCTTTCAGCACCGGCGCGCGGACGGCCCAGCCGGTCGGCTCGGCCATGCGGGCGTTGGTCAGGTCGACGTTCATGCGGAACGGGAAACCCGAGAAGGTGCGGGCGCTCCACGATAGGTCATAGCCGCGCGACTTCAGGTCGGCCGACTGGGCGTCCATCCGCTGCTCGGCCTGACCACGCAGCCAGAACCAGCCATAGCTCCAGCCGCCCGCGATGATGGCGGCGAGAATGAAAGGCGTGAACAGACGGCTGCGCCGAGCCTTCTGGGGGGCTTTGCGGGACGGGCGGGCGTCGGTATGGGTCATGTATAGGGCGCGTCCAGTCGGGATCGGGAATGGGTTTGGCAGGCGACGGCGAAGATCGCTGGGTGTTCGGATACGGATCGCTCATGTGGCGGCCCGGGTTCCCGTTCATAGACCGAAGAACGGCCGTGCTCCACGGTCGCCGGCGGGCCTTCTGCATCTATTCCGTCCACCATCGCGGCACCTACGAGCGGCCGGGCCTTGTGCTGGGCCTGGCTCCCGGCGGGGCGGTGCGCGGCATGGCCTACCGGGTGGCGGCTGGCGAATGGGAAGCGGTCTACGCCTATCTGCGCGAACGCGAGCAGCCGACCGAGACCTATTTCGAGACCTGGCGCGACGTGAAGATCGACAACGGGTCAGAGGGGGGCGAGAAGACGCCGGCGCTGGTCTTCCTGTCGGACATGAAGCACGCCCAGTGGGCCGGAGCCTTGACCCTGGAGCAGCAGGCCCAGCTGATCGCGGGCGCCAAGGGCCTGTCGGGCCGCAACATCGACTACCTCTCCGACCTCGTCCTGCACCTGCGCGAGGATGGGGTGCGCGACGGTACGATGGAGAAGCTGCTGAAGATGGTCGAGGCGATCGAGCCGGTCCGCTAGAGTCGTGGACCGAAATCCTCGTCCTTCGACAGGCTCAGGATGAGGATTTCTACTGGAACCGCCATCGACAATAGCCCTCATCCTGAGCTTGTCGAAGGACGAGGGCGGGAGCGCGGCGGTTAAATTCCGCTGTCCTCCAACGCCTTGGTCGCGGTGTCGATCCGGGTTTGCAGCTCGCGCATGAATTCGCCGCGCTTCAGGCCGGCGGGGATCGGCTCGAGGTAGTCGAAGACGATCGTGCCCGGCTTGACGACGAAGCCCTTGTTCCAGTGGCTGCCGCAGTTCAGGGCAAGCGGCGTGACCGGCATCTCCAGTTCGCGATAGAGCGCGGCGATGCCAGGCTTGTACTCGCCGGGCTGGCCGGGGAGGCCGCGGGTGCCTTCTGGGAAGATCACGATCTGGCGGCTTTCCGTCATGCGCTCGACGGAGTCGCGGACCAGCTTCTTCAACGCCGTCGAATGGCCGGCGCGGTCGACCACGATCATGCCCGCCTTCATCCCGTGCCAGCCGAACAGCGGCACCATCAGGAGTTCCTTCTTCATCACGAAGCAGGCGTCGGGCAGCAGGGCGAACTGGCTGAAGACGTCGAACATCGACTGGTGCTTGGCCGCGACCAGGGCCGCGTCCGTCGGACGCTGACCGCGTACCTCGACCCTGACATCGGCCAGCCAGCGCAGGCTCCAGATCAGGCCCTTGGCCCAGGTCTTCAGCGACCAGGTGTTGGCCTGCCGGGGCAGCGGATAGGTCACGATCATGCCCACGGCCCAGACGATGGACCACAGCCAGAAGAACAGCTGGAAGAGGAACGAACGCAGATAGATCAAGACGCTTCCTTCGCGGCCGGGGCGGCCTTTTCTTTCGGTCCCAGGCCTAGAAACGCTTCACGGCCCAGGATCGCCAGGTACTTGCAGTATTCCACGATCATCCGCCGGGCGCTGATGCTGGTCTTCCACCAGCGATGGGCGTTGAGATCGGTCTTGACCGGATAGGCATAGAGCTCGACGTTCGGCATGGCGGCCCGCAGCTCCAGCATCGAGCGCGGCATGTGATAGTCGGCCGTGACCACGATCAGGCTCTTATAGCCCTTGGACTTGGCCCACTCGGCCGTCTCGCGGGCGTTGCCGACGGTGTTGGCGGCGGCGAAGCCTAAGTCCACACAGCAGTCATAGATCGGCTTGACCGCCTTGGTCACCGTCTGGACATCGGCTCGGGTGGCTTCGCGGTTGACGCCGGAGATCAGCAGACGCTGGCCCTTGCCCTCCTCCAGCAACTTGGTGGCGGCTTCCAGGCGTAGGGTCGAGGCGCCGGTCAGGGCCACGACGCCGTCGGCGACCGGCGGCTCCTTGGCGGGGGTCGACTGGTCCACCCGGCCGGTGAAGGCCAGCAGGCCCAGGCCCCAGATCATCAGCGCGATCAGCAGCGCGGCGAGCGTCTTCATGACGTTTGGGTCTTCACGGCATCTCCCCCACGATGCGCGACGCCGCCAGGCGGGCCGAGAGCCCGGCGATCAGGGCCGCGACCACCGGAGCGGGCAGGGCGGCGACCAGATCGATCCAGGCCAAGGGCAGGACCGGCGCAACCCCCGCGCCGCCGCCGAAGTAGCGCGCAACGACGCCGATGATGGCCGCGCCCGCTCCGCCCAGCAAGCCCGCCAGCGCGCCCATGGTCGCGAAACGGTTCTGGAACAGGCTGGCGATGAAGCCCTGCTCGGCCCCGGAGAAGTGCAGCACCTCGATCACGTCGCGGCGGGCGGCCAGGCCCGCGCGGGTGGCGAAGGCGATGACGGCGGCCGTGGCGGCGGCGATCAGGGCGAAGACGCCCAGGGCCGCCAGGCGGGCCAGGTCGGCGGCGCGCTCGATGTCGGCGATCCAGCGGCTGTGGTCGTCGACCGTGGCGTCGATGCCGGCCGAGCGCAGGGCCTTGTCCAGCACCTGGGCGGTCGGCGGGGCCTTGGGATCGAGCTCGAGGGTGACGAGGCGCGGGGTCGGCAGGTCGTCGACCAGGGCCTCCTTGCCGATCCAGGGCGCGAGCAGGGCCTCGGCTTTTTCGCGCGGCAGGGCCTGGGCCTCGGCCACGCCCCTGACCCCGGCCAGGGTCTCGGCGGCGCGGGCCGCGGCGCTGTCGGGCGTCTCGTTGGCGCGGGCCCGGACCACCACGGTGGCGGAGTTGACCAGTTGCGAGGTCCAGCCGTGGGCGGCGCGGTTAGCGGCCAGGGCGGCGAAAGCGGTCAGGCAGGCCAGGAAGCACAGCACCGCCACCACGAACACCAAGGCCCCGTCACGGGCGTCGCGCGGCGGCAGCAGCGGGCCTGGCTTCCAGCGGGCGACTTGGAAGAACTCGCTCATGACTGACCTCCCACGTCGACCAGGCGACCGTGTTCGAGGTGCAGGGTCGGGCGGCCGGCGCGGGCCACCAGATCCTCGTCGTGGGTGGCGATCAGCACCGTGGTGCCCAGGCGGTTCAGCTCGACGAACAGGCGCAACAGGCGCAGCGACATGGCCGGGTCGACATTGCCGGTCGGCTCGTCGGCCAGCAGGACGTCGGGGCGATCGACGACCGCGCGGGCGATGGCCAGGCGCTGCTTCTCGCCGCCGGACAGGGTGGCGGGAAGCGCATGCATGCGTTCACCAAGTCCCACCCAGGTCAGCAGTTCGGCGACATCCTCGCGGTAGGTGGCCGGCTTGCGCTTGAGGATACGCAGGGGCAGGGCGGCGTTGTCGAATACCGACAGGTGCTCCAGCAGCCGGAATTCCTGGAACACCACCCCGATCCGGCGACGCAGGAATGGCAGGTCCGAGGTATGGGTGAGGCTGACATCGCGCCCGAAAAGCTCGACGCGACCCCGTGACGCACGGTGCGCCAGATAGATCAGCTTGAGGAGGGAGCTCTTGCCCGCGCCCGACGCGCCGGTCAGGAAATGGAACGAGCCTGGCCCTAAGGAAAAGCTGATATCCCTCAGGGTTTCCGGCGCGCGGCCGTAACGCATCGAGACGCCATCGAACCGGACCACCGGAAGGGCGTCATCGCCCTGTTCTGTGTCGATCCGCAAGGCGCGTCACTTGGGTTTCTGGACATCAGGGTTAAAATCAGCGACCCCCTTAAGGTATGTGGGGAGCGTTCGATTCGCGGCCATGATACTGACCTGTCCGGAGTGCGCCAGCCGCTATTTCGTCGACGACTCCAAGGTCGGCGCGGCTGGTCGCGTCGTGCGTTGCGCTTCGTGCGGCCATCGCTGGAACGCGCGCAACGAAACCGCTGACGACCTCTTCGACGAACCCGAAGCGCCGACGCTGGCCAGCCAGGCCGAGGGCGCCGAGCAGACCGCTGAAAACGTGGCCGAGGGCGCGGGGGCCGACGCCGAGGAACCGCCGGTCAGCGCCTTGCCGGGCGAGGAGCTTCCCAAGGTCTTCCGAGCTCGCGCCGACGCCGAGCGTCGCCTGCGCGAAGCCACCACCACCGGCGTCATCTGGGCCGGCATGGCCGCCGCCATGGCGGTGGTCGTGGTCGCCGCCCTGATCTTCCGCATCGACGTGGTCAAGATCCTGCCGGGCTCGGCCGGCGCCTACGCCGCCGTTGGCCTGCCGGTGAACACCATCGGCCTGGTGATTGACCGCGGCAGCATCAAGGCCCAGCCCGTGATGCTGGATGGCCACGCGGCCGTGACCATCACCGGCTCGATCCGCAATATCACCGAACATGAAGTGCTGGCCCCGCCACTGCGGGTCGAGCTGCTGAACAAGCAGGAAAAGCGCGTGGCCGGCCAGTTGGCCGCCGCCGTCGACGCCAAGATCCCCCCGGGCGAGGTGCGCCACTTCTCGATCACCTTTATGAACCCGCCGCGGACGGCCAAGGATCTGCAGATCGGTTTCGCGACCGAAGCCGGCGCGGCCAAGGCGGTGAAGGCGGCGCTCCACAAGCCCGAAGGCCACGGCGGCGAGCCTCAATTGGACCTGCGCGGCGCTCAAGACGCCCCCGTCGAACACGAAGCGGCTGGACAGGAACCCCCAGTACATGAGAGCGGGGACGAAACTCCTCCCCCAGCAGACTCTCATGAACCCGCCCACCATGAATGACACCAAACAGCCCGAAGTCCTGATCTCGGAAGCCGAGATCGCCGAGCGGGTTCGGAAGCTGGCGGAAGCCATCGCGCCGCGCATCGACAACGACACCGTCGTGATCTGCTTGCTGACCGGCGGCCTCTGGTTCGCCGCCGACCTCACACGCGCCCTCTACAAGGCCGGCCGCGACGTGCGGTTCGACGCCCTGTGGCTGGCCTCCTATCACGACGAGCGCAAGAGCACGGGCCGCTGCGAGGTCCGCGCCGACCTGCAACGCCCGCTGGTCGGCCGCCGCGCCCTGGTGGTCGACGATGTGTTCGACACGGGCCTGTCGCTGTCGGAAGCCGCCCGTCTGGTCAAGGACGCCGGGGCCAGCGAAGTGCTGACCGCCGTCTTCGCCCGCAAGCCCTGGCCCAAGGATCGCGGCATGGAGCCCGACTTCGTCGCCTGGGAAGCGCCCGCGCGCTACCTGGTCGGCTACGGCCTCGACGACGAGGGCAAGAGCCGCGGCCTGCCGTACATCGGCGCTCTGGACTAGAGGCCCTTAGGCCGCGCGCTGCGGGCGCGCCGCCGGCTTTTTGTCGATCTCGAACAGGTCGACCCGTTTGGCCAGTTCCTGCGTCTCGTTGTGCAGCGCATGGGCGGCGGCGGTGGTCTCCTCGACCATGGCCGCGTTCTGCTGCACGACCCGGTCCATCTCGCCCATCGTCGCGTTGACCTCGCCCAGGCCCAGGGCCTGATCGTGGGCGGAGGCGGCGATGGCCTTGACCTGAGCGTCGATCTCGGCGACGCGGGCGATGATCCGCTGCAGCGCCTCGCGGGTGCGGCCCACGCGCTCGACGCCGGCGCTGACCTGTTGGCCCGAGACGTTGATCAGGTCCTTGATCTCCTTGGCCGCGCTCGCCGAGCGTTGGGCCAGGGCTCGAACTTCCTGGGCCACGACCGCGAAACCGCGCCCGGCCTCGCCCGCGCGCGCGGCCTCGACGCCGGCGTTCAGCGCCAGGAGGTTGGTCTGGAAGGCGATCTCGTCGATCACGCCGATGATCTTGCCGATCTGGCCGGACGAGGTTTCGATCAGGGTCATGGCCTCGACGGCCTCGCTGACCACGGGATCCGAGCTTTCGGCTTCCTGGCGGGCCGAGGCCGCCGCGGCGTTGGCCTGGCTGGCGCTGTCGGCGGTGCTGCTGACCGCGACGGTGATCTCGCCCAGGGCGGCCGTGGTCTGAACCAGGCTGGCGGCCTGGTGCTCGGTGCGACGGGCCAGTTCGTCGGAGGCGCGCGACATGTCCGCGACGCCGGCGGTCATGCTGGCGGCGTTGCCGGCGATCTCGCGCATGGCGGCCTGCAGGCGCGACAGAGCGTCGTTATAGTCGGCGCGGAGCGGCTCGTAGCGGGCGGCGAAGGCGTGTTCCAGCCGCCAGGTCAGGTTGCCGCGCGACAGGTGACCCAGCGCCGTGGCCAGTTCCTCGACGACCTGGGTCTGCTCGGCTTCCAGCGCGGCCTTCTGGCGAGCCTGTTCGGCATTGGCCATATCACGAGCGTTGCGCTGGGCCTCGGCCTCGGCGTTGGCGGCGTCGGCGCGCGAAGCCGCGTCCAGCGCCTTGTCGGTACGAGCGGTGACGGTGACGAACAGCCGCGACACGCCGGCGGTCAGCCAGATCAGCGACCAGGAGGTGGCGAGGGTGACGCCGGCGTCGAAGGCCAGGCGCAGGGGCGTGACCTCGCCGCTCATGAGGACGTGTGGAGCGATCGCGGCCATGGACAGCTCGATCCCCACCACGGTGGCCGCGCCCACGGCGACGGCGCGCCAGTCGCCATAGGCGACGAGCAGGGCCAGGGCGGCGAGGTAGGCCATGCGGGCGTCGGCTTGAAGGGGATGGCCGGAAAAAGCGGCGATGAACAGGCTGACCTGGCCCATCAAGGTCAACGCGGTCGAGATTCGCTGAGCGGCGTTGTCGCGCCAGATCGCCCAGCCGCCCCAGGCCAGGGCCGCCAGCAGCACCGAGCCGCCAGCCAGCGGCGGGACCGGGCGACCCGTCATCATCGCGGCGGCCGGGGTGATCAGCACCAGCGCCCCAATACAGGCCAGCACCAGATAACCGCCGAGCTTCCGTTGAGCTTCGATACTGTCGAATTCAATCAGGTTGCCCACCGCCGAGCTCCACTGTTCCCCGAGACTGGACCACTGTTACGGCGCCGATGGTTAATCCCTTGTGGCGGTAGGGCTATTTTTTGAGGCTTCCGTAAGACTACCTAGACCCAGTCCGGGATGAGGTCGCGCGCCAGCATTTCCTCATAGGTCGGGCGCTTGCGGATCACCGCGTAGCGGTCGCCATCGACCAGAACCTCAGGGACCAGCGGCCGGGTGTTGTACTCGCTGGCCATGGCCGAGCCATAGGCGCCGGCCGACATGAAGGCCACCAGATCCCCCGCGCCGAACGGCGGCAGGGCGCGATCGCGGGTGAAGGTGTCGCCCGTCTCGCAGATCGGGCCGACCACGTCATAGACCGTCTCGGTCCCTTGCTGGTCCTTGGCGCGCTTGATCACCGGCCGAATGTCATGGAAGGCGTCGTACATGGCCGGACGGATCAGGTCGTTCATGGCCGCGTCGATGACCAGGAACTTGCGGCCTTCCGGACGCTCGTGGACATGGATCACCTCCGAGACCAGCACGCCGGCGTTGGCGGCGATGACCCGGCCGGGTTCGAAGGCCAGCTTGACGGGAAGGCCCTTGGTGACCTCGCCGACCATCGCGCCGAACTCCGCCGGCGAGGGCGGCGCGGGGCTGTTGAAATATGGCACGCCCAGGCCGCCGCCCAGGTCCAGGCGCTCGACCGACAGGCCTTCACCCAGCAGTTGTTCGACCAGGCCCCGCATCTTGGCGAAGGCCGCGCGCATGGGCGTCAGGTCGGTGATCTGGCTGCCGATGTGGCAGGCCACGCCGATGGGCTCGAGATTGGCGTTGTTGCTGGCGTTGGCGTAGAGGCGCGCCGCCTCGGCGAACGAGACGCCGAACTTGTTCTCGGACTTGCCGGTGGCGATCTTGGCGTGACCGCCGGCCGCGACGTCGGGATTGACCCGGAAGGCGATCTTGGCGCGGACGCCCAGCTCGGCCGCGACCTGAGCGATCAGGTTCATCTCCGGCTCGGATTCGACGTTGATCTCGGCGACGCCGACCTTGAGAGCGAACGCGATCTCGCGACGGGTCTTGCCGACGCCGGAGAAGACGATGCGCTCGGCCGGGATGCCGGCGGCCAGAGCGCGGCGGACCTCGCCCTCCGAGACCGTATCGGCCCCGGCGCCCAGATCGCCCAGAACCTTCAGCACCGCGACGTTGGAATTGGCCTTCACGGCGTAGGCGACCAGCGGGTCGACCACGCCGCCGGCGATCAGGGCGTCGCGGAACACGGTGAAGTGCCGCTCCAGCGTGGCGCGGCTGTAGACATAGACGGGCGTGCCGACCTCGGCCGCGATCCTGGCCAGGGGCACGCCTTCACAGGCCAGGCCCTCGGGGCCGTACTCGAAGTGGTTCAACGGAATCTCTTACCTGGGCGTGGCGCCGGGGAAGCCGGCTTGCGAGGGGCCGCCGAACGGATCGTTGGTGCCCGGCAGCGGCGCTTCGCGAATGGTGCGGTTGCTGGAGGCCGGGTCTCGGATCTCCTGGGCGCCGCCGGCGCGGGCCGGCTGATTGGCCTGGGCCGAGGCGGCGCGGCGTTCGGCTTCCCAGGCGGCCTTCTTGGCCGGGTCCCACATCGGCGCGGGACGCTCCAGGGCGCCTTGCTTGCCGCAGGCGGCGGCCGTGAGCGCCATGGCGGTCAGGGCGAGCAGGGTGACGGGGCGCCCAAAGTTCTTCTTAAAGGGGGTCATGCGAGGACTTCCTTCCAACGCGCGATCTGGGCGCGGACCTGGGCGGGGGCGGTCCCACCGTAGCTCATGCGGCTGGCCGCCGAGGCGGCCGGGGTCAGAACGGCGTAGACGTCCTGGGTGATCCGGGGCTCGATCGCCTGGAACTGCTCCAAGCTAAGATCGGCCAGATCGACGCCAAGCCCTTCGGCCGTCTTCACGGCGGAGCCTGTCACGTGGTGGGCGTCGCGGAAAGGCATGTTCAGCGTCCGCACCAGCCAATCGGCCAGATCGGTGGCGGTCGAGAAGCCCGCGCCAGCCGCCTTGGCCATGGTCTCGGTGTTCGGGGTCAGGTCGGCGACCATGCCGGCCATGGCCAGCAGGCTGAGTTCCAGGGCGTCGAAGGCCTCGAAGGTCGGGACCTTGTCTTCCTGCATGTCCTTCGAATAGGCCAGCGGCAGACCCTTCATGACCACGGTCAGGGTGGTCAGCGAGCCCAGGATGCGGCCGACCTTGGCGCGGATCAGCTCGGCGGCGTCGGGGTTCTTCTTCTGCGGCATGATCGAGCTGCCGGTCGTGAAGGCGTCGGTCAGCTTGATGAAGCCGAACATCGGCGTCGTCCACAGCACGATCTCCTCGGCCAGGCGCGACAGGTGCGTGGCGGTGATCGAGGCGGCCGACAGGGCTTCCAGGGCGAAGTCGCGGGCCGAGACGCTGTCCAGCGAGTTGGCGGTCGGGCGGTCGAAGCCCAGGGCCGCCGCCGTCTGGTGGCGGTCGATCGGGAAGGGCGAGCCGGCCAGGGCCGCCGCGCCCAGCGGGCACTCGTTCATGCGGGCGCGGGCGTCGCGGAAGCGGCTGGCGTCGCGACCGAACATCTCGACATAGGCCATCAGGTGGTGGCCGAAGGTGACCGGCTGGGCCGGCTGCAGGTGAGTGAAGCCCGGCATCAGGGCGTCGGCATAAACCTCGGCCTGAGCCAGCAGGGCCTTTTGCAGGGCCTCCAATTGAGCGGCCGAGCGGTCGGCGGCGTCGCGGACCCACAGGCGGAAGTCGACGGCGACCTGGTCGTTGCGCGAGCGGGCGGTGTGCAGCCGGCCGGCGGTCGCGCCGATCAGCTCGCGCAGCCGCGCCTCGATATTCATGTGGATGTCTTCGTACTCGTCGCGGAACGGGAAGACCCCGGCCGTGATCTCGCCCTCGATGGCGTCGAGGCCTTTGAGGATTTCCTCGCCGTCGGCGCTTGCAATCACACCTTGGCTGATCAACATCCGGGCGTGGGCGCGGGAGCCTGCCAGGTCCTGCGCCCAGAGGCGCTTGTCGAAGCCGATGGAGACGTTGATCGCCTGCATCAGTTCCGCCGGCTTGGCCGAGAACCGACCGCCCCACATGGCTTGGCCCTGGCCCTTGTCGGCCTTGGGCGTATCGGAGGCGTTGTCGGTCATATGAGCGAAGTCCAATCGGAGGCGGCGGCCAAGAAGCGCAACCCTGTGAGGCTGGCGCTGGGTGGCGTCGTCCTCGTCGGCGTGGCGGCGGTTCTATACGTCATCGCCAGTGCTTCGTTCAAACCCCATGGGCCTGCCGACCTCACAGAATTCAAGAAGGGGACGCTGGAAAAGCTCGACGTGCCCGCCACGCCGCGTCCCGCGCCCGACACGGTGTTCACCAGCCTGGACGGCAAGCCCGCCACTCTGGCCGACTTCAAGGGCCGCGTGGTGGTCATGAACCTGTGGGCGACCTGGTGCGCGCCGTGCAAGGCCGAGATGCCGACCCTGGCCAAGCTGCAGTCCGTCTACGCGACCCAGCCGGTCACCGTGCTGCCGATCAGCGTCGACCGCGATAGCGACCTGAACCTGGTCAACGAGGAGATGGCCGCCAATCCGCCGCTGAAGACCTATCGCGATCCGGGCTACAAGCTCTCGTTCGCGCTGGAGCCCAAGGCGGCCGGCTATCCGACGACGATCATTTACGACCGCCAGGGCCGTGAGCGCGCCCGCATGGCCGGTCCGGCCGACTGGTCCAGCCCGGAAGCGCGCGGAATCGTCGAGAAGCTCCTGGCCGAGAAGTGATCGATCCGGCGCTTCTAGAACCCCTGGCCGACGACGCCTGGCCGGCCCGCGAGCGGGCGCGGCTGGGTGGGTGGCGGCTGAACGCCTCGTCCGGCCAGTCGATGCGGATCAACGCCTGCTGGCCGTTGGCGGCGCCGGATCGCGATCCGGAAGCGGCGCTGGATGCGGTCGAGGCCTGGTTCGTCGAACGCGGCCTGCCGCCGCGCTTCAAGTTGACCGATGGTGTCGTGGCGCCGGCCGACCTGGCCGAGCGTCTGGCGGCCCGAGGCTACGCGGCGTGCAAGGCGACCCTAGTGATGCTGGGTCAGACCAGTGGGGAAGGCGACGATGGCGTCCGCCTGTCGGACACGCCGGACGCCACCTTCGAAGCCGTGTTCACCGCCACGGCCGGTAACCCGGAGGATGGTCGCGAACGGCTGGAGGCGCTTGGCCGTATCCCTCCGCCGGCCCGCTTCGCGCGGCTGGACATCGACGGCGTCCCGGCGGCGATCGGGGCCAGCGCCAGCGCCATCGGCGGCGGCTATGCCGGGATCTTCGGCATGCGCACCGTCCCCGACCATCGCCGCAAGGGTCTGGCCCGCCGAGTGCTGCGCGCCCTGCTGGCCGAGGCGAAGGATCTGGGCGCCGACCGCGCCTGGCTGCAGGTCGAGGCCGACAACGCGCCAGCCATCGCCCTCTATGCCGACGAGGGTTTCACGCCAGGGTATCGCTACCGCTACTGGGTTCGCTGAAGGCAGCGCGATGCTCCGCCTGGCGTCGCCTAAGTGGGGTAGACTAGTTTACAAAACAAACTTGTTGATCCATGGTGTGGCCATCTTCAAGGGGGAAACCGAAGCCATGCACGCGCCCCTCAGCGCCTCCGAGAGATCGACGCTCGTCCAGATCGGCGGTCGCAACGCGGCCATCGGCGCCTTGCGCGCCTTCGTCACCCTGCTGGTGATCGCCCACCACGCGGTGCTGACCTATCACCCGTACGCGCCGGCCCCGAAGGCGTTCGACGCCCAGCCGATTCTCTGGACGGCTTTCCCGGTGGCAGACCCGCAGAAGTTTGGCGGCTGGAGCCTCGTTACCCTGGTCAACGACCTCTTCTTCATGTCGCTGATGTTCTTCATTTCGGGCCTGTTCGTCGCCGATGGCCTGCGGGCCAAGGGGGCAGGCGGCTACCTTAGGAGCCGGGCCTTGCGCCTGGGCGTCCCGTTCGTCCTCGCCGTCGGCCTGCTGGCCCCGCTGGCCTATTTCCCGGCCTGGCTGCAGTCGGGCGGCGCGCCGTCGTTCACCCCCTTCGCCGAGGCCTGGACGCGCCTGCCGTTTTGGCCCAGCGGCCCGGCCTGGTTCCTGTGGGTGCTGCTGGCGTTCGGCGGGCTGTTCGCGGCGGTCTACGCGATGTGGCCTGGCGTCACCGACGTCCTCGGTCGCGCGGCGAAAGGCGCGGACGCCAAGCCAGGTCGGTTCTTCTGCGGCTTGGCGGCGGTAAGCCTGATGGCCTATCTGCCGTTGGTCATGACAACCCCGTTCGGTCATTGGACAATGGTCGGACCGTTCGTGGTCCAGACGGCCCGCATCGGCCACTACTTCGTCTACTTCCTGGCCGGGATCGCGGTCGGCGCCGCAGGCGTGGGACATGGCCTGACGGATCCCGAGGGGAAGCTCGCCAAGCGCTGGCAGCTCTGGCAGCTGGCCCCGATCCTGCCGATCGTCGGGGCGGTGGCGACCATGATCATCGCCTTCTCGCCGAACCCTCCGCCCAGGCCGCTGCTGGATTCGTTCGGCGGGCTGATGTTCTGTCTGTCCTGCGCCACGCTGTCGTTCGCGGCGCTGGCGACCTTCCTGCGCTTCGTCCGCGAGACGGGGCCCATCGGTCGGAGCCTGCAAGCCAACGCCTACGGCATGTACCTGACCCACTACGTCTTCACCGCCTGGCTGGGGTGGCTGATGCTGCCGCAGGCCTGGGGCGGCTTCGCCAAGGGGTGCGTCGCGTTCGGCGGGGCCGTCGTGCTCAGCTGGCTGACCACCATGGTCCTGCGCCGCATGCCGCTGTTGGGACGAATCCTGTGAGCCGTCATGATGCAGCGCTGAAGGGGATCGGCATGAACGACAAGCTCAAGAGCGCCCAGGACGATCTGGCCTTCCTGCGCGGCCTCGCCGAGGGCGGCAACGAGCGCGGCGGGCTTGGCGTGGCCGGGGGCGCGCTCTATGGCTCGGCGGGCGTGCTCTACGGCGTCCAGACCCTGAGCTATTTCGTCCAGGAAAAGGGCCTCCTGACCCTGGGGGCGACGGGGAACATCGTGATGGCCTGGGCGCCGACGGTGATCTTCCTGATCCTGATGACTATCGTCATCGTCATCGACCGCAAGAACCCCCAGCGCGGCGTCACCAACCGCGCCGTCAACGCCGCCTTCGCGGGCACGGGCATCGCCAATCTGGCGCTGGTGGTGGTCTTCGCCTCGGCCGCCGCGCGCAACCACGACTTCCGCTACTGGCTGTTCCATCCGGCCGTGGTGTTCATCCTGCAGGGCGCGGTCTGGTACGTGAGTTTCGTATTGCGCAAGCGGGCGTGGATGGCGCTGGTGGCGATCGGTTGGCTGGTGTCGGGCGTCGCCATGGGAATGCTGATCCATCGCGCGGACCTCTATCTGGCGATCGCGACCTTCGGCCTGTTCGCCTTCATGGGGGCCCCCGGCTTCTTCATGATGCGCCAGGCCCTGCGGCCAGGCGCCTGAGACGATCGTGGCGCCCAGGTTCGACATTAGCGGGCTGGACGACGTCATCCATGGCCGCGTGCGGCTGGGGATCGTCGCCTACCTGGCCAGCGCCGAGGTCGCCGACTTCACCGAGCTGAAGGACGTCCTGGAGGTCACCCAGGGCAATCTGTCGATCCACCTGCGCAAGCTGGAGGAGGCCGGATACGTCTCGATCGACAAGAGCTTCGTCGGCCGCAAGCCCCTGACCCGCGTGCGCCTGACCGAGACCGGGAGAGCGGCCTTTTCGAACTATCTGAAGGCGATGGGCCAGCTGGTCGAGCAGGCCGGGGGCGGGGCCTAAAAGCCGAGTTCGGCCCGCAGCTCGGCCGCGCTCATGCCCGCGGCCCTGAGTTCCCGCAGAGTCTGGGCCCTGTCGCGCTTGGCGTAGCGTTTGCCGTCCGGGCCGAGCAGCAGGCCGTGATGGCGGTAGGTCGGCGTCGCGTAGCCCAGCAGGGCCTGCAGCAGGCGCTGGATGTGGGCGGCCTCGAACAGGTCGACGCCTCGGATCACGTGGGTGACGCCTTGCAGGGCGTCGTCGTGGACCACGGCCAGGTGATAGGCGACGCCGACGTCCTTGCGGGCCAGGACGATGTCGCCGGCGGTTTCCGGGCGAGCCTGGATGACGCCGGTCTCGCCGTCGGGGCCCGCGCCCTCCTCGACGAAGGTCAGGCCCTCGAAGCCACCGAGCGCGTCACGCGCCGCCGCCAGCGACAGCCGCCAGGCGAAGGCCTCGCCGCGTTCGAGGCGCTTGGCTTCCTCGTCGGCGGGCAGGGGGGCGCCGACATATGGAACCGCCGGCGCGTGCGGGGCGCGACCGATGTCGATCTCCTTGCGCGTCTTGAAGCAGCGATAGACCAGGCCGCGTTCGCGCAAGGTCTCGATCGCGGCGTGGTAGTCGGTCAGATGCTCGGACTGCCGGCGGACGGGCGTTTCCCACTCCAGGCCCAGCCAGGCCAGGTCCTCGAAGATGGCCGCGTCGTATTCCGGCCGGCAGCGGGTGGCGTCGATGTCCTCGATGCGCAGCAGGAAGCGGCCGCCGGCCTCTTGCGCGGCGCGATAGGCCGTCAGCGCCGAGAACGCGTGGCCGCGATGCAGAAGGCCCGTCGGCGACGGGGCGAACCGGGTGACGAAGGTCACGCTCGCTCTCAGTCCCAATTCAGCCTTGAGGGGGCGTGGTGAACTTCGCGAACATGCCAAGGTGCTCGAACACGGCGCGCAGGAAGGCCTCCTCGCCGCCCAGTTGCGCCTTCAGCGTGGTGAATTGCTTGAAGCCGATCATCTCCGCCAGACCGTGACCGGCGCACCAGGCCGCGATGGTCGCCAGCTCCAGGTCGATGTCGCTGACGTGACCGCCGCTGTTTTCGTTGATGGTGTCACGGACCTGGCAATAGGCGCCGTCGTCCTTCAACTGGTCGGGCAGGGCGTCCTTGTCGCGCGAGCGGTCGTACATCACGCGATAGAGCGCCGGGTTGTCGCGGGCGAAGCAGACATAGGCCACGCCCAGATTGCTTATCCGCGCGCGAGCGTCGTCGGTCGAGGCGCGAGCCGCGGACAGGGCCACGTCCAGCTCATGCCAGCCCTCGTGGGCGACGGTCTCCAGCAACTGGGCCTTGTCCTTGAAGTGATGATAGGGCGCGGCGGGGCTGACCCCGGCCTCGCGCGCCACGGCTCGCAGCGACAAGGCCGCCGGACCCTCTGTTTCGAGGATCTTGCGGGCGGCGTCGATCAGGGCGCGGCTCAGGTCGCCATGGTGATACGGACGGGATTCGGCGGTCGCGGTGGTCATGGGTCCTCACTGTAACAGCACCTTTTCAGATTTTCATCCAAACACTGTATAGATTATCTTGACGTCGTTCAGATTGGTGCTATCTAAGCATCGTCCAGATTGGCTCGGCGCAGGCTTGGCCAGAGCCCATCGGGGGTAGGACAAGGCATTGAGGGACATCCCATGCAACGTACGCTCGCCGCTTTTGAAAACGCTTTCGACCGTCTGGCCGCCGGCTATTTCCTCGTCATCGCTCTTGGCGTCGCCGCCGCTGTCGCAGGCGTTGTTCTCTAATAAAGACTGATGGCCCGCTGTCGGCGGGCTTGCCTCAGAGCGCCCGCCGCCGCGTTCGGCTTGAAGCTTTGCTGTCGCGGAGCTAACCAGAACCGGACGCGTTAGGCCTTCCGACGCCGTTTCATTCGTGTGCGTCGCAGGCTTTCTCCATGATCCAAGACATCGTCCGATGAGCGTCGCCTTCACCAAGGAAGGCGACAGCGAGGCCTTCGCGGCCGATCTGCCCGATCGCCCCATCTCCACCCATCCCAATCTCGTCACGCCGGAAGGCCTGGCCCAGATCGAGGCCGAGCTGGCCTCGGCGCGCGCCGCCTATAGCGCGGCCCAGAGCGCCGGCGGGGCGGCCGATGGCGATCGCACCGCCATGGCGCGCGCCACCCGCGATCTGCGCTACTGGTCGGCTCGCCGCGCCACCGCCCAGCTGATGGAGCGCGACCCGGACAAGACCGCCGTGCAGTTCGGCGACCGCGTGACCTTCGAGCGCGAGGACGGTCGCGTGCAGACCTTCCGCATCGTCGGCGAGGACGAAGCCGACCCGACCCAGGGCTCGGTGTCCTATGTCGCCCCGATCGCCCGGGCGTTGCTCGGGAAGGTCGTCGGCGACGTCTCCCCCGCGCCCGGCGGCGAGGTCGAGATCACCAGCATCGGATAGTTCAGCAAGTTCCGGATTGTCAGCGGCCGCGGGGCGGGGTCCCTTGAGGCCGATGTTCGTTCCACCGACCGCCGACGCCCTGCTCGAAGCCCGCCGGCGCCTGGCCGCCGCCGACCCGGCGCTGGCCGCCCTGGAAGCCGTTACGCCGCCCTTCGAATGGCGCGTGAGCACGGGCGGTTTTCCGGGTCTGCTGAAGATGGTCGTGCAGCAGCAGGTGTCGCTGGCCTCGGCCGCCGCCATCTGGGCGCGGGTCGAGGCGGGCCTGCCCGAGATGACTCCCGACGCGGTGATGGGCCACGAGGACGCCTATCTGCTGTCGCTGGGCCTTTCGCGGCCCAAGGCTCGCTATGTCCGCGCCATAGCCCACGCCCACCTGGCCGGGACGTGCGACTTCGACGCCCTGCCGGGCCTGTCCGACGAGGAGGCGATCGCGGCGCTGACGGCGATCACCGGCATCGGCCGCTGGACCGCCGAGGTCTATCTGATGTTCACCCAAGGGCGGCTGGACATGTTCCCTGGCGGCGACATCGCCCTGCAGGAGGCCATGCGCTGGGCCGACCGGTCCGAGGTCCGGCCCAACGAGAAGCAGGCCTATGCCCGCGCCGAACTCTGGCGGCCCTATCGCGGCGTCGCCGCCCATCTGCTTTGGGCCTGCTACGGCGCCGTGAAACGACGCGAGATCGCGCCTTTCTGAGCCCTGTCGGCGAGATGTCTTGGTTCTGTCGCTGACATGGCCCATCCTTTCCATGCGTTCGGGAATGAATGGCGATTCCCTGAATAGCGTAGGAAGGAGGCCCGTCTTCAGTCCTGTCGCGTATCATATCAGCCGAGGTGCTGAACGCTTAGCCGTTCGCCTCGAAGGGGGGATCTGATGCAGGTCCTCACGCGCCCGCCCTCGGGCATGCCGGCCCTCGTGCTCAACGCCGATTTCAGGCCGCTCAGTTACTATCCGCTGTCCGTCTGGCCGTGGCAGGAGGTGATCAAGGCGGTGTTCCTGGATCGCGTCGATGTCGTGGCCAGCTATGACCAGGTCGTCCATTCGCCGTCGTTCGAGATGCGGCTGCCCAGCGTCGTGGCGCTGAAGCAGTATGTTCCGCAGGAGCGGCCGCCGGCCTTCACCCGCTTCAACCTGTTCCTGCGCGATAGCTTCAGCTGTCAGTACTGCGGTTCGCCGGAGGATCTGACCTTCGACCACGTGATCCCCCGCTCGCGCGGCGGCCGGACCACCTGGGAGAATATCGTCACCGCCTGCGCGCCCTGTAACCTCAGCAAGGGCGGCCGCACGCCGCGCGAAGCGGGTATGCAGCCCTTCCAGAACGCTCGCCGTCCGTCGATGCACGAACTACAGGAGCGGGGACGTCGGTTTCCGCCGGGGCGGTTGCACGTCAGCTGGCTGGACTATCTGTACTGGGACATCGAGCTGGAGGCTTAGGCCTCCGGCTTCGGACGGCAAAACGGCCCGGGCCGCGCGCGAGGGGATAGCTGTCCCCTCGCCGTTGCCATGCAACCCGAACCTGGACCGGCGGGTTTTTACTCCGAGGCTAAAAAGCCACGGGAGACCACGCCATGAGCCGACAACCCAATACCGAAGACGACCAACGCCACTTCACGCACGGCACCGCCGCCTCCACGGCCGATACGGCCTCGGAGGGCAAGATCCGTCAGGAAGACCGGCATATAGACGCCCCGCATGCGCGCGAGGCCAAGCGTCCGCTGGCCGACAATGAGAAACACGACCAGCTTGCGGGCAAGGTCGCCAAGTCCGAGAACCGTCAGGAAGCCCTGCTGGACGAGGGCCTGGAAGAGAGTTTCCCCGGCAGCGACCCGGTCAGCGTCAAGCGTATTACCTGACCGGAAACCGACGGGCGGCGCGCTCGGCGAAGCTGGGCGCGTCCGTCTCGACCGGTTCGAACGCCGTCGCGCGACGGCGGCGGCCCCGACGGCGGTCCTGCGCGGCGATCTGCGCGAAGGTCAGGCTGCCTTGTTCGCGGGCCATCTTGCGAACCGTTTCGATCATGCTCGCGCCGTAGATCGTCAGAACGCCGGCGGCGTCGGCCAGCCAATCGGCGATGTTGCCGTCGCGATGGGCGATGAGCTGGGCCACTTCGACGGCCGCGCCCAGCACCAGGGCCGCGATCGCCAGGTCATTGCGGCGCATCCGCGGGAAGGCCAGGAAAGACACCGCCAGCAGGCCGCCGAACGCGATGGCGTGAGCTTCCTTGTCGGTGAGGCCGAAATGACCTTCCGCGCCCTGGAACGGACCCAGGGTCAGCACCGCGACAGCCAAAGATCCGGCCAGCAGCGTGAAGCGCGCGGCGGCGACGAAGTGGACGGGCTTGAACATGGAACGCGACCTCCGGAAGGACGACAGGGTCCTAACAGCGAAGGTCGCGCCATCCGGTGAACGGACAGGGTTAGCGGAGGCTTACTTGTTCCCGGCGTCCGCCTTCTTCTTGGCTTCGGCCTCGGCCTTGGCGGCGTCGTCCTGGGCCTTCTTCCAGGCCTGGTAGGCTTCCAGATAGGGCTGCCGGCGCAGGATCTTCGAGGCCGGGTCGACGATGACCGGCACGGTGTCGCCGACGCTGACCCGACCCGTCCCGTCGGCCATCGGCAGGGTGACGATCCTGTCGCCGACCTTGACGTCGACCGGCATGGGGAAGGGTTTGCCGTTGGGCGCCTTCCACGTCAGCATCAGATCGCCGCCCTCGCGGGTCTCGACCAGTTCCGGCGGCGCGGCCTCGTAGAGATAGACGTCGAAGAACCAGCCGTGGTCCTTGCCCGTCACCTGGTTGACGATCTTGATATAGTCCTGGGTGCCCAGGTAGCGGGGGGTAAAATTGCCGGGCTTGGGATCGTCGCGGCCGTAGACGGCGATGCGGGTGATCTTGAAGAAGGCCTCGTCGCCAATCAGGGTCCGCAGCGTGTGCAGGACGTTGGCGGCCTTGTAGTAGATGTCGTTCCCGGGCCCGCGCTCGCTGTTATAGACCTCGTCTTCCCTGAGCGGCTTGCCGGATACGATCGGGAACCTGTTCTTGGTGTCGACCCGCATCTGGTTCAGACGCGCCATGTATTCCATGTCGCCGTGCAGCCATTGTGACATCAGCGGCTGCATGTAGGTCCCGTAGCCCTCGTGCAGCCACATGTCGTCGTTGTCGCTGTTGGTCAGCTGGTTGCCGAACCACTCATGCGCGAACTCGTGCTGCAGCAGCCAATCGAAGCCGTAGACCTCCTTCTTGTACTTGTTGCCGTAGGCGTTGATCGTCTGGTGCTCCATGCCCAGGTGCGGGGTCTCGACCACCCCCATCTTCTCGTCGCGGAAGGGGTAGGGGCCGATCATCTGCTCGTAGAAGTCCAGCATCGGCGCGAACTCGGCGAACAGGCCCTTGGCCTTGTCGGCGCCGCCCTTCAGATACCAGAACGACATCGGGAAGCTGTCGCCGAAGCGGCTTTTGTAGCTGGCCGTCGTCTCCTCATAGGGGCCGACGTCCAGAGCGATAGCGTAGGTGTTGGGGGTCTTGGCCCGCCAGTTGTAGGTCCGCCAGCCGTCCTTCTCGGTCATGCCCTTGAAGACGCCGTTGGCCGGGGCGACCAGAGGGGCGGGGACGATGATGTGCAGGTCGACCAGCTTGGGCTCGCCGGTCGGATAGTCGATGCAGGGCCAGAAGATGTCGCAACCGTCGCCCTGCACGGCGGTGGCGATCCAGGGCTCGCCGGTCGGGGCCTTGCTCCAGACGAAGCCGCCGTCCCACGGCGCGCGCTTGGCTTCCAGCGGGACGCCGTCATAGGCGATCACGGCGGTGATCGAGCGCCCCTTGGCCACCTTGTGGGGCAGGGTGATGGTCATCCGGCCCTCGGGATTGCTCCAGGCCACGGGCTTCAGCGCCTTGCCGTCGATGGTCAGTTTGCGGATCGTGAAGACGCGATCGAAGTCGAGAACCAGCTTGGTCAGCGGCGCCTTGGCCGTGAAGGTCAGGGTCGCCTCGCCCTCGATCGCCTTCCTGTCGGGCAGAATCCTGAACTTGAGGTCGGCGTGCTCAAAGCCCAGCGCGCGCTGCTCGGCGGGCATCGGACCGCCGGTCTGTAGACTGAGTTCGCTGGTCTTCAGGGGCTCGGCGGCCCAAGCGACGGAAGAAGTCGCTGTCGACAAAGCCAGAAGCGACGCCGCGGAGGCGGCGAAGATACGGAACGACAAGTCGGCGACTCCCCAACGCAAGGTCTTGTGGGGAGCATCGGTAGGCCCGCGCGCGGCGGACGCCAACCCGAGGGTCTAGATCTTCTCGCTGATCTTGATCGCCGCGCGGCAGCCGGCCTGGATCACGGCGGTCAGCAGCGGATAGGCGACGGCCTCGTGCGCGCCTTCCTCGATGGCGATATCGCGGTGACCAAGCTCGTCGTCGCGGAATTGGGTCAGCTCGGCGGCCAGGGCCGGATCGCGGTCCTTCAACTCCTCGATCTGGCCGGCATAGTGCTTCTCGATCACGGTCTCGACCGCCTCGGTGCAGGCATGGGCGGCCTTGTCGCCCAGCAGGGCGGTGCCGGCGCCAAGCGCGAAGGCGGCCGCGCGCCAGACCGGCGACATCAGGGTCGGGCGGACTTTGCGCTCGGTCAGCAGTTCGTTGAAGCGGCTGAGGTGGACCTGCTCGTGACCCTCCATCTCCGTCAGCTGAGCGGTGATGCGCTCGCGACCCGGCGCGGCGCGCATGACGGCCGCCTGGCCGCGATAGATGTGGACGGCCGCCAGCTCGCCGGCCTGGTCGACGCGCAGCATCTCGGCGAGGCGCGAGCTCAGGGCGCCTTGACCGGGGCGAGAGGGGATCGGGCGAGTCATCACAGCGTCTCCGTCTTGCGCAGGCCGGCCAGCACCGACCACACCGTCAGCTTCAGCGAGACCAGGGCGTTCCATCCGGCCATCGACAGGCCCAGGAACACCCAGGCGGCCTTGTCGCACATCGGCGCCTCGATCTTCAGCGAGCCGTCCAGCATGGCCGAGAGGTTGGCCGCGCTGGCCGCGCCGCTGCCGGTGCAGGTGGTCGGACCCGGCCACCACTTCCACTCCACTCCGGCGTGGAAGACGGCAAGACCCGTCCCGTAGAGAAAGATCGCGCCCAGCAGCAGGCTCACCGGCTGACGCAGGCGCGTCCACAGCGGCGTGCGCTGCAGGACGGCGCCGATCAGGCCCACGGTCCCGGCGACCCAATAGACCTCGCGGGCCTTCAGACAGAGGTGGCAGGGAGCGAGGTGGCCGAAGGTCTCGAACGCATGGGCGATGGCCAGCATCAGCGCGCTGGACAGGAACGCGACCAGGGGCCAGTGGCGGGTGACCAGATCGTAGACGACGCCGACGAAGGTCGATCCTCTGACTTCAGACTTCTCGTTCGTCATGCGGCGCAAACTCCACCATGCCCGCCCCCGCCGATGAAGTGGCTGGCGGTCAGGCCGATGACAAGGAGGGCGATCAAAATTCCGGCGAACAGGGCCAGGCGGCGCTCGACGATCGGAAGCAGGGTCGGGCCGAATTTCCTGACGATGAAGGCGACCATGAAAAAGCGCGCGCCCCGCGTCACGGCCGAGGCGACCAGGAAGATCGGGAAGCTGAACGCGGCCAGGCCCGAGGCGATGGTCACCAGCTTGTACGGAATGGGGGTCAGGCCCTTGGCCAGGATCACCCAGACGCCGTACTTGCCGTACCAGCACTGGAACTGCTCCAGCCCGCCCGTATGACCGGTCGCGGCCATCATCCACAGGCCGAAGTCGCGCAGGAAGTAGCCGATCGCCCAGCCCAGGGCGCCGCCCAGAACCGAGGCGATCGTGCAGATCAGGGCGTAGCGCCAGGCCTTGTCCGGCTTGGCCAGCACCATCGGGGCCAGCATCACGTCCGGCGGTATCGGGAAGAACGAGCTTTCGGCGAACGAGACGGCGAACAGGCTCACCGGAGCGTGGCGGGAAGCGGCCAGGCCCATGACCCAGTCGTAGAGGCGACGCAGCATGCGGACTCCGATATCGTGACCCGGCCGGTGGTAAAGCGTGAGCGCGCAAAGTGTAAGGACTTTTGGCGGCGTCCATGGCCCTTAAGCGCAAAACGCCCCGATCCGGTCGGATCGGGGCGTTTGCCCGCGAGGATCGCGGCGGCGCGGCTTCCCGGCCCACGCGGGCCGCGTCCCGGCGGATCTAGAACTTCAGCGCCAGGGAGACGCTGTAGTTGCGGCCGGGCTGGCTGTAGCCATCTTTGAGGGTGGAGCTGTCGGCCAGGCCGCGCGCGTCGCTCCACCACCAGTACTTCTCGTCGGTCAGGTTGAAGACGCCGGCGCGCACGGTCACCGCATCGGTGACGGCCAGCCAGGCGGTGGCGTTGGCGATGGTGAACGATGGCGGCGTGAAGCAGCCGCCGGTGCAGGTGACGCCCGCCCGGCTGGCCGACTTGCGGTCCGCGTGGATGACGCTGAGGTCGCCGCCGAACCGGCCGGTCGGGGCGCGGTAGGCGATGCCGCCGGTCAGCTTGACCGGGTCGATCGAAGCCAGCGGCGTCCGGACGCCATCGGTCTTGGACGAGCCCTTGGCATACGAAGCCGCGGCGCGGGCCGTGAAGCCGGCGCCGAAGTCGAACGAGGCCTTGGCCTCGGCGCCGCTGATCTTGGCGTCGGACAGGTTGATGTACTGGTAGACGGCCGGATTGGCGGCGGTGAAGTTCCCGCCGACCTGCACCTGCTCGATGAAGTCGTCGTACTTGCCGGTGAAGGCGGTCGCGGCCGCGCGGAAGCCGCCCTGGTGGAATCGGACGCCGCCCTCGATCGTCTTGCTGGTCTCGGGCTTCAGGTCCGGGTTCGAGATCGACTTGTAGTTCGAGACCAGGTTGGCGAAGCCGGTGTTGATCTGGATGGGGGCGGGGGCCTTGAAGCCGGCCGCGGCGTTGGCGAACACGGTGACGACGTCGCTGGCCTCCCACACCAGGCCGAGCTTCGGCGAGATGTGCGAGTCGTGCTGGCCCGACGCGGCGGTGGTGAACAGCGGGTCGGCCTTCGGGTCCAGCTTGTAATAGTCGAAGCGGATGGCCGGATAGATCGTCACGGGGCCCGCGGTGATCTCGTCCTGCACGTAGAGGCCGGCCAGGGTGAAGTCGGTGGTCGGGAAGGCCTTGCCGGGGAAGGTCTCGCCGACCGGCGGGACCGTGCCGTCGCGCGTGCCTTGCTGGCGGGTGATCGAGGCGTCGCCGCCCCAGACGATCTCATGTTTCAGCGCGCCGGTGTCGAAGACGCTGTGCAGCTCGACGCTGGCGCCCAGCACGCGATTGTTGAAGGTGGCGTCGCGGGTGCGGTCGGCGGCGGTATTGCGATCCTCGGCCGAGAACTGGCGGGTCGTGCTCTTCTGCCAGTAGACGGTCGAGTGGGCGGCCTTGATCAGGCCTTCGCCACCGTCGAAGCGGTGGTCGGCGCTGACGCGGTTGCGCCTGATCTTGTCGAAGGCGGTCAGGCCGATGACGCTGGTCGCGGCCAACGGCGGCTTGGCGATGGCCGACAGCACGGTCCAGTCGACGTCGCGATCGAGGTGGTCGACCGTCAGGCGGAAACGGTTCCTGTCGTCGGGGCTGTAGACCAGCTTGCCCAGGAACGAATTGGACTGGTTGTCCTCGGGATTGGCGGTGGTGCGGTCGGTATTGGCCGAGTCGTTGGTCCCGGCCGTCTTCTGGCCCTTGCCGTCGCGGCGCGTGTAGGCGGCCAGGGCTTCCCAGCGGTCCGACTTGCCGGCCAGCAGCAGGCTCTCGGTCCAGCTCTCGTCGGCCGAGGCGTAGCCGACGCGGGCGCGGCCGGCGAAGGTCTTGCCGTCCTTCAGGATGTCCGAGGGATCCTTGGTGATGAAACTGACGGAACCCGCGAGACCATCAGCGCCGTAGAGGGCCGAGGCGGGGCCGCGCACGATCTCGACCGACTTCAGGATGTCGAGATCGACATAGTCGCCACGACCCGTGGACTGGGCGCCGAAGGCGAAGCCGTCCGGCGTCCGCACGCCGTCGACGACGATCAGCACACGATTGCCTTCCAGGCCGCGGATGTTGAAGCCGGCATTGCCGTCGCGGCCCGTCGAGGAGCCGGCGGCGGTGAAGCGGGCAGGGGCGTTGCGGACCGATACGCCCGGCTCGTCGCGGACCAGGTCCTTGATGTCCTTGACCAGGCCGTCCTCGATCTCGTCCGATGAGATGACGGTCACGGTCGCCGGAACCTTGGCGACCGGCTTCTCCGAGCGCGTCGCGGTGACGGTGACCTTGTCGACCTCGACCGCGTCGGCGGCGTTGTCGGCGGCCCATGCCTGAGAAGAGGGCGCGGCGGCGGCCAGGAGCGCGGCGGAGGAGGCGGCCGCGAGGGTGGCCAGCTTGAGGCGAGACATCGATATCCCCTTCGATGGTTTTTGCGACTTGTTCGCAACTTGATGGCGACGGGGTAAAACGGCCCGCCAGACCGGTCAAGCTATTTGCAATTGATTCTCAGAACTAATCGCAATATCTCAGGTCTCGCCGCGACTGGAGCGGCGACTGGGGTTTCCCGATGATCCGTTCTCTCCGCGCTGGCCTGCTGGGCGGCGCGCTCCTGCTCAGCCTCGCGGCCCCAATGATCCCAGGGATCGCCCAGGCCCATTCGCCCTATCTGCTGCCGACCGTGTTCGACGCGTCGGACCGCAAGATCGTCACCGTGCAGGGCGCCTTCACCGAGAGCTTCTTCACGCCCGAGGTGGTGATGAAGTCCGACGCCTACGCCGTGATCGGTCCCGACGGGGTCCGCGTCGCGCTGACTCCGGTCTACACCCGCGAACTGGCGCTGGTCGAAGCCGTCACCGAGACGCCGGGCACCTATCGCATCACCACCGGCCTGCGCGGCGGCCGCGTCGCCAAGGCCGCGCTGGTCAAGGGCGAGTGGCAATTCTTCGAGGGCGACAAGGCCCCGGCCGACGCCATCGACATGCAAAGCCTGACCATGGCGGACGTCTACGTCACGCGCGGCGCGCCGAACGACGCGGCCCTGGCCCCGATCGGCAAGGGCCTGGAATTCCACGCCATCACCCATCCCAGCAAGATCGTCACCGGCCAGGACGCCGTGTTCGAGGTGCTGTTCGACGGCAGGCCGCTGGCGGGCCAGGCGATCACCGTCCAGGGCGCCGACGACCGCTACGCCGACACCAAGAGCGCGCCCAGAACCGTGAAGAGCGACGCCAAGGGCCGCTTCGCCGTGAAGGTCGACAAGTCGGGGATCTACCAGGTCCAGACCCGCTATCGCGTCGCCCCGGCGGCGCCTGGCCAGCCCGGCCAGAGCTTCACCTACGCCCTGACCTTCGAATCCCTCCGCTAGGACATCCCATGAAAACCCGCACGATCCTCGCCGCCGTCGCTGTCGCCGTCGTCTCGCTGAGCGCCGGAACCGCCTTCGCCGCCTCGCACGCCCGCGACACCTTCATCAAGGAGCAGGACCAGAACGGCGACGGCGTCGTCACCAAGGATGAGTACGCCGCCACCCGCGCCCTGCAGTTCGCCGCCATCGACACCGACAGGAACGGCGTGCTGTCGAGGACCGAATATGTCGGCGAGTTCAAGGCCCGCCTCGAGAAGAGGCTCGCCAAGGACGAGCGCACTGCCGAGAAGAAGGAAGAGGAGCGCGAGCGCCAGATGCGCCAGACGGACATCCGCTTCGACGTGCTCGACAGCGACAAGAGCGGCGCCATCACTCGCGCCGAGTTCGACTATTCCGGCTGGCGGATGTTCGTGACGCACGACACCAACAACGACGGGACCGTGTCGACCGCCGACCCGGTGAAGGAAGACCCGCAGGCCTAAAAGGACGGGCGGCGCGTCGCCGGATTTGGATTTTCAGCGTTTCGTGGCTATCACCGCCGGCCAAGACATGGGCCGCGCTGCCCCGACCGAAAGCTGAAGACCATGAGCGACACGCCTCCCGACCGCCTCTCCGTGAACCCGGCCAGCCCGTACTACGACGCTGACCTGCTGGAGCGCGGCATCGGCATCCGTTTCAAGGGCGTCGAGAAGACCAATGTCGAGGAATACTGCATCAGCGAGAAGTGGGTGCGGGTCGCGGCCGGCAAGACCGTCGACCGCAAGGGCAACGCCATGACCCTCAAGCTGCAGGGCGAGGTCGAAGCCTATTTCCGCGACACCGCCGAAGGCTGAGGCCTGCTCGGTGAGCGATCCTACAAACGATCCCGACCTGGAGGCCATGGCGCGCGACGAGCTTTCGCGCGCCGTGACCCTGCGCTGGCAGGACCTGCGCGGGATCGTGCCCTGGGGCGACACCTTCGAGGGCATTTCCCCCGCCGGCCGCTATGTCGAGGTCGAGCGCAGCTATATCTGGGCCTCGACCGAGGGCGGCGACATCCTCTGCGAGGTGACCGTCTTTGGCGGTGCGTCGCGCTATGAGGCGGGCGCGCGGGTCTCCAGCATCATTTCCGCCCCGTCCTGAGAACCTTGGCCGTGCATAGATAACGCTGTTGCGTTAACCATAGACCGCGCTATTCGACGCGTGGCGTATGGGGCCAAGGGGGATCGCCGTGTACCAGTCTGAATTTCCGGTCGAGCAGCCGGTGCCGGTCTTCGACCCGACCCTGGTGTTCCTGCTGATTCTGGCCGGGATCGCCATCGCCGCCCTGGCCTTTTTCGCCGGCCGCCTGACGGGGCGCGGCGAGAAGGGCGAGAAGACCAGCGACGTCCCCAAGAAGATCCACGAGGCCATCAAGGCCAAGTGCGTGGCCGCCAGCAGCGCCCATTCCGGCGAACTGGAGAAGAAGGCCCACGAGCTGCTCGACGAGGTCAGGCGCCTGATCGGGCCGCTGCTGACGTTCGGCGGTCCCTGCGCTAAGGCCTTCAAGCACCTGTCCGACGCCGTCGACGGCAAGCCGCCCGAGGAGAAGCCGAAGGAGGGCGCCAAGGACGGCCACCATGGCGCGGCGCACGGCAAGGACGACAAGCACGGCGACGACGCGGTCTGCGCCGTCCACGGCCCCGAAAAGCACAAGTGCGACGACAAGTGCCGCGGCGGCGGGGTCGAGTTGCTGAGTCGCAACGTGACGATCGTCGGCTCTCAGACCGTGCTGCTGGCGTCCTACAAGCCGGACGCCAAGCCCGACGATCACCACGAGGAGCCCAAGGGGCCCGACTCGAAGGAATTCAAGCAGCTGCTGCGCCTGGCCGTGGCCGAGTTCGCCGACTTCTGGAACCGCCCCAACTGCCTGCGCGAGCTGGAGGACTGCCAGAAGGCGCTGACGACGCTGCCGCCCATGCCCAAGGAAAAGCCGCACGGCGCCGACCATCACTGACGTCCCGAGGCATAAGAACGCCGTTCAGGTGGGCGAGACGGCTATTCTCTGCCCAAGCGGCGTGCGAATGTGGTCCTTCTTTCGAGCGAACTCGCCCCGTCGTTGAGACGCGGGCCGGGGACGCTCACACCAAGACGACGCGTGGGCCAACGCCATGGCCCGACCAGCGCGCAATGTATTTGGCGAAGGCCGCGCCTTCCAAAGGCGGCCGCGCCTGGGAGGACGAAAGGAAGGGTATGACCGCGACGGTCTCTCCGATCACGTCTGGCGCGCCCGACGCGCCCGAGGCTGGTGTCAGCCTCATCGACTACGTTCCCTATCGCCTGGCCACGGCGTCGGCGGCGGTCAGCCGCCTGATCGCCCGCGCCTACGAGGACCGCTTCGGCCTGACCATCCCGCAGTGGCGGCTGATGTCGGTGCTGGCCGAGGGCTCTCTGACCCAGCACACGGCCGTTACGCGCACGGCGATGGACAAGGTCCGGGTCAGCCGCGCCGCCCAGGAACTGGTCGTCCGCCGCCTGGTGGCCCGCACGACGGTCCGCTCGGACCGCCGCTCGCACACCCTGGAACTCACCGCCGCTGGACGTCGCCTGTTCGCCGAGATCGCCCCGCTGGCCCTGGCCTATGAGGCGACCCTGCTGGCCGGCCTGGCGCCCAGCGAGGTGGCGATGTTCAAGCGCCTGCTGGACCACCTCGAAACGGCCGCCATCCAGCTGACCGGCGGCGAGACGATCAGCCCGCCGTAGCCGTTTCACGGGCCGTCGTTAAACCGCGCTCTCAAGACTGGAAATCGCCGGCGACGCCTGTTAGGAAGACCACCCTTCGCGGAGACGCGAAGCCTGCGGGCGTGGTGAAACTGGTAGACGCGCCGGACTCAAAATCCGGTTCCGAAAGGAGTGTCGGTTCGACCCCGACCGCCCGCACCAACTCTTTCCTTCATAGTGGACTATAGCCGCTCAGCGGCCGCCACCCGCTGGATCAAATCCCGCAGCAGCGTGCGTCCCTTCACCCACGCCCCGTGCCCCGAATCCACATTGATGTGCCCCGCGCGGCCGAGATCCACGAACTCCGACCCCCAGCTTCGCGCGAACGCTTCGGCGCGTTCGAGTTCGACGTAAGGGTCGTCGCGGCTGGCCACGACCAGGCTGGGGAAGGGCAGGCGCTGGCGGGGGATTGGCGAGAAGCCGACCAGCAGGCGGCCGGCGGGGCCCTCGCGATTGACGTCGGCCGGCGCGACCAGCATGGCCCCGCCGACGCCGCGTCCGCCGGTCACCTGGGCCAGGTGGCAGATCAGGGCGCAGCCCAGGCTGTGGGCGACCAGGATGGCGCCGGGGTTCTGGCGGATGGCCTCGGCCAGGCTGATGGTCCAGTCGCCCAGGAGCGGGCGCTCCCAGTCCTGTTGCTCGACCCGCTGGGCGTTGGGCAGCGCGCGCTCCCAATGGCTCTGCCAGTGGTCGGGACCGGAATTGTAGAGGCCTGGCACGATCAGGATCGGCGGGTCGTCCCGGTCGCGGCGGGGCGCTTCGAAGAGGGCGGGCGTAGGGGTCATGGGCGTGCTCTGGCTACCCAGCGGAGATGCCCCATTCCAACGCCGGGAGACAATTCATATCCATTCGATAGGAATTGAGAAAAGCTGGGGCGAGACGATGGTTTCGCCCCAGCCCTCAAGTCGGCGGCTTACGCCGCGATCTTGTCGCCGCGATGCAGCGGATCGGGCAGGGGATCGCCGCTCTTCACGAACCGCAGCGACACCGAGTTGATACAGTAGCGCAGCCGCGTCGGGGCGGGACCGTCGGGAAAGACGTGGCCCTGATGGCTGTCGCAGCGGGCGCAGCGGGTCTCGATGCGGACCATGCCGTACGAGTCGTCGCGGATGCCCAGTACATGGTCCTCGGCGAACGGGGCGTAGAAGCTGGGCCAGCCCGTGCCGCTCTCGAACTTGGTCTCGTGCTTGAACAGCGGCAGGCCGCACAGGCGGCAGGCGTAGACGCCGGGGCTCTTCTCGCCCAGCAGGCCGCCGCAGAACGGAGCCTCGGTGCCGTGATGCAGAAGGACTCGCGCCTCTTCGGCCGTCAGGTCGGCTTCCAGACGTTCGCGTTCGGCTTCCGTCGGCGCGGTGAGGTCGAAGCCGGCGGTTGAAAGGGTGGCTGTGTCTGTCATGACGGACAATGTAAGTGCTTACGCGTTGATCCGGTAGAACCCAGGAGTCGCCCTATGACCGTCGCCGTCGCCTTTTTGCAGCCCGGCTGGGCCGATTGGGAAGCCGGGAGCGTGCTGGCCCTGCTGCGCCGCGAGCTGAAGGTCCAGATCGAGGTCGCCACGCCCGACGGCGAGCCCGAGACCTCGATCGGCGGCGTGCTGGCCGCGGCCGACTACCGCTTCGATGATCCGGTGCTGAACGACGCCGATGTCTTCATCCTGATCGGCAGCGACTCGTGGGCCGAGGGCGAGAACAAGGCGGTCAGCGGTCTGCTGCGCCAGGCCTTCGCCGACGGCAAGGTGGTGGCCGGCATCTGCGCCGGAACCACGGCTCTGGCCCATGCCGGCCTGTTCGAGGGGCGCAAGCACACCTCGAACGGACGGGACTGGCTGGCCAAGACCGTGACCGACTATCCGGGCGCCGAGCACTATGTCGACACGCCCAAGGCCGTCAGCGACGGCAAGGTGGTCAGCGCCTCGGGCCTGGCGCCGGTGACCTTCGCCGCCGCCGTCGCCCGCCTGATCGCCCCGGAAGCCGAAGACGCGATCGCGGGCTATGAGGCGATGTTCGCGCGGGAGTTTTTGGAAGGCTGAACCCTCCCAACGCCGATCTTCCCGGCGAAGGCCGGGACCCAGATCGTAAGGCTGTGAGGTCAACGCAGAAACGCCCGCGATCCTCTCCGGAACGCGGGCGCTCTTGCATCTGGGCCCCGACCTTCGCCGGGGAAATCGGATGAGGGGTTACCTGAGCGCGGCGAGTCCGACGCGGCGGTCCTTAGGTGATGGTCTTCATGGCAGCACGACCTCGTCGTTCAGGGCGGTGTTCTGGGGCTGGGCGGTGACGATGCGGACCAGCAGGCCCTGGGCCTTCACCCCGGCCGGGATCTTCAGCTTCACCGAAGCGGTCTTGGGCAGCAGGTCCAGCGGCGCCTTCAGGGCCGGAACCGCGGCGCTGGCCAGCGCCTTGCCGGCCGCGTCGACCAACTCCAGCCTGGCCGGCGTGGCGTCCTGGGCCCCGAGGCTGTGGACCGTGGCGGAAATGGTCGAGCCCTTCACCACGACGTCGCCGCGACCGACGCCGAGGTCGGCGCGCTTGGCCGGATCGTCGCCGGCCGTGACCCGCTTCATGTCGATGACCGTCGTCTGGCGCGGGGCCAGCGTGACCTTGGTTCCCACACTGCGCTCGAAGGCGAGCGAGCGGGTCCGCGCCGCGCCGTCGATCGCGTCATCGCCATTGGCGTCGAGGCCCTCGCCGAGGCTCCACTGACCCGGCGCGACGTTCCAGCCGGTCATGGTCGCCGTCACCGGCTTGTCGGTGGTGTTGTAGGCGATGACCTTGAAGCCGGTCTTGGTGGCGTCCTTGACCAGCACCGCCACCTCCGCGCCGTCGACGCCGTCGAAGCGCCACGAGACGGTGTGGCCCGGCGTCATCTGCGTGCGCTTGTTGGCGACGCCGCCCAGGCGCGAGCGTTGCAGGATGTCGGACGGCAGCTCCACCCGGTCGGACCACCAGTGGCCTTCCGTGTGCATGTACATGTGCTGGGCGTTCCACTGGATCTCGTCGGCGTAGAGGCTTTCGAGGTAGGTCTTATCGCCCGTCAGGTTCCAGGCCGCGTAGCGCTCCAGCGCGCCGCCCTTCTTCGCGGCGGCGATGATCTGGTCCTTGTTGGCGTCGGCCAGACCCATCGCGGTCACGGCGTTCTCGTTGATGCTGGAGAGCGACTTGATCCCGTTCTTGCCGATCCGCCAGGTGATCGGGGCCAGGTACTTCCCGTCGCCGGTAAGGCGCCAGGCCTGCCAGAACACCTGGAACGGACCGTCGGCGCCCGAGCCCTGCAGCACCGTGCCGCCGCGCTCGGCGTCGCTGCGCCAGTTGATCTCGTTGGGATAGGAGCCGTCCTTGGCGACGTGGGCCAGATAGCCGTCGGCCAGGCCGATGATCGTGGCCTTCGCGGTCGGATCGCCGTTGAAATCGCTGATCAGGATCGAGGGGTGGGTCACGCCGAACGAATAGGGCTTCTGCCACTCCCACGGCCCCTCGCGGTACGCGATCTTGCCGCTGTACCAGTTGGTGTTGAAATGGACGTGGCCGGCCGGGTTCTTGTCCACGACGCGGGGCAGGGCCTTCACGGTCGTGAACAGGCGCTCGACCGCCAGCGGGTCGCCGTAGTTGACGTACATCGCCTCCGAGTTGGAGTTGATGCCCTCTTCGTAGGCGTGCAGTTCGTCGGTGACGATGGTCGACAGGCCATCGGTGAACATGCCGTTCTTGTAGACCGCGTCGGTCAGGCGGTTCAGCGAGTGGGTGATCTTGTCCGGCTGGACGCCCATCAGGGCCAGGCCCGGCCATTGTTGCAAGAGGTCGGTGTCGTCCGACAGGCCGCCGCCGAAGTCGCCGAACTCGGCCTGGCGCTCGTCGATCCACCAGTTGACGAACTTGGAGACCAGCTTCAGGTCCTCCAGCTGCCGGAAGGCCCAAAGGGGCGTTCCGTCCGTCGGCTTGGGCTGCTCGAACGCCGGCCAGCCCTGGCTGCCATAGGTGATGTCGCCCCAGTATTCGCGGCCGATCTGGTTGTCGGGATCGACGCGCAGCAGGTCGGAGATGTCGGCGTAGAGGCGGCGATAGAGGCCCTGGCGCTTGGAGGTGGTGTGCTCCTCGACCAGGAAGGCCCAGTTGTCCTTCACCTGGTTCAGGCGGTCGGCGACGTGCTCGGCCTTGGCCTTGTCGCGGTCCTTCAGCACCAGGCGGATCCTGGCGCCGTCCAGGGCCTTGGGACCGAAGTCGGCGCTGTCGGCGGCGAGGGTCAGGTACAGGCTGTCGGGCGTCAGGATGCGGTCGCGCAGGTCGAGCCAGACGGTGCGGGCCTCGCCGGCCTTCACCGAGACGCTGACGTCGATCATGTCGCGGCCCGGCCAGATCGGGTCCTTGACCTGGATGTTCAGCGGGATGATGGCGCTAGCCGCGCCCGGCAGGGCGGGGATGTCGATGGCCACGCCGTCCAGGCCGTCGCGGGCGTTCTCCCAGCCATAGGCCCAGTTGCGGGCCAGGGGCTGGGCGGCCGGCGCGTCGCCGAAGCCCGACGGGATCAGCACGTGGACGATGGGCAGGCCCCCAATGGCCGGCGAGCCGGTGAGGTCGCCGGCGGGCCGCTTGCGGCTGGGTGCGCCCTCGGGCAGGGCCACGACGGTGGCGCGCTCGCCGGCCGGGTGGCGGCCGGTGATGTAGGCGTTGAGGGCGACCAGGTTCAGATAGTCCGGCGCGACGTCGGCGCGGACCGTGTAGCTCATCTTGAACGCGTCCTTCGGCTCGGCGCTGGCGGACACATTGTAGGCCCAGATCTCCTGGATCGGGGTTTCCTGGGCGACGTTGGTGAAGGTCAGGACGCCGCCGGTCAGCGGCTTGGCCAGGGTGTTGACCGTGCGCTGCTGATCCTTGGCCCGCGAGCCGACCGAAGCGCCCTTGTCGCCGGCCTTGGCCGCCCAGCTCAGGTCGCCATAGGCTGGCCCCTGGATCTCGATGCGGTTCACCGGCTCGTCGGGCAGGGAGAGCGTCAGAGCCTTGCCGCCGTCGACATAGACATTCCAGTCCGGCAGCTGGAAGTAGTCGTCGCGGCCGGGTAGGCGCGAGCGGTTGTAGACGCCGGGCCAGGTGGTCTCGGGAATGCCGTCTGTGGCCTTCCACATCCATTCCTTGATGTCCTTGGCGTCCTTGAACTCGACCTTGCGGATCGTGGTCTGGGCGTCGGTCAGGAGCGGCGGCAGGGCCTTGGTCCAGCCGTAGCGCTGCTTCCAGGCGGCATGGACGGCGGGGTCTTCGAGCGTGGCGATCGGCGCGGTCGTCGCCGGGGTCTCGTTGCGGGCCAGGGCGGCGATGGCGTCGGCCGCCAGCGGGCGGTCGTAGACGCGCAACTCGTCCAGGTCGCCGCCGCGGGTGAAGTTGTAGCGGCTCTGCACCTGGTGCGGCGCGATCACGCGGCCGGCGACGCCGAACTGGTCCAGGCCGGCGTCATAGACGGCCTTGGCCTCGGTCCTGGCGGCCAGCTTGCCGTCGACGAACAGCTGCACGCCGCTCGTCTCGTCCCAGGTGAAGGCCAGATGCGTCCAGGCGTCCGCGGCCGGGTTCCTGTCGAGCTTGAACGACACGCGGGTGCGCGAGAGGCCGTTGTCGGTGACGAAGGCGTCGAAGCCGTGGCCGTTCCAGTCGATGCGCAGGAACGCCATGTCCCAGCTGGAATGGTCGGCATAGCCGACGCGGAAGATCACGAACGGCGCGACCCCGACCGGATAGCCCGAGCGCCAGAAGAACGAGAGGGTCCCGCGCTGGGCCTGGATGTTGCCGGGCGCGTTCCACGAGACGACGCCGTCGTCCTCGGCGTGGAAGCCCTTGCCCGCCTTGCCATCGGCGATCGGCGTGACCTTGTCGGCGAAGTTGGGGACGGGGTCACCGGCGGCGACGTCGGCGACCAGGCCCTTGTCGCCCGAGACCTTGAACAGCAGCGGTGGCTCGGCCGCCAAGGGCGCGCTTTGGGCCGCGGCGGCGTTGGCGAGGATCAGCGCACACGCCGATCCCAGGAAAATCGCCTTCATCTTTGGTCTCCTCCCGGTGGCGTTTCATCGCGGTCGCCGCACTAATGGAAACCGGTGTCATGCCTGGGGGCTGGTTTAGCGCCCCAAGGGCAAGCTTGCAAACCCGACGGGGACTGATAGGCCGTGCCGCAAGGCACAAGATCTTTGGGCGGAAGTTGCGATGTTTTCGAAGATACTGATCGCCAACCGGGGCGAGATCGCGGTTCGGGTGATCAAGACGTGCCGCCGGCTGGGTATTCGAACGGCAGTGGTCTATTCGGACGCCGACGCCGGTTCGCTGGCGGTCGAGATGGCCGACGAGACGGTGCATATCGGGCCCTCGCCGGCCAATCAGAGCTACCTCGTCGCCGACAAGATCATCGCCGCCTGCAAGCAGACCGGCGCCCAGGCCGTGCATCCGGGCTTCGGCTTCCTGTCCGAGAACGCCAGCTTCGCCCAGCGCTGCGCCGACGAGGGGATCGTGTTCATCGGTCCCAACCCCGGCGCCATTTCGGCCATGGGCGACAAGATCGAGAGCAAGAAGTTCGCCCAGGCCGCGGGCGTCTCCTGCGTGCCCGGCCACATCGGCGAGATCGCCGACACCGCCCACGCGACGACGATCGCCGAGCAGATCGGCTATCCGGTGATGATCAAGGCCTCGGCCGGCGGCGGCGGCAAGGGCATCCGCGTGGCCTGGAGCCGCCAGGACGTCGAGGAAGGCTTCCCGGCCGTGCGCGCCGAAGCCAAGGCCAGCTTCGGCGACGACCGGATCTTCATCGAGAAGTTCATCGAGAGCCCGCGCCACATCGAGATCCAGGTGCTGGGCGACAAGCACGGCAACGTCGTCCACCTGTTCGAGCGCGAGTGCTCGATCCAGCGCCGCAACCAGAAGGTCATCGAGGAGGCGCCGTCGCCGCTGCTGGACGAGGCGACCCGCGCGGCCATGGGCGCCCAGGCCGTGGCCCTGGCCAAGGCGGTGAACTACGACAGCGCCGGCACGGTCGAGTTCGTCGCCGGCCAGGACAAGAGCTTCTACTTCCTGGAGATGAACACCCGCCTGCAGGTCGAGCACCCGGTCACCGAGCTGATCACGGGCCTGGACCTCGTGGAGCAGATGATCCTCAGCGCGGCCGGCGAGAAGATGGCCTTCGAGCAGAAGGACCTCTCGATCAACGGCTGGGCCATCGAGAGCCGCATCTACGCCGAGGATCCCTACCGCAAGTTCCTGCCCTCGATCGGCCGCCTGGTCCGCTACGCCCCTCCGGAGGAAGGCGACAAGGGCGGTTACACGATCCGCAACGACGCCGGCGTGCGCGAGGGCGACGAGATCTCGATGTATTACGACCCGATGATCTCCAAGCTGTGCGCCTGGGCCCCGACCCGGCTGGCGGCGATCGACGGCATGGGCCGGGCGCTGGAGGACTTCCACATCGAGGGCCTCTCCCAGAACATCCCGTTCCTGGCCGCGGTGATGGACCAGGAGCGCTTCCGGTCCGGCAAGATCTCGACCAACTACATCAAGGACGAGTTCGCCGACGGCTTCGCCGGGACCGAACCGACGTCTGAGCAGATCGACATCCTGACCGCCGTCGGCGCGGCCATGCAGCGGGTCTACGCCGCCCGCGCCCGCTCCGACGCCTCGGGCCTGGCCGGTCCGCCGCGCGCCGAGTGGATCGTCGCCGTCGGTCCCGCCAAGCGCCGGGTGAAAGTGGCCGGGGAGAACGGCGAGGTCTCGGTCGCGCTGCTCGACGAAGGCCGCGCCCTGGTCCTGACCGACATCGACTGGTGTCCGGGCAAGCCGGTGTTCAAGGCGGCCCTGGACGGCAAGGCCTTCACGGTCCAGGCCGCGCCCGCCGCCGAGGGCTTCACCATCCGCCACCGCGCCGCCAGGGCCCGGGTGCTGGTCCTGACCCCGCGCAACGCCGAACTGCACGACAAGCTGCCCGAGAAGCAGGCCGCCGACACCTCCAGGCTGGTGCTCTCGCCGATGCCGGGCCTCGTCGTTTCGATGGACGTCATCACCGGCCAGCAGGTCCGCGAGGGCGAGGTGGTCTGCGTGCTCGAGGCCATGAAGATGCAGAACATCATCCGCGCCGAGCGCGACGGCGTCGTCAAGGCCGTCAACGCCAAGTCCGGCGATCCCGTCGCGGCCGATGAGGTCCTGGTGGAGTTCGCGTAAGACGGCTTGCGACCTCAGGTGGAGTTGATAGCTTCGCCTTATGGCGAAGCAGAATCACTTCTTGATCGACGGCTTGTTCGGATTTGACGGCCGTTTCCGGCGCTCGGAGTACTGGATTGCCAGCATTGGCCTGACGATCGTGCGCCTGGTGGCGCTGCTCGTGATCTGCGGAGTGATGGGCGTGGGGCTGGTCGAGGCGTCGCGGATGCCGTTGGTGCGTCTTGGTCTCGACCTGCTTTTCCTTTGGCCCGCCGCGGCGATCACCATCAAGCGCGGGCATGACCGTAACAGGTCCGCCCTCTACACCAGCGTTTTGCTCTTCGTACTCTACGGCTCTGGCGGGGTTCTGACGTTCCTGACCCAGGGCGGAAATCAGCTGGCGGTCGCGGGGGGGAGCGTCCTGCTGCTGCCGTTCATGCTCTACATGTTCATCGACTACGGGCTGATCGACGGGACCAAGGGCGACAACCGCTATGGCCCGTCGCCCAAAGCGGTCGGCGGCGCGCCGCCCCTGGCCCTCGACTAGGGGCTCTTTCTCCGTCGTGACCTAGGCCCTAGATTGTGGATGTCGGTGAGTGGCCGACTCGAAGAGGGCGGGCATGAGCGAGCGTAGCGAATGGGCGGAGCTGTTCCTGTCGTCGAACGGCAGGCTGTCGCGCACGCCGTTCCTGATCGCCGCCGGCGTGCTGATCGGCGTGGCGGTGCTGTATGAAGCCATCGCCGGCTATACCCTGCACTGGCTGACCGGCTGGCTGGTCTATCCGGCCCTGCTGTTCTCGGGCGCCTGCGTGCTGTCCAAGCGCCTGCACGATCGCGGCCGGTCGGGCTGGTGGTCGCTGCTGGTGCTGGTCGCGGTGATCGCCGTCTGGCCGCAGCCCGAGCACTTCCTGGACTTCATGTTCTGCCTGGTGATCGTCTGGGCGATCGTCGAGCTGGGCGTCATGGGCGGCGAGCAAGGCGCCAACCGCTATGGGGCCAACCCGCTGAAGACGATCTCGATCTAGGTCGCACAATTCTTGTCATCCCGGCCGCAGCGAAGCGCAGAGCCGGGACCCAGGGGCGACCGCGATGCGCCGGCCCCTGGGTCCCGGACAGCCCCTGCGAGGCTTCCGGGATGACAGGGGATGGGGATTGAGGGGGCTCTATCCCCGGTGTTCGCGGCGCCGAACCTCACGAAATCAAAGACTTGTCGATTTTACGCACCCCTGAATGATCCGCGTTGAATCCGCCGCGATACTCAGAGCTGTCCCCGTCGCGGGGGAGGGCGTTTGGATCCGGCCCAAAACGGCGGCGGGGATAGGTTGAGCGGGGCCGCTGGCGGTTCCTGGAGGCTCGAAGGTCGCCCCGTCCGTACTCTTTAGGCGGATCGGCTGGCGAACGGGCAGTTTCCGGGGCCAAACCCTCAGCGGATCGACAGGGCGGTGATCGTACAAGCCGCCTATCGTGGATCGTCGGGGTCGAGACGGATGTAGCCGATCGACTTGGTCCGCGCCCGTCCGGGGGTAAACGGGGACCCGAGCAGACAACGCTCACGCCTCCCGACCTCACGGGCAAGAACAGCCTGGCGGAGCGGTCAGCGAGCCGAAACACAAAAAACCTCACGGTCTCCGGGTTCGCCCGGCCGCTCCGTCGCCTCCCCACACGCCTTCAGCGGCCGCGCCGCGTGAGGATGAAAACGCATGACCCTAGACCGGCGCGTCCGCGTCCTCGACCGGCCCGAAGATCTTCTGGAAGCTGGCCTTCAGGGCCGCGTCGGCCTCGTCCAGGGTGACGGGCAGGCCCAGGTCGACCAGGCTGGTCACGCCATGCTCGGTCTGGCCGCAGGGTACGATGCCGGAGAAGTGGGAAAGGTCCGGCTCCACGTTCAGGCTGATCCCGTGGAAGCTGACCCACTTGCGCAGCTTGACGCCGATGGCGGCGATCTTGTCCTCGCGGCTCCAGCCCGCGCCCTTGCGCTCGACCCAGACGCCGACCCGTCCGTCGCGCAACTCGCCGGTGACGTTGAAGGCGGCCAGGGCGTCGATGATCCAGGCCTCCAGCGCCGCGACGAAGGCGCGCACGTCGCGGCCGCGCTTGGTCAGGTCCAGCATGACATAGGCCACGCGCTGGCCGGGGCCGTGGTAGGTGAACTGGCCGCCTCGGCCGCTCTCGAACACCGGGAAGCGGTCGGGCTCGATCAGGTCGGTCGCCTTGGCCGAAATTCCGGCCGTGTAGAGCGGCGGATGCTCCAGCAGCCAGATCAGCTCGCCCGCCGTTCCGTCGGCGATGGCGGCGGCGCGGGCCTCCATGGCGGCAACGGCTGCCGGGTAGGGCACGTAGTCGGCCGAAACCGCCCACCCAACCGGCGCGGCGTCCTCGCGTCCCATGGTCGGAATATCAGTATTTTCAGCGCTTAACGGGAGAGCAAGCATGTGGCCCTAATCTTGCGATCGAGACGGTGGCGACCCAGTCGGTCGCGTGTGTCAGTTCAAGGGTCTTACTTCGTGAGCCAGGTCAACGCCGTCAATGTCGAGATCTCCGTCCTGCTGGGGCGCTCGATCCTGCCTATGCAGCAACTGCTGCGCATGGGTCGCGGCGCGGTGATCCCGCTGGACGCCAAGACCAATGACGAAGTGTGGATTCTGGCCAACAACCACCCGATCGCCCGTGGCGAAATCCAGATCAGCGACGACCGCATCGCCATCCAGGTGACCCGCGCGGCCGACGTCTACGACTACATGGCCGGCGGCGCCTAATCCGTCGCAGGGGGTAAGTTCGACATACTCGAACTTCCGACTTCCCAAATCCGATTCAGTTTGCTACCTGCCGCCCCTCACCACGATGCGGTCGTGGCGGAATTGGTAGACGCGCAGCGTTGAGGTCGCTGTATCGCAAGATGTGGAAGTTCGAGTCTTCTCGACCGCACCAGTGTTGAACACAGAATAGAGCGCTCCCGGCGAAATCGGTTTCCGACTCGCTAGGGGCGCTCTAATCGTTTCTGGCCCTGATTTCGCCTCAGGGTCGCTTCATCGGACGCAGCCCACGAACCCACGCGCTCTTAGAGCTCAGGAGGCCCCCATGACCCGGGAAACCGCCGAACTGACCGACGACGTGCTGGACGATATCGCGCTGGACCAGATCCCGCTGGCCAAGTCCGAGACCCCCGAGGAGCTGGAAGATCTCGCCCTCGGCGACGACTACGCCCTCAATCCCGAATATGTCGAGATGGTGATCGACGCCGCCGACAGCGGCGACAGCAAGCGCCTGCGCGAGCTGGTGGGCGCCCTGGACCCGGCCGACGTCGCCGACCTGATGGGCTTCCTGACCGCCGACTATCGCGAGCAGGTGATCCCGCTGCTCGATCCCGAGGCGCTGGGCGAGATCATCTCGGAGCTGGAAGACAACATCCGCGAGGAGGTCCTGGAGGCCACCCCGTCCGTGACCCTGGCCCGGGCGCTGGAGGAGCTGGACACCGACGACGCCGCCGACGTCATCGACGACCTGGACGACACCAAGCGCTTCCAGGTGCTGGCCGCCATGGGCGAGACCGATCGCGCCGCCATCGAGACGACCCTGTCGTACGAGGACGAGACCGCCGGCCGCTTGATGCAGCGGGAATTCCTGGCCGCGCCGGAATTCTGGACCGTCGGCCAGACCATCGACCACGTCCGCGACGCGGGCGATCAGCTGCCGGAGTTGTTCTTCGACGTCTATGTGGTCGACCCGACCTACAAGCCGGTCGGCGCGATCCCGATCAGCATCCTGCTGCGCAGCCGCCGCGAGACGCCGCTGGCCGAGCTGATGGAAGCGGCGACCGAAATCGATGTCGGCATGGACCAGGAAGAGGTCGCCTACATCTTCGACAAGTACCACCTGATCAGCGCCCCGGTCATTGATCCGGGCGGGCGGCTGGTGGGCCAGATCACCGTCGACGACATCGTCGAGGTCATCCGCGACGAAGCCCAGGAAGACATCCTGGCCCTGGCCGGCGTGTCCGACGCCGGCCGTGACGCCTCGGTGATCGAGATCGTCAAGTCGCGCCTGCCGTGGCTGATGCTGAACCTGGCCACCGCCACCCTGGCGGTCAGCGGCGTCGCCATCTTCCAGGCCGAGATCGCCCAGCTGGTGGCCCTGGCCATCCTGATGCCGATCGTCTCGTCCCTGGGCGGCAACGCCGGCACCCAGACCCTGGCCGTCGCCGTGCGCGCTCTGGCCAGCAAGGAGCTGACCACGGCCAACGCCCGTCGGATCGTGCTGCGCGAACTGCTGGTCGGCCTGGTCAACGGCGTGTGCCTGGCCCTGGTCATGGGCGCGGCGACCTATCTGTTCTTTGGACCGCAGGACCATCACGGCAAGCTGGCGATCATCGTCGGCTCCGCCCTGATCGCTAACATCTTCACCGCCGCCCTGGGCGGCATCCTGATGCCCCTGGCCCTGGAAAAGATGGGCCGGGACCCGGCGGTTTCGTCTTCGATCTTCGTGACCTTCCTGACCGACTTCACCGGCTTCTTCGCCGTGCTGCTGATCGCCGCCCTGCTGCTGCACTGACGCTTTTCTCGCGCCACTAGGGAAAACTGGCGCCGACCTTGCGCCGAGACAGGCGAACGCATCCGCGTCTGTCTCAAACTGGGTCAAACTCCGCGATGAAACCGCGCCATCAGGTCACCCGGACGGCCGTCGATCTCATCAAGAGATTCGAGGGCTACCGTCAGAAGGCCGCGCAGCTCCCCGACGGGCGCTGGACGGTCGGCTATGGCCACACCCTGACCGCTCGCGAGGGCGCCTCCGTCTCTGAAAAGGACGCCGAGGCCCTGCTGCTGTACGACCTGATCTCGGTCGCCCATTCGGTCAACGAACATACCTACGCGCCGCTGAACCAGAACCAGTTCGATGCGCTGGCCTGCTTCGCCTTCAATATCGGTCTCGACAACTTCCTCCGCTCGGGCGTGCTGCGCCGGATCAACGAGGGCTCGCTGCTGCAAGCCGCGTGCGCGATGGAGATGTGGCGCAAGGCCGATTTCGAGGGTGAGCGGATCGTCATCGACGCCCTGGTCCGCCGCCGGTCGGCCGAGAAGACCCTGTTCCTGACGCCGGCCAACGGCGAATGGGTGCCCGCGCCCAGCCCTGTGTTGCGCCCGAAGGTCGACTACGACGCCAGCTGCGCCGTGCCGAAACAGACTCCGGTCGCCGTCAACGCCCGCACCGAGGGCGACCGGGTCGTCGCCGAGCGCGAGGAAGGTCTGCCGCTGACCGTGGTCGTGCCGGAAGAGGACGGTCCGACGGCCACCGAACAGTCGGCCGCCGCGGTCGCCGCGCGCCTGGAGGCCATCCTGCCGGAGACGCCGCTGGCCGCGTCGACGACGACCGCGCCTCAACCGGTGCGCCAGGATGATCTGGGCCTGCCGGAACCGCCGGTCCCGGCCCAATCCGCGATCACCGAACCCGAGCCGGTCCTGTTCCAGGACGAGACGACCACGGCCCCGATCGAACCGGCTCCGACGGAGCCCCCTGTGGCCGCTCCGGTCGAGTTCACGCCGTTTCGCCTGACGCCGCAGCCGGTCGAGGAGGTCGAACGGCCGACGCCGGTCGAGAGCTTCGCCCCGGCCTCGCAGCCGGTCCAGAGCGAGCCGACCCTGTTCGGCGGCCCGGCCGCCAACGCGTCGGTGTTCAACCTCGGCGGCTTCTCGACCAGCGAAGAGGTCGACCTGCGGCCGATGGACGTCTCCATGGTCCAGGCCGAGGCCCCGCGCTTCGGCAACACCAGCCTGCTGGTCAGCCTGGGCATCCTGGGCCTGGCCCTGTTCGGCGGCGGCGTGCTGTGGATACTGACCGTCGCCGCGGGCTCGGACAGCGGCGTGAAGATGTTCGGCTACGGCGCCAGCATGATTGGCGCGATCTGTTTCGTGGTTTCGGCCTATCTTCTGCTCCGCCGCCTCGCCGGACCCGATGCGAGCGACGACGAATAGTTTTCTTTGCTTCCCTCGGGGAAACTGAGCAAGAACGCCCGCAAGGTTCAGCGCCTTGCGGGCGTTCGTGCTATGGGAGGACGTATGAGCACCAATTTCGCACCCTCGATGGATTTCGCGCTGGGTGAGACGGCCGACGCGATCCGTGAGACCACGGCCCGTTTCGCGGCCGACAAGATCGCGCCGCTGGCGGCCCAGATCGACGAGACCAACGAGTTCCCGCGTGGTCTGTGGATCCCGATGGGCGACCTCGGTTTGCATGGCGTCACGGTCGAGGAAGAGTTCGGCGGCCTGGGCCTCGGCTATCTCGAGCACGTTGTGGCCATGGAAGAGGTGTCCCGCGCCTCGGCCTCGGTTGGCCTGTCGTACGGCGCGCACTCCAACCTCTGCGTCAACCAGATCCGCCGCTGGGCCACGCCCGACCAGAAGCAGCGTTACCTGCCCAAGTTGATCAGCGGCGAGCATGTCGGCTCCCTGGCCATGAGCGAAGCCGGTTCGGGCTCGGACGTCGTCTCGATGAAGCTGCGAGCCGAACAGCGGGGTGACCGCTACGTTCTGAACGGCACGAAGTTCTGGATCACCAACGCCCCGCACGCCGACACCCTGGTGGTCTACGCCAAGTCGGGCGAGGGCAGCCGCGGCATCACCGCCTTCATCGTCGAGAAGGGCATGAAGGGGTTCAGCGTCTCCAAGAAGCTGGACAAGATGGGCATGCGCGGCAGCGACACCGCCGAGCTGGTGTTCGAGGATTGCGAAATCCCGGAAGAGAACGTCATGGGTCCGGTCGGCGGCGGCGTCGGGGTGCTGATGAGCGGCCTCGACTACGAGCGCGCCGTGCTCAGCGCCGGTCCGCTGGGCATCATGCAGGCCTGCCTGGACATCGTCCTGCCCTATGTCCGCGACCGCAAGCAGTTCGGCCAGGCGATCGGCTCGTTCCAGCTGATGCAGGGCAAGATCGCCGACATGTACGTGGCCCTGAACTCGGCCCGGGCCTATGTCTACGCCGTGGCCCGCGCCTGCGACGCCGGCAAGACCACGCGCTTCGACGCGGCCGGCGCGATCCTTATGGCGTCCGAGAACGCGGTGAAGGTGTCGCTGGAGGCCATCCAGGCCCTGGGCGGCGCTGGATACACCAAGGAGTGGCCGGTGGAGCGTCTGCTGCGCGACGCCAAGCTCTACGACATCGGCGCGGGCACCAACGAGATCCGCCGCTTCCTGATCGGCCGGGAACTGATCGGGGCCTAAGACGTCAAGAAAAAGGGCCGCCCCGATCGTTCGGGACGGCCCTCCATCGTCGTGGCCGCTTTCGCAGCGCGTGACTTAGAAACCTTGGGCGCTCAACGCCTAGGCGGAGACCTCACTCGTAAGGCTCCAGGTCACGACTTGCGACCGCGGTTGGAGACAATGAGACACTGGTCACCTCCTTTCAGTTGGTTGAACAACACAACTCGAATATGGACCCGATTTCCCGAATGAAAAGGGGGAGTCGACCGCGACGAGACGTCGCGCTGGTCATGCCTAAAAGGCGTGCTCAGATCGTCAGTAGCTTGAAGCCCAACAGGATAGCCGCCCACAGCGCGAACGCCGCGCCGATGGCCAGGGGACGGTTGAGGTTGATACGACGAGCACCAGTCACCCGGGCCGTATGGCCGTTCGGGGTGAGGTTTATGGGCGTGAGCATGCCGCGTGAATCCTTCCCTTTAATCCCTCTTTTGGGGATCTGACTCGGACCGTATGGTAAATCCTCGCCTTTGAGAAGAATTCTTCACAAAAGCCTTTGGTTGCACGATCGACAAATTGTCGCGGGCTGACATGGGAGCGCCGATGGCCAGCTGGGATCCGGACATCTACGCCCTCTATCGGCGCTATCGCGAGCGACCGGCGCTGGACCTGCTGACCGCCATTCCCCGCGACCTGGAGCCGCGCGAGATCTGGGACCTGGGCTGTGGCCTGGGCGAGCAGGCGGCGCTGCTGGCCGCGCGCCATCCGGAGGCGCGAGTCCTGGGCATGGACTCCAGCCCCGAGATGCTGGCGCGGGCCAAGGCCTTGGCGGCGCGGGTCGAGTGGGTGCTGGGCGACATCGCCAGCTTCACATCCGAGGTTCCGGCCGACCTGATCTTCAGCAATGCCGCCCTGCAGTGGGTGGATGACCACGCGAACCTGATCCCGCGCCTGGCCGCGAACCTGGCCTCCGGCGGCGTGCTGGCCGTGCAGATGCCGGTGGCCGACGGGCTGGGCTGGCGCGGTGCGTTGACCGATATCGCCGCCGACGGGCCGTGGGCCGCGCGGCTGACCGGCGTCGAGGGCGTGCGTCACGCCAATCAGCCCGAGGACTACTACGCCTGGCTGGCTCCGACCTGTCCCGAGGTCGATATCTGGACCACGACCTATCTGCACGCCCTGCATGGCCAGGATCCGATCGTCGACTGGACCATGGGTACGACCCTTCGGCCCTATCTCGACGCCTTGCCGGACGGCGAGAAAAAGCCTTTCCTCGACGCGTGGAGGGCCCGGCTGGCGCGCGACTATCCGCGCCGCGCGGACGGCGTGACGCTGTTCCCGTTCAAGCGGTTGTTCATCGTCGCGCGGAAGGCGTGACGCCCGCGTGCTTCTCGGCCAGGCTGGGCCGCCGGCGCAGTTCGTCGACGGGCCGGTTCAAGGCGTCCAGAGCCTGGCTGGCGGCGATGTAGCCAGCCTTCGCGGCGGGCTCGAAGGCGCGCCAGTCGCGGATGTCGACGCCTTCCAGTTTCGGCGTGATCAGCACGTCGGTGGCCTCGCGGGCGGCGGCCAGGTCGCGGCCCGTGGTCACCGTCGCCGCGCGCATCAGCAGGGCCACGATCGGCGGACCCTTGCGCCACTCGCCCGAGAGGATCCAACTCCACAGCGAGGGCGGCACGACGATGTCGTCGGCGGTTATGCTGCGCCCGCGCGTGACGTCGACCCCGACGATGGGCCCCAACTGGAACGATCGCATCACGTCGGCCGGGAAGTTCTTCATCACGGCCCCGTCGACCAGCACCTGACCCTTGTCGGTGGCCGGCGGCAGCACGCCCGGCAGCGAGATCGAGGCCCGCAAAGCCGATTGCAGATCGTCGGTGCGGTGCAACTGATAGGAGCCCGAGGTCAGGTTCGACGACACGCAGAAGAACGGCAGCCACAGGTCGCTGATGTCGACCGTGCCGAAATGCTCGTCCAGCCGTGCCTTGACCTTCTCGCCGCGGGTCATGGCGATGATGGGGAAGGCGATGTCGTCCAGTGGGCTGGTGTCGACGAAGGCCTTGCGGATGCGGTGCTCCAGTTCACCGTCGTCCCAGCCCATGGCGATACCGGCCGCCACGATGGCGCCCATCGAGGCGCCGCCGACGAAGTCAATCGGCACGCCGCGCTCGCGCATCGCCTGGATCGCGCCGATGTGGGCGTAGGCTCGCGCGCCGCCGCCAGAGAGCACGAGGCCCACCGATTGGCCGGTCAGGACTCGCGCCAGGCGCTCCATGTCGGCCACGCCGTTCTCGCGGAGATGAAACAGCCGCGCGGCCTGGGTCGCCGCCATCCAGGCGGCTGAGCCGCTGGGCCGCGCCAGGCTGGCCGATTGCAGCAGGATCAGGTCGACTAGCCGCTGGGCCTGGAGCGGGCCCGAGGCGTAGGAGGGGATCTCGGCCGGCGGCGCGCGGTCGCCGCGTCCGATCCGGAACAGGCGATCCACCTGACGGCCGACCACGTGCTTCCAGGCGGTCTCGTCGGCCTCGGCGACATAGAGGACGAAGTCGTGCTCGCGCTCGACATTGCTGAACCACTCGGTCGGGGCCAGCAGGGACTCGCCGCCCTCGACCGTGACCGAGTAGCCGAGGGTCTCGATGCAGCGGGCGAGGCGGTCGATGACCGGCCGAATGGCCAAGCCAGGCTCGATGGCGATGAATCCGAATACCGACGGATCGCCGATCGCCGCTTGCGTCTGGGCCTGGCGGGACCGGCGGATCATCAGCCGCGACAGCTCCAGCATCACGTGCGGGTCTTCCTCGGCCGCCTCGAAGAAGTCGTCGCGGGGCAGGGAGACGACCTCGCTGTCACGCAGGGCCACCATGTAGGCCGAGTGCGCGCTGCCGCCGACCAGGGCCATTTCGCCGGCCGGTTCGCCGGGGCGGATGACGCCCAGGAACTGCGGCTCCTGGCCCTCTTCGCGGCGGAAGGCGCCGAGGCGTCCGGTCTTCAGGAAATAGAGCTGGTCGGCGTCCTCGCCGGGGCGGAAGAGGGTCGCCCCGCCCGGCAGCGAAAACCACGCGGCGGCCCCGGTCCGCCGCTCTCGGGCAAACAGGCGCGCCAGGGCCGAGTCGTCGGGCAGGGGCGTTTCCACGGCGCGGACGCTAGCGGTTTCGGGCAGGCTTGACCACGGGGGCGCGATCAGGCGCAACTGTTGATCCCGCACATGAAATGTCCGAGAACGGATTTGGCTCGGAATCTTTCTGTTCGGGGTCCAAAAAACTACGACTTCCTGGATAGGGTGGAAGAGGCTAAGCGTCGGTCATGCCGAAGTTGAACTCCGTTGTCGACGCGTCCGGTGACGCTTTCATCCGCAACGCGGCCCATAACCGCGCCTTGGTCGAGGAATTGCGCGTAAAAGTCGCGGAAGCGGCCCTCGGTGGTCCCGAAAGCTCGCGTGAGCGCCACGCCTCGCGCGGTAAGCTTCTGCCCCGCCAGCGCGTCGAGCGCCTGCTGGATCCGGGCTCGCCCTTCCTGGAGATCGGCCAACTGGCGGCCTGCGACCTCTATGGCGGCGAAGCGCCCGGCGCGGGCATCATCTGCGGTGTCGGCCGGGTCTCGGGCCGCGAAGTGATGATCGTCGCCAACGACGCCACCGTGAAGGGCGGCGCCTATTTCCCGATCACGGTGAAGAAGCACCTGCGGGCCCAGGAGATCGCCGCCCAGAACCGCCTGCCGTGCGTCTATCTGGTCGACAGCGGCGGCGCGAACCTGCCGCACCAGGCCGAGGTTTTCCCCGACCGCGACCACTTTGGCCGGATCTTCTTCAACCAGGCGCGGATGAGCGCCGTGGGCATCCCGCAGATCGCCTGCGTCATGGGGTCGTGCACCGCCGGCGGCGCCTATGTCCCGGCGATGAGCGACGAGACGGTGATCGTGCGCAACCAGGGCACCATCTTCCTGGCCGGCCCGCCGCTGGTGAAGGCCGCCACGGGCGAGGTTATCAGCGCCGAGGAACTGGGCGGCGCCGAGACCCACGGCCGTCGCTCGGGCGTCGTCGACCACGTGGCCGAGAACGACGAGCACGCCCTGGAGATCGTCCGCGCGATCGTCGCCAACCTCAACACGACCAAGCCCGACCAGCTGGTCATCACCGAATCCGAGCCGCCGCTGTACGATCCCGAGGAGATCTACGGCATCGTCCCGACCGATGTCCGGGCCCCCTATGACGTCCGCGAAGTGATCGCCCGCATCGTCGATGGCAGCCAGTTCGACGAGTTCAAGGCGCTGTACGGCGCGACCCTGGTCTGCGGCTTCGCCCGCATCTGGGGCCAGCCGGTGGCGATCCTGGCCAACAATGGCGTGCTGTTCAGCGAAAGCGCCGTCAAGGGCGCGCATTTCATCGAGCTGGCCTGCAAGCGCAAGATCCCGCTGGTGTTCCTGCAGAACATCTCGGGCTTCATGGTCGGCGGCAAGTACGAGGCCGGCGGCATCGCCAAGGACGGCGCCAAGCTGGTCACGGCGGTCGCCTCGGCCGAGGTGCCCAAGTTCACCGTCCTGATCGGCGGCAGTTTCGGCGCGGGCAACTACGGCATGTGCGGCCGGGCCTACAGCCCGCGTTTCCTGTTCACCTGGCCCAACAGCCGAATCTCGGTGATGGGCGGCGAGCAGGCCGCCAGCGTTCTGGCCACCGTCCACCGCGACGCCGCCAAATGGACGCCGGAGGAGGCGGAAGCCTTCAAGACCCCCATCCGTCAGCGCTACGAGGATGAGGGCAATCCGTATCACGCCACGGCCCGGCTCTGGGACGATGGCATCATTGATCCGGCGCAAACCCGTGACGTGCTGGGCCTCGCAATCTCGGCCAGTCTCAATGCGCCTATCCCGGAGACGACCTTCGGCGTTTTCCGGATGTAGCGTTTAAAAAGGAACGAGCCCCATGACCAACCCGATCGCCGATCCCATCGTCGAGGTGAACGACACCGAGACCATGACCCCGCTCGTACATATCGAAAGCACCCTCGCGGGGGCGGTGACGGTCTGGATCAACCGGCCCGACAAGAAAAACGCCTTCGACGCCGAGACCATCTCGGGCCTGCGACAGGCCTTCGAGACCCTGCACGGGGCCGAGGGCGTACGGATCGTCTTCCTGCGCGGCGTTGGCGGCGTGTTCAGCGCCGGCGCCGACCTCGACTGGATGGCCGCGTCCATCGAACAGGACGAGGACGACAATCGCGCCGACGCCCTCGAGCTGGCCCACATGCTCAAGGCTCTGCACGACATCCCAGCTCTCACCGTGGCCCTCGTCGAAGGTCCGGCCTTTGGCGGCGGCGCCGGCCTGGTGGCCGCCTGCGACCACGCCATCGCCCTGATCGACGCCAAGTTCTCGTTCTCCGAGGTCAAGCTGGGCCTGACCCCGGCGACCATCAGCCCGTACGTCATCCAGGCTCTGGGCCCGCGCACGACCAAGCTGCTGTTCGCCACCGGCCGGGTGTTCGACGCCGACGAGGCCTGGGGCTTTGGCCTGGTCGACGAGGTGTTCGAGGACCTCGCCAGCCTGGAAGTCGCCCGCGACGCCCTGATCGAGGAAATGGCCCCCTGCGCACCCGGCGCGATCGGCGAGGCCAAGACCCTGGTCAACGACTTCGCTGGCCAGAAAATCGACAAGGGCCTGATCGAAGAGAGCGCCAAACGCATCGCCCGCCGCCGCGTGTCGGAGGAAGGCCAAGAAGGGGTGCGCGCCTTCCTCGCCCGTCGTAAACCCGCCTGGGCTGAATAAGACTCAACTTCAGCGACGTTTGGGGGGCGTAGGGCGTGATCACGGGAGCTGAACTGGAAGCGGCGGCGGCCGATTCGGCGGGCGGCTATGTCCGGCCGAAGAGGAAGCCGTTCGACCACAAGGGCGAGCCTTGCAAGAACTGCGGCACGCCCCTGGAAGGCTGGTACTGTTATTCGTGCGGCCAGAACGCCGACACCCATCACCGCTCGATCCTGCACCTGATCTGGGAGGCCATCGAGGGGATGTTCCACCTCGACGGTCGCCTGGCCAACACTCTGCCGCTGCTGTTCTTCAAGCCGGGCAAGCTGGCCAAGGACTACATGGAAGGCCGGATCGTGCGGCACGTGCCGCCGTTCCGCACCTTCCTGGTGGCCCTGCTGCTGTTCATCTTCGCCGCCGAGCACGCCATCCACGGCATCCGTCACCAGATGGAGCTGAAGGAGGAGCACGAGGCCGCCCAACTGGCGACGCCGGCTGGCCGCAAGGCCAAGGCCGACGAGATCCGCAAGGAGGCGACCGAGGCGCGCGCCGAGCGTTTGACCGAGGCCGCCGAGGAGCGCGACGCCGCCCTCAAGGAAGAGGGCGCCGACAAGGCCAGGATCGCCGCGACCTACGCCGAACGGATCAAGCGGTACGAGGCTCGCTACGCCGACAAGATGGCGCAGGCCTTGGCGCTGGAGAACAACCCGAACGCCGCCGCCGAAGCCTTGGCCGAGAGCAAGCGGAAGATGTCCAGCGCCGCCCAGCAGGTCCGCGACCTCAAGCTGGACGAGGCCGAGGTTCTGCCGAACGGTCAGCAGAAGCTGACCGGGACCACGATCGACGGCGTGCAGGTCAACGTCACCGTTCCCGGCGACGTCAAGGGCCACAAGAACTTCGCCAAGGACGCCTCCAAGGGCTGGCTGAAGGAGAACCTGGCCAAGGCCATCGAGAACCCGGATTACTACCTGTTGGTTCTGTTCGGCTGGGCGCACCGCCTGGCGGTGCTGCTGCTGCCGATCACCGGTCTGTCCTTGGCGCTGGTCTATGTGAACAAGCGCCAATACTTCATCTACGACCATCTGCTGGTGGCCACGAACCTGCTGTCGTTCTCGTTCCTGATCTACGCCGTGTGCATGGTCTTGCCGATGTCGGCCTGGCCGGCGGCGTTCGGCATCGCCGGCCTGTGGGGGCCGATCAACCTCTTCCAGACGATGCGGGGCGGCTACGGCTCCAGCATCTTCGGCGCCCTGCTCAAGACCTGGATCGTCTGGACCATCGGCGTCACGTCCTTCGGCCTTCTGCTGCTGAGCCTGATGGTCTTCACCCTTTCCCAGATGTAGGTCTCCGCCTTGATCTCCTCCGTCCTGATCGCCAACCGAGGCGAGATCGCCCGTCGCATCATCCGCACCGCTCGTGAGTTGGGCGTGCGGACGATCGCCGTCTATTCCGAGGCGGACGCCCACGCGCCCTTCGTGATGGAGGCCGACGCCGCGATCCTGATCGGCCCGGCGCCGGCCAAGGAGAGCTATCTGGATCCGCGGAAGATCCTGGCCGCGGCCCGTCAGATGGGGGCCGAGGCCATCCACCCCGGCTACGGCTTTCTGTCCGAGAACGCCGAGTTCGCGGAGAGCGTGATCGACGCGGGCCTGGTCTGGATCGGTCCGCCGCCCTCGGCGATCCGCGCCATGGGCCTGAAGGACGCCGCCAAGAAGGTGATGATCGAGGCCGGCGTGCCGACCACGCCGGGCTATCTGGGCGAGGACCAGTCGGTCGAACGGCTCACGGCCGAGGCGGCCAAGATCGGCTATCCGGTGCTGATCAAGGCCGTGGCCGGCGGCGGCGGCAAGGGGATGCGCAAGGTCGACAAGGCCGAAGATTTCGAGGCCGCCCTCGGCTCGTGCCGCCGCGAGGCCGCCGCCAGCTTCGGCGACGACCGGGTGCTGCTGGAGAAGTACGTCACCCGGCCGCGTCACATCGAGGTGCAGGTGTTCGGCGACCAGCACGGCAACGTCGTCCACCTGTTCGAGCGCGACTGCTCGCTGCAGCGCCGCCACCAGAAGGTCATCGAGGAGGCTCCGGCCCCCGGCATGGACGAGGCCACGCGAGAGGCCGTCTGCGCCGCCGCGGTCAAGGCCGCCCAGGCCGTGGGCTATGTCGGGGCCGGCACGGTCGAGTTCATCGCCGACGCCAGCGAAGGCCTGCGCGCCGACCGCATCTGGTTCATGGAGATGAACACCCGTCTGCAGGTCGAGCATCCGGTCACCGAGATGGTCACCGGCCAGGACCTGGTCGAGTGGCAGCTCTTGGTCGCCTCGGGCGAGCCGCTGCCGCTGGAGCAGGACGAGATCACGCTGGACGGCTGGGCCATGGAGGCCCGCCTCTACGCCGAGAACCCGGCCACCGGCTTCCTGCCCTCGACCGGCAAGCTGAAGCACTTCCGCCTGCCCGAAGGCGACGTCCGCGTCGACAGCGCGGTGGAGGAGGGCGGCGAGGTGACGCCCTTCTACGATCCGATGATCGCCAAGCTGATCGCCCATGGCGTCGACCGCGAGGACGCCGCGGCCCGCCTGGCCGAGGCCTGCGCCCTGGTCGAGGTCTGGCCGGTCAAGACCAACGCCGCCTTCCTGGCCAAGTGCGCCAGCCACCCGGACTTCGTCGACGGCGCCGTCGACACCGGCTTCATCGAGGCCCGCCTCGACGAACTGGTCGAGCGCAGCTTCAGCGACGAGCCGGCCATGGCCGCGATCGGCTGGCGGCTGGACAGCTTCCTGGAGGCCGAGGCGCGCCGCGATCCGTGGGAGAGCGCGCCGTCCAAGCTGCTGGGCTTCCGCATGAACGCCCCGCGCGCCCCGATGCATCTGCCGATGTCGGCCGACGGCAGGGCCATGCCGCTGCGGGTCGCCCTGATCGGCGGCGGCTCCGAGGACTGGTCCTGGGACATCCGCCACGCCGACGGCGCGACCTTCGACGAGGTCACCCGCCTGCCGACCACCTATGGCAAGGGGCCGATCCGGGTGTTCGAGGGCGGCGACGTCCAGACCTTCGATTTCGAGGCCAAGGTCGGCGGGGCGGGCGAGGGGGCGGCCTCCGACGGGAAGATCCTGTCGCCGATGCCGGGCAAGATCGTCTCGGTCGCCGTCCAGGCCGGTCAGACGGTGAGCAAGGGCCAGACCCTGCTGACCCTGGAAGCCATGAAGATGGAGCACGCCCTGGCCGCGCCGTTCGACGGCGTGGTCGCCGAACTCACCGCCGTGACCGGCGGCCAGGTCAGCGAGGGCGTGGTGCTGGCGCGGCTTGAGGCGGCGGTCGGCTGAGCGCCCCCTCCACCGGCTTCGCCGGTCCCCCTTCCCCCAACAGGGGGAGGAGAGAAGAGGGCGCGGCTTCCTCTCCGCCCCGCTTGGGGGCGGACAGACCTGCGTAGCAGGTCAGGTGGGGGCCTGCGCTGAGCTGGACGCACGTCCGCACCTCCACGCGGCCAGCCGCGGAAGTCGTGGAAAGGGACGCAGAGCGCCGGACAGCGTCCGGAGTTTGGAAATAGAAATACCGTTTCGACGAAGCCCGACGCTCCGCGCGATCGTTATCCGCCAGCGTCCCGTCGGGTGGCCCTGTTCAGGCCTTACCGGGACCCGGACTCTTCCGTTTCCGGAAGCGCCCAGAGGTCGAAGAGGACGGGCTTACAGCCTGACACGCCCCTTTGCCTCCAACCACGCCGACGGCGGGCGGGTGAGCCCAGCAAGCTCATCCCCGGACCGTCCGAGTATCCCCCTCGGACCTGCCCCCGCTCGATCACCCCCCGCCGCCGCAACGGTCGCTGGCCATGCGCCCTTTCCTCGCGACGAGCTGCAAGCATTATGGCGCCGCGCTGAACGCCGATCATTCAGCGGCGTGTAAAATCGACAAGCGATTGATTTCGCTGGATCCGAGATCGCCAACGCCGGGGATGGAGCGCGCTGAACGCTCTTTCTCGGAAAGACGGGTTTTGGGCGCGATGAGCGCGGGTGGGGGGGGGGGGGCGCGCCAAGACGGCGACTTGGAGGCCGCCTTTCACCGGGGCAGGGAAAGCGCGTTGGCGGTCCGAAGCCCCCCCTCGACCCCGGTTGAAATCACCGATCTGGCGCTCCATCGCCCATGGCGCCGGCCCGGAACCCGAAGGCTCTCTTTCGTGAAGGGGGCGGCCCTGGATCTTCACACGGTCTCGCCCCTTGGCGGCCCCCAAAACAGCTGCCGCGGAAACCTTCCGCCGACCGCGAAAGGTCCTTTGAGACCGACCAACGGTGTGATGTCGTCCGGACAAGGTGTGGTTGAGTCGGGATGAGCGAACCTTCAATCTTCTTCTTCGAGGTCAACGAGCGTCAGGGTGTCTTTCACCGGCGCGCGTTCCTTTTGGGTGGGCTTACGGGCGGGGGCCTGCTGGCCCTGGGCGGACGCCTGGCCCAGTTGCAACTCGTGGAAGCCTCTCGCTACCAGAAGCTCTCGGCCGGCAACCAATTCAACTACCGTCTGGTGCCGCCGCCGCGTGGTCTGATCCTCGACCGCAACGGCGTGTCGCTGGCGTCCAATCGGCCAAACTTCCGGCTGATGATCAACAAGGACAAGAGCCTGGACGCCGAGGCCGTGTTGACCGACCTCCAGAAGCTGGTTCCAATCGACGAGGCGCGCCGCGCGCGCGTTCTGAAGGAACTGGCCCGCGCCCCGCGCAAGGCGCCCGTCGTGGTGATGGAGGACCTTTCGTGGGAGGAGTTCTCGCGGATCAATATCCGTGAGCCGGAGCTGCCCAACGTAACCGCCGACATGGGCGAGGTGCGGGTCTATCCGTTCGGCGGCGCCTTCGCCCACGTGATCGGCTACGTGGCCAAGGCGTCGGAGCGGGATCTGAAGGCCGCCGAGGGTGACAGCACGCAGGACCAGGTTCTGCTGCACAATCCCGGCTTCCGGATCGGCAAGCAGGGCGTGGAGAAGGCCTTCGACATGGCGCTGCGCGGCCACGCCGGCGCCACCAAGACCGAGGTCGACGCCCAAGGTCGCGTCGTGCGCCTGGATCCGGCCGGCGATATCGCCGCGACGGCCGGCAAGGAGATCCGTCTCACCCTGGACGCTGACATCCAGAACCGCGCTCTGGAGGTGATGGGCGAGGAAAGCGGCGCGATCGTGATGGTCAATTGCCGTAACGGCGACCTGCTGTGCATGGCCTCCACGCCCAGCTTCGACGCCAACCAGCTGGTCAAGGGTCTGTCAGGCCCCGAGTATCGGGCCTTGGCCGAATACGAGCGCAAGCCGCTGCTCGACAAGACCATGACCGGCGTCTACCCGCCGGGCTCGACCTTCAAGCCGACGGTGGCGCTGGCGGCGTTGAGCGCGGGCGTCAATCCGAGCGAGCGGGTGGTCTGCACGGGCGGCTGGTACTTCGGCGGCCGCACCTGGCACTGCCACAAGAAGGGCGGGCATGGCGCGCAGAACATGCACGACGCCATCAAGAACTCCTGCGACGTCTATTTCTACCAGATGGCGCTGCGCATCGGGCCGGATCCGATCCACGCGACGGCGACCGCCATGGGCTTCGGCCAGACCTTCGACCTCGGCATACCCGGCCAGCGCAAGGGCCTGGTCGGCTCGCGCGAGTGGAAGAAGAAAGCCTTCAAGAAGGACCCGACCTGGCACCCCGGCGACTCCGTACCGTACGGGATCGGCCAGGGCTATATCAACGTCAACGCCCTGCAGCTGGCGGTGATGTGCGCGCGTCTCGCCAACGGCAAGCGGGCGCTGAACCCGCGCCTGGTCAAGTCGATCGGCGGGATCGACCAGCCGCACGGCGACGCCGTGGCGGACCTGCCTATCCCGCCCGAGCACCTGGCCATCGTCCGCGACGGCATGGCGGCGGTCGCCAACGATCCGACCGGCGGCGCCTACAAGCAGAGCCAGCTGGGTCTTGGCGACGTGCTGATGGCGGGCAAGACCGGCACGGCCCAGGTGCGCCAGTATTCCCAGACGGGATCGCGCAGCAACCAGGGCATCCCCTGGCGGCTGAAGGACCACAATCTGTTCATCGCCTTCGCCCCCTACGACAACCCGCGCTACGCGATGTCGGTGCTGGTCGAGCACGGCGGCCTGTTCGGCTCCAGCGCCGCCGCGCCCCGGGCCCGCGAGGTGATGCGCGTGGCCCTGCTGAAGGATCCGGAAATCCGCGCCCGCATCGAGCAGCCGACGCCGCTGCCGTCCTTCGAGCCCGAGGAGAACGAGGCGGCGGAAGCGCCGACGCCGACCGAGGGCGGCCTGCCGCCGGGGTGAACGCGCCTCGCCGAGGTTCTCACATCCGAAAACGCGCATCGGAAACCCAGGCGTCCACCCCAGCCCCCAAACGAAGACCGCCGCTGCGGACGGCCTCCCACAAGGCGTCCGAAACGGCGGCATGGAGCCCTCCGGGCTCGGATCACGCCCCCACATGAACGCGATAGCTAAGGGATAACGGTGTCATATGGACCGTCGATGGCTTTCCCCAACCGGGCGAGAGCGGGCGGACGAATGCGTCGGTTGCCTTACCTTGGAAGCGCGCTATCTAGCGCCCATGGCGTTGCACATCATCAAGCTGGTCGTCGGCTGCGAGACGATCGAGGATCTCCTGGCCTGGCACAAGGACGAGAACCAGCCCTGGATCATGCATACCCGCATGACGCCCAAGCGGATCGACGAGGTGCTGGATGGCGGCTCGCTGTATCGGGTGTTCAAGGGACAGATCCTGTGCCGTCAAAGGATCCTGGCCATCGATACGGTCGGGGAGAGCGCGGCCTCGCGCTGCGAGGTCACGGTCGATCCGCCGATCATCCGCGTGGCGCCCCAGCCGCGTCGGGCCTTCCAGGGCTGGCGTTATCTGAAGCCGGAGGACGCGCCGCCGGATCTGACCGAAAGCGAGGCCGCCGACCTGCCGCCCGATCTCGCCCGTCAACTGCGCGAACTGGGCGCCTGGTGACTTTCGCCGAAGAGAACTTTTGAGGGTGTTATTAGCGAAGCAGCAACCAGGCCGGGTGTCATCTTGTCGCACGGATCGCGGAGGGATGACGATGAAGGCCAGTTTTGCCGCCTTGGGCGTTGGTATGCTGTTCGTGGGTCTGATCGTGGGGCTGCTGATCGCCCTCAAGCCGGTCTAGAGCATTTCACCGATCCAGTTGGATCGGAAAATGCTCTAGTCATTTGTTTTGACGCATGTTCTGACGACGAACCGGTATCCGACTTCGTCGGAAAATACTCTAGGCTACAGCCATATTGTCGATCAGACGCGTCCTGCCCAGCCACGCGGCGACCAGGATGCGGCCGTCGGCCTGACCGATTGGGCCGGGGCCCAGGCGCGACAGATCGCTGGCTTCGCGCACTTCCACATAGTCGACCTGACCAAAGCCGGCCGCCTTCAGGGCGGCCGTCGCCGCGTGTTCGGCCTCGTCGACGCGGCCACCCGCGGCGACCGTGGCGGCGGCGGCCTTGATCGCCGTCGGCAGGGCCACGGCGGCGGCGCGCTCTTCGGCTGACAGGTAGGCGTTGCGCGAGGAGAGGGCGAGGCCGTCCTCGGCCCGCGCCGTCGGGGCGCCGATGATCTCGATGGGGATGTCCAGGTCGCGGGTCATCCGCTTGACCACCTGCAGCTGCTGGTAGTCCTTCTCGCCGAACACCGCGACGTCGGCCTGGCTCTGGATGAACAGCTTGGCCACCACGGTGGCGACGCCGCCGAAGAACTGCGGGCGCGCCGCGCCTTCGAGGGGTTCGGAGACGCCCGAGACCGTGATCGCCGTGGCGAAGCCGGGGGCGTACATCTCCGCGCCGTTGGGGGCGAACATCAGGTCGCAGCCAACCGAGGCCAGCTTCTCGGCGTCCATCGCTTCGCCGCGCGGATAGGCGTCGAAGTCCTCGTGCGGGGCGAACTGCTTGGGATTGACGAAGACGGTGGCGATCACCCGGTCGGCGTTCCGCTGGGCCAGGCGGATCAAGGTCAGGTGGCCCTCGTGCAGGGCGCCCATGGTCGGGACCAGGGCCACGCGCTGGCCGGCGGCCTTCCAGGCGCGGACGTGCTCGCGCATCTGCGCGACGGTGCGGACGATCTGGGTCATGGCGAGGTCTCCACGCGGACAGGCGGCGCTTATGGCCTCGTGGCCTCCGCAGGTCCACCATCCGTTGCGTGAGGCCGCGCCGGGGGTGCGACAATTATGCTTGTGGATTGAACCGGTTGACCCGCTAGGGCGGTGGTAACATCGTGTTAACCTTCAGTCCAAGGTCGCGCGAGTCGCGACGCATCGGGGATCGAGCCATGGCCGAAACGCGCGTCATCGTCGTCGGCAACGAAAAAGGTGGTGCGGGCAAGTCCACCATCGCCGTCCACCTTGTCACCGCGCTGCTGTACGGCGGCGCCAAGGTCGCCGTGCTGGACCTGGACCTTCGCCAGCGGACGTCGGGCCGGTTCTTCGAGAACCGCCGGGCCTGGGCCGCCAACAAGAAGCTCGATCTGCCCATGCCGTTGGCGCTGGACCTCAGCGACAACGACATCGCCCTGGCCGAGAAGGGCGACGAAGACCAGATCGCCGGCTTCGAGGCCGCTTTCGCCCGCGCGGCGGAAGAGTGCGACTTCATCCTGATCGACACCCCCGGCGGCGACAGCGCCATCACGCGCCTGGCCCACGGCCGCGCGGACCTTGTCGTGACGCCGATGAACGACAGCTTTGTCGACTTCGACATGCTGGGCACCGTCGATCCGGTGACCCTGGAGCTGACCAAGCCCAGCCTTTATTCGCTGACCGTCTGGGAAGGCCGCAAGCAGCGCGCCCTGTCGGGGCAGCGCCAAGCCATGGACTGGGTGGTGCTGCGCAACCGCCTGGCCACCACCGAGGCCCGCAACCGCAAGCGCCTGGAGGACCGTCTGACGGCCCTGGCCAAGCGCGTCGGCTTCCGCATCGGCCCCGGCCTGCGCGACCGCGTCATCTATCGCGAGCTGTTCCCGTTCGGCCTGACCATCGCCGACCTGTCGCCGCAGGTGCGCCCCGTGCCGGTGTCGCTGCAGCACCTGGCCGCCCGCCAGGAGCTGCGCGCCCTGATGCACAGCCTGGGCCTGTCGGCCTATTCCGGCGAGACCCTGCTGGCGGCGCAGTAGGCGCTCGTCTAAGTTCTGGAAGCGGGCGGCCGGGGCGACCCTGCCGCCCGTTTTCGTATCTGGAGCTCCGATGCTGTACCTGCTGCTGGGCGCGGCCATCCTCGTCTTCCTGCTCTGGCCGAAAGGACGCGCATTCCTGAACGGCGACGGCTGGCGGGTCGGCGCGGGCGCGGCCTCGATCGCCGCTTTCGCCGGTGCGGCCTACGCGTCGATCCGTGGCTCCTGGGGCACGGGGATCGTGCTGGGCGTCATCGGCCTGTGGAGCGTCACCGAGGCCCGCCGCCGGCCGGTCATCCGCCGCGAGATCGTCCATCCGCCGAAGGCCGAGCTCAGCCTGTCCGAAGCCCGCGCCATCCTCGGCGTCGGCCCCGAGGCGAGCCTGGACGAGGTCAAGGCGGCCTATATGCGGCTGATCCAGATGGCTCATCCGGACAAGGGCGGCACCGAAGGCCTGGCCGCCCAGCTCAACGCCGCGCGGGATCGTTTGATCAGGCGGCGAAGCTGAGCTACGACTAGCGCCATGATCAATAACGAACGTTTCTGGCGCCGCCGCTCTTCGGGCCAAACCTGCTCGGTATGACGCTCTGACCTTCGTTGAGAGCGAGCCACGAGCCGTGGCTCAAAGGCGTCATTTCAGTTTCGGACCTTGATCCTCCCATGACTATCCAAGCTTCCCCTTCGGCCATTGACTGGGCCGGGCGTTTCAGCGCGCGCATGGACCGCGTCCACGCCAGTGAGATCCGCGAGCTTCTCAAGCTGCTGGACCAGCCCGACATCCTGTCGTTCGCCGGCGGCATTCCCGATCCCAGCCTGTTCCCGGCCGAGCGGATCCAGGCCGAGTACGAGGCCGTGCTGGCCGACCCGGTCCTGTCCAGCCAGGCGCTGCAGTATTCCGTCAGCGAGGGCTATCTGCCGCTGCGCGAATGGATCGCCGAGCGGATGACCCGCGACGGCATGCCCTGCGAACCGCACAACATCATGCTGACCGCCGGCTCGCAGCAGGCGCTGGACCTGATCGGCAAGCTGTTCATCAGCCCGGGCGATACGGTGGTGGTGGCGCGACCGACCTATCTGGGCGCGCTGCAGGCCTTCAACGGTTACCAGCCGACCTATCGCGACCTGCCGGAAGCGGCGTTGCGGGGCGGGCAGACCGACCTGCCGCACGGCGCGCTTGGCTATTTCGTGCCCGACTTCGCCAACCCGACCGGCGTCAGCCTGACCCTGGAAGAGCGCAAGGCCCTGCTGGATCTGGCCACCGCGCTGGACATGACCCTGGTCGAGGACGCGGCCTATCGCGAGTTGCGCTTCGCCGGCGAGTCGACGCCGACCGTGCTGGCCCTCGACATCGAGCGGGCGGGCGGGATCGACAACGCTCGGACCCTGTTCCTGGGCACGCTGTCCAAGACCCTTTCGCCGGCCCTGCGCATCGGCTGGGTCTGCGGCCCCAAGCCCGTGATCGAGAAGCTGGTCCTGCTCAAGCAGGGCGCGGACCTGCACGTCTCGACGATCAACCAGATGGTCGCCCATCGCGCGGTCTCGGAAGGCTATGACCAGCACCTGCACCGCCTGCGCGGGGCCTATGGCGCCAAGGGGCGGGTGATGCTGGCCGCCCTGGAGCGGACCATGCCCAAGGGGGTGACCTGGTCGCATCCGGAAGGCGGCATGTTCGTCTGGATCAACCTGCCGGAAGGGATCGACGGCGCGGCCCTGCTGGCCCGGGCTATCGCGGAAGAGCGCGTCGCTTTCGTGCCCGGCGCGCCGTTCTTCGCCGAGGTGAAGACCGCCAACGCCATCCGCCTGAGCTACTCGCTGCCGACCGACGCGCAGATCGAGGAAGGCGTGGGACGGCTGGCGAGGCTGATCAGCAAGGTGATCTCGGAAACCAAATAGCTTGTCATCCCGGCCGCGGCGAAGCGGAGAGCCGGGACCCAGGGACGACCGCACTGCGTTGGCCCTTGGGTCCCGGACAAGCCCCAAGGGCTTTGCGGGATGACAAGCTAAGTTGGATCTAGAAGTCCGCTAGCGCGGCGACAGCACCATGCAGGGCATGCGCTTGGCTTTCAGGGCCGAGCAGACCTCGCGCGCCGCGTCCGAGGTCAGGCCCTGGAACTGGGCGCGGAAGGCTCCGCCGGCCGCGCCTTCGACGGCGCCCTCGGCGTCGGCGACCATCTTGGCGAAGCGGCCGCGCACCAGCTTCAGCTGGTCGTTGGCCAGCGACTTGGACTTGAACGCGCCGACCTGCACGCCCCATTCGCCCTTCGGCTTCTTGGCGGCTTTCGGTTTGGCGGCCTCCTGGGCGCCGCGCAGGGTGGGGGAGACCTTCACCGGACCCGGATTGCGCGGGTTCTCGGTCAGGACGATCCGGAGGCCGGCCTGATCGCCGTCACCCTGTTCGGTCGACGGACGCTCGATCGGGCCCGAGGGCTCTTCCTCATAGATGTTGGCGGCGATGCTGGTGCGTTCGCCGCGCGACCGGCGCTTCATCACGTCGAAGCCGGTCAGCAGCAGGTCTTCCATGTTGTTGTCGCGCCAGGCGGTCGAGGGGCCGCCCAGGACCACGGCGATCAGGCGACGGCCGTCGCGCACGGCCGAGCCGGCGAGGTTGAAGCCCGAGGCGTTGGTGTAGCCGGTCTTGAGGCCGTCGAAGCCGTCCATGCTGTCCAGCAGGCGGTTGTGGCCTTTGACGTAGTTGCCCCGGAAGTAGAAGCCCTTCACCGAGAAGTAGCTGTAGTACTGCGGGAAGTCGCGCATGGTGGCGCGCGACAGGATGGCCAGGTCGCGGGCCGTCGAGATCTGACGGCTGTCGGGCAGGCCCGAGGCGTTGACGAAGCGGCTGTTGCGCATGCCCAGTTCCTGACCGCGCAGGGTCATCAGGGCGGCGAAGCGCGACTCACTGCCGGCGAGTCGCTCAGCCATGGCCACGGCGACGTCGTTGGCCGACTTTACGGTCATGGCCTTGATGGCCTCGTCGACCGAGAGGCTGTCGCCCGGCGAAATGCCGATCTTGGTCGGAGCCTGGGCGGCCGCGCGGGGCGACATGACGACCCGGTCCGTCAGCTTCAGGCGGCCTTCGCTCAGCGCCTCGAAGGTCAGGTACAGGGTCATCACCTTGGTGACCGAGGCGGGGTAGCGAGGGCTGTCGGCCCTTTTGTCGTAAAGGACTTCGCCCGAATTGGCGTCGATCACGATCGCCGCGTACTTCGGCTCCTGAGCGTTCAGCTGCAGATAGGGTATGGCCGCCGAAGCCGGGGTGGGCGCGACCGCGCCGAACAGGCACGAGAGCGCGAGGCCGGCGACGGCGAACAAGGATCGGGCGGCGGTAAGCTTGGCGAACATGAAGCGGCGTCCGTCATTTGAACTGGGAGCGGTTTCGCACCGCCACACGCGTGATCACTAGCATGATGGAAGCGGCCTTTCGCTAAAGTAAACAACTGGTGAGCGATCTTGCCGCAGCCGCAAAAATATCAGGCGCGCGGCGCCAATGCTGCAGCTTGAGGTCTCGTGACGCTACGTCATGGTGCGCTGCACAAAATCATTGACTGCTGCACTGCAACATGAGAGAACCGTGGTGTTCCAAGCGCAGATGGGCGAGTTGCAGCTCGTTCGTTCGCCCCGCTCCGATCTTCCCTCCCCAGGAGAATTCCCATGGCCGCCGCCGAAACCGTCAAGAACACCGTCGAACAGTTTAGCACCGCCTCGAACCAAGCGTTCAAGGACGGCGTCGAGAAGTCGCTGGCCGCCCTGGCCGAAGCCAACACCCACTCGAAGAAGAACCTGGAAGCCGTCGTCGCCTCGGTGACCGCGGCCACCAAGGGCGCTGAAGCCCTGGGCGCTCAGACCTTCGCCTATGGCAAGAAGGCCGCCGAGGACCAGGTCGCCGCCGCCAAGTCGCTGGCCGCCGCCAAGAGCGTGCAGGAAGCCGTCGAGCTGCAGACCGCCTGGGCCAAGTCGGCTCTGGAAGCCTACATCGCCCAGGTCAGCAAGGCCTCGGAGATCGTCTCGGCCTCGATCAAGGACTCGGTCAAGCCGCTGAACGAGCGCATGACCGCCGCCGTCGAAAAGTTCCAAGCCGCTCGCTAAGAGCTGGCTCCGAACCGACAAGGCTAAAAGGCCCGGGCCCCAAGGTCCGGGCCTTTTCTCTTTTGCGCCCTCGCGCAGCACGGTAAGCATGCCGCACCAGTTCATTGGAGCGCATGCATGTCGAAGGTCGAGGAACGCCTGAAGGCGATTGGGATCGAACTGCCCCAGCCGGTGGCGCCGGTCGCCAACTACGTGACCTTCGTCAAGACGGGCGCCCTCGTACACATCTCCGGCCAGATCTCGCTGGACGCCGACGGCGGCGTCAAGGGCACGGTCGGCGTCGACGTCGACCTGGAGACCGCCCAGAAGGCCGCCCGCATCTGCGGGATCAACCTACTGGCCCAGATGAAGGCCGCCTGCGATGGCGACCTGGACCGCGTGGTCCGCGTCGTGAAGCTGGGCGGCTTCGTCCAGGCTGGTCCGGACTTCATCGACATCCCCAAGGTCATCAACGGCTGCTCGGATCTGATGGTCGAGGCGCTGGGCGACGCGGGCCGCCACGCCCGCTCGGCGGTGGGCGTCTATCGTCTGCCCCTCGGCTTCGCGGTCGAGATCGACGCCGTGGTGGAGATCGCCTGATGCGCTCGCGCGAACGTCCCTCGACCGACGTCTTCGGCGAGGCGTGGGAGCGCCTGTTCGACCCGCCGGTGGCCCATCGTGGCCTCTGGACCCCGGACGGCGCGCCGGAGAACTCGCTGGCCGCCTTCCAGGCCGCCTGCGCGGGCGGCTACGGTATCGAGCTGGACGTCCAGCTGACCGCCGATGGCGAGGCAGTGGTCTTCCACGACGAGCGCCTGGAACGCATGACCGGCCACGAAGGCCGTCTGCGCGACCACACCGTCGCCGAACTCGGGGCCATGACCCTGAACGGCACGGACGAGACCATCCCGACCCTGGCCGATACGCTGACCATGATCGGCCACCGCGCCATGGTGTTCATCGAGCTGAAGACCCCCTTCGGCGAGGTCGGGCCGCTGGAGAAGCGCGTCACCGACGTCTTGGTCGACCACAATGGTCCGACCGCCGTGATCGGCTTCAACCCCTACTCGCACGCCTGGTTCGCCGACCACCACCCGCAGATCCTGCGCGGCCTGGACAGCTACGGCTGGAACGACGACAGCGCCCGCAAGCTGGCCCCGGAAATGCGCAAGTCGCTGGCGGCGCTGGAGCAGGTCGAGCTGGCGCGCCCCGATTTCCTGGCCCTGGGCCTGGACATGTTGCCCAGCGCCCGCGCCGACCTATATCGCGCCAAGGGCATGCCAATCGTCGCCTGGACGGTTCGCTCGCCCGACCAGTGGGAAGGCGTGCGCGACCATTGCGACAACCTGATCTTCGAGGGCTTCACGGCGTGACATCGGCCCAGGTTGGGGCCCCGACGGGCGTCCAGTCGGCCGTTCGCGTCCATCGCGAGATCGCCGAGATCGGCAAAGCCGCCTGGGACGCCTGCGCGGACCACACCGGTGATCCGTTCGTCAGCTACGACTTCCTGTCGATTCTCGAAGAGAGCGGTTGCGTGGGTCCGCGCGCCGGCTGGGCGCCGCAGCACCTGTCGGTTCTGGACCAGAACGACGTCGTCGCTGGCGTCATGCCGCTCTATCTGAAGTCCCACAGCCAGGGCGAATACGTCTTCGACCATGCCTGGGCCGACGCCTACGAGCGGGCCGGCGGGCGGTACTATCCCAAGCTCCAGTGCTCCTCGCCGTTCTCGCCGGTGACCGGCTCGCGACTGATCGTGCGGCCGGGCGTCGATGTCGACGAGGGGCGCTCGGCCCTGCTGGGCGGCGCCCTGACTCTGTGCGAGCGCATGGGCGCCTCGTCGCTGCACGTGACCTTCCCGGTCGAGGACGAGTGGGCCTGGATGGGCGAGCGCGGCATGCTGCTGCGTCAGGATCAGCAGTACCACTGGGAGAACCGGGGCTACGCGACCTTCGACGCCTTCCTGGCGGCCCTGTCGGCCAATCGCCGCAAGACCATCCGCCGCGAGCGCCGCGACGCCCAGGACGGGCTGGAGATCGTCTCCCTGACCGGCGACGACCTGACCGAGGATCACTGGGACGCCTTCTTCGGCTTCTACATGGATACGGGGTCGAGAAAGTGGGGCCGGCCGTACCTGAACCGCCGCTTCTTCTCGCTGCTGCAGGAGCGGATGGCCGACAAGGTGCTGCTGATCATGGCCCGTCGGCCGGGCGGCCCCTGGATCGCCGGGGCGCTGAACCTGCTGGGCCGCGACTGCCTCTACGGCCGCCACTGGGGCTGCACCGAGGACGTGCCGTTCCTGCATTTCGAGCTCTGCTACTATCAAGCCATCGAGCACGCGATCCGCCTGGGCCTGCCGCGCGTCGAGGCCGGGGCGCAGGGGCAGCACAAGATCGCGCGGGGCTATCTGCCTAGCGCGGTCTACTCTGCCCACTGGATCGCCGACCCGGCCCTGCGCGAGCCGGTGGCGCGCTACCTCGAGCGCGAGCGCGAGGCCGTCGAGAGCGATATCGCCCTGTTGACGGAAGAGTATTCGCCGTTCCGGGAAGAGCGGTAGCCGCCCTTACCCGTCTTCCCGGCGAAGGCCGGGATCCAGATGGAAAAGCGCTGGGGTTGACGCCAGGAGCGCCGCGCAAGTCCAATCCGCCCCACCGGGTGGGATATGGGCCCCGGCCTTCGCCGGGGAGACGGATTTGGAGGGTGAACGCCTTCCTAGCTCAGCCGCACTTCCCCGACCTTGTCCTTGTAGTCCGTCTTCGGATCGACCCCGAGCATCATCTTCACGCCCGCGAACAGGCTGTGCTCGTTCAGCCAGATCTGGGCGTCGCCCGGCTCGAAGCGCAGCAGGCGCAGCTTCGGATCGTCCTTGCCCTCGTACCAGGCCGCGACGAAGGGGTTCCACAGGCGCTCGATGGTGGTGCGGTCATTGTCGATCCGCAACGATCCGTCGACCGTGGCGAAGACCTCGTGTCCTTTGGAGGCGAAGTGCAGCAGCGCGTCGCGTGTCTGGCCCTCGACGGCCTGGACGAGGTCGACATCGACCGCGCTGAAGATCCAGATCGGGCCCGAATGGTCGCCTTCGATGATCGCGGTCATCGGCTGGGCGCGACCGCCTTCGAGATCGGGCAGGCCCAGCATCACGGTGCGGTCGGACTTCAGCGCCTTCCAGAATTTCTCGGCCAGATCAGCGTCTTTGGACATGGTGGTCTCCTTGTTCGCGAAGACCAACGGCGAGGTTGAGACGCCGTTCCCAAGGCGAAGGTTCAGGACCGTTCCCAGGCGGCCTTCAACAGCGCCTTGATCGTGTCATCGACCTCGGCGGGCGAGGCCAGCGGAAGCTTGGCCTTCAGGCGCTCGGACCAGCCTTCGTTCCTGGGCTCGGAGAGGCCAGGGGAGGCGTCGGGCTCCACCGCCAGGCCTAGCATCGCCGCGCCGCCCTTGATGGGCTTCAAAGCCGCGAACTGCGCCTTGCGCGACCACGCCGTGAAGCCTTTGCGCTGGCCCATGACCAGGTCCGGGAAGTCGGCGACGGCCGCCTCGACCGCCTTCAGGATCGCCGCCGAGGCCGGGTCGGTCCACAAGGCTTCGCGCAGACCGTCGGCGTCGTCCCAACCCATCTGCGACGGGAAGGCGACTCCGAAGATGGCGGCGGCGCGATTCTGGCCGATGCCGTAGGTCGCCTTCAGCCAGTCGGCGCGGGCGCGCGGCTTGGTCTCCTGGCACTCGCGACGGACGATCTCGACCCATTCGTCCAGGGTCTTGCCGGTCTCGCGCTCCAGGTTGGCCTTGACCGAGGCGAACCACTTCCGTTGCTGCTCGGTGAGGCCCTGAGGTCTGGTGTCCACGGTTTGCGCGCCTCGTACGGTTTGCTAGGACCATTCCGTCAAAGGGAGACGGTCATGAGCCTCGACGGACGCTACGACGCCGACAACATCTTCGCCAAGATCATCCGGGGCGAGATCCCCAGCGTGAAGCTGTTCGAGGACGACAAGGTCCTGGCCTTCATGGATGTCTTCCCGCAGTCGCGCGGCCACGCCCTGGTGATTTCCAAGGTCAGCCAGGCCCGCAACATCCTGGAGGTCGAGCCCGAGGTGCTGAGCGACCTGGCCGTCGCCACCCAGAAGCTGGTCCGCGCGGTGGTCTCGGCCCTGAAGCCGGACGGCGTGATCGTCACCCAGTTCAACGGCGCTCCGGCCGGCCAGACGATCTTCCACCTGCACTTCCATGTCATCCCGCGCTACGAGGGCGAGGCCCTGGGCCGCCATGGCGAGGGCGGCATGGCCAATGTCGAGGAACTGAAGGCCCTGGCGGCGAAGATTTCCGCGGCGCTTTAGGCGGTTCGAAATCCTGGGTCGGGTATCAGGCGAAGGGCGCGCGACGAATTTCGTACGGGCGCCTTGAACTTGGATATTCGCGGAGCGCGCCATGACCTCGGACGAGAACGATCGCGGCGGCCTGCACCGGTTGATCTACGCGAGCCGGTTCACCGGGGCGACGCAGGACCTCGACGAGGTTCTTCGGGCGATCATCGCCAAGTCGATCCACAACAACCGCCTGGACGACGTCACGGGCTTTCTGGTGGCTGGGGAGGAGCGGTTCCTGCAACTGCTGGAAGGACCCGCGCAAGGCGTGGAGGCGATCTATGGCAGGATCGCCGGGGATCCGCGCCACGCGGATCTGGTTCGGATCTACAGCGGCCCGGCTGACCGCCGTCTGTTTCGCGACTGGAACATGGGGCAGCACCGATTGGGCGCGGCCGATCACGCGTTGCTGGCCGAGGTCGGACTGGAACACTTCGATCCCGCGGGTTTGAACGTCGAGCGCGCGGAACGCCTGCTGATCCGCGCCGGCGGGCGCCACCTGCGCGGCGGTTAGCGCCCCTCAGCCGATCAGCTTCCCTAGGGCCGTGTAGAAGGCCAGCAATACCGCCATCCCGCCCAGCAACGACCAGCCTTGCATGCGGATCTTCTCGCTGAGGCGAGCTTCCGTCTGGGCGATTTCGCCGCGTAGCGTGAGCTTGGTTTCTTGGATCTCGGCCTTTGTTGAAAGTTCCAGCTGCCGAATGTCCGCTTTCGTGGCGAGTTCCAACTGTTTCAAGTCCGCTTTGTTGGCGAGCTCCAACTGTTTTAGATCGTCCTTGGTCGCGAGATGGCTGATGTCGGGCATGTTGGCCGTCTGCTGCACGATTTCGACAATGGCTTCAGCCATGCGCTGCTCCATGCCGGCTTCGCGGAGCCGTTTGGAGGCGCTGAGCGTATCGAAGGCGATCGCGGTCATGGACACACGCTAATCGTTTGTTCTCGTTTCGTCCACAATTTTCGCGCGTATTCAAACGAAAAGGGCCCGGATCGCTCCGGGCCCTTCGCTAGGTCCTTGACCGAGCCTATTCGACCAGAACCGGTTCGGCTTCGTCGGTCTTGCTGGCCTTCGGGTCGGGCGTGCCTTCGATTTCGAAGGCGATCTTGCCGTTCTCGAGGATCACCTTGACGTGGCCGCCGCGGACCAGGCGTCCGAACAGGATGTCGTCGGCCAGGGGCTTCTTGATGTGCTCTTGGATGACGCGACCCAGCGGACGGGCGCCGTAGAGCTCGTCGAAGCCGTTCTTGGCCAGCCAGTCGGCCGCGTCGTCGCTCAGCGAGATCGTCACGTTCCGGTCGGCCAGCTGGGCCTCCATCTGCATGACGAACTTCTGCACGACCTGGCGGATGATCTCCGGCGTCAGCGGCTTGAAGGCCACGACCGCGTCGAGGCGGTTGCGGAATTCCGGCGTGAACAGGCGCTTGAGGGCGGCCTCTTCCTCGCCGACCACCTTGTCGCGACCAAAGCCGATGGACTGGCGTTGGGCGTCCGAGGCGCCCGCATTGGTGGTCATGATCAGGACCACGTTGCGGAAATCGACCTTCTTGCCGTTGGAGTCGGTGAGAACCCCGTGATCCATGACCTGCAGCAGGATGTTGTAGACGTCCTGGTGAGCCTTCTCGATTTCGTCGAGCAGCACGACCGCGTGCGGGTGCTGGTCGACGGCGTCGGTCAGCTGGCCGCCCTGGTCATAGCCGACATAGCCGGGAGGGGCGCCGATCAGGCGGCTCACGGTATGGCGCTCCATGTACTCGGACATGTCGAAGCGGATCATCTCGATGCCGAGCGTCTGGGCCAGTTGCTTGGCGGCTTCGGTCTTGCCGACGCCGGTGGGGCCGCTGAACAGGAACGAGCCGATCGGCTTGTCCGCGTCGCGAAGACCGGCGCGCGCCAGCTTCATGGCCGAGGACAGCTGCATGATCGCGTCGTCCTGACCGAACACGGCGCGCTTCAGGTCCGTTTCCAGCTCCTTCAGCGCCTCGGTGTCCGACTTGCTCACCGACTTTGGCGGGATGCGGGCGATCTTGGCCACGACGGCTTCGATCTCCTTGACGCCCAGGACCTTCTTGCGGCGGCCTTCCGGCAGCAGCATCTGGCCCGCGCCCGCCTCGTCGATCACGTCGATCGCCTTGTCGGGCAGCTTGCGGTCGGTGATGTACTTGGCCGACAGCTCGACCGCGACCTTGATGGCCTCGGCGGTGTATTTCAGCTTGTGGAAGTCCTCGTAGTAGCTCTTCAGCCCCTTGAGGATCTTGATGGTGTCTTCCACCGTCGGCTCGTTCACGTCGATCTTCTGGAAGCGACGGACCAGGGCCCGATCCTTCTCGAAGTGCTGGCGGAACTCCTTGTAGGTGGTCGAGCCCATGCAGCGCAGCGAGCCCGAGGCCAGCGCGGGCTTCAGGAGATTGCTGGCGTCCATCGCCCCGCCGCTGGTCGCGCCGGCGCCGATCACGGTGTGGATCTCGTCGATGAACAGCACCGCGTTCGGGTGGTTCTCCAGTTCCTTGACCACCTGCTTGACGCGTTCCTCGAAGTCGCCGCGATAGCGGGTGCCGGCCAGCAGCGCGCCCATGTCGAGCGAGTAGATGGTGGCGCCCTCCAGGACCTCGGGGACCTGGTGCGTGACGATCTTGCGGGCCAGGCCCTCGGCGATGGCGGTCTTGCCGACGCCGGGATCACCCACCAGCAGCGGGTTGTTCTTGGTGCGGCGGCACAGGATCTGGATCGCGCGTTCCACTTCGTTCGCGCGGCCGATCAGCGGGTCGACCTTGCCCTGGCGGGCCTTTTCGTTGAGGTCGACGCAATAGGCTTCCAGAGCTTCGCCGCCCGTCTTGGTGTTCGGCTTCTCGCCATCGTCCTCGGCCGCGTTCGAACCGGCGTTGGCGCCCTTGACGTTCTTGGGCTCCGAGGCGCCGGCCTTCTTGGCGATGCCGTGGGCGATGAAGTTGACCGCGTCGTACCGCGTCATGTCCTGCTCCTGCAGGAAGTAGGCGGCGTGGCTTTCACGTTCGGAGAAGATGGCGACCAGAACATTGGCGCCGGTGACCTCTTCGCGGCCCGACGACTGGACGTGGATCACCGCGCGCTGGATCACGCGCTGGAAGCCGGCGGTCGGCTTGGCGTCCTCGTCGTCGTCGACGACCAGCGAGGCCAGTTCGACGTCGAGATAGTTCGAGAGGCTCTTCTTCAGCGCGGTGAGATCGACGTCGCACGCACGCATGACTCCGGCGGCGTCCTCGTCGTCGGTCAGGGAGAGCAGAAGATGCTCCAGCGTCGCGTACTCGTGCTTACGCTGGTTGGCGTACGCGACGGCGCGATGCAGGGACTCTTCCAGGGGGCGCGAAAAAGAGGGCAATGGGGGGCTCCTCAGTCCTTTTCCATGGTGCACTGCAGGGGGTGCTGATGACGGCGCGCCGAGTCGATGACTTGCGCGACCTTGGTCTCTGCGACTTCGTAAGTGTAGACACCGCACACCCCCACGCCGTTCTGATGGACGTGGAGCATGATGCGCGTGGCGTCTTCACGCGACTTGTTAAAGAACCGTTCGAGCACGTAAACGACGAACTCCATGGGAGTGTAGTCGTCGTTGAGAATCAGAACTCGATAGAGCGAAGGCTTCTGCGTCTTCGGCTTCACTTCCGTGACGACCGACGATCCAGCGCCGTTGCTTTGTCCGCCTTGCTTCCGCTCGGCCATCGACTTGTTCTCTCCCGGCGGGCAAATCACCCGCCTGTCTGAATTAGATATGGAAACGCGACGGCTTTGGAAGAGCCCGAGACGCGTCTGCGCCGCTTTAACACAGGGGCGCCTCGGAAAACGGCTTCACGATTGGGAGAGCGAAGACCGCGCGCGAACGGTTCCGTGGGCGAAAGGTCCAAATGGTGCGCGGCGTGATGTCGCGCAAGAGGGGCAATGGGCCGTGCGGCGGCGACTCAGTCAGCGACCTTTCAAGGCTCGCCCACTGACCACGGCCGCGGCGCCGAACTTGCCGCGCAGGGCGTCGATGGCGGTCTCGCTCTTCAAGGTGCGGCGCTCGTCGTCGGCGAACATGTCCGAGCCGGCGGTCTCGGCGTCGACGAACTCGGTCAGGCCCGCGCCGATCAGGCGGTAGGAGAGGCCTGGGCTTTCGGCCGCCAGCAGTTCTCTCGCCACCTGGAACAGGGTGCGAGCCGTCTGGGTCGGCACGGCCAGGGTGCGGCGGCGGGTGTGGATCTTGAAGTCGGGCGTGCGCAGCTTCAGCGTCGCGACCCGGCCGGCGACGCCTTCCTTGCGCGCCTGATTGGCGACCTTCTCGCAGAGCGGCCAGAGTTCGTCCTCCAGCGCGTCGCGCTTGTGCAGGTCGTCGTTGAAGGTGGTCTCGGCGCTGATCGTCTTGCGCGACTGGTCGGGATCGACCATCCGGCTGTCCTGGCCATGGGCCAGGCGGTGCAGGCGCAGGCCGCCCGAGCCCAGACGATTGGCCAGCAGCTTCAGGTCGGCGGCGGCGATGTCGCCGACGGTCTTCAGGCCGATCTCGGCCAGGCTCGAGACCGTGGCCGGCCCGACGCCCGGCAGGATGCTAACTGGCCTGCCGGCCAGGAATGCTTGCGCCTCGGCCGCGCCGATGGCCGAGAAGCCGCGCGGCTTGTCCAGTTCCGAGGCGATCTTGGCCAGGAACTTGTTCGGGGCCAGGCCGATCGAGACGGTCAGGCCGATGTCGCGCTCGATCTCGGCCTGCAGCCGCGCCAGCATCGCCGCCGGTGTCGCGCCATGCAGGCGCTCGGTGCCCGTCAGGTCGATCCAGGCCTCGTCCAGGGACAGCGGCTGGATCAGCGGCGTCAGCCGATCCAGCTTCTCGTGGATGCGCCGGCTGGCCTCCTTGTACTTGGCGAAGTCGGGCTTGATCACCACGGCCTCGGGGCACAGCTTCAGCGCCTTGAACATCGGCATGGCCGAGCGCGCCCCGCTCATGCGGGCGATATAGCAGGCGGTGGTCACCACGCCGCGCTTGCCCCCGCCGACGATCACCGGCTTGTCGCGCAAGGACGGATCATCGCGCTTTTCCACCGAGGCGTAGAAGGCGTCGCAGTCCAGGTGGGCGATCGAGAGCGTCCCCAGCTCCTCGTGGAAGATCGTCCGCGGCGAGTGGCACGACGGACACCGCGCGGCCTTGGCCTCGCCGGTCCACCCGCAGTCGCGGCACAGGGACTTCATGGGAGCGTCCTTAGGCCTCCAGCGGCCACAGCCAGACCGCGCCGCGCACGCCGGAGCTGTCGCCGTGGGCGGCCTTCTTCACCGGCGTCTCGAAGACGTCGGAAAAGACGTGCGGGGCGATGGCGGCCGGCAGCCGCTCATAAAGCGCGTCTACGTTCGACATGCCGCCGCCCAGCACGATGACGTCCGGATCGATGATGTCGCAGATCGCGGCCAGGCCTCGGCCCAGGCGGTCGACATAGCGGTCCAGAGCCGCGGCGGCCGAGGCGTCGCCGGATTCAATGGCGTCCATGGTCTCCTGAGCCGTCGGGAAGCCCGCGTCGCGCGAGAACGCCGGACCCGCGACCCATTTCTCCATGCATCCGTTGCGGCCGCACCAGCACTCGGGACCGGGATATTCCTCCGGCTTGGGCCAGGGCAGGGGCATGTGGCCCCATTCGCCGCCGACGCCGTTGTGGCCCTCGATGATACGGCCGTCGACCACCACGCCGCCGCCGCAGCCGGTGCCCAGGATCGCCGCGAACACCACGCGCGCGCCGGTCCCCGCGCCGTCGGCGGCCTCGGACAGGGCCAGGCAATTGGCGTCGTTGGCCAGGCGCACGGGGCGGGCCAGGCGCTGCTCCAGGTCCTCGCCGAACGGGCGACCGTTCAGATAGACGCTGTTGGCGTTGCGGATCAGACCGGTGCGCGGCGAGATCGAGCCTGGAATGCCCATGCCCAACCGGGCGCAGGTCGCGCCCGCCATGCACTCGGCGTCGGCCAGCAGGCCGGCCACCACATCCAGCGCGGCCTCGTAGTCACCGGGATTGGGCTTGCGCACCCGCGCGGCGAACTCGCCGGTCTCGCCGAGGGCGGCGACCTCGATCTTGGTGCCGCCGAAATCGACTCCGAACCGGATCATGCGAACAGACGCTCCTCGATGGCGGCCTTCAGGCGGGGCCACTCGTCAATGCGGACATGGCGGTCGGGCGCGGACGGGGCGAACGGGCGCAGGCGCTCGTCGCTGACCATCTGGAACCGCCCGATGCCGGGCGCCTTCTCCGCCACCGATTCCAGCTGCGGCAAAAGGTCGTCGATGAAGACGGAGCGACCCGAGGTGCGCCCTGCCAGATCGGCGGCCGCCGGACCCTTGGGGCCGCTGTTGATGATCAGGGGATAGTCGAAGCCGTGCGTTTTCAGCCACTTGGCTCGTGTCAGCCGGCCGTGCTCGGGCGCGTTGGTCAGGATCACCACCTCGGCGCGGGTCGATAGATCGGCCAGCGCGTCCGCCGCGCCGATCGCCGGGGGCAGGTCGTCGGCCCCGTCGCGGAAGAAATCATCGAACAGGGCCTTGCCGGCGATCAGATCGAGGTGTTCCGTCTCGCCAGGGCGGTAGATATTCTGAAACAAGGCAAAGCGATCAACTCGCAGTTCGAAGCCATGGCGCGCGATGAAATCGCCGAAGCCGCGCATGAACTGCGCGAGCACCTCGTCGACATCGACGATGACCAGCGGCGCGGTCGGCGTGACGGCGCAGGCCTGAAGGTCGGAGTAGCGTTGTTCCATGAGCTTATGGGTCTTAACGCGATTAGCGGGGGCTTAAGGATATTCGTGGCAACTGGTTCTGGAAGGTGACGCGAATCCCTAGGCGTCGCCACGTGACCTTTTGGTCGGGGTAAGGATGACGAAGAAGGTCCTCATCGTGGAGGATAACGAGCTGAACATGAAGCTCTTTCATGATCTGCTCGAAGCCCAGGGTTACGAGACCCTGCAGACCCGTGAGGGTCTGTCGGCGCTGTCCATTGCCCGCGACAACAAGCCAGACCTGATTCTGATGGACATCCAGCTGCCGGAGATCTCTGGCCTGGAAGTCACCAAGTGGCTGAAGGAAGACGACGAGCTCGCCCACATCCCGGTCGTGGCCGTCACCGCCTTCGCCATGAAGGGCGACGAAGAGCGCATCCGCGAGGGCGGCTGCGAGGCCTATATCTCCAAGCCGATTTCGGTGGTCCACTTCCTGGACACCATCAAGCGGCTCCTGGACAAGGTTCCCGCCGCATGAGCGCCCGGATCCTCGTCGTCGACGACATCGAAGCCAATGTCCGTCTGCTCGAGGCCAAGCTGACGGCGGAGTACTACCAAGTCTCGACCGCGATGGACGGGCCGACGGCCCTGGCGATGGCCGCCCGCGACCTGCCCGACATCATCCTGCTGGACGTGATGATGCCCGGCATGGACGGCTTCACCGTCTGCCGCAAGCTCAAGGAAGACCTGGCCACCCGCCACATCCCGGTGGTGCTGATCACGGCCCTCGACGGCCGGGCCGATCGCATCCAGGGCCTCGAATCGGGCGCCTCGGACTTCCTGACCAAGCCCATCGACGACGTCATGCTGTTCGCCCGCGTGCGCAGCCTGACCCGCTTCAAGCTCGTGATCGACGAACTGCGTCAGCGCGAGGCCTCGGGCCGCCGCATGGGCGTGATCGCCGGCGCCGCCGCCCGCCTGGACGGCCTGGGCGGCCGGGTGCTGATCGTCGACGACAACGAACGCCAGGCCGCCCGCATCGCGGCCGAACTGGGCGTCGAGCACCGCCCGGTGATCGAGAGCGATCCCGAAAAGGCCAGGATCAGCGCCGGCGGTCCTGTCGACCTGGTGATCGTCAACGCCGCGGCCAAGACCTTCGACGGCCTGCGCTTCACCGCCGCCTTGCGGTCGGAAGATCGTTCGCGCCAGCTGCCCGTCCTGGCGATGGTCGATCCCGACGACCGTGGTCGCATGGTCAAGGCGCTGGAAATCGGCGTCAACGATATCCTGCTGCGTCCCGTGGACCCGCAGGAGCTGTCGGCGCGCGTCAAGACGCAGATCCAGCGCAAGCGCTACACGGACTATCTGCGCAACAACCTCGATCATTCGCTGGAGCTGGCCGTCACCGACCAGCTCACGGGCCTTCACAACCGTCGCTACATGACCGGCCAGCTCGACTCGCTGGTCAAGCGCGCGGCGATGGGCGGCGAGCCGGTCTCGGCCCTGCTGATCGACATCGATTTCTTCAAGAAGATCAACGACACCTTCGGCCACGACATCGGCGACGAGGTGCTGCGCGAGTTCGCTCTGCGCCTGGCCTCGAACGTCCGCGCCATCGACCTGCCGTGTCGCTTCGGCGGCGAGGAGTTCGTGGTCGTCATGCCCGACACCCAGCTGGCCGACGCCTTGCGCATCGCCGAGCGGATCCGCAACCACGTGGCCGGCTCGCCCTTCAAGGTGGGACCGACCAAGGAACAGCTGACGGTGACCATCTCGATCGGCGTCTCGGCCACGCTCGGCGCCGACGACACCCCCGAAGCCCTGCTGAAGCGCGCCGACCAGGGCGTCTACCAGGCCAAGGCCTCGGGCCGGAACGCGGTGGTCGGCAAGGCCGCGTAAGCGCCTTCCAGGTCTCGACGTCCAGGGATAGGCGGGCGCGGTGCGCCCGGCGCATTTCTCATAGTCGGCAAGCCCCGAACTTGCGCCTCGGCGTGTTGGGCGTCCCAAAACCGTTACATGGCGGCGCTAGACCTGCGCGTTCCGAGGGCGGCGCATGGGCTACGACAGCTTCTATTTCCTGAAGAAGGCGTACGGGATCTATCCCGGCGTCGTGGCGCCGGTGTCTGCGCGCTGCCTGCGGGAACATTATGCCGCGCGCAAGGCCAGACGGGGCCACGCCCGCGCGGCGCTGGACGCGGTGGTCGGCCTGGCCTTCCACGCCTGGATCCCTGGCCGCGCGGCCGAGGTCGCCCGCAAGTTCGGTCTCGACGAAGCCTGGCGCCGCCGCGCGGTCGAGATCGCCCATGAACGCTTCGTCGATCCCAACGATCTGGCCCTGTTCCGCATCGACGACCCGGCCCAGCTGGACGGCTATATCCGCCGCTTCGAGGACGCGGCGCTGAACAGGCGGATCAATCCGCTGGGCTGGACCCGAGATTGCGTGCTGGCCGACAAGGTCCGCTTCGAGGCGCGCTGCGCGGCCGCCGGTCTGCCGCATCCGCGCACCGTGGCGGTGGTCACGGGCGGACGCGTCACGATGAGGTCGGAGCCCGACGGTCGCGACCTGGTGCTCAAGCCGGCGGACGGGGAGGGCGGCGATGGCGTTGTCATCCTGGAGCGCGTGGTCGACGCCGCCGATCTGGCCGGCCGCCTGCCGCGCGGCCGGGGCGCCTGGCTTATCCAGGACCGGGTGGACACCCATCCGGCCCTCAAGGACCTGGCGTTGGACGCCCTGCCGACCGTACGCATCGTCACCATGGTCGACGAGGTCGGCGCGCCCGAGGTGGTCAGCGCCACCTTCCGCTTCGCCTCGGTGCGCGGCGCCAAGGTCGATAACATGAAGGCCGGCGGGCTGATTTCGGCGGTCGACCTGCCGCTCGGATCGCTGGGCGTGGCCTGCAAGGGATACGGCGGCGGCGACCACGCCGTGCATCCAGTGACCGGCGCGGCGATCGCCGGGCGCATGCTGCCCGACTGGCCCGCCGCCAAGGGCCTGGTGCGTCGGGGCCATGCCGAGACCTTCCCTGACTACGCCCTGATCGGCTGGGACGTGGCCCTGACGCCGGACGGTCCGGTGCTGATCGAGGGCAATGGCAAGCCGGGCGTCCTGATGCCTCAGCGCGCCGCGCGACAGGGCCTGGGCGTCGGGCGCTACGGCGCGTTGCTGGCTTATCATCTTGCCATCAAACCGTAGCGCGCGCGTCACGCGCCGCGCCTAGCCTCAAAGCCTCGACATCGACGCGACGGACCTGCGGAAGGGGGCTTCCGGCGGCCGTCGAGCCTGGAGGCATGCCGATGACCCGCTTCGCCGCACAGCGACGCCTGCCGCTCGAGGCCAAGCGCGCCCTTCGCATCATGCTGATCGCCAAGCACGCCAAGTGGCAGGGCGAACTGCACCCCGAGGACGGCAGCCACGCGGTCTATCACCGCGAGATGCGCCAGACGCTGGAAGAGATCGGCGTCAACCTGGTGGTGGCCGACGAGTATGGCGTGCTGTTCGACCGCCCGGACGTCGACTTCGTCTTCCCGCTGCTGAACCGGGCCGGTTTCCTGAACTCGGAAATGCTGGTCCCGCTACTCTGCAATCGCCTGGGCTTGCCGTACCTGGGCGCCAGCCCGATCCTGCGCGGCCTGTCGGACGACAAGCACCTGACCAAGCGGGCCGCCGCGGCGCGCGGCGTTCCGACCGCGCCGTGGGCGGTCTATCGCCGCGGCGCGCCGCTGGACGCCGCGCTGCTGCCGCCGGGCGAGCACTTCGTGATCAAGCCGAACGCCTCATCGGCCAGCTGGGGCGTCGGCGACGCCTTCGACTGGGCCGGCGTCCGCGAGGCCGTCGAGCGCCTGCACGCGGAAGGTCACGACGTCATCGTCGAGCCGTTCATCCAGGGCCACGATATCGAGGTCGCGGCGATCACGGTCGACGGCGAGCCCTTCATCCTGCCGACCCAGATCGTCGAGCAGATCAATCCGGCCCAGCTGCGCACCTACCAGGAAAAGCGCAACCTGGTCGGCGGTCAGGCCTACGAGATCCGCCCGCTGGAGGACGGCCCGCATCGGCGGATCGCCGAGGCGCGGGCGCGCGAAATGATGCGGGAGTTCATGCCGTTCGACTACGGCCGCTTCGAATTCCGTCTCGACGTCGCCACCGACGAGGTCCAGTTCCTGGAAGTGAACCTGAACTGCAATCTGTGGTCCAGGAAGACCATCTCGATGGCCGCCCAGCAGATCGGCTGGAGCCATGCGGAGCTGATCGAGACCATCCTGACCGAGAGCCTGGAGCGCCAGGGCCTGATGCGGAGGGCGTTCGATGTCGCCGCCTGAAGCCTTTGTCGGCGTCATCCTGGCCGGCCAACGGCCCGGTCGTGTCGATCCCCTGGCTGAAGAGGCCGGGGTCGTGAACAAGAACCTTGTCCCGATCCGGGGCGCGGCCCTGGTGCGCTATGTGGTCGAGGCCCTGACGGCGACGCCCGGCCTGACGCGGCTGCGCATCGTCGTCGAGCCGGGGACCGCGCCCCTGATCGACGCGATCCTGCCCAGCACCCGGGTGCTGATCGAGTACGTGCCGGCCGCCAACAATCTCGCCGACAGCGTCTATGCGGCGGCCGAGGGCGTGGGCGCCATGCCGTTGCTGGTGACGACGGGTGACAACGTCCTGCTGACGCCCGGCGCGGTGGCCGAGGTGCTGGCGGCCCTGAAGGTGGCCGACGTGTCCCTGGCCATGGCGACCCAGCGGTCGGTGATGGAGGCCCATCCGGAAGGCCAGCGCCGGTTCTACAGGTTCCGGGACGACGCCTATTCGAACTGCAATCTCTACGCCTTCTCCAGTCCGGCCGCGACGAGCGTGGCCGAGAGCTTCCGCAGCGGCGGGCAGTTCGCCAAGAAGCCGATGCGGATGATCATGGCGCTGGGGCCGATCAACCTGGCTCTGTTGTTGATGGGCCGTCTGTCGCTGCGCGGGGCCCTCGGTCGCCTGGGACGGCGCTTCAAGCTGAAGGTCGAGCCTGTGGTCCTGGCCGACGGCGCCCACGCCATCGACGTCGACAACGCGCGCACCCACGCCGTCGCCGAGGCGCTGCTGAGCAAGCGGGCGCTGGCGAGCGCGGCCTGATCAAGATGGGGCGGGCCTCGTGGCTAACGGCGGTTAGGGCGCTTTTTTAGGGTTGCGGATACGACTGTCACGCATCCTCATTATACATCCTATGCGGGAGGCGTGGTGATGAAGTCGAGAATCCGTGCGCGCAAGCACCCATTCCCGGGCGCCTGGCTGGTCCTGGGCCTGCTGGCCTGCGCGGCCCTGTTCTGGATGGGCGCGCAGGCGAGCCATCATCTGTCCGGCGGACTGTCCACCGCCGCGATGCTGGGCGCGTTCGTCGCCATCTGCGTCGGGCCGGTGCTGCTGGCCGTGACGGTCGTCTGGGGAAGCTTCGCGTTCTTTCGCTGGCTCTGGATCGGGCGCTGAGCCCGCATCCTCCCCGCGACGCGGGGGGGAGGGGATCCAGAATCAAAAACGCCCGGCTATCGCTAGCCAGGCGTCTTGTGTCGTAGCGCTGAAAGCGATCTTACTTGATCTTGCCTTCGCGGAATTCGACGTGCTTGCGGACGACCGGATCGTACTTCTTCAGCACCATCTTCTCGGTCTTGGTGCGGGCGTTCTTCTTGGTGACGTAGAAGAAGCCGGTGTCCGCCGTCGAGTTCAGGCGGATCTTGATTGAAGCCGGTTTGGCCATAGTCGAATCCCTGCGGTGGTCGCGCAGGTTCCCGCGCGTTGGAAATAGGAGGCGCGGAACATACTCATCGGTGACTCAAAGTCAATTGCCGGAAGTCAGTTGGTGGGGCAGCGCCTGTACGGAAAGTCCGCCGATCGCGCCTGACCGCCGACGGAACCCTCGATCCGGGCCACCAGGGTGTCCTTGTCGACCAGGCGATAGAGAATCCGTTGCGGGAAGTCGTGCTCGGGCGCTTCGAAGGTCACGGCGTTCTCGGCGATCTCCTTCATCGGGAAGGCGGCTTCGGCCTGGCCGGAGGGAATCGCCACGAACTGCGGCTTGCCGTCGGCGGCGGGCAGGATGCGCATGAACTCGTACTCGCGCAGCTTGCCGTCCCGGACGCTGCGGCTCATGCCGATCATCGCGCCGCCGGCGGGCGCCAGCCACTGCTCCTCGATCTTCGTGCCGTTGGGCTGGGTCAGGGTCCAGCAGCCGGCGATGAAGCCCAGCCTATCGATATCGCCAGAAGGCGGGACCGGCGGCGTGGCGGCCAGGGCCAGGGCGAACAGTGTGGTGAGCATGTGCTTCCCTCGGGAGCCTGAACTAGAGGTGGGACAGGCGCCGCTTGCCGTTCAGGAAACGCATGAAGGGGGCCGGCCGTCCAGTGTCGGCGAGTCGCTGACCGATCTCGTGGACCACGAAGCGGGTGATATTGGGCAGATCCAGCGCCATCGCCTCCTGGAAGTCGACCCAGGCGATCTCGTCCAGCTCGCCGCAGTCGGGACGGCGGTCCAGCGACAGCAGCGCCTCGGCCGGGGCCATGAAGAAGCGGGCGTCGAAGCGGCGCGGGCGATAGGGCGGGGTGATGGCGCGGGCGACGAAGCTGAGCGGCGCCAGGTCGGGCAGGGCCCCCTGGGCCAGGAATGGCCGCCAGGGCCCCGCGCCGGGCCGTACAGGGGCTTGGCGGGCCAGCAGCAGGCCTGTCTCCTCGAACGTCTCCCGGACCGCCGCCAGGGCCAGGGCGCGGGCTAGGCGGGCGGGCCTGGGATGACGAGGCTCCTGCTCGAGCCGCGCGGCGACCTCGGGCGCGAGCTCGCTGGCGCTGGGGGCGTCGTAGTCGGTGCGGTCGACGCGGCCGCCCGGGAACACCCACTTGTCGGGCATGAAGGCGTGGCCGCCGTTGCGTCGGCCCATCAGCAGGCGCGGTCGCGGACCATCGGTGCGGACGATGATCACGGTGGCCGCGTGCTTGGGCGTCAGCGCCGCGCCGGTCTCGCGCACGGCGCCGTCGTGGATCGTGTCGAATTTCGCGTCGATCGGCGGCAGGCTCATGCGCTCAAGTTAAACCGATCCGCGGGACTGCATAGAGCGACCCGACGTCAAGCCAGCGGGCGCTTGACCCTTCGCCACGACGCGCCCCAAGGTCGCTCCGCTTTTCGTGAGGGGGTTTTGTGATGATCGGACGGGTTTCGGCGCTGGCGATGATGGCCGGCCTTGCTTTTGGCGCGCCGGCGATGGCCGCGCCTTCCACCGCCAAGATCGAGGCGGCGGCCAAGGCGGTGCAGCCCAAGGTCATCGCCTGGCGGCGCGACATCCATGAGCATCCGGAGCTGGGTAACCAGGAAGTCCGCACCTCGGCTCTGATCGCCAAGGAGCTGAAGGCCCTGGGCTTCGAGGTCCGCGAGAATGTCGGCAAGACCGGCGTGGTGGGCATTCTGAAGGGCGGCAAGCCCGGCAAGGTCGTGGCCCTGCGCGCCGACATGGACGCCCTGCCGGTCGAGGAGAAGACGGGCCTGCCGTTCGCCTCCAAGGTCACCGCGACCTGGGAGGGCAGGACCGTGCCGGTCATGCACGCCTGCGGCCACGACACCCACGTGGCCATGCTGCTGGGGACCGCCACGGTGCTGGCCGGCATGAAGGCCGACATCAAGGGCACGGTGGTCCTGATCTTCCAGCCCGCCGAGGAAGGCCCGCAGGCTGGCGAGGAGGGCGGCGCCAAGCTCATGATCCGCGACGGGGCGCTGGACAAGCCCAAGGTCGACGCGATCTTCGGCGTCCATATCGGTCCGGGGGACGCCAACCAGCTGAACTATCGCCCCGAGGGCTTCTACGCCTCGTCCGACCGCCTGACGATCACGGTCAAGGGCAAGCAGACCCACGGCGCGCGGCCCTGGGCGGGCGTCGACATGGCCAGCGTCGCGGCCGACATCATTCAGGCCACGAACCAGATCGCCGCCCGTCAGGTCGATGTCGGCGCCTCGCCCTCGGTGGTGACGATCGCCGTCATCAACATGGGCATGCGCCAGAACATCATTCCCGAGGACCTGAAGATGGAGGGGACCATGCGGACCTTCTCCACCGCCCGCCACGACGACCTGGTCGCCAAGATGCAGAAGGCCGTCGCCGCCATCGGCGACCGCTACGGCGCCAAGGCCGAGGCCGTGTTTAGCCAGCCCTATCCGGTGACCTACAACGACCCGGCGCTGTCGGCCTGGGTCAAGACCAGTCTGGAGAAGGCCTCGCCCGGCAAGGTCGACGACAAGGCCGCCTTGGTGACGGGCGCCGAGGACTTCTCGATGTACGCCGAGAAGGTCCCGGCGGTGTTCGTCCAGCTGGGCGGGCGCAAGGCGAACGTGCCGGCGGCGACCGCGCCGGCCAACCACTCGCCCTATTTCGACGTCGACGAGGCGGTGTTCGAGACCGGCGTGAAGGCCGAGGTCTTCATGGCGCTGGATTATCTGGAAAAGAGGTAGGTTGAAGTCGAGCGCGCTGAGCCTTGTCCGCGAGGGGGCGAATTTGAGCCCGATTGCGGGTTCAGACCCATCGCCCGCGTAAGCGGTCGCCCGAGGGATCGACCATGGTGGAACTCTACGCCTTCATCTTGTCTCTGGCGCTGATCTTCGCGTCGGTGATGATCCACTATCAGGCGCTGCGGCTTCTCTCGGTCGGGCAAGACTCGCCCGAGATCTCCCGAAACCTGAAGATCCTGCTGGTGATCTTTGGACTGATCGTGGCCCACGTGCTGGAGGCGGGTCTGTTCGCCGTGGGGTACTGGATCGGCGAGAGCCAGTTGCACCTGGGGGCGTTCGTGGGCATGCCGGCGATGACCGCCAGCCAGCTGTTCTTCTTCTCGATCGAGACCTTCACCACCCAGGGCGTCGGCGACGTCTATCCCGTCGGCGCGCTGCGGCTGGTCGCCAGCCTGGAGCCCCTGGCCGGCCTGATCCTGATCGGCTGGTCGGGCTCCTTCACCTTCCTGGCGATGGGCCTGGACTGGCGGCTCGGGCAGCGAACCAGGGAGCCATCCGAGCAATAGCCTCCTCGACCTCGGCCGTGGAGACCGCGAAGCTGAAGCGAATGAAGCGATTGCCCTCGACCGGATCGAAGTCGACGCCCGGCGCCGTCGCCACGCCGGTGTCCTTCAGCAGTTGCTGGCAGAAGCTCAGTGAGTCGTCGGTCAGGTGGCCGATGTCGGCCCAGATGTAGAAGGCGCCGTCGGGCGGGGCGATCTTGCGCAGGCCAAGGGCAGGCAGGGCGTCCAGCATCAGCTGGCGGTTCCGCCGATAGACGTCGATATGGGCTTCCAGCTCGTCGATGCAGTCCATGGCGGCCAGGCCCGCGTGCTGGCTCAGCGACGGCGCGGTCAGGAACAGGTTGCCGACATAGGCGCGGGCGCGCTCCAGGTCCTCGCCCTTCGGCGTCAGCAGCCAGCCCAGCCGCCAGCCGGCCATGCTGAAATACTTGCTGAAGCTGTTGACGATCAGGGCGTCGGGCGCGAACTCCAGCATCGAGGGCGTGCGGCCCGCGTAGCTGAGGCCGTGATAGATCTCGTCGCTGATGATGCGGATGCCGCGCTCGCGACAGACCTTGGCGATGGCTTCCAACTCCTCGGGCGCGATGATCGTGCCCGTGGGATTGGCGGGGCTGGCGACGATGACGCCGGCCGGGGCGGGGTCCAGTTCGGCGAGATGCTTCGCCGTCAGCTGGAAGCGATCCTCCGGCCCGCAGGCGATCTCGACGGGTTCGAGGTGCAGGGCCTTCAGGCTGTTGCGGTAGGCGACGTAGCCCGGGCGGGCCAGGGCGATCCGGTCGCCCGGCGTGAACACGCTGGACAGCGCCAGCACCAGGGCCGGCGAGGCTCCGCAGGTCAGGACGATCCGCTCGGGCTCGACGTGGACGCCATAAAGGGTCTGGTAGCGCTCGGCGATCCGCTGGCGCAGCAGGGGGCTCTCCCAATAGCCCATGGCCTCGGCGTCGAGGATCTCGTGGGCCTTGGCGATCGCCTTGCTCGGCGCGCCCGTCGAGGGCTGGCCGAACTCCATGTGGATGATCGAGGCGCCCTCGGTCTTCAACTGGTGAGCCAGACGGCTGATGGCGATGGCGTGGAAAGGTTCGATCTGCGCGCGCATGGCTCTGCTTAGCGGGGTTTGACGTGGCGCGCATCCCGCTTGAGAAGGGGGGGCCATGCGCTTGCTGACTCTCGCCGCCATCCTGTGTCTCGCCACCCCCGCCTTCGCCCCGAAGGCCTGGCCCCAGACCGCGCTCCCGCTGAATATCGGCGGCCGAGTCGCGCCGGCGCCGGACGGGACTTACGAGTTTGGCTGGCCGGGGGTCTATTTCGAGGGGCGCTTCAACGGTCCGTCCGTCGAGGTGGTGGTCGACACCGGCGCCGAGCATCTGGCCGTCAGCGTGGATGGCGCGCGCAAGGCCGAGCTGACCAAGGCCGGCGAACTCCATCTGCTGCTCGATCGGCTGGGGCCCGGCGAGCACGTCGTGCGCCTCGACAAGCTGACCGAAAGCCAAACGGGTTCGGCGCGGTTCGAGGGCTTCTTCGTGGGACCAGCGGAGGGGGCCTTGCCGGCCCTCAGCCGCCCGCGCCGGATCGAGTTCATCGGCGACTCCTACACGGTCGGCTACGGCGTGCGCTCGGCCAGTCGCGACTGCACGGAGCAACAGGTCCACGACCTGACCGACACCAGCCTGGCGTTCGGTCCGATCCTGGCCGGGCGGCTGGACGCCGACTACCGGATCGAGGCCTTCTCGGGCCGGGGCGTGGTGCGGAACTACAACGGCCTGGCGCCGGGCGCGCCGCTGCCGGTGCTGTTGCCGCGCGTGATCCCCGGTCAGGCCGAACCGCGTGTCGCGGCGGAGGATCCGTGGACGCCGGACATCGTCGTCATCGGCCTTGGGACCAACGACTTCTCGACGCCGCTGCATCCGGGCGAGGCCTGGGCCGACGAGGCGGCGCTGCGCAAGGACTACCGCGAGACCTATGTGGCCTTCGTCCAGGGCCTGAAGGCCAACCGGCCGGGCGCGCGCGTGTTCCTGATCGCCGGCGACACCTTCGCCGAGGACGTCGCCGAAGTGGCCGACCGCACCGGCGCCAAGGCGGTGCGGATCACCGGCATGGACCGCGGGGCGTGCCACGGCCACCCGTCGGTCGCCGATCAGAAGATGATGGCGGACAAGCTGGAGGCGGCGATCAAGTCCTCCCCCTAGCGGGGGAGGTGTCGGCTCGAAGAGGCGACGGAGGGGGAAGAGGCAAGGCTTCAAGCACTTTCCCCCACCGGCGCTTCGCGCCGCCTCCCCCGCTAGGGGGAGGATTTCCGTCTAGCGCCGACGCCTAGCGCCGCTTGCCGCGCCGCACGCCTTTCGGCAACCCGCCGCGCGGCTTCACGGCCGCCTGGCGCCGGGCCCCCAATCTGGGCCGCGGCATCTTCGGATCCGCCGGCAGCGGGTCGCTGAGCATCTCGAACAACAGCCCGCCGGTGACCGGCGTGGCCTCGACCAGCTTGACCTCGACGTTCATGCCCAGCGTCCAGCGCTGGCCGCTGCGGTCGCCGACCAGGGCGTGCAGTTTCTCGTCGTGGACGAAGAACTCCTCTCCCAGGGTCGAGACCGGCACCAGGCCGTCGGCGCCGGTGTCCACCAGCTTCACGAACAGGCCAAAGCGGGTGACGCCGGTGACCCGGCCCGCGAAGGTCGCGCCCACCCGGTCGGCCAGGAAGGCGGCGATGTAGCGGTCGGTGGCGTCGCGCTCGGCGGCCATGGCCCGGCGCTCGGCGTGGGTGATGACCTCTGCCGTGTCCTTGATCTGGGCGATGTCCTGGTCGGTGAGACCGTCGTCGCCCAGGCCCAGGGCCCGGATCAGGCCCCGGTGGACGATCAGGTCGGCATAGCGGCGGATCGGGCTGGTGAAGTGGGCGTACTTGGCCAGGTTCAGGCCGAAATGGCCGATATTGTCGGCGCTGTAGTGGGCCTGCATCTGGGTGCGCAGGACCACCTCGTTGATGATCGCCGCGTTAGGGCCCTCGCGCGTCTCGTCCAGCAGCTTGTTGAACCGCGCGGTCTGCGGGGCCTGGCCCTTGTCCCAGCGGATCTCCAGCGTCTGCAGGAAGTCGGCGAGGTTCTGCACCTTCTCCAGGCTCGGTGTGTCGTGCACCCGATAGATCAGCGGCGAGCGCTTGGCTTCCAGACTCTCGGCGGCGCAGACATTGGCCTGCACCATCATCTCCTCGATCAGCTTATGGGCTTCCAGGCTGGGGCGCTTGGTGATCGAGAGGATCTCGCCCTCGCGGATGATGATCCGGCGCTCGTCGCTCTCGATGGCCAGCGGCGAGCGGGCGTCGCGGCCGATCTTCATCGTCCGATAGGCTTCCCAAAGGGGCTGGAGGATCGGCTCCAGCAGCGGGCCGGTCTTGTCGTCCGTCTGGCCGTCGATGGCGGCCTGGGCCTGCTCGTAGGACAGCTTGGCGGCCGAGCGCATCAGGCCGCGCACGAACTTGTGGCCCTTCTTGCGGCCCGACCTATCGAACACCATCCGCACGGCCAGGGTCGCGCGGTTCTCGCTTTCGCGCAGCGAGCACAGGCCGTTCGACAGGGTCTCGGGCAGCATCGGTTCCACCCGGTCGGGGAAGTAGACGCTGTTGCCCTTCTCGCGGGCGTCGCGGTCCAGGGCCGAGCCCGGACGGACATAGGCCGCGACATCGGCGATGGCGACCCAGACCACCCAGCCGCCCTTGTTGGTCTCGTCCTCGTCGGGATGGGCGTAGACGGCGTCGTCGTGGTCGCGGGCGTCCACCGGGTCGATAGTCACGAACGGCAGCTTCCGCAGGTCCTCGCGGCCGGCCAGCGTCGGCTCGACGGCGGCCTTGGCCTCGCGTTCGGCCTCCTCGGAGAAGCCGGTCGGGATGCCGTGGCTGTGGATGGCGATCAGCGAGGCGGCGCGGGGGTCGTTCTCGGTTCCGACCACCTCCAGCACCTTGCCGGGCTTGGGGCCATAGCGGCCGCCGTGCGTGCCAACCTGGGCGATGACGAGGTCGCCGTCCTTCAGGTCGTGGGCGACGCTGGGGTCCAGCAGCAGGGTGTCCTTGGACTTGCGGTCGACCGGCTCGACGCGGATTTCCTTGCGGTGCTTGCGGATGACGCCCAGCACCTTGTGGGCGCTCTGGCCCAGCTTCTTGATCAGCCTGGCCTCGAACTCGCCGGTCTCCAGGCGCTCGAAGCGGACCAGCAGACGGTCGCCCAGGCCCGGCGCGCCGGCCGCGGCCTCGCCCTTGGTCGGGGCCAGGCGGACGTTCGGCACGTCGTCGTCGGACTTGGTCAGCTTCACATAGAGCTCGCCATCGACATCGCGCTCGACCACGTCGGCCACGCCGACGGGGGGCAGGGAGCCCGGCTCGGCGAAGCCCTTGCGGCCGCGCTTGGCCAGGGCGCCCTGGGCTTCCAGCTCGCGGATCATCTCGCGCAGGGCCCGGCGGTCGGCGCCCTTCAGGCCGAAGTGGCGGGCGATGTCGGCCTTGCCGCTCTCACCCGCGTCGCGCAGGAACGCCAGCAGCGTCTCGCGGTCCGGCAGACCGGCGGGCGGCTTGGGCTTGAAAGTCTTGGCCTTTGAAGGCTGGGGGGGGCGAAGTTTGGCCATGTCTTGCCTTAACCCGTTCGAGGGGCGGCGGGCGAGATTTTCTTCTCCTCCCCCATGAAGGGGGAGGAGAGGCGAACCCTAGTACAGATCCTCGATCGACTTCGGCGGCGCGGGCTCGACGGGCTTGGGCGCGGCGGGGGCCGTCGCGGTTGGAGCCGGGGCCGGAGCAGCGACGGGCGGGGTCTCGATTACCGGCGGGGCTTCCTGCTCGGCGGTCTGGACCTCGACGGCCTTGGGCTTGGGCTTCTCGACGGGCGGCGGCTCGTAGGCGAGGGCGGGGGCGGCGTCCTTGACCGGCACGCCCGAGACCTCGGCCAGCGGCTGCTTGGAGGTCTCCGGTCCGCCACGGTCGATCTTCATGGCGTTGGTCAGGCCCATGGCGAAACCGCCCACGCAGCAAAGGATCAGCGCGGACACCACGACATGCAGCGGCAGGGGACGTTCCAGCGTCGTCATGCTCGAAACCTACTCCCCTCCCGATCCTCTGAACAGACTAGGCTTCGTCGTCCCAAGGGGCGGCGCCGTCCTCGCTTGTCGCCCCGACCTTGGCTTTCGGCGCGGCCTTTTTCGCCGCCGGCTTCTTGGCCGCGGGCTTCTTGGCCGGAGCGTCGCCTTCCGCCTTGGTCTTGGCGGAGGCCTTCTTCGGAGCCGCCGCTTTCTTCGCCGGCTTCTTGCCGCCGCCCTTGGCGGCGCGCTCGGCGATCAGGGCCACGGCCTCTTCCATGGTGATGGACGCCGGATCCTTGCCCTTGGGCACGTTGGCGTTGGTGTCGCCGTGCTTGATATAGGGGCCGAAGCGACCCGACAGCACCCGCACGGGCTTGCCGTCCTCGGGGTGGTTGCCGATCTCGGCCAGGGCGGTGGCGGCGCCACGCTGCGGACGTCCGCCGCCCGCGCGCTTGTCGGCCAGGATGGCGACGGCGCGGTTCAGGCCGACGTCGAACACCTCGTCGGGGTTCTCCAGATTGGCGTAGGTGCCGTCGTGCAGCACGAACGGCCCGAAGCGTCCCAGGCCCGCCGTGATGACCTTGCCGTCGTCCGGATGCTTGCCGACTTCGCGCGGCAGCGAGAGCAGGCGCAGGGCCTTTTCCAGGTCCATGGCCGAGGCGATCCAGCCCTTGGGCAGGGACGAGCGCTTGGGCTTGTCGCCGCTATCGGCGGCCGCCAACTCCTCGACATAGGGACCAAAGCGGCCGTTCTTCAGCCACACGGCTAGGCCGGTCGCGGGATTGAGCCCCAGTTCCTTGTCGGCGCTCTCGGCTTCGCCTTCGCCTTCCGACACGCCCAGCTGGCGTGTGTAGCGGCACTCCGGATAGTTCGAGCAGCCGATGAAGGCCCCGAACTTGCCGGTCTTCAGGGACAGCTGGCCGACATTGCAGGTCGGGCACAGGCGCGGGTTGGAGCCATCCCCCTTGTCCGGGAAGATGTGCGGGCCCAGGGCCTCGTTCAGCGCGTCGAGCACGTTGGTGGTGCGCAGCTCGGCGATCTCGCCGACGGCGGCGTGGAAGTCCTTCCAGAAGTCGCGGAGGAACTGCTTCCAATCCAGCTTGCCGTCGGAAACGAGGTCGAGTTGCTCTTCGAGCGCGGCGGTGAAGTCGTATTCCACGTAGCGCTTGAAGAACTGCTCCAGGAACGCCGTGACCAGGCGGCCCTTGTCCTCGGGGACGAAGCGCTGCTTGTCCATCTTCACGTATTCGCGGTCGCGCAGCACGGTCAGGACCGAGGCGTAGGTCGACGGACGGCCGATCCCCAGCTCTTCCATCTTCTTGACCAGGCTGGCTTCCGAATAGCGCGGCGGCGGTTCGGTGAAGTGCTGGTCGGCGCGGGCCTCGATGACCTTGGCGCTGGCGCCTTCCTCGATCATCGGCAGGCGGGCGGAGTCCTCGTCGCCCTCGTCGTCGCGACCTTCCTCATAGACGGCAAGGTAACCGGGGAAGAGCACGACCTGACCCGTGGCGCGCAGGCCGGTCTGGCCGTCGGCGCTTTCCAGGTCGACCGTGGTGCGCTCGATGCGGGCGCTCTCCATCTGGGAGGCGATCATCCGCTTCCAGATCAGTTCGTAGAGGCGGCCGAGGTCCGACTCCAGGCGCAGCGAGCCCGGGTTGCGGTTCAGGCTGGTCGGGCGGATGGCTTCGTGAGCCTCCTGCGCATTCTTGGCCTTGGCCTTGTAGTAGCGCGGGGTCTCGGGGACGTAAGATCCGCCATAGACATTGCCGATCACGCTGCGCGCCTCGGCGATGCCTTCCGGCTCGACCGACACGCCGTCGGTCCGCATGTAGGTGATCAGACCGACGGTCTCGCCGCCGATGTCGATGCCTTCATACAGCTTCTGGGCGGCCTGCATGGTGCGCTGGGCGGAAAAGCCCAGCTTGCGGGCGGCTTCTTGTTGAAGCGTCGAGGTGGTGAAGGGCGGGGCGGGCGAGCGCTTGCCGGGCTTCTTCTCGACGGCGGCGACCTTGAACACCGCGGCCTGAACGGCGGCCTTGGCGGCCAGGGCCGAGGTCTCGTTGTTCAGGTCGAACTTGGTGAGCTTCTTGCCTTCGTGCTTGACCAGGCGGGCCGTGAACGGATCGGCGCCAGCCGAAACGTCGGCGTCGACGCTCCAGTATTCCTGGGTCTTGAAGCGCTCGATCTCCATCTCGCGCTCGACGATCAGGCGCAGGCAGACCGACTGCACGCGGCCGGCCGAGCGGCTGCCCGGCAGCTTGCGCCACAGCACCGGCGAGAGGGTGAAGCCGACGAGATAGTCGAGGGCGCGGCGGGCCAGATAGGCCTCGACCAGCTCCATGTCGACGTCGCGCGGATTGGCCATGGCCTCCAGCACGGAGGTCTTGGTGATGGCGTTGAAGGTGACGCGCTGGACGGACTTGTCCTTCAGCGCCTTCTTCTTGTTCAGCACTTCCAGCACGTGCCAGCTGATCGCTTCCCCTTCGCGATCCGGGTCGGTGGCCAGAATCAGGCGGTCGGCCTTCTTCAGGGCGTCGACGATGTCGCTGACCCGCTTGGAGGCCTTGGCGTCGACCTCCCAGCTCATGGCGAAGTCGTTGTCCGGCTCGACCGAGCCGTCCTTCGACGGCAGGTCGCGGATGTGACCGTAGGAAGCGAGAACCGTGTAGTCGGACCCGAGGTACTTGTTGATGGTCTTGGCCTTAGCCGGGCTCTCGACGACGACGACGTTCATTCTGACTCTTGTTCAGGAAATTGGGATCGCCCGGAAGGCGAGCGCCGGGAAAGTGGGGGCTTCACCCCACGTCTGTCAACGTGAGGACCCAGAAACAGTAAGGCTTGGGCGTCTGGTAGGCGCTTGTTAAGGGCATTGCACGACAATGCGATGGCTAGTTTCACGACTGCATTGAGCCCGATGGACATAACCGTCAATCGGATCGCCACCGAGGCCTATGTCTCGCCGATCCGTCCGATCAAGCCCGTGACCTCGAACGCCGAACGCGCGGAGATCGCCGATCGGCTGAAGGAAGCCGTGCGCGCCGCCCCGGCCGCGGGCACGGGCCTGCTGGTCGACCTGTCGGTCTGAACCCTTCCTCCAAGCTTGACCAATCGCCACGTTCCTGACGCGGGGACGTGATTTTCCAGGACGCCTGGGCCGGCGCTTCGGCCCGTGGCCTGGCGGACTGATGGCGCGGTGGAAACGACGAGGGGGCAAGGGCGTCGCCCTGGTCGTGAGCATCGGCGCGCATGTCGGGGCCCTGATGGTCCTGTTCGCCACGCACATCACGCCGCCGCCGCCCGAGCCGCCGTCGGTGATGGTCACGCTGGTCGACCCGCCACCTCCGCCTCCACCGCCGCCACCCCCTCCGCCCCCGCCCGCGCCGCATGACGCGCCCAAGTCGCCGGTGAAGGCCCCGGCCAAGCCGCCGTCGCCCGAGAAACCCAAGGCGACGCCGAAGGCCGCGCCGCGCTCGCCCTTGCGTGTATCGAAACTGCCGCCGCCCAAGGACGTGACGCCGCTACCCGCCAGCCGTAACCCCGGGCCCAGCCCCGTGCTGGGACTGGGCGAGTCCGAACTGATGGGCGCGGCGACGGCTGGCTCGGGCAGCGGCGGCGGTGGCGGCGGGGCCGGCTGCGACATGGTCCGGCTGCTGCAGGAAGGCCTGCGCAAGAATCCTCGCGCCCGCGCCTCGCTGATGCGGGCTCACGGCGCGACGGTCGGCGCCGGTCGCGCGCCGCTGGTCTGGAGCGGCGACTGGGCTCGGGTCGCTGGCGAGGAGGGCGACGGCCTGGCCGGCCTGCGCGAGATGATCATGATGGAGGTCGCCTTCGCCCCCGCCGCCTGCCGCGCCGAACCGATGCGGGGCCTGGTCCTGATCTCCCTGAACGACGGCCCGGGCGGCGCTCGCTTCGCTCTGGGCGGCGGCCACTGGCGGTGGTCGGACCTGCTGTTCGCCAAGGGCGCGCGTAGAGGCGGCTAGAGGAGGCGGCTAGAGCCGTTCGAGCAGGTAGAGGCAGCCGACCGTGACCGCCGTCGTCTCCCGGCGCAGCGGGATCTCCCGGCGCTCGACGATCCGGAAGCCGGGGGCGCTGGTGGTCTCGACATAGTCGTCGCCATGGGCGTAGCGCGCCGTGGGCAGGAGCCGCCAGCCGGTCTCGCCGAGTTCGATGCTGACGGCCAGCAGGCCGCCGGGGGCGAGGGCGGCTGCTGCGGCGGCGAACAGTGGAACCAGGTCGCCGAAATAGATCAGGACGTCGGCGGCCACGATCAGGTCGAAGGCGCCACGATGGCTCTCGAGATACGCGATGGCCTCGGCGTGGACCAGGTGGTCGTAGCCGCCGCGCTCTGCGGCCTTGGTCAGCATGGCGGACGAGAGGTCAACCCCGGTCAGTTCGGCGCCGAATCGTTCCAGGGCCGGCGCGGCCAGGCCCGTGCCGCACCCCAGATCGAGGATCCGCTCGAACCGCGTGCGGCGGCTCGCGACAAGGTCGGCCAGCAGCGCGGGCGCGCGGTAGTCCAGCATCTCGACCAACTGGCGGTCGAACCGCTCGGCGAAGTCGTCGAACAGCGCCTCGACATAGGCCGGCGGCGCCCGGTCGATGCTGGGGTCGACCAGTACGCGAAGCTCGTGGGCGCGAATCTTGTCGTCCGGATGGCGCGCCTCCAGCCAGGCGCCGAGGGCGCGGGCCGCGTCGAGCCGCTGGAAGGCCACCAGGATGCCGAATCCCTCGCGCGCCACGGTCTCCAGGTCCTCGGCCAGCGGACCGGCGAGCTTGGCGTAGAGCTCCAGCGCGCTGTCGGCCGGGGCGCGACCGAGGGCGTTGTAGGCGGCGGCGCGGGCCCAGGTCACGCGAGCGCCTTCGGGCAGGGGCTCCACTGCATCGGCGGCCGCGAAGGTGTCGGCGGCGCGGGAGAAGTCGCCGGTCAGGAACAGGGCGTGGGCCAGGCATTGTCGACGCACCGGCTCGGCGTTCGGCGCGTGCGCGGCCCAGGTCAGCGGCGCGACGGCCTCCTGGAAGCGCCGCGCGATCAGCAGGTTCAGGCCCAGACCGAACAGGGCTTCGTCGTGGTCGGGCTTCATGACCAGCACGGCGCGGAACGCCGCCTCGGCCTCGTCCAGCCGGCCTTCGGCGCCGGCCGCCACGGCGACGGCGAGCATGTCTTCTATGGCCTGGGTGTCCATCATCGCTCCCTTCAGCCGACGACTCGCGGGAGACTCGACTATCCGGAGTTAGACTCCAGCGACCAGCCCGCCGTCCAGCAGCTCCGCGCGGCCGGCCAGACTCAATTCCACCAGCGCCGCCATCACCGCCGAGGCGGGCGCGGCGGCGGCGCGGACCAGGTCGTCGCGCGAGACCGGCGTGGGCGAGAGCAGGGCGGCGACGCGCTCGCGCAGGGCGTCGTGGTCGATGTCCAGGTCCGGTTGGGCCTCGTAGCCGCGTTCGCGTTCCCGCAGGTGGATCTGGCCCGACAGCGAGCGCAGCACGTCCTCGGCTCCCTCGCAGAGGATCGCGCCCTGGCGGATCAGGTCATTGGTTCCCTTCGAGCGCGGATCCAGCGGCGAGCCGGGCACGGCGAAGACGTCGCGGCCCTGCTCGGCGGCCAGGCGGGCGGTGATCAGCGAGCCGGACTTCAGCTCGGCCTCGACCACGACGACCCCCAGGGACAGGCCCGAGATGATGCGGTTGCGGCGCGGGAAGTCCTTGGCTTGGGCGCGGCGGTCGGGGGCGCTCTCGGAGACGACGCAGCCTTCGGCGGCCAGGCGCGCGTGCAGCTTGTCGTGCTCGGGCGGATAGACGTCGCCGACCCCGCCGCCCAGCACGGCCACGGCGCCGGTGGCCAGCGAGCCTTCATGCGCCGCGCCGTCGATGCCGCGCGCCATGCCCGAGACCACGACATAGCCGGCGGTCCCCAGGTCCGTGGCCAGCTGGCGGGCGAAGCGTTGGCCGGCGGCCGAGGCGATGCGGGCTCCGACGATGGCCAGGCAGGGCTCGGAGAGGAGTTCGGCGCGGCCCAAGGTCCAGATCACGGGCGGCGGCGGATCAAGCGCCGCCAGGCGCGGGGGGAAGTCGGGCTCGCAGCCGCAGATCAGCCGCGCGCCCAGCGTCTCGCCCGCAGCGAGTTCCTGCTCGATCGCCTCGCGTGGCGGCAGGGACAAGGGCACGGCGCGCCCGCCGCGTCGGGACAGGTCGGGGAGGGCGGACAGCGCCCGCTCGGGCGTGCCGTAGCGGGCGATCAGGTGTTCGAAGGCGACGGGGCCGACGGTCTCGGTGCGCGCCAGGCGCAGCCAGGCGAAGCGCTGGATATCCGAGAGCCGGCCTGGAATCACGGCGTGTCGATAACGGGCGGCTGCGCCTCGTCCTTCTTCTTGCCGATCTTCGGCTCCTGGCCCTTCAGCAGGCGGGCGATGTTCTCGCGGTGGCGGATGAAGATCAGCACCGCCATGAACAGGCACAGGACCATGATCGGATAGGGCTGGTCGAAGGCCAGGGCGAACGGCGCGGCCAGCACGGCGGCGATCAGGGCGGCCAGCGAGCTGATGCGCAGCAGGAAGGCCACGGCCAGCCAGGTCGCGCCGGCGGCGATCCCCACCGGCCAGGCGGCCGACAGCAGCACGCCGTAGAAGGTGGCCACGCCCTTGCCGCCCTTGAACTTCAGCCAGACCGGAAACAGGTGGCCCAGGAACGCCGCGCCCCCGGCCAGGGCGATCACCGCCGCATTGCCGTGGGTCAGGTAGCGGGCCAGCAGCACCGCCACCACGCCCTTGCCGGCGTCGCCCAGCAGGGTGATGGCCGCCAGGTCCTTGCGTCCCGAGCGCAGCACGTTGGTCGCGCCGATATTGCCCGAGCCGATCTGGCGGATGTCGCCGGCCCCGCCCAGCCGCGTGGCGATCAGCCCGAACGGAATGGATCCGAGCAGGTAGCCGCCGACAAGGGTGATGGCGAGCGTCAGATAGGTGGCGGCGGCGAGATCTTGCACGGATCGACCTTAAGGCGAGTTGAGCGCGAATTCAACCGCTACGCAAGGGGCGGGTTGTGAGGCCTAGGTGTAGTGCAGAGTCGGGGGGAGGGCAAAAAGCCGGCAGTCGAAAAAGGCTACTAGAACCGCCCTTGTCGTCATGGTTGTGTCGAGGTCGACCATTCCACGTTGCTGTAAACGCGAACTAGAAGATCGGAGGCCAAATTGGCTTGGCAGAGCAAGATAGCGGGCTGTTTCAGTGGAGGGCACTTTGCCGGCCACGCTCTGGAGGAAGAACGTGCTTTTGAGCTTTTAAAGCAGCTCAGAAGTGAAGGTGTGGGCTGGAAGGAAGTTAAATTGGGCTTCAAGGGACACATCGGTCCTGCAAGGATGGCCATTAAGACCAACGGACCTAAAGAGCTTAAGAAGGTCGAGCAGCATTTTCGACCGTGGATTTTGGACTGAGTACCTTCGACCGCTTGCTGCTACCCCTCCGCCCGGTGCACCACGCGCCCGTCCACGACCGTCATCAGCACCTGGCCCTGCAGCCTGCGTCCGTCGAACGGCGAGTTCTTGGACTTCGACAGCAGGCGTGCGGCGTCGACGATGATCGGAGCGTCGATGTCGCACAGCACCAGGTCGGCGGGCGCGCCCGGAGCGATGCGGCCGCCGCGCAGGCCCAACAGCTCGGCCGGGGCCAGGGTGACGGCGCGGATCAGGTCGACCAGGACGATGCGCTCGTCGTGATACAGCGACAGCAGGGCCGGCAGCAGGGTCTCAAGGCCGACGGCGCCGGGGACGGCCTCGTCGTAGGGCAGGCGCTTGTCCTCGGCCGGGGCCGGGCTGTGCGACGAGACGACGATGTCGATCAGGCCGCTGGCCAGGGCCTCGATCAGCGCCTGGCGATCGTCCTCGCCGCGCAGGGGCGGGTTGAGCTTGGCGAAGGTGCGGTAGTCGCCGATGTCCAACTCGTTGAACGACAGGTGGTTGATCGACACCGAGGCGCTGATCCGCAGGCCCTTTTTCTTGGCGCGCTGAAGCGTCTCCAACGCCTGGGCCGAGGTGATCTGGTCGACCAGCAGCCTGCCGCCGGTGGCTTCCAGCAGGGCGACGTCGCGCTCCAGCATGATCCGCTCGGCCATCGGCGAGATCGACGGCAGGCCCATGCGGCCGGCGAACTCGCCGCCGATCGCCGCGCCGCCCTTGGCCAGCCACGGGTCCATCGGACGGTGGGCCAGCAGGGTGTCGAAGCCCTTGGCGTAGGTCAGGACGCGCTGCATGACCTTGCTGTCGACGATCGGCTTGCCCGCGTCGGTGATGTAGACGCAGCCGGCCTCGCGCATCAGGCCGATCTCGGCCATCTGCTCGCCGTGCAGGCCCTTGGTCGCCGCGCCGGCCACCAGGATGCGGGCGCTGTCGATGTCGCGAGCCCGGCGCAGGATGAAGTCGACGACGCTGGGGTCGTCGATGGCCGGGGCCGTGTCGGGCTGGACGACCATCGAGGTGACGCCGCCGGCCGCCGCGGCCTTGGCGGCGCTGGCCAGGGTTTCCTTGGTCTCGGCCCCGGGCTCGCCGGTGCGGACGCGCAGGTCGATCAGGCCGGGCGCCAGCAGGGCCCCGCCGCAATCGATGACCCGTACGGCCTTCGACAGCTTGCCGAACTCGCGGCCCTTGGCGACGTCGGCGATGACGCCTTCGGAGACGATGACGCCGCCGGGACCGTCGTAGCCGCTCTCGGGGTCGACCAGGCGGGCGTTGACGAGGGCGATGGGCTGGGCGGACGTCATTGCTTCGCCTCCAGAGCGTGGCGCTTCGCCACGCTCCTATGTTTGAGGTCGAGGCTGTTTATCGGCTTCTGATGGAACATCATAAGCCGACAGCCTCGATGCGGGCCGAGAGGCTGGTCAGCACCGCCATCCGGGCGGCGACGCCCATCTCGACCTGATCCTGAATAAGGCTGACGGCCGGATCATCGGCGACGTCGCTGTCGATCTCGACGCCCCGGTTCATCGGCCCGGGGTGCATGACCTTGGCGCCGGGCGCGGCGCGGGAAAGCTTTTCGCGATCAAGGCCGTAGAAGCGGAAGTATTCACGGGTCGAGGGCACGAAGGCGCCCTGCATCCGCTCCAGCTGCAGGCGCAGCATCATGACCACGTCGGCGCCGGCCAGGCCGGACTTCATGTCGTGGTGGACGGTGACGCCCCAGCGCTCGGCCTGGGCCGGCATCAGGGTGGGCGGGCCGACCAGGCGCACGCTGGCGCCCAGGGTGTGCAGCAGGGAGACGTTCGAGCGCGCCACGCGGCTGTGCAGCACGTCGCCGCAGATCGCCACGGTCAGGCCCGAGACGCGGCCGAAGGCGCGGCGGATCGACAGGGCGTCCAGCAGGGCCTGGGTCGGGTGCTCGTGCTGGCCGTCGCCGGCGTTGACCACGTGGCCGCTGACCTTCTGGCTGAGCAGGGACGCCGCCCCCGACGAGGCGTGGCGTACGACCAGCAGGTCGGGCCGCATGGCGTTCAGCGTCACGGCGGTGTCGATCAGGGTCTCGCCCTTGGCCACCGACGAGGTCTTGGGGTTCATGTTGACGACGTCGGCGCCCAGGCGCTTGCCAGCCAGCTCGAACGAGCTCTGGGTGCGGGTGCTGTTCTCGAAGAACAGGTTCATCAGCGTCCGGCCGCGCAGCAGGTCCAGGCTCTTGGACGTCTGGCGGTTGAAGGCGACGAACGCGTCGGCCAGGTCCAGCAGGTCCGTCGCCTGGGGCGCGTTCAGATCCCCGGCGGAGAGGAAATGGCGTTTGGGAAAGGCGAAGACGCGGGCGCGGATCGCATCGATGGCCGCGCGGGCGGGGTCATGGGCTGGTGCCGTCATGAGCTCGCCTCATAGGCGGCTTTGGAGGGGAAGGGAAGCGTGGGGGGCGGCGCGCCGGAGACTGTCCTCAGGAATATTCACGAAGTTTGACATGTCGACCGTGCTTCCGGGGTCGCTCGCGCTTGTTGCCGGGGGGCGAAGGTGGGTACTCTAGCTTCATGCGTTTTGCACAGGCTCCGCGGGGGTGGCCATGCTGTTGCTCTTGATCGCCTTGCTGCAGACCGCCGAGCCGTCGCCTCAGGAGACGAAGGCGACCCTGCAGTCGTGCGAGACGACCGAAAAGGGCTGGGTCTGCCACTATCAGATCCCGCAGGCCACCATCGTGCGCCCGCTGGATCCCGCGCCGCCGGGGGTCATGGTCGCGCCGCCGCTGGTTATGCCGAACGATCCCGCGCCGCAATCGCCTCAGCAGCCGCCGCAAGCGCCCGTCGTCGCGCCGATCGACAACCGGGCCGAGGCCGCGCGGCAGACGCGCCTGATCGCTCGCTGCGCCGACGCGAAATGGTACTCGCCGTGCCTGCCCGGCGAGCGCAAGGAAGCCCAGATCCTGCGTGAAGCCGCGCTCAACGCCGCGACGCTGCGGAGCCATGTCACGACCCTGCTCAGCGAGAAGCGTTGCGACGACGCGGTGAGGACCGCGCTGGAAGGCGGCGACCTGGCCCTGGCGCGTGAAGCCCGCGAGTTCTGCGCGGTCCCGCAACACTAAGATCAATCCAAACGAAAAGAGGCGGGAAGCTTGTGGCCTCCCGCCTCGAATTCTTTCGGCTGGTCCCGAACCTTAGTGGCGCGGCGGAGCCGGCTCGCAGCGCACGCCGTCGGCGCAGCCCGTGAAGTGGATCTCGGGCGCCTCGACCGTCACGGCCGACGGGCGGACGAAGACTTCCGGACGGTGCAGGTAGATCTGCGGCGCGGCCACGCGAACCGGCGGCGCGTCGACATAGACCGGCGGACCCTGGATATCGATGCGGCCCGACGGCACGACGACCGGCTCGCCGATGACGCGGACGCCCGGCGCGGCGACGGTGATGTCGCCATAGCCCGAGGTCGGACCGTAGAAGACCACGGCGCGGGTGCACAGGCAGTCGATGCCGGTCGGTCCCGACGGCGGGGGCGGCGGGGGCGGATAGCCCTGCGGCGGCGGAGCGGGCGCATAGCGCGGAACCGGCCGCGGCGCATAGTTGCGTCCGTCGGCCATCGCCGAGCTGACCGCCAAACCGGCGACGGCGAACGCCATCAGCCCCATCAAGACCTTTTTAGTCATCCGAGCCCCTCGTTGCCCTCAACCCAGGTATAAGTCGCCCCGGAGCGAACCTGGGGTTCGATCCGGGGCGCGACCTTAACCATATTCAAAAGCAGAACAATGTTGTCGCGGTTTTTCCCCAAGGAAGGGAGTTTCCCGCTCCCCGAAATGAGTGAAATTCGCGTCCAGGGACGTGCTGGACCTCGCCAGCGCAAGTCATGGCTGAATGCGTTTAGTGGTCGCGTCTGGCGGGAAGGCGGCCGTCGCATGGGATTACCTGCCAGACGAAGCTGGCCTCGCGAATCTTCCGCTGCTTGGTGACGACGCGATAGGCCTGCTGGACCGGGCGTTGCTGGTCCGCCTCCTGGTCGACATAGCTCTCGTATTGAGCGGGCCGGTAGATCTTCTCGTAGCACTTGCCGGGTTCGGGATTGGGCGGGCAGTCGTCGCCCGCGCCCGCGAGGCTCCCGCCGGCGGTCAGGGTGACGAGCAGGACAGCGCCCGCCGTGGCGGCTTGTCTCAATCGTCCGAAGCCTTTGGCTCTCATGCCCGTTCCCGCCCGCGAACCAACCAAGCTTATCCATACGGGCCGGAGTCCAAAAAGCCCGGATTTTCTGGCGTCAGGCGAAAAGGGCGGCGCTAGAGGCCGCGCAGGCGTTCCAGCGCGCCCTGCAGGATCCAGCCGGCGGCCATCTTGTCGACAACCTCGTCGCGGCGCTTGCGCGAGACGTCGTGTTCGTCGATCAGCACTCGGGTCACGGCCGCCGTCGACAGGCGCTCGTCCCAGAAGGTGATCGGCAGGTCGGGCTTCAAGCGCAGCAGGTTGCGGCCCAGAGCGCGGTTGGACTGGCAGCGTACGCCTTCCGTGCCGTCCATGTTCATCGGCAGGCCGATGACGACGCCGACCGCGCCGCGGCTGTCCATCAGCTTGAACAGGTGCTCGGCGTCCTTGCTGAATTTGGTCTTCTCGATCAGCGCCATGGGGCTGGCGACCGTGCGGGTGACGTCCGAGACGGCCACGCCGATGGTCTTCTCGCCGGGGTCCAGGCCGACGATGGCGGCGTACTGGGGCAGGGCGGCGGCGAAGTCTTCGATGTCGAGAACGGGCATGGCGCTTCATAACAGGCGCCGGCGTGCTTGAAACCTCGTCTTGAAACCTGGGGCGGGGACCGCTAACCCACGCGTTCGAATTTCAGGAGATCCCCATGGCCATTGACGCCGCCACCGTGCGGAAGGTCGCCCGGCTCGCCCGCATCGCCGAACCCGAAGAGCGCATCGAGGCCCTGGCCCAGGAGCTCAACGGCATCATGGCCTGGATCGAGCAGCTGGCCGAGGTCGACACCGACGGCTGCGAGCCGCTGACCAGCGTCGTGGCCGCCGGCCTGCCGATGCGCGAGGACGTTGTCACCATGGGCGGCGACCCAGCCCGCGTGACCAGCAACGCGCCCAAGTCCGTGAACAACTTCTTCGTCGTGCCGAAGGTGGTCGAATAATGAGCGCCCTCACCAAGCTGACCCTGGCCAGCGCCCTCGACGGTCTGGCCAAGCGCGAGTTCACCTCGGTCGAACTGACCAAGGCCCACATCGAGGCCGTCGAGGCCGCGCGCGGCCTGAACGCCTATATCCTGGAGACTCCGGAAAAGGCGCTCGATATGGCCGCCAAGTCCGACGCGCGCCGCGCGCTGGGCGAGGCCGGTCCGCTGGAAGGCGCGCCGCTGGGGGTCAAGGACCTGTTCTGCACCGAAGGCGTGCGGACCACGGCCTGCTCGAAGATCCTCGAGAACTTCATCCCGACCTACGAGTCGACCGTGACCAGCCAGCTATGGCGCGACGGCGCGGTGATGCTGGGCAAGCTGAACCTTGACCAGTTCGCCATGGGCTCGTCGAACGAGACCAGCTATTTCGGCCCCGTGACCAACCCCTGGCGCGCCCAGGGTTCGAACAAGGCCCTGACCCCGGGCGGCTCGTCGGGTGGTTCGGCCGCCGCCGTCGCCGCCGACCTGTGCCTGGGCGCCACGGCGACGGACACCGGCGGCTCGATCCGCCAGCCGGCCGCCTTCACCGGCACCGTCGGCATCAAGCCGACCTATGGCCGCTGCTCGCGCTGGGGCGTGGTGGCCTTCGCCAGCTCGCTGGACCAGGCCGGCCCGATCGCCAAGACCGTCGAGGACGCGGCCCTTCTGCTGACCTCGATGGCCGGCCATGATCCCAAGGACTCGACCAGTCTCGACGTGCCGGTTCCGGACTTCACCCAGTTCGTCGGCAAGTCGGTGAAGGGCCTGCGCATCGGCATTCCCAAGGAATACCGCGTCGACAACATGCCGGCGGAGATCGAGAAGCTGTGGGCCGACGGCGTCGCCTGGCTTAAGGACGCCGGCTGCGAGATCGTCGACATCAGCCTGCCGCACACCAAGTACGCCCTGCCGGCCTACTACATCGTGGCCCCGGCCGAGGCGTCCTCGAACCTCGCCCGCTACGACGGCATGCGCTACGGCCTGCGCGAGGACGGCGCGACCCTGACCGAGATCTACGAGAACACCCGGGCCTCGGGCTTTGGCGACGAGGTCAAGCGCCGCATCCTGATCGGCACCTATGTGCTTTCGCACGGCTACTACGACGCCTACTACCTGAAGGCCCTGAAGGTGCGTCGCCGCATCGCCGAGGACTTCGATAAGGCGTGGGAAAAGTGCGACGCGATCCTCACCCCGACCGCGCCCTCGGCGGCGTTCGGCCTGGGCGAGAACAGCAACGACCCGATCGCCATGTACCTGAACGACGTCTTCACGGTGACGACCAACCTGGCCGGCCTGCCGGGTCTGTCCCTGCCAGCCGGCCTCGACGCCAACGGCCTGCCGCTGGGCCTGCAGATCATCGGCAAGCCTCTGGACGAGGCCACGGTGTTCTCGGTCGCCGGGGCGGTTGAAAAAGCCGCCGGGTTCTCGGCGAAAGCCGAGAAGTGGTGGTGATCTAAGGAAAAGGGCGGCTCCGGTGGAGCCGCCCTTCTTCGTTCAGGGGGGCAGGGACCCGGCTACTGCGGGATGGTCGTCTGGGGCTGCGGCGTCGGAGCCGGAACCGCCGGGGCCGGGATCACCAGAGGAGCCGGCTCGGCGATCGGGGCGCTGACGGTCGGCGGCGCGGCCGGGACCGTGGCGCTGACGTTCGCCGCGGCCGTCGAGGCGTCCGGCGCGCTGCTTTCGACCGGCGCGGCGCGGCGGGCGACCGTACGGGCCGGAGCGGCGGCGCGCGGCGCCGGCGTCGAGCGGGCCACCGGAGCCGGGGGCGCCGGTTCATTGGCGGCCAATTCGGTCGGCTGCGGGATCGGCGAGGGGGTGGCCGAGGCGCTGGCGGGAACCGGCGTCGTGCTGACTGGGGCGGGGTTTTCGGCGGCGGCGATCTTCAGCGACTGCGGATCGGTCGGCGCCTCGCTGCGATTGGCGCTCATGCCCCAGATCAGGGCGCCGGCGGCGACGGCCAGCACGGGAACGCCGATCAGAAGCGGCAGATTGCCGGACGCCTTCTTCTTCGGCGTGCGAACATAGACCGGTTGGCTCGGAAACAACGCCGAAGCATTGGGATCGGCCGCGACGACCGGCTCTGGCGCATCGAAGTTGAGAGTGGGGCGGGTAGTGTAAGCGGTGGGCATTTCTACCTCCGTGAATGAGCTGTTCGATAAGTGAACGGCGCGATAACTCGACGGTTCCCTTGCCCCGCAATGGCGCCGGATTTGACTCAATCCGGCCTTATTCAGTGATGTCGAAAATGAATGGTTCCGCTTCATTGAAACAACTTCAAGGCCGTGCGGGTCCTGGATCGCATAAGATGCCGGCGACATGCGTCCGAAAGCTTTTCCGGCCCGGCTCGCTTGATGTAGAGAAACGGCCATGACGCAAGATTCCAAAACGATCCAAGGCCGCACCGGCCCCTGGGAAATCGTCCTCGGCCTCGAGGTCCACGCCCAGGTGGCCAGCAAGTCGAAGCTGTTCTCCGGCGCCGCCGTCGGTTTCGGGGCGGGGCCCAACGAGCAGGTCAGCCTGGTGGACGCGGCCATGCCGGGCATGCTGCCGGTCCTGAACAAGTTCTGCGTCGAGCAGGCCGTGAAGACGGGCCTGGGCCTGAAGGCCCAGATCAACCTGAAGAGCCGCTTCGACCGGAAGAACTACTTCTATCCGGATCTGCCGCAGGGCTATCAGATCAGCCAGTTCGACCAACCGATCGTCGGCGAGGGCGTGGTGACGGTCGAGCGCGACGACGGCACGACCTTCGACGTCCGCATCGAGCGCCTGCACCTGGAACAGGACGCGGGCAAGTCGCTGCACGACCAGGATCCGAACGCGACCTATGTCGACCTGAACCGCGCGGGCACGGCGCTGATGGAGATCGTCTCCAAGCCCGACATGCGCACCTCGGAAGAGGCCGCCGCCTACGTCAAGAAGCTGCGGACGATCCTGGTCTATCTGGGCACCTGCGACGGCGACATGGAGAAGGGCAACCTGCGCGCCGACGTCAACGTCTCGGTCTGCCGTCCCGGCGACTACGAGAAGTTCCGCGAGACCGGCAGCTTCAGCCACCTGGGCACGCGCTGCGAGATCAAGAACGTCAACTCGTATCGCTACATCCAGCAGGCCATCGAGTACGAGGCCCGTCGCCAGATCGAGATCCTGGAGGATGGCGGCAAGATCGACCAGGAGACCCGCCTGTTCGATCCGACCAAGCTCGAGACCCGCTCGATGCGGTCGAAGGAAGAAGCGCACGACTATCGCTACTTCCCGGATCCGGACCTGCTGCCGCTGGTTCTGGACGCGGCCTGGGTGAAGCAGATCGAGGAAACCCTGCCGGAACTGCCGGACGCCAAGAAGGCGCGCCTGCAGAGCCAGTATGGCCTGTCGGCCTATGACGCCGGCGTGTTGATCATCGAGAGCGATCGGGCAGACTACTTCGAGGCCGCAGCCAAGGGGCGCGACGCCAAGCTGGTGGCCAACTGGGTGACCAATGAACTGCTGGCCAAGCTGTCGGCCGGCGGCCACGAGATCGCCAACTCACCCTTGCCGTCGTCCGATATCGCCCAACTGGTCGAGCTGATCGAGAACGGCACGATCTCGTCGAAGATCGCCAAGGAGGTCTTCGAGCACATGTGGGCCGGCGAAGGCCGTCCCGCCGAGATCGTCGAGAAGCGCGGCCTGGTGCAGATCAACGACACCGGCGCCATCGAAAAGGCCATCGACGACCTGATCGCCAGCAATCCGGACAAGGCCGAGGCCGTGAAGGACAAGCCGCAGGCCCTGGGCTGGTTCGTCGGCCAGGTCATGAAGGCCACGGGCGGCAAGGCCAATCCAGGCACGGTCAACGAACTGCTTCGCAAGAAGCTTGGCGTCGCCGAATAGGCGTTTCCACCGTCCGGATATGACGAGGGCCCACGGTGGAAACCGCGGGCCCTTCTTCGTTAATGCGAACTTTAAATTATCGCGGCTGGGTCGCCGTCGGCTCTTCGGCCGTCTTCTTGTGCTTCTTGGCCTTCTTGGCGGCCTTCTCGTCGGCGGCCGGCGCGGTCGTTTCGTCGGTCATGGCCGGCGCCGTGGCCGAGGTCGGCGCGCCGGCGGAGTCGGCCGGGGTCGCGGTCTCGGAGGCGGGCGGCGCCGATTGCTCGGGCGCGGGGGCGGCCGTCAACGGGTCGTTGGTCGGCGCCGGGGTGGTGATGCCGGGCTGCGGATTGGCCGGCGAGGTCTGGGGCAGGGTCGATTGGGCCAGGGCCGAGCCGGCATAGGCGGCGGCGGCCAGGGTGAGGGCGGCGGTGGTGATGCGCAGGGTCTTCATGGGTTGGGACCGTGTTGCTGCAGCGTCGTTGTGTGACGCGAAGCCTACGCTGGCGGGGCAATGTGGTCGAAATGACTTCGCAATCGGGCGGTTGGGCCGCATGCGCGGCGGGGTTGAGGCGCGTGTGACCGCAAAACGGCGCCCCAGGCAAAGCCCAGGACGCCGCTTCGACACTTCGGATGCAGTTCAGGTCTAGTGGTTGGCGATGACGTCGAAGATCAGGCCGGTCGCGATGGCGGCCAGCACGTAGTCATTGCCCGTGCGATACCAATAGTAGCCCCGGGGCGGCGGGCGCAGGCTATAGCGATAGTAATCGTTCACGACATACCCGCGGCCACGATAGTAGCTCGGGAGGTAGGCGCCGCGACGCCAGGACGTATAGCCGGGGCGGAAGCCCGGACGACCGTAGTAGGCGGGCGGGGGCGGGCCGTAAGACCAGCGGTTGTTGTAGTAGTAGCCGTTGTGGCGGCCGCGATCCCAGCGGTCATGGCGCCCGTAGTCGCCACGGCCGTAGTCGCCACGGCCGTAGTCGCCTCGGCCATAGTCGCGTCCATAGTCGCGACGGTCATGGTCCCGGCCGCGATCCCAGTCCCGACCGCGGTCGTTGTGTTCCCAGCGTCCGCGATCCTGAGCGGCGGCGTCGGTGGCGCTCAGGGCCAGCGGGCCCGCCACGGAGGCCACGGCGGCGATGGTGAGCAGCAGACGTTTCATCTCGTCTTCTCCTGGTGGTCGGGCGGCGTCTCCGAGACGTCGCCTAGAAACTTCCCTCGACCTTGAAACGCAGAATGACGCCGTTCGGCTGAACCCAGCCTGAACGGCGAGGTCAGGCTTTTCGACGGGTAAGTCTTGGCGGGAAGGGCTTAGGCGACCATCTTCGGTGGCGGCAACGAATACGGGAGGGAAGGCCAATGAGTCGTCCGATCGAACTGCACTACTGGCCCACGCCCAACGGCTGGAAGGTCTCCATCGCCCTGGAGGAGATGGGTCTGCCCTACGAGATGATCCCGGTGAACATCGGGACCGGCGAGCAGTTCAAGCCGGACTTCCTGGCCATCAGCCCCAACAACCGTATGCCGGCCATCGTCGATCCCGACGGTCCCGACGGCCAGCCGATCTCGATCTTCGAGTCCGGCGCCATCCTGCAGTACCTGGCCCGCAAGACCGGCCGGTTCTACGGCGAGACCGAACGCGACCGCGTCGACATCGACCAGTGGGTGATGTGGCAGATGGGGGGCCTCGGTCCCATGGCCGGCCAGACCCACCATTTCCGCCAGTACGCGCCGGCGATCATCGCCGACCAGCGCCAGATCGCCTACGGCGTCGTCCGCTACACCAACGAGACTCACCGGCTGTACGGCGTGCTCGACAAGCGGCTGGAAGGACGCGATTTCATCTGCGGCCAATTGTCCATCGCCGACTTCATGAGCTGGCCGTGGGTTGTTCCGTGGAAAAATCAGGGCATCATTCTGGACGAGTTCCCCAATTTGAGGAGCTGGTTCGAGCGCGTCGGCGCGCGCGAAGCGGTCCAGAAGGGGTTCAAGCTGGGCGCGGAATTGCGGTCCGGAGGCCTGCAGGCGTCCGGAAAAGCGGCGGAAGAGGCCCGAAAAGTGCTTTTCGGTCAGCGCGCGCGTTAACGCTCTGTAGACTCGTGTTTACGGTCAGTAATCACTTTAAATAACTAGTATACTTGGCGCATCATTCATGATGTCCGCGCGCTTAACTATATGTTCAGTGGCGCTGGACTTTTCTTCTCTCAGGCTCTGATCCGTCAGAACGGCGGGGCGAGCTTGAGAGAGGAGACCAGCCATGATGATGATGCAAGAACCGCCAGCCGCCGTGGCCATGCTGCCGCTGCCGACCGCCGAATCCACCGGCGACGAACTGTTCCGCATGGGCCTGCTGTACTCGACCGGTCAGGGCGGCGCGCCGCTGGACTACGTGTCGGCGCACATGCTGTTCAACCTGGCCGCCATGCGCGGCTCGGTCGAAGCCAAGGTCTACCGCAAGGAACTGTCGCAAGAGATGGCCAGCGACGAAGTCGCCGAAGCCCAGCGTCAGGCCCGCGAATGGCTCGCCCTCGGCTGAACCCGGTCATCCGGGTTCTTCCGTCCTGACTGGCTGCCCGCCGGTCCTATGGGGGACCGGCTCAGTTGCCGTTGACGTTGCCGTTGATCGCGTAACTGAAGCTGATGGGCAGCAGGTCTCGGAAGTACTGCTGCATGAACAGACCCGCTTCCGACACGCCGCTGCGCGGCACGTAGACGACGTCGAAACGCCGCAGGGGCACAAGATCCGCGCCGCTCCCGCGCGTCAGGCCAGCCAGCAGGTCCGCTGTCCGCATCATCGCCCGCCCGTCGGGGCCGCGACGGATGATCACCACCTGATTGCGCTTGGCGCCATTGGTGAAGCCGCCGGCCTGGATGATGGCCCGCAGGGCGTCGCTGTCGCCCGCCATGTCGAACACGCCGGCGTTCTTGACCTCGCCGCCGACGAACACCTTGAGCGGCGTCGCCGTCTTCACCGAAACCTGGACCCGCGGCCGCAACAGCGTGCTGGCATAGGCCTGGCTGATCGAGCCCTCCAGCTCGTCGATCGTGCGGTCGGCGGCCATCACCGGCGCGACCAGCGGCAAGGTGATGCGGCCGTCCGGCTGAACGATCACCGACTTGTTGAGTTCGGGGGCCGACGGCACGGCCACCTCGACCTCGTCGCCCGGATAGAACCGGTACGACGGCTCGCTCTCGCTCCAATCGGCGTAACCGATATTAGAGAAGTTGGCGCTAGGTCTGGGGCCCGGCGTGATCGGCTCGGCGTCGATGTGCCCGCAGGCGGAAATCCCGCCGGCCATCAGGACCACGGCCCAGATCGCCTTCAGTGGGACCGTCTTGAGATGCGTGCGGCTCTGCATGCGACAAGTCTTAACAGGAATGGGTAACGAACCCTTAAGGCTGGCCGTCCCAGGGTGCGAGACAGATTGAACCGCCCGGATTCGGATGTCGACGAGCCCTTGGATCAGCGTACCGCACGACCAGCCGCCCCGCATGGCGGCGGGGGCTGCCGGCGCGCGCCCCAAGTACGCCCCGGCCGACTTCGTCACCCTGCTGTGGCGCGAGCGCTTCCTGATGCTGGTGGTCTTCGTGGTGATCGCGGCGCTGGGCTTTGGCTTCGCCCTCACGCTGAAGAAGAGCTACACGGCCCAATCCAGCCTGTTCGTGCGCCTGGGCCAGGAATATGTCTACGAACCCCGCGCCGGCGACGCCGGCCGCGGCGCGGTGCCCAACACCGACGAGGTCATCCAGTCCGAAGCCGAGATCCTGGGCAGCGGCGAGCTGCGCGAGCGAGTGATCCGCAAGATCGGCTTCACCAGGATCTTTCCGAAGCACGCGGCCAAGTACGCCGGCGCCACGCCCGAGGGGAAGCGCAAGCTGATCGCCGAAGGCCGTGACTCGATCGGCAAGAGCCTGAAGATCGAGACCGCGCCGGACAATTCGATCATCCGCCTTGCCTATCAGAACAACGATCCGGAAATGGCCGAGAAGGTGCTCAACACCTTGCTCGAGGAATATCTGATCTATCGCCGCAGCCTGCTGATCGGCGGCGACAACAACGTGCTGCAGCGCCAGCGCGACATCTTCGCGCAGAAGTTGTCGGACGCCGACACGGCCTATCAGTCGTTCCTGACCACCAACGACATCGGCGACTTCACCGCCCAGAAGACCACGCTGACCCAGCTGCAGGCTCAGGTCGAGCAGCAGAAGTATTCGGTCGACGCCCAGCTGCAGGATCGCACCGGTCGCTTGGCCGCCGTCGAGGCCGAACTGGCGCGCACCTCGCCCGAGACGGTGCTGTATCGCGACACCGACATGTCGGCCGCGATCAAGCTGGCCCAGATGAAGCTGGACCGCGAGGGCCTGCTGGCCCGCTACACGGCCGGCGCTCAACCCGTGCAGGACATCAACGCCCAGATCGCCCAGCTGGAGGCCGGCCTCGCCGCCGGCCGCACCAATGGCGAGGGCGCGCGGCGCAGCGGTCCCAACCCGATCTGGCAGACCCTGACCACCACCCGCAACGACCTGCGGGCCGAGGTCGCGGCTCTGCAGCAGTCGCAGGCCGCCTACGCCCAGCAGGTGACCGATGTGAACTCACGCCTGCTGCGTCTGGCTCAACTGGAGCCGCAGTTCAACGAGCTGTCGCGCGATCGCGACGTCCTGTCCTCGAACGTCCGCGACTTCACGGTCAAGGAACAACAGGACGAGGCCCAGCGGCAGATGTCGTCCGAGAGCAGCGACAACATCCGCATCGTCCAGCGCGCCGTCGCCCCGTCGACCGGCAAGAGCCTGAAGAAGCCGGTTCTGGTGCTGGCCATCCTGTTCGCGGGCTTCACGGCCCTGTGCGTGGGTCTGGTCCGCATGTTCCTGCGTCCCGGGCTGCAGACGCCGGCCTCGGCCTCGCGCACCCTTGGCATGCCGGTCCTGGCCACCGCCGGGGTCAAGCGGTGAGCGCTTTCGTCGCCTTTCGCCGACAGGGTTAATGTCGCACCTTGCGATCTTCTGAGTGCGCGGCGATTCGGCAGATGGTGGATTTGAACGTCGAGATGACGGAGCTTTGGGGGGCGCTTGGCGCGCCGCCTGTCGGCCGTCCGTACGTCATCCAGTTCATCGCCGCGCGGCGGGGAGAGGGGACCTCGACGGTCGCCCGTGAATTCGCCCGTTTCGCCTCGCGTCGCGCCGGCCGCAAGACCTGGCTGATCGACCTCGACCTCAACAGCCCCAGCCAGTTCCGCGAGATCGCCGCCGACCCGAACCGCTTCGGCCCGCTGGGCCCGCCTGTGGCGGCCTCGCCCGACGGCTCGACCTTCTTCACCGTCCAGCCGCCGGCGCCCCGCGCCGAGGGCGGGGTCTGGCCGGACTCCAAGTTCCTGACCGGCCACAGCGTCGGCGGTCCGCGCCTGTGGATCACCCGTTTCAACCGCGAGGCCCTGCGCGGCCGCCAGCAGGCCCACGTCATTCCGTCGGCGGATTACTGGCGGGCGCTGCGCAAGCACGCCGAGATCATCGTCGTCGACAGCCCGTCCCTGGACCGCTCGCAGTCCGGGCCGACCATCGCCCAGCACATGGACCAGACGGTGATGGTGGTCTCGGCCGACCAGCCGGACGTGCGCCAGCCGGCCATGCTGCGCGACGCCCTGACCGCCGCTGGCGGCCGATGCGCGGGCATGTTCTTCAACAAGGTCTCGGTCGAACCGCCCGCCTTCCTGAAGGCGATCCTGCCGTGACCAGCCTTGCTCCGGACGCGGCGTGGGGCCGGCCGGACACCCGGGCGCTGGCGCCGTCGCTGCTGACCATCGCCGTCGCCGTGGTCATGCTGCTGATCTACACCGGCGGCTGGCAGTTGCCGCTGTTCGGCGAGAAGACCGACGAATCTAGCTCGGGCCTGCTGCGCGTGGCCTTCCTGCCCGCCTACGGCCTGGCGTTCCTGCTGGTCCTGGCCCGGCCCTGGAACATGGTGCGGGTCACGATCCGCCAGCCATTCCTGATCATCCTGATGGGCGTGGTGGCGGCCTCGATCTTCTGGTCGATCCAGCCCGATGTCTCGATCCGCCGCGGCTTCGCCGTGGGCTGCACGACGATCTCGGGCCTGGCCCTGGCCGCCCGCTTCCGGTGGGCCGAGCTGGCCAGGGTGTTCGCCACCACCTTCTGCGTGCTGATCGTCGCCTCCTACATCGCCTGTATCGCCTTCCCGTCGATCGGGATCATGACCGAGCTCTTCCCCGGCGCCTGGCGCGGCCTGTGGCTGGAGAAGAACTCGCTGGGCGGCATGATGGCCCTGGGCTGCTGCATCCTCTGCGGCGCGGCCCTGCTGGACCCCCAGCGCAAGGGCGTCTGGTTGACCTTCGCGGCCCTGTCGGTGGGGCTGGTGATCATGTCGCAGTCCAAGACCTCGCTGGTCTCGCTGATGCTGGGCCTGATGGCGCTGGCCTTCGTTTGGATCTGCCAGCGCGGTCCGGCCTTCGCCGCGGCCGCGACCTGGGCCGGGGTGACGGGTTTCCTGCTGCTGGCGGCGTTCATCGTTTTCGCCTCGGACGTGTTCTTCGGCATTCTGGGCAAGGACGCCACCCTGACCGGCCGGACCCAGATCTGGACCGCCGCCTTCCGCCAGATCGAGCAGAGGCCGTGGCTGGGCTACGGCTACGCGGCCGTCTGGAGCGACAAGTCCGGCTGGGGGCCGCTGGCCTGGATCGTCCACGACGCCAAGTTCACCCCCCAGCACGCCCATAATTCGTGGATCGAGCAGCTGATCGGCATGGGCGTGGTCGGGCTCGTCGCCTGGGGTTTCTTCTATCTGCAGACCATGACGCTGGCGATCATCGCCGTGTTCCGCAATCGCGGGGCGATACTGGCCTTCCCGTTCCTGATCGTCTTCACCCTGGTCAGCCTGACCGAGAGCATCGCGGTCGTTTACAACGACTTCCGCTGGGCGGTGTTCGTGGCCCTGGCCGCCAAGCTGGCCTTCTCCGACAAGGCGCAGGACGACGTCTAGAGCCCGATCCGCTTGGCGCCCTCGGCCACGGTCACCACGTCGAAGCCGTCCGCCACCGCCCGATCAATCAGCCGCTCCAGCGCGTCGATCGTACAGCCCCATTGCGAGGGTTCGGCGGCCACGTCGTGCGTGTAGAGGATCAGCCAGGCCTTGCGAGCCTTGGCCTTGTCCAGCCAGGCGTTGGCGATGCTCTCGCCATCCTCGCCCTCGATACCGACGGCCGGGGCCTGGTTGAGGTCCGCGCCGTCGGCGATCAGGCCGTGGTGCAGGGCGCGCAGGGTCTTGAAGCGTCCCGCCAGGGCGGTCTTTGCCGGCGCGCCGACATCGCCGTAGGGGTAGGCGAAGCTGACCGGATCGCCCGCGCCCCAGGCCGCCAGGCTCCGGGCGTTCTGGTCGACATCGGCGATCGTGGCGGCCTTCGATGACTGGCCGCAGTCCAGGTGCGAGAAGGTGTGGCAGGCGATCTCGTGGCCAGCGTCGTGCAGACGCCGCGCGTCGGCCCCGGTGGCGAAGCGACCCATCGGGCCATCGCGCCCGGCCAGGCCGGCGGCGAAATAATAGGTGCCGCGCAGGCCGCGCGTCTCCAGCGCCTTGGCCCCGGCCTCGCAGGCCGTGGCGGGCGCGTCGTCGAAGCTGAACGACACCATCGGCCGCTCCAGCGCCACCTTGGCCGGCCGACGGTAGGCCAGGCGGATCAGCCGGCGACGCAGCTTGCCCTTCAGCGTCCGGTCGGGCTCGTAGGCGTCGACCTTCTCGAATTCGACCCGCATCAGACGGCCTCGATATAGAGGGACGCGCGATAGAGCCGCATGGCGAACGCGCGAAGGGAAATGGGGACGGCCTCGGCCAGGGCGATGCGCTTCAGCATCGGCCGCCAGACGCCGCGCTGCGGGAAGGGTTTCAGCGCCCTGGCGACCTTGTAGCTGGGATAGGCGCTGACGATGTCGCGGTGGCTGGCGACCACGCGGGCGAAGTTGGCGGCCGACTGCTCGTACTTGGCGGCCATGGTCGGCGCGGTGTCCAGGCCCAGGTGCGTGGCGCTGTTGTCGATGTGCAGGATCGGATGCTGGCGCACCACCCGCATCGCCCACTCGACATCCTCCCAGCCCCAGCCGGCGAAGCCCTCGTCGAAGCCGATGGTCTCGAACACGTCGCGGCGGACCAGCAGGTTGGAGGTGAAGACGTGCTTCTCGGGTTCCTTGGCGCGCTCGGGGGCGGGCGTGCAGTCGCTCTTCAGCGCCATGGCCCGGTGCAGAGCGGTCTCGGGACGCGGCGGCGTCTGGTCCAGGGTGAAGCCGCCGAACGCCACGGGGGCGTTGGTCTCGGCCACGGCCGCCCAGCGGCTGAGGAAGTCCGGAGTGTCGGGCAGCATGTCGCTGTCCAGGAACAGAAAGTGCTGGCCGCGCGCGTGACTGGCCAGGCGGTTGCGACCCTTGGCGCGGCCCTCGTTGCTGGACAGGCGCACGAAGCGGGCCGGGACGCGCAGCCTCTCGATCCGGCGGGCGATGCGTTCGGCGAGCACATCGTCGCCCCCGCCGTCGTCCAGCACCACGATCTCGGCCTGGGCGCTGGGATCGTCCAGGGCCTTGAGCAGGGCGGACGGGTCGTCGCGAAAGGTCGGGATCAGTACCGACAGGCGCGGCTGGGCGCTAGGCCAGGCGGCGTTCTCGATGCGGATTTCGGTGATGGGGGCGGTCATAGGGCGGGGGCCCTCCGACGGAGAAGACCAGAAAGCTTGCCGCGCAGGCCGCCGACATCGAGGCTCAGCACGATCACGCCATAGACGGCCGCGCCGACGCCGGCCTTCAGGGCCAGCTCCAGCAAGCCGCCCGGCGAGGGCAGCAGGCGCACGACCAGGGCCATGGCGACGCACGCGGCCGCGGCCTTGGCCAGGACCTCCCACGGGATCGGCAATGGGCACGCGCGGCGACCCAGGGCCCAGGCTGCGACGGCGCCGACGCCGTAGCTGAGCGTCGTGGCCCATAGCGCGCCGTCCAGGCCCAGGCGCGGGATCAGGACGAGGTTGAGAATGACGTTGATGATGGCCGGCGCGCTCATGCTGACGATCAGCAGCGGCGTGCGCCGGGCTAGGGTGAAGGCCTGCAGCAGATAGTAGGTCGTCACGCCCGACAGCCAGCCGCTGGCGGCGATCCAGGGCGTCACGTGGCCGGCGCCGGCCCGTAGATCCTCGCCGATCATCAGCTCGGCCAGGGGGCGGGCGACCAGAGCCAGGCCGGCGGCGGCGGGCAGGGTCAGCAGGGTCATGAAGCTGGCCTGCTCGTGGGCGGCCTCGGTCAGGGCCGCCTGGCCGCCGCGTTCGAACGCCGAGATCAGGGCGGGCGCTCCGGCCATGCCCAGCCAGATGAAGACCACGTCCAGGGTGCGGCTGCCCAGGGAATAGCCGGCGTGATAGACGCCGACCGTGGCCTCGTCGAGAAACGCGCCCAGCAGCAGGCGATCGGTGCTGGCCAGCACCAGGGCCAGGATCAGCGACAACGAGACCGGCAGGCCATAGGCGGCGTAAGCCTTGGCCAGGGCGCGATCGAACTTGCCGCCGGACAGACGCTTCAGTTCCCCCGGCAGCACCAGGACCACACACAGGGCCGAGATCATGCCGACGCCCAGGATCGGCGCCGCGCCGCCCAGGCCGGCGAAGGCCAGGGCGAGGCCAAGGACGAAACCGCCCGCGGTCTGGATGATGGTCAGGAGAGCCGCGCCCGAGACCTCGCCGGCCGCGCGGCGGCGCTCCAGGGCCAGCTTCGTCAGGCTGTTGACCAGGGTGCTGGCGAGGGCGGCGATCACCGCGACCTTCAGCGGTCCATCGAGCGGCGACACCGCCACCCCCGCGCAGGTCAGCGGCACGACGACCGCCGCGCCGATCCACAGGCGATAGAGGGTGGCGAAGTGGTCGGCCGTTCGCCCGTCCTCGCCGCGCGCCGCCAGGAAGCGGGCCATGGCGGCCTCTGTCCAGGTCAGCAGGATGGTCTGGGTCAGGCTGCCGACCGAGAAGGCCAGGGCGTAGACGCCGTACTGGGACGGATCCAGGACGCGCGTGAACAGGACGATGGTGAGCAGCCCCACCACGCCCTGCACCACATTGACCGGCAGGTAGCCGAGGACCCCGCGCCAGAACATCGCCGGCCGCCTAGCGCACCGCCGACCGGTCCCCCAGCAGGCAGGGGATGGTCATGACGATGACGTAGAGGTCCAGCCACAACGACTGGCGCTCGATATATTCGACGTCCAGGGCCACCCGGAGGCGGACGCTCTCGGGCGTGTCGACCGGGCCGCGCGAGCCCTTGATGGCCGCCCAGCCGGTCAGGCCGGGTTTCATGCGGTGGCGGTGGGCGTATTCGGCGACCAGCTTGGCCGACTCGACGCCGCCGGTCTTCATGCCGATGGCGTGGGGGCGGGGGCCGACGATCGACATCTCGCCGGTCAGTACGTTGAACAGCTGCGGCAGCTCGTCGAGGCTGGTCTTGCGGATGAACTTGCCGACCCTGGTGACGCGGTCGTCATTGGCGCTGATCTGCCGCGCGGCCTGGGCGTCGGCCATCTCGTGGCGCATCGAGCGGAACTTCCAGACCAGGATCGCCTCGTTGTTGAAGCCGTGGCGGCGCTGGCGGAAGAAGATCGGGCCGGGGCTGTCCAGCTTCACGGCCAGGGCGACGATCAGCATGACCGGACCGGCGACCAGCAGACCCACGCTCGCCACGACCAGGTCCTGGGCTCGCTTGACCCACGCCCGGCGGGCGCCGGGCGGGGCGCCCGACAGTTCGTTCTCGCCGCCCGCGACGATGCGGGCCAGGGCGGCGTCGTCCTCGGCGGGACCGCCGACGTCGAAGAAGAGGTTCACCGGATTGGGCAGCACGCCCAGCTTCTCGACCAGCTGGCGCACGCGGCCCTGGGCCGTCGACTGCACGGCGATCACCACGCGGTCGACATAGGGCATGATGCGGTGGTCGAGCAGGGCGCTCGTGTCGCCGAGGACCGGTACGCCCATGATGTTCTCGGGCGCGCGGTCCAGGCGGTCGTCGAACACGCCCAGGACGTTGGCCTCCCCCGTGCGCAGGGCCGCCTCGATCAGGCGCTGGGCGTTGGCCGTGGCGCCGACCACGATGATGTTGGGCGTCAGGCGGCCCAGCTGGCGACCGCGGGCGATGATCGTCCACCAGACGACATGCAGGGCGGCGATGCCGGCGGTGGCGGCCAGCAGCGTCCAGACGGCCGGCGCCTCGGCGCGGCCCGTCGGCAGCAGCGCCACGGCGGCGGCCAGCAGGCCCGCGCCCAGCGCCAGGCCGACTTGGACCATGTGCCGCCACAGATCCTGCTTGCGCGGGAAAGCGTAGGCCCCGAGCATTCGCAGCGCGACCAGCCCGGTCACGGCCCACAGGCCGGCGGCCAGCGGATGACCCTCGATGGTCACCCCCAGCGCGACACAGGCGGCGACCAGAACGTCGATGACGCGGAAGGCGCGCGCCAGCGGCCGCGCCTCTAGCCGCGCCCTCGAGGGGATCAGCTGACCAGGCCGGAACGGCCCCCGCCGCCCCCGCCCCGGACCGCCGCCCGCGCCGCTCGAAACACGCGGCCCGATCTCCGCCCCGCCCACGAAGGCGACAGCGGATTCGACGTTCGAGGCAGGGGAGGGGATCGGACGCATGACGCTCGTCGCTGGAAAAACTATGTTCACCCTAGCGGGGCCGTCTGAGCGCCGCGTTAACAGGCGAATTTTCCGCATAAGCGCCGTTGTCATCCTGAAGCGAACAGGCTATCGAACCGCTCCCTCTCAGGAGGAGACGTGGCCGAGAGGCTGAAGGCACCGCTTTGCTAAAGCGGCATACCTCAAAAGGGTATCGAGGGTTCGAATCCCTCCGTCTCCGCCATCCCCGCTTTTCCAGCACGATCCATCGGCGTCCGCGGACGTTTTAAATCCGTTGATTTATCACGGAAAACTCGCGTTTCTGTGTCTCGAGGCATACATCCACATCCGTTCCCATGATGAACAAGTGCTGGGGTCAAAGTGGGGGTTAGCCCTGCGGGGACTAAAGTGTGGGTTAGCAATGGCTCGAGTTTATGAGCGACTCACGGCGATGACGGTCCGGCAGCTTCGTGGCGCGGGGCGGTATCCGGACGGTGGCGGCCTCTACCTGCAGATCATGCCCAGCGGCGCGAGGTCGTGGATTTTCCGCTATCGCGTAGCCGGTCGCGAACGACAGATGGGTCTTGGCCCATTGGCGTTCGTCTCTCTGGCCGAAGCCCGCGAAAAGGCAAGGGCGGCGCGCCTGCAACGCTACAATGGCGAGGACCCGCTCGGCGTGCGGATTGGGTGGCGGCCAAAGGTGGTCAGCACGCCAAAGGGTGTCACCTTTCGGGAGGCGATGGCTGCCTATATCGACACCAACAAGGCCGCCTGGAGAAACGAGAAGCACATCCAGCAGTGGTCGAGCACGCTTGAGACCTATGCCGTCCCCCACTTCGGCGGGAAGTTGCTGGCCGATGTTGAAACCGCCGACGTCCTCAATGCGCTCAAGCCCATCTGGCTGACGAAGTCAGAGACGGCCAGCCGCCTGCGCGGGCGTATCGAGGCCGTGCTCAACTGGGGCGCAGCGCAGGGCCACCGCCAGGGCGAGAACCCCGCGCGGTGGAAGGGTCATATCGAGATGATCCTGCCGGCCAAATCCAAGGTGGCGAAGGTCAAGCACCACGCCGCGCTCGACTACAAGGAGATGCCTCGGTTCATGACCGCGATCCGGTCGCACGGTGGGGGAGGGGTCTTGGCCCTGCAGTTCGTGATCCTGACGGCCGCGCGTACGGGCGAGGTGCTCGGGGCCGATTGGCGTGAGATCGACTTCGAGAACAAGCTCTGGATCGTGCCGGCGTCACGGATGAAGGCCGGGCGGGAGCATCGCGTGCCGCTCAGCGAGCCTGCGCTCCAGATCTTGGAGCGGCAGCGCGCGGCTTGGTTCGAGATCGAGGCGCGACGTCATCGCAAGACGTTGAAGGCCGGCGAGAAGGGGCCGGTGGGTCCTGTGTTCTGGGGGCAGCTAGCCGGCAAGGGACTCAGCAACATGTCCTTGCTCGCCGTGCTCCGGCGCATGGGTCACGATGATCTCACCAGTCACGGTTTCCGCAGCTCGTTCCGCGATTGGGCGGCTGAGGAAACTGAGTTTCAGAGCGAGATCGTCGAAATGGCGCTGGCGCACACCATCAGGAGCAAGGTCGAAGCCGCCTATCGACGGGGAGATCTCTTTCAGAAGCGCCGAGACCTTATGGATCGATGGGCCGATGCGTGCCTGCTGGGACTCAACAGCTAGTACTAAGGATTTTTGGCCTATCGGGCGAGGCAGGCGCTCATTTGACAGTAACGGCTGAGTAGCCGTCGCGGAGCAACCCGCCCGCGCCGTAGGCGATGTGAAAGACGCCTGCCTGACCCCAGCCAGGGCAAAGCTGTTCTGAGCAAACCAACCCGAGGCGTTGAAGCCGATCAGGCAAACGCTGTGATCACTAATCTCAGCGCCTTGCACATATTCGAGTTGGCCCAGGGTGTAGAAGCCTTCGGTGATGTGCAGGCTCGCAACGACCGGGCTACTGTTCGCGCGATCGCCGCGGCGCTCATCCCATCGGCCATCTGGCGACGTGGTCGGGCGTCCTGCAGGCCGACGCCTATGGCGGCTATGGCGAGCTCTACGCACCTGGCCGCCAGCCCGCGCCCGTACTCGAGGCCGGCTGCTGGGCCCACGCCCGCCGCAAGTTCTTCGAGCTGGCTGACGTCGAGGCGGCGGCTCACAGTAAAGCGCGTGGGCAGAAGTCGAAGGCGGTCTATCCCTTGGCCTTGGAGGCCGTGGTTCGGATCGACGCCATCTTCGCTGTCGAGCGCGAGATCCTAGGGCTCTCGCCGGCCGAGCGGCGGGAGGCCCGGCAAGCGCGCAGCAGGGCCTTGGTCGCGGAGCTAGAGGCTTGGCTGCACGAGACGCGCGACAAACTTACCCGCGCCCACGACCTGGCCAAGGCCATCCACTACATGCTGCGGCGCTGGCCCTCGTTCGTCCGCTTCCTCGAAGACGGCCGCGTCTGTCTCAGCAGCAATGCCGCCGAGCGTGCGCTGCGCGGCATCGCCCTAGGACGTAAGTCGTGGCTGTTCTGCGGTTCAGATCGTGGCGGCCAGCGCGCGGCGATCCTCTATAGCCTGATCGTCACCGCCAAGATGAATGACGTCGATCCTCAGGCTTGGCTCGCGGACGTCCTGGCTCGCATCGCCGGGCATCCCGCTCAGCAGATCGACGAGCTGTTGCCATGGAACTGGCGATCTGGCGCCGTGCCCGCCCAGGCGGCCTGACACTCCGCAGGGAATGTCCGGATGTCGGCGGGGATCTTACTTCGTGTGCCGACCCTAGTCGGACCTTGCCGCACCGCGTAGCGTAGCCGAATGAAATCTGCACCGGATTATGCGTTGCTGCTTCGCCCACTTGGGGACGGTGAATTGTCCGTCAAGGTGAAGCAGGCCCTGTCCCGTGCTTTGAATGACCCGGGCATTATCGAATGGCGGGCCTCCGGCAACACGCTTCAGATCGACGTCTATAAAGCCGACGGGCGTGTCGAGCTGTTTGATCTGCTGGAAAGTCCCGACACGCCCGCACAAGCGATCTCAATAGAGGAGCTAGAAGCGGCCCTCGAGGAAGGCCCCCATCCACCCCGCCCGGAACTTGATGACGTCCGCTAACCGGACCTAGGCCGCCGCGGTTCTCACCGGATGCGTACGCCGCCCCTGAGCCTCTACTATCCTAACCGTCGCAACCCGACCGCGGCGTTCAAGGCCTTCATCGACTTCGCCCGGCGGCAGAGCGCCGCCAGCAACAGGCGACAGTCGTCGACAGGCCCACACGTCGCGCCATGAAGCCGGCGGCGGTCGTCGCAGTTGCGCCTAGCGCCCGGCCAATCCATCGGCGAGACCGCCGGCCCATTCTGGCAATCCACGGAATCTACTAGATTGTGCACAAAGACACGCATATCCGTTCGATTGCCCCGCGAACGGAGATAGGTGTCGCGATTATCTTGGTCGCAGAGATCTATGAGAGGTCCTGCTTGTCTTACGAGAGCACCGTCAATGGCCTATACGATAGATCAACTAACCGCAGCCTACCGGGCCGCCAACAATGGCGTGCAGCCCGACGCAGCCGCTTCGGCCGAGCTGCTGTTGATCGCCAACAAATCGCAGGCCGGCCAGATCACAGACCAGGCCGCCATGTCCTATGTGGTCAACAGCGCCGACAACGATGTTTCCGTCGCGGTCCAGGTCTACCAGTTCTTCACCGCTAGAACCCCGACCAAGGCCGGCCTCGACTATCTGGTCAACTCGCCCGCCAACCCCAACGACCTGAACGACCCCTATTACGCGAAGTTCGGACTGGAAAACCGCTACATCAATTTCGCGCTCAACCTCGGCGTATTGGGTGAAGGCGCCTCCCCCTTCAGCGCCGTCTATGGCGGTCTGACCTTCGACGCCTTCGTCACCGCCGCCTACCAGGCCATAATCGGCTCCAGCTACGCCATCGCCGCCGGAATCAACCCCGCCGCCGCCATCGCAGACATCACCAGCCGCAAGGCCAATTTCGAAGCTATCGCCCGTCAGGGCGGCGTGATTGGCGCCACCTCCACCGCGGCCCAGGTCGACATCGCCGTCAAGGCGGCGCTGATCGGCTATCTGATGGGCGAGGGGGTAAAGGCCGACGTGGGCCTGTACGCCGCCGGCGCTAACAACTTCATCCACGCCCTCGTGACAGGCAACGCCCAGTACGGCGTCGACCTAACCACGAATTATTCCTCGCTCGGCGGCGGCATGGGCAACAATAACGTCCCGCCGCCGCCGCCGCCGCCCCCCGAGGAGGAAGCGCCGGTCAGCCAGTCTTTCACCCTGACCACGGCCGCCGATAACTTCACGGGCGGCGGCGCCAACGACACCTTCACCGCCTATATCTCCGCCATCGGCCCGAACAGCACGCTCAATGCGACCGACGTCCTCAACGGCGGCGGTGGGACCGACACATTGGTCCTGACAGTGGACGGGGTCGGCGCTGGCGCCTTCCCCGCAGCGACCATCACCGGCATCGAGGTGTTCAGGATCAACGAGACCGGCGGCACGGACGGCGTCTACGACTTCGCCGCTGTCTCTGCTGAGACCTCTGTGGTCAACAACAAGAGTACTGACGCCGTCACCTTCAACAACATCGGCACGGGCGCGTCGCTCAGCATCGTCGGCGACGGGGCGGTCACCAACGGGGCCACCACCTTCACCATGGCCGCAGCCACCAACGCCGTAACCCTGAACCTGCAGGGCGGCCTGAAGGGCGGGGCCAACATCACTCGCAACCAGACAGGCGCGGCCACGGTGGTGATCAATTCCACCGGCGGCGCCAATGCCGTCGGCGTAATCGACCTCGACACAGCCACCGCCCTGAGCGGCCTCACCATCAACGCCACGACCAACCTGACCGGCGCGCTCGCGGCTGACTACGCCGCCGCCTCCACCCTGACGGTAACGGGCGCGGGTCGGGTCGACCTCTCCGCCGCGACCCTCAGCACCAACTTCAGCCAGATCAGTTCCGCGGCGCAGACGGCGGGCGGTCTCATCGTGAAGGTCGGCGCGCTGACCAAGTTCACCGGCGGAGCGGGGAACGACGGCGTCTATGTCGACGCCCTGGTCTATAACAACCCGGCGATCACCGCCGTTGGCGGCGGCGGAACCGACACAGTCCGTTTCACCGATCAAGCGGCGCTGACCGCCACCACCGCCCTCTACCTCACCGGCTTCGAGGTCATCGCCCTGGCCGACGACAACGACGGCGCCCTCGACACCTTCGACGCCTCACTGATGGCTGGGATCCAATCGTTCGTCCTGGATGCCGACTCCGCCGGCGACGGCTATTCGGTGACGAACCTCAGCGTGGCCCAGGCGGGTGCGATCACCATCAGCGGCGCCCAGACTGTGGCCCCGACCCTTGCCCTGGCCAACGCTGCCGGCGGGACCGACGTGGTGTCTATCACTGTCAACGACGGCCTGGCGGCGGTGAACACCCTGAGCGTGGCCAACCTCAACATCGCTAGCGTCGAGACCGTCAACCTAGCCCTCACCGACAACCTGACGCTGTCCTCGATCGCCGGCCTGACGGGCTTCACCAAGCTCGCGGTCACCGGGGCGGGGGCGCTCAACCTGACGACCGGGGCCCTGGCGGTGAACCCCGCCACGACCATCGACGCCTCGGCGGCGACCGGGACTGTGACCATCAACGCCTCGGCCGCCACAGGCAACGGCCTGACCCTCAAAGGCTCGGCCACCCAGGCCAATACCCTCACCGGCACAACACAGGCGGACACCATCGTCGGGGGGGATGGCGTCGACATCCTCACCGGTCGTGGAGGCAACGACACCCTCACAGGCGGAAATGGCGCCGACATTTTTGTCGTCACAAACCTTACGCAAGCGGCCAATGGCACGGACAGCTACACCGACTTCAACTTCGGGACCGCAACAACCGCCGTCGACCAGATTCGCGTCGACGTCACCTCCACCACCATAAGATTCGGCACCGCCAGCGGTGGCATCACCGCCGCCTCGGGTACGGAAATCCTAGTCTTGGATGTTAACACATACGCAAACGCCAACGCGGCCCAAGCCGCGGCCCATTCGCTCTTCGGCAACAACGACAACGCAGCCGAGGCCATCGTGATCTGGCAACTTGACGGTGGGGATCTACAACTGTCGCTCTATGCGGACTCGAGCGCAGACGCGACCGCCAACGGCACCTTGCAAACCCAGATGGTCACCTTCGTTGGCCTGACCCTGGCCAACGCCGCATCGCTGATCAACGCGGGCGACTTCAGTCTGGTCTAATCCCCAGATCTTGGCTCTCCAGTCTACGCGAAAGCCTGAACCCGCCCCTCAAGGGCGGGTTCTTCGTGCTCTGGCGGGACCGAAGGCGAACGGACGGGCCGTCGCTGAAGAGCGATTTCGCCGATAGAGCCGCGCCGAAGCGCTTGTCACGCCTCACGACGCCACGCGCCAGCCCAGAAAACGGAGGCGCCGCCTTTGTGTGCGGAAGACTGAGCGATGCTGGAATGGTGCGGGCGGTCGGAATCGAACCGACACGAGCCTTGCGGCCCTACGGATTTTCGTACCGCTACTATAGTGATCCTGAATTTAAAGGCCTGTTCTGAGCGCCTTCGCCTCATCGCGTCCAAAAAACGTGGACCTTGTCGTGAGCCGTGCTGAGCGTAAACACGTCGCCGCTGAGCTCCGCGTCCCGCGCCATGGCTTCGTAGTCGATATAGAGGCGGAGGGGCTCCGGGATCATGACCGTTTCCTCCGTCAGTTCCTGAAAGTAGTCAGCCAGACATTCGAACGCGCCTCGGTACCCGTCGTCGAGCGCCTCGCTCGCCTCGTCGATGTTCCCGCTGAGGTGATCGAGCACCAGGGCGCCAAGCTGGCCGCGCTCGCGAAGAAACGATGCGATTTCGACGACCCGCCCGATGTCCTCGTACTCGCCGATGGTCACGCCCCCAAAACCGTCATGATCGTGGATGGCGAACTCTTCAGCGCCAGCGATTGGAGACACGCTCAGCATGACCGTGATGGCGTCTTTGACCGTCTCTTCGTCCTCGACGTCGATCCAGGTCCCGTGAAGGCGGCCGGCGTTGTAGGCCGCCAGGCAAGCGACATAGATCCAGGGCGATAGCGGATCCGCTACACTAGACATGGTCATCTCCTTCGGTCGTTGGGTTGCGGACGCAAAAGGCGCGTCTGAAACCCGACGCCCGTCGGCGAGACCGGGGGTGCAAGCGGAGGAGCGGCTTCGCGGGGAACCGGCTGCAGGTCCGTTGGCGCGCGAGCGACATCGGCCGAAGCTGGGCGGAAGCCGCTTCGCAGCGCGCTGGGGGCTGGCCCTAAGTCCCCTGTGGGGCGCCGACAGAGCCGGCCAGTTCTCGGTCATTACCGGATCGGCCGCTCGCCAATGCGCGCAGTCCCTATCAGTCCGCTCCCGTTTAACGAGTATTGGCGGTATTCAAGAGCGGGGGCGCAAAGACCTGTCGCATATTCTTGCGACGCTTATGACGGTTCAGTGAGGCGCGGCAGCGTCTACCATGTGCATCCAGTCACAGTCGGAGGCGCCGGTGCTCGCTGATTTAGCGTGCTGGAGTCGTTGTTATTCACACGGGCGCCCGTCATTGGGGCTGAGAATGTCACTTGAACGCGCAGGAATCGCCGCGCCGCGAAGAAAGGTTGGTTAACAACCACTGAGGGCGATTGTTTGCGGAACGCTGATTTAGTAAAGGCTTGTTAAATCATCGGGCAAAGACCCGGACATATACACTGGTGGGGACCACGTGCTAATTGCAACTAATCCGTCAGCGGATCAGCGAACGTGCGCCGTGAAAGCGTCGCCGGTTGCCAAGGATCCGCTAAAGCGAGCGATGGACATTCTGGTCGCGGGCGGCGCTTTGCTGTTCTTCGCGCCGCTCCTCGCCCTTGTCGCCATTCTGATCAAACTGGAATCGCCCGGTCCGGTGTTGTTCCGGCAATCGCGTGGCGGGCTGAACGGTCAGGCCTTCACGATCTTCAAGTTCCGCTCGATGCGGTGCCAGGAGAACGGCTCGAAGGTCGTCCAAGCGAAGCGTGATGACGACCGGATCACGACGCTTGGCAAGATAATCCGCAAGACCAGTATCGACGAGTTTCCCCAGCTCATTAATGTGTTGCGCGGCGACATGTCCCGGAATCGAACCGGGGTGCACGGATTTGCAGTCCGCTGCGTCACCACTCCGCCACCGGGCCATCCGGGTCGACGACGCAAATCACGTCGGCGGGGGAGGGCGTTCGATACAGGACCATCGGCAGTGCCGCAACTCGAAAACGCGGGCCCTAACGCAGTGGCTTCGCTCTAATGTTGGGCAAGCACTTCCGCGAGCGTCGCAACGACTCGCTCTACGTCGGCCGCTGTCAAATCCGCATGAGCAGGTAGGTTCAAACCGTCCGCAGCGACGGCGTCAGTCCACGGCAGCGCACCTGTTTTCAGGTGAGCGTATGGGGGCATGAGATGGATCGGCGGAGCGACACGCGCGCCTTCGATCCCGCCAGCTTCGAGTTTTGCTATGACCAGATCACGCGAGTTCGCGTCGTGGTCAGTGAGGCGAACAGTGTACGCGCCGGATGGGTAACGAGCGGCGCTTTTAGGGGGCAACCTAGTCAGGCGTTCGCCAAGCTGGACGATCTGATCATCGTACCACGTCGCGACCCTATTCCGCGCTTCTGCACGCTCGGAGATGCGCTCCAGTTGCGCCAAGCCAATGGCAGCTTGAATATTTGTCATTCTATAGTTGTACCCAACCACGGGAAACCAATACCGCCGCGTTAGGTCCATGCCTTGGCCGCGCAAGAGGCGAATTCTCGACGCTAGGTCATCGTCGTTCGTCGTGATCATTCCTCCTTCACCGGTATTGATCAGCCTGTTTCCGGAGAAATTGAAAATGGCGCAGTCGCCTTGGAGGCTGATATCGGTGACATTCCGCTGGCCAGCTTCGATGTCGGAGGCTTCTTCGATTACTTTTACGCCGTGGCGCTGCGCGATCTCTACTATGGCGGCCATGTCGCAAGGGGATCCATACAGGTGCGGCGCCAAAATGGCTTTGGTGCGTGACGTGATCAGCGTCTGGAGTTTTGCGGGGTCGAGCGTAAGCGAATTGGGTGCGCAGTCGATGAAGACAGGGGTAGCTCCAGCGTAGCTTACCGCGTGCGCCATATGAACTTCCGCCAAGCTCGGCAGAATCACTTCATCGCCCGTTCCGATCTCTAGCGCGACAAGCGCCAGATGCAGCGCCATCTCACCATTTGTGCATGTAATGGCGTTCCTTACGCGGAAATGTTTCGAGAACTCCTGCTCGAACTCCAAGATGAACGGCCGGCCGATGAAATCCAAGTCGTGTCTACGCATTCCAAAACATAGGCCCGCTCGTTGCCGTCCATACTAGGTTGGGTGGCGGAAATTCTGGGTAGCGTGGAGTTCGCCAAGGTAGACATCTTAGGCACCTTTAAATCTTGCCGAAGAAAGCGGTTAACTTCTCCGGAGGTTCTTACATATAGCCGTCCGGCGCAGCGATTGCACCGGTGTTGACTGCAAAAGCTCCGACCACAATGCTTGGCGAAACCGGCGCCCCTGCCGCAGCTGCATTGATGGGCAGTTTGGGCTCAGTCAGGTCAGCATTTCATTGCAACAGATGCGGTACAAAGGGGTCCTAGCGCTCGGCGCTGTGATTAGCCTTTCCGAAGGCGCGCTGAATATCAGAATACCATGCGCATTTTCTGGCCTGGTTCCCTGTCTAAGAAATGCTACTTATCGGCATCATTGCCAACCTGCTCCTGGCGGGTTTATCGCTCAGACGGCGCTGCTTGGCGCCGGGGCGGGGGTAGCTTCCGGCTCTCGGCTCCGCGGGAGAGGCTAGTTAGCGCGCAATTCTCATCGGAGAGTCCGTCGCCGCAGGCTGCGCGCATTGCCCGAAAGCGTTTCGAGTCCGCGACCGACAGCATCCGCTCGCCGGCCGACCACATATCGCGATGAAGCACGCGCGCCGCCCGCTTCTCGGGCCAAGCCCATGCTCCCGGAGCCGCCTGCGCAACGATGGCGGGAAAGCTTGCGCCCAAGACCGCACCGCCGATCAGCCCGGCCAACGCCGCTTGCAACAACCGCCAGTTCTGCAGGCTGGTCAGTCGCGCCGTATCGATCCAGCCGCGAAGATCGTCCGCCGCGCGCTGAAGACTGTCCCGCGCCTGGTGCAACGCAGCGCGGTCCTGCCGCCGGGCCTCATCGCCGGCCGCTGTGATCTGCCGCGCCATCTCAGCGGGCGTAATTGCCAACGCCGGACTCGTCGTCAGCTTTCCTATCCGTCCAACCGCGACTCTCACGCCTTGAGCGATCTCCCCTAGGGTCTCGCTGTAGTCTGGCGCCGACGCGCGTTCGGCGGCGAGCCCCGCCAGAGCCACGTTCAGCAACGCCACCTCCCGCCGCAGCGCCTCAAACGCTACAGCCGCCGGATCGACCGGCGGTTCTGATCCGATGTCCTGATCCATAGCGTCCTCCTACAAGCCAAGTCCTCGGCCACGACCGATGCCGAGGTAGTCAGAAAGGCCCTGGCCCACGCTGCGCCCCATCTCGACAGGAAGCCCAAGTTCCGTCCGACGCCCGCGCAGCAGCGACTCCACCTGCGGGTCGCGCTCCAGGCTCTTGGCCATGGCGCCCATGCGATCCTTGACCTGGCGGGCGCCGGTCATGTCGCCCGCGCGGTGCAGCGCTGAGTGCTGACGCTCCAGACCCTGCCAGCGCTCGACGAAGCGGTCGGCCCGTAGACGCGGATCGGTCCGAACCTCCGCCTCAAGCTGAAGAACCCTGATCGCCCGTTGCGTCCGTCCGGAGGCAACCTCACCGGCCAGACCCGGTTCGCGCATATAGGCCCGCTCAAGATCCCTGGTCGCGTGCGGACCGATCTTCCCCATCGCCTCGCGTGCCTGCTCCAACGCCTGCCGCTGATGGGCGAGCACCGGCAGGCCGCGGTCGTTCATGCGGATCACAGTCGCTTGAACTCGGGCGACTGTTGATAGCGCCAGATCAGATGGTTGAGGCTGCCTTGGGCGGGCTCGGGACCGAGCAACGCGTTGTCGAGCCGCGTGGCGAAATCCCTGGCGTCGGGCGCGCCCAGCGGGATGTAACGGCGGCCGCGGCGCAGATAGGCCTGGGGCAGGGCGCCGCCGCGACGCGGCGGGCCGATGACGACGCCTTTGGGCATGCCTGTCGATCGCGACATCGCATTCATCTTCGCAGCTCCTGATCGTCCGGCCCGGCGCCGGCGCCCGTTCAGGTGCTACGTATAGTCATCCATGTCAATGCTACTTATCGTCTTCATGAGCTCGGTATCCTCGTGGGGCGAGGGCAGAATGCGGTGGAGCTCCTCGCGGAGGCGTCGGCGAGGCAACTGAAGGTTAAGCTTGACCTTAAACCGCTCCGAAATAGTTTTGCTCAACCTTGCCGTCAGCAACTTGGAGTCGAGCATGATTGTTCTGGCGTTGACGGGCTTGGCGCTTTTTGGGGGCGGCGTTGCGCTCAAGGTTTGGGTGGATCGTCGCCAATTCTACCGTCGTAACGTTGCCGGTATCGAGGAGTTTGCATCCTATGGCGCGGCGGTGGCCGCGCGTGGCCTCGAGGGGCTTGCGCGCCTGGGCGCCCGTTCGGCGCAGGGCGTTGGGTTCATCTTGCTGGGCTTTGCGCTGATCCAAATTGTGTTCAAGCACCCGTGAACGTCCAGCGCCGAGCGTTGCGCGACCTCAATCCCGCCTTTTCCTGCCCTATAGAAATGGACTGTTCGATGAGCCTCTACGATTTCATCAAGGCCGACGAGCATCACGTCGCGCGCGAACGCTTGCTCTACACCCGCGCGGCTTACGAAATGAAGTTGCATGGCGCCCGGCACGGTGTGCAGGTTCAGATGACAGAGCCGGAAATTGATAATCGTGGATACGATTTCACAGTTGTCATCGGCTATGAGCCGCTACATCTGCAAAACAAGGCCACTGTCAGCGATACTACGGTCGGACGATGGGATATTCATGCAAGTCTCATCCAGCCGCGTTGGCATGATCGCGACTTGGCCCCATTTAATCGCGGACTGCCGATCGGGAACTACGACGGCGCCTCGGGCGGCGTCCTGCTGCATGAGATCTGCGCGCAAGCGGCCAAGGCTGGCGAGCTGAAGGTGCGGTACTTCTACTTCGACCAATACTATGCCGCCGGTGTCGCTTCGGGCGCTGTGGCCGCGCCCGGATTTTCCGCTAAGGACGCGGCGGACCTCTTGGATCTCTTGCAGAACGCCGTCGGTCGCTTCCAGCTTCCTAAACGCGCCTTTCTGCCTATTTCGTCGCCCGCGGCCATTCTCGCGCTGCGCATGCAGACACCAGGTCCTAGCAACTACATGAGTCTGGCGGGGGAGGGCGATGTGATCGGTTTGTGGTCGCATGAGCTAGAGGCCTGGAAACCCGCAGCCTGACGGTGGGTAGTGCAGCGTTATGCGCCAGCCGCATTGCGGGTGGACGGAATCGCTACTTATTGTCTGTCGACGCAAAGTCGTCATTTTCCAACATGGAGAGATGAAAGCTGCGCCCTCCGCCCTCCGCCGAATCGTCGCTGACAATGTTCGCCGGCTTCGCCGCGACTTGGCCTTGAGTCAGGAAGATCTGGCGGCCCTGGCGCAGTTGCATCGCACCTATGTCGGGGCGATCGAGCGGGCCGAGCGCAACCTTTCGCTCGACAATATCGAGCGTTTGGCGCTGGCCCTGAAGGTGACGCCTGCCGCCTTGCTGACGCCGGGCGAGGGGTAGAAGCCGGCCGGCTTGAAAGCGCGAAATCGGCGCGGGCTGTCCAGATCTGTCCAGCGTGATCGCCTCACAGCCAGACGGCAAGCGGGGGGCAATCCACCGCGGCGCGATCGTCGGCCCGTGTAGCGCGCATCGCCCGCCAGCGTTGCGGGGGCCGCGGCGGCTAGCCTCCAATCCACCGGGGGCGACCCCACCGCCCGATCGAACTGGGCGGCCTGTGCGGAGGGCGGGTCTCGTCGATCTGACCGACGACGATCGCGCCGCGCTCTATGGTGCGTTCACGTTCCTGACGACCATGCTGAAGGGTGACGACGCCGGGCGCACCCTGGCGCTATGGCGACGTGGAGGGAAACGGGCTTTCACTCAGGGGCGAGTCCTCGTGGCCACGAGTCGATTTGGACAGTCAGCGCGTGGCATGCCGTGCTGTGGTTAAATGGATTGCTGCTGCGGTGCGATAGCGGCTAGGTATGAGTCCCCTTCACCACCCCACCGGTGAAGCAACTCGGGCGGCGACCTATCGGGGGGGCCGCCCGCCCTTGCTCCGTCATCTAGAACGTCGGCGGCAAAACTCTTCGTCGGCCATGGCGCGAACAAGATCGAGCACCTGACGACGGACGTGGCTTCGACCGATCTTCGGGAACATTTCGGCCAGCTCCAAGCCTTCGGGCGTGTCCAGGACTCGGTGACGACGCGCTCGGCGGCGGCGCGTATGCACGGTTCCGGCGGCAGGGGCGCGGTCGTGGTGGCTTGGCGCCGCGCCGCCGCGGTGGTCTGGGCGGTCAAGACGGTGGACAAGCATCGCGAGAACCTGATGCGAAAGCTTGAGGTGAACAGCGTGGTTCAGTTGATTCACAAGGCGCGCGAACTTGGGGTAGCCGATTGACGCTTTGGGTCGAGTAGCGCCCCGCTCGCCTGAAAGCCTGGCTGCGAGGGCCAGCGATGCGCCGGGGACGGCTAAGGCTTGCGTCGGCGCGCGTCAGCCAGGTCCTGGACACCTGGCCGAACCGAGTTCGCCTTCACGCGGAAGCCCGCGGTCCGTTCATTCGGGCAATCCAGACTTTAGGGTGGAGGAGAGGGGCGGGAGCCGCACTTTATGGCTCGGACCGCCATATCGCTCCGAACCATGCGCTTGCACTGTGGGATTTCATGTAACATATATAGTTGCATGAAAAGAGACAGTCGCCTTTCTGTCGCCCTTCATGTGCTGCTGCACATGGCCGAGCGTGGTGATCAGCCTATGACATCGGAAGAGATGGCCATGTGCGCTGGCACGAACCCCGTCGTCATCCGCCGCACCTTCGCTGGCTTGCGAAAGGCCGGGATCGTCACCTCGACCAAGGGCCATCACGGCGGTTGGCGCTTGGGGCGAACTCTGACCGACATCAGTCTGGGCCAGATCCAGGACGCCCTGGACGAGCCCGTCCTGGCCATGCCGCCAACTCCCGAAAGTCCTGGCTGTCTGGTCGAGCAGGCCGTCGACCGCCTGCTCGACCAGACGATGCTCGAAGCGCGCCAGGCGTTGATGCGGCGCCTCGCGACGATCTCGCTGGCGGACCTAGCCGCCGACGTCGGCCCAATGAGGCAATCCCATCAAGGAAACCAAGACCATGTTGCATGACGTCATCGTCGTTGGCGGCAGCTTCGCCGGCCTTTCCGCCGCAATGCAGCTGGCCCGGGCCCGGCGGCGCGTGCTGGTGGTCGACAGCGGCCTGCCGCGCAACCGTTTCGCCGAGGCTTCGCATGGATTCCTAGGCCAAGACGGCAAGGCGCCCTTCGAGATCTTGCGTGAGGCGGCCTGCCAAGTCTCGGCCTACCCAACAGTGGAAATCGTGCGTGGCGAAGTGCTGAAGGCTCGGCGCGAGGTGGGCGGCGATTTCATTATCGAGATGTCGGGCGGGCGCACCGCGCGAGGCCGACGTCTCGTGCTGGCCACCGGCGTGGCTGACAGCCTGCCTGATGTGCCCGGCCTGAAGGAGCGCTGGGGCGCCACAGTTTTGCACTGTCCCTATTGTCACGGCTACGAGGTGCGGGACCGTCCACTGGGCGTATTGGCGAACCATCCGATGGCCGCCCACCAAGCCGCCATGATTCCCGATTGGGGACCCGCCACCCTGTTCACCCAGGGCCGCTTCGAGCCTGACGCCGAACAGCTGGCCCACCTGAGCGCGCGGGGCGTGACGATCGAGCGCCAGCCAGTGGTCGAGCTTATGGGCGACGCCCCGGCGCTGGACGCCGTGCGCCTGGCCGACGGTCGCGTCGTGTCCATCAGCGCCCTGTTCGTCGCCCCATCCACACGCATGGCCAGTCCCCTGGCGGAGCAACTGGGCTGCGTGTTCAACGAGGGTCCGTTGGGACCCATGATCCGCACAGACGATTGGAAGGCGACCAGCATTCCTGGTCTCTACGCGGCCGGAGACGCGGCTCGGCCTATGCACAACGCCACCCTGGCCTCGGCCGACGGCGTGATGGCCGGCGTCGGCGCGCACCAGTCCTTGATCCGGGACGTCGAACTCGTGGCCTAGAGACAGAGGCGCCTTGCGTCGGCCATTCCAGGTTCTTTCAGGGGCGATCCAAGGTTGGCTTCTGGCGCGACACGGCCAACCGCTCGACGGTGAGGCGGAGTTTCCTGCCGATCCCTGAAAACGCTGGGGTGGATGGTCGGCGACGAAATAGCGCCGAGCCGCCCGGATCCGATCGAAAGAATGGTTGCTCATCCCGTGAGGTAGATGGCTTCACGTGCGTCTACGACCTACGGCGAGGCCCGGTGGGCTGGCCGTCGGCAACGGGGTCGAGCGTTTGGAGCAGGCGGGACAGATCGTGGAGGACGAGCGCGCCGATCAGCAAGAGGCTGCCGCCCAGGCCCGTTCGGCGCGGATTGAAGCGCTGAACCGCCGTTTCCGCATGCCGTTGACCCGCTTCTTCAGCAGCCGTACGCGGAGTCCCGACGATATCGAGGATCTGGTGCAGGAAGTCTTCATGCGCCTTGTCGCGCGTGGCGGCCTCGAGGATGTGCGGGCCGAGGAGAACTATCTCTTCGTGATCGCCTCGAATGTCTGGCGGGATTCCGGTCGGCGGGACATTTCCCGTCATCGAGGCGGGCACGCCACCCTGACGGACCAACACCACCCGGTCGATCCGCTGTCGCCAGAGGTTGTGGCGCTTGCCCGGGAAGACCTGCGCCGGGTGTTGGTCGCCATCCAGGAATTGCCATTGCGCACCCAGGCCATTTTCGCGCTGCAACGCTATGAGGAACTCAGCTATGCGGAGATCGCCCGCAGGCAGGGCATTTCCGTCAGCGCCGTCGAAAAGCACATGATGAAAGCGATCGCGCACTTGGCCAGGCGGGCGTTCTGATGACCCTGTTCAAGCGATGGGCGCCGCCGGAGGATGCCGCCGAAGCGGCGGCCTGGTGGCTAAGCCTGAAGCATTCGCCGCGGTGGACCCGTGCGCGGCAGGTCGCGCTTGAAGCGTGGCTGGCGCGGAGCCCGGCCAACCTTGCGGCGTTCGAGCGCGCTCAGCAGGCTTTCGGCGCGGCCGCATTGCTGGCCGCCGAGCCGCGGTTGCTGGCCGTGCGCGAGCGCGCCCTGTCGATGCCGCCGGAGCGTTCATTTTCGCGCTATTCCATCGCCGCCGGCGTGGTCGGCGCGGTGTTCCTCGGCCTGATGACGGCCACGACATTCTGGAGCTTGGGCTTTGGCGCCATGGAGCGGCATGAGAATGCGCACGGCGCGCGCTCGACCCTGCGTCTGGCGGACGGCTCGCGGGTCGATCTCAACGGAGACAGCGCCATCGACGTGCGGATCACCGGACGTCGCCGAACCGTCCGGCTTCTGAAGGGCGAAGCCTGGTTCGATGTCGCCGACGACAAGCGGCCGTTCAAGGTCGAGGCCGGCGGCCGGACGATCACCGACATCGGGACCTCGTTCGACGTTCGGGTGGTTGATCGCGCCGTTCATGTCGCCGTCAGCGAAGGCCGAGTGGCGGTCGCCGCCGGCAAGAAGACGCCGACGGAAATCGGCGCTGGCCAGTTGCTGGTCTCCCAGCCCGATGGCGAGGTCCAGGTGCGTCGTCTCGACGTCGCGGCCTTGGGCGACTGGCGGTATGGCAGAGTGCAGTTCGCCGGCGCGCCTCTGCGGGAGGCGGTCGCGGAAATGAACCGCTACAGCGCCAGTCCGATCCGTGTCGGTGACCCATCCCTGGACGGCTTGAAGGTCAGCGGCGTTTTCTTCACCGATGGCGCCAGCGGCTTTCTCAAGGCCTTGACCACGCTCTACGGGGTCGAGGTGCGCGTGGGAGATCGGGGTGATCAGGTGCTCGTCGCCGGCCAAGGCGCGCCGACGAAGAAAATGTGACAATCGCGGTGAGGTGTTCGGACGGACGGGCGTCTACGGCGTGGGGCGAGAGGGCCCTCTTGTTGGCCGTTGGGGGCTTTGATGACCGCTTTGACGCTGAAGAACTGGGCTATGTTTGGGTGCGCCGCCGCGGCGCTCTGCGCGGGGCCGGCCGTGGCCCAGGCTCCCGCGAGACTTGAATTCAATATCGCGCCGGCCAGCCTGGACGCGGCCCTCCGCCAGTTCGCGATCCAGAGCGGCCGCGAAGTGATTTTCAACCCAGACCTCGTCACGGGACGCCGGACGAGCGGCGTTCAGGGCGCCTTGTCGCCGGACGACGGGCTTCGTCGTCTACTGGCCGGATCGGGTCTTTCCTATCAGAGCACCGGTCCCAGGACCTTCGTCGTCCGGAAGGCCGGCGCGCCTCCGACGGCCGTGGCGCTTCGCCAGCCGATCGCCGTCCAGGAAACTACGGTCGCTGCCCGCGCCGAGCCGGCGGCCCCGCCCGAGGAGCCGGCGATCGTCAACGAGGTCGTGGTCATCGGCAGCCGCATCGCCGGCGCCAAGGTCACGGGCAACTTGCCCGTCTCGGTTCTCGACGCCGATCAGTTGCGCGCGCAGGGCGTCGTTAGCGCTGGCGAGTTGATCGCGAGTCTGCCTCAGGGCGGCGCTCAAGCCTTCAACAGCGGCGTCCAGGGGCCAAACAACGCCCGTGGCGATGTCTCCTCGGCCAACCTGCGCGGTTTGGGTTCGGGCAACACCCTGGTGCTGCTCGACGGCCGCCGGATGACGCCGCACCCGACCTCTCAGCAGGAAGGCGGCACGGTTCCTGTCCAGATCGTCAACCTGAACGCCATTCCCACCTCAGCGCTTCGTCGCGTCGAGGTTCTGCGCGATGGAGCCAGCGCCCTCTATGGCTCCGATGCGACAGCGGGCGTTCTCAACTTCGTCATCGATCGACGCTTCACCGGCGCGGAGGTGTCCGCGCGCTTGGGCGGCGTCGAGCGCGGCAGCCTGCGCGAGAACGACATCAACATGAAGTGGGGCGCGGCCTTCAATGGCGGCGCGACGCACGTGGCGCTGTTCGGCGAGGTCTATCACAACACCGACATGCCTGGCTCGGATCGCGACTACGCCGCGACCGATGATCTGAGCGGCCGGGTCTCGTCGACCTACGCCTCGCTGTTCAATCGCACGGTTTCGCAATCGCCTTGGATGACGGGGCGGGTGACCACGCCCGTGACGGGCTTGGGCGCCAACTTCACCACCTTCTTCATGCAGCCCTGTTCGTTCACCGGGTCGCGCGCGGAGACCGCCACCTCGGGCGTCTGCGTCAATGGCGGGTCCTCGACCCTGCCGTCCAGCCTTCGGTCCGACGAGGGCGCGCTGCGCACCATGGTTCCGCGCACGACGCGCGGCAGCGTGATGGCGACGGTGGACCATGACTTCGCCGGCGGCGTGTCCGCCTTCGGCGATCTGCTCTACTACAAGGCCAGCGCCTGGGCCGGTCGCGGCGGGTCCACCACGCTGACCGACGCGCCCTTGGTCGTGTCGCGCAACAATCCCTACAACCCCTTCGGCAGCGGCCCGGGGCGGCTGGCCAGCTATACCGGTCCGGCCCAGGACGTGACCATCGTTGGCTACGATGTGCTCGACGTCGGGATGCGCAACTTCGATGTCGACAACACGCAGATCCGCGCCGTCGCCGGCCTGCGCGGCCGGATCGGCGACTGGCGCTGGGACACCTCGGCGGTCTATTCGCGCGCCAAGACCGTCGACACCGAGCACAACCGGGTCAGCAACACCGCCCTGCAGGCGGCGCTGAGCAGCAGCGATCTGGCCACGGCCTATAACCCGTTCAATGGCGGCGATCCGGCCAATCTGCGCGTCGGCGATTCCACGCTCAACTCGGCCGCCGTGCTTGACCGCCTGCGTATCGACGTCACGCGCGACAGCCGCACTTCGCTGGCGATGTGGAGCGCGGGCCTGTCCAACCCGGCGGTGCTGAGCATCGCCGGTCGGGACATCGGCCTGGCTTCGGGCGTGGAAGTGCGCCGCGAGACCTACGACGACTATCGTGACCCCCGCATCAACGGCACGATCAGCTATGTGACGTCGACCGGCGCCAGGACGAGCGATGTCATGGGCAACAGCCAGACGCTCGACACCCACGGCAAGCGCAACGTCTATTCGGCCTATGCCGAGTTGCAGAGCGCGATTATCCGCCCTGAGGACGGCGTTCCGTTGGTTCAGAGCTTCGATGTGCAGCTTGCCGCCCGTTACGAGCGCTATTCCGACACCAAGGACGAGGTGCTGAAGCCCAAGATCGCCGCGAGCTGGGGCGTGACCGACTGGCTGAAGTTCCGCGCGTCCTACTCGGAGGCGTTCCGCGCGCCCAACCTCGAGCAGATCAACGCCGCGGCGGCCAACCGCGTCCAGCAGAACCAACTCGACCTCTATGCCTGCGGCCTGGCCCAGGGCGCGACCTCGGTGGCCGCCATCAATCGCAGCAATTGCGCGGCCTACCGCTATGACGTCAGCGAGACCCGCTCTGGCAATGACCGTCTCAAGGCCGAGGACAGCAAGTCCGCCAGCGCGGGCGTGGTCCTGACGCCCGTTCGCAACCTGACCCTGACGGTCGATTGGTGGCGGATCAAGCAGACGGGCTTGGTCGGCGTGTTCTCGACGCAAGACCAGATCTATCTCGACGCCATCCGCCGGCTCGGGGGCGGGACGGGCAATCCCCTCGTCACGCGTGACGCCTCGGACAAGGTGACCGGCGTTCGGGCCATCTTCGAGAACCTCAACGCGCGCGAGGTCGAGGCGACCGACATCGGTCTTGCCTATCGGATCCCCACCGATCGTTACGGAGACTTCCGCCTCAACGCCGACGTTTCGATCTTCGGGCGCTTCTACCAATCGCCGTCGGAAAGCGCCGCGGCCTTGCTCGCCGCAGGCCTGTCGACGACCTCGGGCGGCTCGCAGATCGGCCTCAATGGCAACCCGCGCTCGCGGGCCACGGCGAGCCTGGTCTGGGCCAAGGACGGCTGGCAGGTCACCGGCAGCGGAACCTATATCGATGGCATCTACGACACCTCGGCGCTGAACTTCCCGGTCTCGTCGTGGACGACGTTCAACACCGCCGTGCGCAAGAGCTTCGACAAGGGCCCGCTTTCGGGCGGTTCGATCCGGGTCGGCGTCAACAATATCGCCGACAAGGACCCGCCGCTGGCCAACCAGCTGTTCGGTTATTTCACCAGCCTCTACAGCGCCCGGGGGCGGTTCTGGTACCTGGAAATGACCAAGTCCTTCTGACCTTGCCCGCGCCTGTCAGGCCGGTCCCGCGTCCTTCCACTCGATCATGAGGCACTTGTGTTCAAACGTCTGATGCTGGCGGCCAAGCTGGCCTTTCTGGGCTTGGTCGCGATCGGGGCGGGCACGGCCCAGGCGCAGGGTTCGGCCGCCGCGGTCGCGCCCGGGGCGGCCAGCTACATCATCGAGTACGACGCGATCCATCACCCGACGATCGCCGCCCGGGGAATGGTGGTCAGTCAGAACGCCATCGCGTCCGAAGTCGGTCGCGCCGTCCTGGCCAAGGGGGGCAACGCCGTTGACGCGGCGGTCGCCACGGGTCTGGCGCTGGCCGTCACCCTGCCGCGCGCGGGTAATCTGGGGGGCGGCGGGTTCATGCTCGTCTATCTGGCCGAAACCCGTCAGACGCTCGCGATCGAGTACTATGGCGCCGCGCCCCGGGGGATCACCCCGACCTTGTTGACGGGGCCGGATGGCAAGCTCGATCCGGACAAGCGCTACTCCTATCGCGGGGTCGCGGTTCCCGGTACGCCGGCGGGCTTCTATTTCGCCCAGCGCAAGTACGGCAAGTTGTCCTGGCGCTCGGTCGTTCAGCCGGCCATCGATCTGGCCCGAAGCGGCGTGTTCGTTTCCGACGACATGGCCTACGCCTTCCGGATCAAGGCTCCGGAACTGGTTCGCGACCCGGTCGCCGCGCGCACGGTCTACCATCGGGGACGACCCTATCAACGTGGCGAGCGCCTGGTGCAGAAGGACCTGGCCTGGTCGCTCGAGCAGTTGCGTGACCACGGCGCGGACGCGCTCTATCGCGGCGAGATCGGCAAGCGCATCGTGGCGGCCTCGACCGCCAATGGCGGGATCCTCACCGCTCAGGATCTGGCCGACTACAGGATCAAGGCGCAAGAGCCGCTCTGGACCACCTATCGCGGGGTGAAGATCGCCCTGATGCCGCCACCGGCGGCGGGCGTGCTGCTTGGCGAGCTGCTCAATCTGATCGAGACCTTCCCCATGAGGGACCTGGGGCAGAACTCCTCGGACAGTCTCCATGTCCTGGCCGAATCCAGCAAGCTGATGTTCGCGGATCGCCGCCGCTACATGGGCGGCTATCCCGACTATGTCGTGCCCAGCAAGGGACTGCTGTCCAAGGCCTACGCCAAGGATCGGGCCGCCGCGATCAGGATGGAAGCGAGCCTGCCCGCCGTCAGCCTCACGCCGGGTGACCCGGTCGGGTTCGCCAGTCGGGACACCACGCACTTTTCAGTTGTCGACCGCTACGGAAACGCGGTCAGCAACACCTTCACGCTCGGTTCGGATTTTGGCGCGCACGTGATGGCGCCGGGCACGGGCTTTTTCCTCAATGACGCCGTCGCCAATTTCTCCTGGGACGCGGCCCAGGCCGCGGCCGAACCCGCGAACGCTCCCGCGCCGGGCAAGCGCGTGATCTCCACCATCAGTCCGGTCATCGCCTTCAAGGACGACAAACCCTGGATCCTGTCGGGGAGTCCGGGCGGGACGCGCATCATGCCCACCGTCGCCCAGGTCCTGGTCAACGTGATCGACCACGGCCTGAATATCGGCGAGGCGACCGAGCGACCCAGGCTGTTTCAGGACGATAGGGGCGCCTTGGAGCTCGAACCGGGATTTCCGCGAGACATCGCTCGTCTGCTCGCGGCGCGGGGTCATCGCGTCACTGAAGGGCTGACCATGGGCAGCGCCCAGTCGATCCTCATCGAGGAGGGCTTGCTCCACGGCGGCGTCGACACGCGGCGTCCCGACGCGGCGGCTATCGGCTTGGAGCCTTGAGTCTGGCGGACCCGCACGCCTGCGACGTCGCCTCGCCAACGCCAAGATCGACAGGCGTCTTTGGAGGCGGGCGGTGGTGCGGACGAGAGCAGCGGGGAGTTCGATATCCGGGCCGCGACGGGAGATACCTATCTCGCCAGGTCTTGCCTCGCTCCTCCAACGATCCGCAGAGATAGCCCCCAGAGACGCGACGTCCCTCGCGCCGACGCCGTGAATCCGAAGCTTTCGCCGATGAAGCCGGCCTCCTGAAGATAGCGCCGATCCAGGAGATTGGTGACAAAGACGCCCGCGCTCCAGTTGGCGGCGCGTGGCTGGTAGTTCACCCGCAGATCCAGCAAGTCGTAGGCGCCTTGCACCTCATCCTGCACGAGATCGCGCAATAGTCCGCGAGAGAGTTCGGGGCGATCGTTGTCGTCGGAGAAGAAGACTTTCGATTGCCAGCTCCAGGTCGGCAGGACCGTGACCGCGCCGTTGGGCGTGGCGTATGTCAGTTCCAGGTTGAGCGAGACCTTGTGATCGGGGGCAAGGCGAAATTGATTGCCCGCGAAGGCGCCGCTGCGCAGCCTTGAATGGTTGTAGCCGTAGGTCGCGAACAGCCGGACCGAGCGCGACAGCTCAAACCGCGCCTCGGCTTCCAAGCCGGTCGCGTCGGCTCGACCGGCGTTCAGTGTCTGCAATTGACCGTCGACAAGCTTGGTGGTCTGGAAGTTGACATAGCGATAGGCGTAAGCGGCAAGGTTCAGATCCACGCGTTGGTCGAAACCGACGCCGCGGGTTCCGATCTCCAGGGAGTCGATCGTCTCGGCGGGCACGATTCCGAACCGCGCCGGGCCCTCGGCCGCCAGAGGCGGTCCGGCCACCAGGACGCTGGGCCGTCGCCCCCGCGCGTAGGAGCCATAGGCGCTGAACCACGGCGATGGGGTATAGCGCGCCACCAGTCGCCCGCTCCAACCCTCGTCGGACAGCGTGTTCGACACCTTGTCTCCATTTCCAGACGTCGGTTGGAACACCAAGGCGTAGTTGGGCCAGGCGCGGGGAGTCTCGGCGCTGGCGCCCGCGCCTGGCGCGCCGAGCGCGGCGAGCAGGGCGGCCCTCTGCGCCAAGGGCAGGCCAAAGGCCTGGACGGCTCCGGCCAGCACCGACGGGCCGGCGGGCAGGGCGGTGGCGACGGCGCTGGCCTTGGCGTCGTGGCTGTAGCGCAGGCCGGCCGAAAGCGCCAAGGTCGGGCTTGGCGAGAAGGTGAGGTCGCCGAAGAGATCGACGGCGGTGGTCCGCGCGAAGTTCTGGTTGCGCTCGACATAGGCCGGCTTGAGGTTGCCGGCCGCGCCCAGGGCCAGATCGCCCGGCAGGTCGAAGCCGCGCCGCGAGGCCAGTTGGCGCAACTGCGCGGCGACGAAGTCCGGCTGGGTCAGCGTATCGAGGCCTTGGGGGACGGGTGTGTTCAGGCCGCCGACCATGCGCGCCAACAACAGGCGTTCGTCGATCGTGAAATAGGCCCGCTGGGTGCCGCTTTCGTGGAACAGGCTGACGCCCGCGAAACCCCGCCAACGCTCGCCGGCGTCATAGGCCAGGCGCAGGTCGGCGTTGTACTGCACGCCCCTGGTCTGCTCGAAGACGCTGATCACCGGCAGGGACAGGCCATCGCCGTCCTGACGCTCGTCGGCGTAGAAGCGGCGATAGCCCAGGGACGCGCTCAGGTTCAGACCCGGGCTCAGCCGCCGCGCGGCCAGGACCGCGACCGAGCCCAGCGTGCGGTCCAAGCCGAGCGCCGCGGGCCGGCCGTTCTCGTCGACGGCGCTCAAGGCGGGCGGGGTGTGGCGGTCAAGATCGCCCAGAGCCGCGCCCGTGACCGGGTCGGTGGGCGCGAAGGTGAAGGATTTGAGCGGCCGGCCGGTGGGACGGTCTCGCTGGTAGTTGACGATCAGGTCAAGCCGTTCGCCATCCCCGGGACGCCAGGCCAGTGAGACGCGGGTGGCGTCGGTGGCGACCGAATCCAGGCGGTCGCCACCGGCAAGGTTGGGCGTCAGGCCGTCTCGTCCCCGCCAGCGAGCGGCGACACGCACCGCCAGGTCCGGGCCGATCGGTTGGTTGATCATGGCGTCCAGCAGGCCCTGACCATGGTCGCCGACCTCGCCATGAAGGCTCCAGGCCTTGGCGCGCGGATCGGCCTTGTGCTGGATGACGTCGAGCGCCCCCGCCATCGCCCCGCGGCCGTAGAGCGTGGGCTGAGGGCCCTTGGCGATGTCGATGCGGTCAAGATCGAAGAGCTCGAAATAGGCGCCGCGCTCCTTGGACGCCGGCATGCCGTCCTGCAGCACCGCCATTCTCGGCTCGCGGCTGGCGTCCCCCGAGGCCTGGGTGACGCCACGCATCGAGAAGGCCGCCGCGGCCGGGGAGAGGTTGACGACATTGAGGCCCGGCGTCAGCCGCCCGACCTGATCCATGCCAACCACGCCCAATTGCTCCAGGCGCGCGCCGCTCAGCGTGGTCAGGGCGACGGGCGGCAGGATGCGGGGCGCGGTGACCGTCACGCCCTCCATCTCGGCGATGGCGACGGCTTCGGGCGCGCTGGGCCTGGGCCTTGGGGCCGGCGGCGGCCGGTCGGGCAGGATCATCAGGACGCCGCGCCCGGTGCGCTCCGCATGCAGGCCCGATCCGGTCAGCATGCGGGCCAGAGCCTGGGTGGCGGTGTACTGACCGCGCACCGGGCGCGAGACGCGGCCGACCAGCAGGTCGCGCGAGACGATGACCTGGGCGCCGGTCGCCAGGTTGAACGCCAACAGCGCCTTGCCCAGCGGCGCGGCCTCCAGATCGAACGCGCGGCGCGGTTCGGCGGCGCTGGCCAGGCTCGGCGCCGCCGCCAGGAGCGCCGTCGCGCAGATCCCGTGGGCCGTGACGCGCAAGAACCTCATGCGCCAAGCGCTCCTCGCGGCGACAGTTAACCCCCGGCGGGGCGTTGAACCAGCGCGGTGCGCCCGTCGGCGCCGCGTCGCGCCGCGATGGGGAGATAGGCGGTGATCGCCTCGACGAAGGCGGCGTTGTCGCCGGCCTTGAACACCCCGGTCACCCGTAGGCGGGCCAGGGCTTCGTCGCCCACACGAAGATTGGCGCCATAACGATTGACCCGTTCGACGGCCTCGGCGAGCGGCGTATCATCGAAGATCAATCGTCCGTTCCTCCAGGCCGCGGCCGAACGCACATCGGCCGTCTGGCGCAGGGGCGGGCTTCCGGGGCGCAGCACGGCTTGCTCTCCCGGCGTCAGAGCCAGGGTCGGGCCCTCGCCCCGGACCGGATGGATGATGACCCGTCCCTCCAACAGGCTGACGACGGAGCGCTCGCTCAGCCGATCGATGTTGAACATCGTCCCGGTGGCCACCACGACCTGGTCGCCGACGGTGACCGAGAAGGGCCGCGCCTGGTCGTGCGCGACCTCGAAGCGGGCCTGGCCGCGGGTCAGTTCGAGGTCCCTGGCGTGACGGCCAAGCCGCACCGCGACCGCGCCGCCCCCCTCGATCGACAGCCGCGAGCCATCGGCCAGGGTGAACTCGGCCGGGGCGCCCGCGGGCGCGGTGTAGATCCGCGCGGGTGAGGGGCGGCTCAGCACCGCAAAGCCCACGAGGCCGGCGGCCAGGGCGCCCGCGCCGATCATCCAGGCGCGCCGCGAAGGGCGAGGGGGCGACCGTCGCGCGCCGCCAGGCGGGGCCGCGCTGTCTTGGAGCTGCGGGCGCAAGGCCTGGAGCTCCGCGGCGTCGTCCTGATCATCGAACGCGGACATCGCCTCGAGCACTTGGTCGTAGGCGCCCGCATGGCGCGCGTCCGCGGCCAGCCAGGCCTGCAACCCGGCTTCGTCGGCGTCGGTCCAATCGTCGGAGACTTGGCGCATCCACCAGGCGGCGGCCGCCTCGTGAACGTCTTCGAACGGTGGAGTTGGAGCGGGGGAATGTGTCAAAGTCTACCTGAACCGCCGTGCCAGATGGGCCACGGCCCGAACAACATGTTTTTCCACGGCGCTGACCGAAATGCCCAGACGGGCGGCGATTTCGGTTTGGCGAAGGCGCTCGACCCGGAACAGGATGAAGATCTCCCGCGTGCGGTCGGGCAGTTCGGCCAGGGCGTCGAGGGTCCTTCGAAGTTTCTCCTTACCCATCAGGACGCGGTCGGCCGGCAAATCCTCAGCGGCGAGTTGCAGGGGCTCGGCGGCGGTCTCGCCGTCGCCCGGCGGATAGAGGCTGACATGGCGGTCGGCCTGTCGGGTGATGCGCTTTCTCGCGCGGTCACGCAGCAGGTTGGAGGCGATGGTGAAGACAAAGCCGTCGGGGGTCTCGATCGCCTCGCCGTCGCCCGCCCGCAAGGCGCGCAGGAGCGCTTCCTGGGTCAGGTCCTCGGCCTCGGCGTGGTCGCCGGTGTGGCGCAGAAAATAGGTCATCAGCGGCCGGCGATAGGCGTGGCTGATCTGCTCGGGCGGCGGCAGGCGAGGGCGCGCGTCGGCCCGATGGGCGTCGTCCTTCAAGGTCACGAGAAGCTTCCCGAACATGCGTCGCTGGGCGGGACGAAGGAACGGTCCGCGACCGGGCGCGCGTCTTCTTCCCACGGATTTGCGACAGTTTTTCTTTCCGGGCGACGTCCGAAAAAAGTGGTGAGGATCGCGAGAGGGGCCGCGTCCTAACCCCTTAGACGCCCTCCGCGACAGAGCGGGGGTCACCGTTCAAGGGGATCCAAGTTCCTATGCAATCTAGAATTTTCGCGCTCTTTGGCGCCGCGTCGACGCTCGCCTTGAGTCTGGCTCACGCCGGAGTCGCCAGCGCCCAGGCTGCGCCGCCGCCGCCGGCGACCGAGGCCGCCGTCTCGGTTGAAGAGATCGTGGTCACCGGCTCGCGCATCGCGCGCCAGGACTACACCGCCCAGAGCCCCATCGTCACGGTCGGCAAGGCCGTTCTCCAGGCCCAGGGGCCGACCTCGATCGAGAACACCCTCAACCAGCTGCCGCAGTTCGCCGCTACTTCCGGCTCGACCTCGGCCAGCCAAGCCGGCGGCGGGCGCGCCAACGCCAACCTTCGCGGCCTGGGCACGGCCCGCACCCTGGTGCTGCTGGACGGCCGTCGGCTGCAGCCGTCCGACCCGCTGGGCGCCATCGACCTCAACACCCTGGCGCCCAGCCTGATCGACTCGGTCGAGGTGATCACCGGCGGCGCCTCGGCGATCTACGGCTCCGACGCGATCGCCGGCGTCGTCAACTTCAAGCTCAAGCACAATTTCGAGGGCCTGGAGATCGACGCCCAATACGGCCAGACCGAGCGCGGCGATGGCGAGACGGCCGATCTGAGCGCCACGGTCGGCGGCGCCTTCGCCGACGACAAGGGTCACGCGATGCTGTCGGCGTCCTACATGGATCGCCAGCGGGTCAACCGAAATTCCCGCGCCTTCTTCAAGGACGGCGGCATCACCTCGGTGCTGCCCAGCGGCCTGATCTACGCCGACGCGGCCAACCTGCCGACCCAGGCGGCGATCAACGGCGTCTTCGCCAAATATGGCGTGACGACCAACGTGCCGCGCAACGCCACCTACAGCCAGAACCTCGACGGCACGCTGTTCACGATCTCCTCGCCGATCCTCAACTACCGTTTCCCCGCCGACGGCCCTTACACCATCACCAGCAACGGCCAGGTCGCCGTGCCGCTGGGCGAGGCCGCGCCCCTGCAGCAGCCGCTCAAGCGCCAGACCCTGTTTGGCCAGGTCAATTACCAGCTCAGCGACGCCGTCGAGGCCTACGGCCAGTTCAACTACGCCCACTATGTCTCCAACCAGAGCGGTTACGGCCGCAACCAGGCGATCACCCGCGACGTCTATCTGCCGGTCACCAACCCCTTCCTGCCCGCCGACCTCAAGGCGATCGCCGCCTCGCGGCCCAACCCGACCGCGCCGCTGTTGTTCTATTTCAACACCGGCCGCTACTCCCCCGACATCGCCCAGCAGACCTATAATGTCGGGCAGGCCCTGGGCGGCCTGAAGGGCCGGTTCGACGCGATCGATGGGACCTGGGACGTGTTCGCCTCCTATGGCCGCACCGAGCAGAACGCCTTGTTGGGCGGCTATATCGACCGGGCTTCGTTCTTGTCGCTGGTCAACGCGGTCGATGGCGGCAAGAGCCTTTGCGAGGGCGGCCTGGACCCCCTGGCCCTGACCGCGCCCTCGAAATCGTGCCTGACCTATCTCCTGCGCGAGATGCACGAGACCACGACGCTGCGGCAGACCAACGCCGAGGCCAACGTCCAGGGCCGGGTGCTGGCCCTGCCGGCCGGCGACCTGCGGTTCGCCGCAGGGCTCAGCTATCGCAAGAACAGCTACGCCTATTCGCCGGACGCCGCGCGCCTCACCGGTACGGTCCTGACCACGGGTCTGAGCAGATCGACGGAAGGGGAGACCAATTCGAAGGAGGCCTTCCTCGAACTGGCGGTCCCGCTGCTGAAGGACCTGCCCTTCATCCGCAAGCTCGACCTGGATCTGGCCTATCGCTACGCCGACTACGACACGGTCGGCGGCGTTCATACCTACAAGGCCAGCGGCGCCTGGGAGATCAACGACGCGGTCAGCCTGCGCGGCGGCTATCAGCACGCCATCCGCGCGCCTTCGGTGGGCGAGCTGTTCCGCCCCTCCGAGCAGAGCGCGACCACCGTCGGGCGGATTTCCGCCGGCCTGGGCGATCCCTGCGACATCGCCAGCGCCTATCGCACCGGCCCCAACGCCGTCCAGGTGCGCGCCCTGTGCATCGCCAACGGCATTCCGCTCAGCGTCATCGACGCCCACAAGTTCGCCGGCACCTCGGTGCAGTCGGACGTCGCGGGCAATCCCGACCTGAAGGAAGAGTCTTCCGACACCTATACGGCGGGGCTGGTCTGGCGCTCGACCTTCCAGCAACCTTTGCTGCGCAGGCTTTCGGCCTCGGTCGACTATTACGACATCAAGCTGACCGACGCGATCGGCCTGATCACCGGCGATGTGATCGCCCAACGCTGCTTCAACGGTCAGGGCAACGCCAACCCGACCTATGATCCGGCCAACTACTACTGCAAGCTGATCCATCGCGGCTCTTCGGGCGGCTTCTCCAGCATCACCACGCCGCTGCTCAACCTGGCCGGCTACCGGACCTCGGGCGTCGACTTGCAGGTCGACTGGGGCGCGGATCTGGCGGCGTTCGGCGCTTCCGAGCGGGCAGGTTCGGTCAGCCTCAATGTGCTGATCTCCCGTATGAACAAGTACGAGATCCAGACCCTGGCCGGCGCGGCCTACGTCAACTACGCCGGCACGATCGGCAACGCCCAGATCAGCGCCGACGCCATCTCGCACCCCAAGTGGAAGGCCATCACCAGCCTGGGCTACCATGTGGGGCCCATCGACCTGAGCCTGCGCTGGCGCTGGGTCGAGGCCATGGGCAACGCCGCCAATGTCGGCTCGGCCACCGCCACCGCGCGGGGCGTCAAGGCGATGGACTATTTCGACCTGACGGGACGCTACCAGGTCAGCTCCACCGTCGAGCTACGGGCCGGGGCGCTCAATCTGGCCGACCGCCAGCCCCCGGCCTGGACCGGCGAGAGCGCCACCGACACCGCCCTCTACGACATGCTGGGCCGCCGCTACTTCCTGGGCGTCAACTTCAAGTTCTGACGCCGCCCGCCTTCCTCCGCGCGGGTCGTCAGGCCCGTGCGCCCTCCAAAGAGAGCTCAAGATGACCAAGATCCTGCTTCGGGCGCTGCTGGCCAGCGCCGCCCTGCTGGCCGCCTCGTCGGCGTCCGCCGCCGCCGGTCCGACCTCCGCCGACATGCTCACCGCCGCCAAGGGCCGCCTGCCGCAACTGCTGGCCTGCCTGCGCGAGCAGAAGGTGGCGCTGGTCGGCGCCCACCGCGGCGGCCCCTTGCCGGAGTTCCCCGAGAATGTCGTCGCCACGATGCAGCGCACGACCTCCCTGGTCCCGGCCTTCATCGAGACCGACGTTCAGCAGACCTCGGACGGCGTGCTGTTCCAGAACCACGATGACGTCCTGGATCGCAACACCACCGGCAAGGGCAGGATCCGCGACCAGACCTGGGCCGAGATCTCCAAGCTTAAGGTCCGCGACACCACGGCCTATCCGACCGGCTACGCCCCGCAGCTGCTATCGGAAATCCTGGGATGGGCCGACGGCAAGGCGCTGGTGTTGCTGGACGTGAAGCCGCAGACCGACCCCGATCTGCTGATGGCCGAGGTCGACAAGGCCAAGGCCGGCGACCGGGTGTTCTTCCTGGCCTACACGGTCGCCCAGGCCCTGGGGCAGCGCCAGCGCCGTCCCGACGCCGTCATCGCCCTGCCGGTGTTCGATCGCGACATGCTGGCCAAGGCCAAGGCGGCCGGTCTGGTCAACGACCACCTCGTGGCCATGGTGCGTCCCGACAAGGTGGACGCGGCCTTTATTCCCGAGCTGGAGGCGATGGGCGTGACGGTGATGTCGGGAACCTACGGCGGCCCCGAGACGCCGGACGCCGTCTATCGTACGCCCGCAGACGCTGGGACCTTCCAGGCCCTGGCCAAGGCCGGCCCGCGGATGATCGTCTCCAATCGTCCCGTCGAAGCCGCGACGGCCCTGCTGGCCGATCCGACCTATGCCCGCAAGCTCAAGGCCTGCGGCGTCGGTCACTAGGAAGAGGCAAGGGGCCGGCTTTCGCCGGCCCCTTGAGCATGATCATGGCCGAAAGCGGGTCAAATAGGCCATCGTGGGGCGCCGCGTTGCGCCCGCTAGAAGCCCGCCCGCAGAGGCGGCGCCCGGTAGTCCCCAGTAAGCAATTCTGGTCGCGGCAGGTAGGCGCGAAGGCTGACCATGAAGGGGCCTTGAGCGGGCGCGGGCAGCCAGTTGTCATCCCGCGCCCCGCCCGGCGGCTGGCGCGAGATCCAGATATCCAGCGAACCGTCCGAACCATGCCTGAGCCCCCGGGTGCGATCGCCAATGGCATAGCGATCGATGGCGTTGGGCGTCAGGAAGAACTGGCCGTCGGGCGTGGCCGCGTACATGGTCAGAGACCAGAAGCCGTCGACCGGCAGGGCGCGGCCTACGGGGAAGGTTAGCCGATAGCGGTCGCCGTGCAGGAGTCCCGCGCCGTTGTCGCCAACCGGCCGGGTATAGACCGCCTCGGCCAAGGGGAGACCAAAGAGCCCGGTCAAGGCTATCTGACCCCTGAAGACATAGTCCTGGCCAAAGTCGCCGAGATTGGCCCGTGGATAAACCCAGCCTTGGGCGGCGTAGAGCCCGCCTCGCGGCTCGGCGGCGATTTGCTTGGCCTTTTCGATCCCTTGAGCGATCTCTTGTTCCTGCGCCGGGGTGAAAGCGGGCGGCGCAAAGCCCTGCGCGGTGAGGCCCAAGGCGTGGACCGCATGGAAGAAAGCCGCATCCGTCGCGGGTGGCGGGTTTTCGCGCAGGAGTTCTCCGACGCTCGTGAAATAAGCGCGCCAAGGCGCCGTGCGCGCGACTGGAACCACGAAATCGCCCGGCGCCCGTTCAGGACCCGAGGCGGCGATGGCCGCCTGGACCGCGCGCGCCGCAGCAAGGTCAGCGGGGCCGTCGACCAGGGTGCGGCCAAGGACAAACACGAAGTCGCTCGGAGCGCGGATGGCTCCCGACGGCGCGGGACCCGTGGGGCCGGCGACGATGAAGCGGCCGCCGTCGGGACCCGTGGTGCGGGTCCCCAGTATGGCGAAGTTGTTCGTCCAAAGGTCCATCAAGGCCACGGACAGATAGCGCGTTCCGCTTGCCGGCAGGGTCAGCTCGACCGGGCCCTGGCGCAGATCGAGGAAGCCGCGGCTGTAGAGGGTGTCGTTGTTGGGCGAGGTGACCTTCTGGTTCGCGGGAGTCACCAGATCCGTCTGGTGATAGAGCCGATTGAAGGTTCCAAGCTTGGCGGTGCGACTTCGGACGACGGCCGTCTCGATCATCGGCAGGCCGTAAAGCCAGGCGAGCTTGGCCGCCTCGACCAGGGGCAACGGCTCGCCGCCCGCCGCCCGCGCGCCGAAGCCTGTCGATAGCGTCATGGCCCCGGCCAAGAAATCGCGTCGCAGGATCATCGTCTTGTCCTATCTCTTGAGTGGTCCGCAGCGCCCATGGCCGAACCGTAGATCACCGACAGCGCGATTGGCAATTGTCTGACGTTCCGTTTTGTCTCGTTCTGATTTACTGTAACGTCAAGCTAGGGAGGATTGATGGACGAGGCGAGGCCCGGCGCGGCGCGAGTGCGGCGCAAGACTGATCAGACGCTGGACACGCGCCTGTCTGAGACGCTCATCCGCGAAATTATCGAAAATCGGTATCCTCCTGGGGCTTGGTTGCGCGAGCAGGAGGTTTCGGCGCGGCATGGCGTCAGTCGCGCTTCCGTGCGTGAGGCGCTGCGTAGCGTGGCGCGGGCTGGCTTCGTGGAGATGCAGCCCTGGCGCGGGGCCCAGGTCGTTGCGGTTGGGGGCGAAGAGCTGCTCGACATCTTCAGTCTGCTTGAGGAGATGTACGCCCAGTGCGCTCGGCTCTCGGCCGAGCGCTTCCCGGAGAGGCTGATTTCGCGACTTGATGGGCTGATGGAGGCGATCGAGGCGGCGGTTGCTCGCGACGCCGATCGCTCTGAGCTCTACGCCCTGTCGTTTGGCCTGGGGCAGCTGATTGGCCGTCATTCCGGTAGTAAGCTGGCTTATCGGATGCTGACCCAGGTCGGCAATTTGGCGCTGTGGCAGCAGAGGTTGCTAAAGCCCGGGACCTCGCAATCCGAGCAACAATCGCTTTCCGCTCACCGGATCCTGGTTTCGGCGGTCAAGGATCATCATCCGGAGATCGCGGCCGCGGCCGCGCGAATGATTGTGATGATCACAAGGCGGTCCCTGGCCTTGGCGCTAGAGCGCGAGTGATCGTGACTTAGCTTGGCGTTTCAAAAAATTGTTTGACAATTGACGCTTCTGGCTTGAGCCTCTCCGCAACAATAAAATTGCGGGGAGGCGAAGATGCTGCGTGCAGCGGGACGAGGCGGGCTGATGACAGCCCTGGGGTTGGTGTTGGCGGCTGCTCCAGCGACGACATGGGCCAGTCAAGCCGACGTCCAGGCGCTCGACGAGATCGTCGTCACCGCCCGCAAGCGCACCGAAACCCTGGTCGAAGTGCCCGCGGCCATATCCGCGATCACGGCCCAGGAGAGGCGGAACCTCGTGCTCGACGGCATGAAGGACTATCTGCGCCAGGCGCCTAGCGCCACGCTGGTGACGTCGGGACCAGAGTACCTGCAGGACATCTCGATCCGGGGGCAGGGCAGCGGACGCTTGGGTTTCTCCGAGGCGGCCACCGGCCTCTACAAGGAGGGGCTCTACAATGCGGGCGGCGGCTTTGGCGGGCGCTCGCTAAGCCGTATGGACCTGCTGGACCTCGAACGGCTCGAGGTGCTGCGCGGTCCTCAGGGAGCGCTCTATGGGCGGAATTCGGTCGGGGGCGCGGTCAATATCGTCGGGCACGCGCCTGAGCAGACGATCGGCGGAGAGGTCACGGTCCGTTACAGCCAGCCCCGGCGCGCCGCCGTCGAAGCGGTGCTCAATCTGCCGGTGGTCAAGGACAAGCTCGCCCTGCGTGTGGCCGGTCTCTACGACGACCAGGATGGCGGGTTCATTGAGAACACCACGACCGGTCACAAGATCGACTGGCAGACCTACAAGGGCGCGCGGGCCGGCCTGCGCTGGACGCCAGGATCGGCCACCACGGTTGACCTGACTTACGAACGCTACGAGAGCGACACCCCCGCTTTTTCGAGTCTGGGGCGGCGGCCGGTGCGGGTTGACGGCTCGGTGCTTGATGCTTCCCGTTGGACACGCTCCGACCTCGACCGCGAGGGGCGCGCCCGCATCACCGAGGACTCGGTCTATCTCACGGCCAAGCACGATTACGGATTCGCCGAGCTGACCGCCAAGGTGGGCTGGAAAGCCCGCGACGCGGGGCGAGACAACGAGGACAACGATCACTTCGCCGGCCATTCGGGCATCGACGTCGCCCCGGGCGCGGCGGTGCTCACGCCCGACTACACTCTGGGCCAGTTCGAGGACTACAGCCGCTTCGTGGCGCAGGCCTATCTGAGCTCGAAGGGTGAGGGGCGTTTGACCTGGCTGGCGGGCGTCGAGTTCCTGAAGACCAGCGACGACGTGGTCATCGATCCTTATCTCTGCCCGGCCTATACGGGCGCCTCGCAGGCCAGCGCCGCCGGCTGCGCGGTGGGCCAGGTCGGAACTCTGACCGGAACCGCCGCCAGCGTTCGATCAGCCGCGCGCCTGGCGGTGAACCGTGACGCCTTCTCCGAAACCTTGAAGTCGCCTTCGCTGTTTGGCAGTCTTGAGTACAAGATCTCGGGCGCCACGACCCTGGGCGTGGAGGCGCGGCTTCAGCGCGATAAGAAGTCCTTCTGGTTTGAACGTTACGCCAAGGATCCGCTTGTCTATTTCGGCGGCGGAGCCACGCCTACGGGACTGATGGCGGCGATCACGGTCGATCCCGATGGCGCTGGCGGCCCGCTGCCAGCCAGCTCGGTTCAGTTCTGTCCGCCGACCGTGACTGGCCCGGCCTGCGCGGCAGGCAGCGAGACCGTCCGCGTTGAGGCCGAACGCCGCTGGACCTTCGTCACCCCGACGGTGACCCTGCGCCATCGCTTCGACAACGGGGTCAATGTCTACGGCCGCTTCGCCACCGGCTATCGCCCGGGAGGCTTCAACAGCAATCTGCCGCCCACGACCGTGCGCTCACAGATCGCCCAGCAACTGCTCTACGATCCAGAGTACGCCTATTCCTATGAAGCCGGGGCCAAGGGGCGCTGGAAGGGCGTTCAGCTGTCGGCCGCGATCTATTACACCTGGACAAACAACGTGCAGGTGGTCAGCGCGCCAAGCTCGCTCTCTCGCGGCTTCATCCTGCAGAACGCCGGCGACGCCCATATCTCGGGCTACGAAATCGAGGCTCGCCGCCGATTCCTGTTGGGCGCGTCGGACCTGACGCTGGCGGCCACTCTTAGCGGCCAGAGGGGCAAGTTCGAAGACGGAGCCAAGGCCAAGCTCGACCTCAACGGCGATGGTCTGCCCGACGACGCCGATCTGAGCGGCAACGAGGTCCCGCGCCTGCGCGACTATCAGCTGGCTGTGAACGCCACCTACACCTTCCCTCTGGGCGGCGGCTGGCGCGGCTTCGCCTCGGCCGGGCTGCAGATGGCCGACGGCGGGTTCGAGAACCCCGACAACAGCCGCTCCTATCAGAGCTACGGCCTGATCGACGCGCGGATCGGGGTGCGCTCGGACCGTCTGAGGCTTTCGGTCTTCGGCCGCAATCTCGGCGACAAGACCTATCTGGCCAACATCGTCAGCGTGAACGAGTTCTACACCGATCCGCGCGTGGTCGGGGTCGAGCTTGGGTGGGAGTTCTGACCATGAGCCAGAGGCGATGGGCTGGAGCGGTCGCGGCGGGTCTCGCCCTCCTTGCCAACTCGCCGGAACCCGCCGCCGCGAGCCCCGCGCCGGTCGTCGCGCCCGCCAAGGCGACTATCGTCTACGGCGAATGGACCGATCCCGCGCGCGGCGGCCGCAAGGTTCCCTACAAGCTCTACGCGCCGACCGGGACGGGGCCCTTCGGCCTGATTGTCCATTCCCACGGCCTGGGCGGTTCCCGGGAGGGCTCGACCTACATCCTGCAGGCGGTCGCCGAGGCGGGCTTCGTGGTGGCGGCCTTGCAGCATCCCGGCTCGGACGCTTCGATCCTGGCCGGCGCGCGGCCTGGAGAGGAGGCCAGCCTGCTGGGCAAGCTCTCTCCCGACGCGGCGGCCAATCGTTTCGCCGATATTCCGTTCGCCCTTGATGAACTGACGAAAATGAACGCGCCGGGAGGCGAACTCGCCGGCAAGCTGGATCTTTCGCGGGTCGGCATGAGCGGCCATTCGTTCGGCGCGCTGGCCACCCTGGTTGCGGTCGGTCAACGCCTGCCGGGGGCTCCGCCAGATGCTTTCCGGGAGCCGAGGATCAAGGCGGCTGTCGTCTACAGTCCGAACAAGGCCAGGCAGGGTGGCTCCGACACCGCTTTCAGCTCGATCCGCACGCCGATGCTGCACTTCACCGGCACGCAGGATCGAACGCCGCTGGATCTGGAAAAGACCCCATGGGAGCGCACGATCCCGTTCCAGAAGATCACCGGCGCCGACCAGTTCCTGATCGTTCTGCGCGACGGCGACCACGGCGTCTTTACGGGGCGGCGGCAGATGATGGGCGTCGCCAAGCCCACTGACGCGGCCCAGATGGCTGTCATCGTCGAGCAGACCCTGACCTTCTGGCGCGCCTATCTGAACGGCGACGTCCAGGCGGCCAAGGCGCTCTGCGACCTGCCCGCCACGCTCGCGTCTTCCGGCGAGGCCTATGTCAGGGCCAAGGCCTGCGGCGCGCCCACGCCCATTAGACCCGTGGAGGCCCCATGAAGCGCTGGATCGTTGCGCTCGCCGCCTGCCTCGTGGGCCTCGCCACCACCGGCTTCTCGCAGCCCGGCGTCAGACCGCGGCCGCCCAATGTCATCGTCATCCTCACCGACGACCTCGGCTATGGCGATCTTGGCGTCTATGGCGGAAAGGTCATCCCAACGCCCCATATCGACGCGCTGGCGGCTTCGGGCGTGCGGTTCACCGACGCCTATGCGACGGCCGCCGTCTGCGCGCCCTCGCGCGCGGGGCTGATCACCGGACGTCACCAGGCTCGCTATGGCTTCGAATTCAATCCCGTTGGGCGCGACGAGCAAGCCGGCGCGCCGGTCAGTGAAGCGAGTATCGCCCAGGTCATGAAATCGGCCGGCTACGCCACGGCCATGGTCGGCAAGTGGCATATCGGCCAGGCGGGCGGCTTCCATCCGCTGGACCGGGGGTTCGACAGCTTCTTCGGCTTCCTGGGTGGCGCGGCCAGCTATTTCAAGGATCCGGCGGAAAGCGGGCTTCAAGCCGACACCGGCGCCGACGGGGCCATGACGCGCACGCGCTTTCCGATCGTGCGGGGGCGTGAGGTGGTCGAGCAGGGCGGCTATCTGACCGACGTCTTCACCGACGAAGCCGTCGGCTTCATTCGGGCCCATCGTCGCCAGCCCTTCTTCCTCTACCTGGCCTACAACGCGCCTCACACCCCGCTCCAGGCTCCCAAGGCCTATACCGACCGCTTCGCCCGCATCGCCTCGCCTCATCAGCGGCTCTACGCGGCCATGGTCGCCTCGCTGGACGACAACGTCGGGCGGTTGCGCCAGGCCCTGGCCGAGGAGGGGCTGGAGCGGGACACGGTCATCTTCTTCCTGAGCGACAACGGCTGCCCCAACTATATTCGCGGCGCCTGCTCCAACGCGCCCCTGTCCGGCTACAAGGCCTTTCCTTGGGAAGGCGGCGTGCGGGTGCCGTTCATGGTCTCCGCCCCTGGGCGCATCGTGCCGGGCCTGGTGTCGAGCCGGCCGATTTCGACGCTGGACATCCTGCCCACCGCGGCGCGCCTTGCCGGCGTCAAGGCGCCCAGCGGCGTCGAGGGGCGTGACATCGCCTCGGCCCTGGCCCCGACCGCTGGGATTGTCGAGCGTCCGCTCTTCTGGCGCATGGGACCCAACCACGCCGTGCGCGAGGGACGCTGGAAGCTTCTGGTCGTCAACAAGTCCGACACGGTCGATGACATGAGCAATGTCCTGGGCTCCCCAACCCCCGACGGCGTCAAGGCGACGGTCTCGCCGCTGGGCCAGTGGACGCTTCTCTTCGACGTCGTCCACGATCCTGGCGAAAAGCACGATCTGGCTAGCGCCCATCCCGAGGTGGTCGCCCGGCTGTCGCGCGACTTCGCGACTTGGGACAAGAATAATGTCGAGCCGATGTTCACCAGTCGCCGACAGTTCCGGTCTGAAGTCGACGGCCGCAAGGTGCAGCTGTTCAACTGATCTAAGGTGGGCCCGCGGAAACAAGCCTGCGCTGAAGGAGACCGGCCATGACGCCGACGCGTCGATCCCTGCTCACGGCGCCCCTCGCCGGAACCCTGGCGGCCAGCCTTTCGGATGGCGCCGAGGCTTTTGCGTCCGCGGGGTCTCTGTCGGCGGCGGACTTGCTTGAGCGGTATGTGGCCTTTGGCGGTAAGGCCAGTGGCGGGCCCGGCGACATCGCCTGTGGGAATTGGATGACGGAATGGCTCGCCGCGCGCGGCTTCTCTGTCGAGCGCCTTGCCTTCGACGCGCCGTTCTTCGAGGTCGAGGACGCCTGGCTCCAGGTCGGGGAGACGAGGGTGAACGTCATTCCGCAGGCGATCGTAACGCAGACCGGGCCTAGGGGTGTCGAAGGGCCGGTCCTGGTCCGCGAGCCAGAAGATGCGGGCGCCCCCGCGCACGGCGCCATCGTCGTCATTCGATTGCCGTACGGACGCTGGAGCAGCGCGGCCGCGCCGGCCGTGCGAGGGCCGGTCGAGGCGGCCCTGCGGGCCGGCGCCCTTGCTGTCGTTCTCGTGACCTACGGGCCCAGCGGCGAGGCTCTGGCGCTGAACGCCGATGGCCGCGCGCCGATGTTCGCCGCGCCCGTGGCCGTGCTCGCGCCCAAGGACGCGCCAGCCTTGATCAAGGCGGCGGGGTCCGGGGAGAAAGGCATGCTGGTGATCACCGGCCAGGGCGGCCGTAGAGAGGCGTTCAATCTGATCGGGCGCAAGGACAGCGGCAAAGGCCGATGGCTGGTGGTCTCCACCCCGCGTTCGGGCTGGTTCACCTGCGCTGGTGAGCGGGGACCTGGCGTCGCCGTCTGGATGATGCTGGCTGACTGGGCCAGCCGCGCGAGCCTGCCCGTAAATCTTGCCTTCGTGTGCAACAGCGGTCACGAATATGAGAACCTCGGAGCCGAGCACCTTCTGCGTAAGGCCGCTCCGTCGCCAGACCAGACCCATCTGTGGCTTCATCTCGGAGCGAATGTCGCCGCTCGAGACTGGCATGAGTTCGGTGGACGACTGGCGCCGCTGCCCAGCGCCGATCCTCAGCGTTTCCTGCTCGCTAGCCCGGAACTCGTCGCGCCATGCCGAGCGGCCTTCCAAGGCTTGCCAGGTTTAGAGGCGGTCTACCCGCTGGGAGCGGGCGCGGCCGGAGAGCTCGCCCATGTCGCCGCGGCCGGCTATCGGCGACTGGTCGGTATCTTCGGCGCTCATCGCTTTCATCACGCCCAGAGCGACGATGGACGGTGCGTGGACGCCCACCTGGCGGAGACGGCGTTTCAGGCCGCGCGCCGCCTGCTGGACGATATGCCTCCGCACTAGGCTGATGAAGGTCGAGTTTCCGAATCCGCGCCAGCGGCGGCAATTGGCGCGACGCCGGACATTGGGGCCATCACGCCCGGGCGGCCTATAGTCGATGAGCTCTATCGGGAAATTCGAAGTAAGAGGTCCACGATCATGGGCTCAAGATCGTCGATCGCCCCTGCGCGCCGTACCAGGTCGCCGTCGGCGGTCGCGCCGTGGCCGTAATAGCTTGCCGAGACGAAACCCTGGGCCAGGCCGCGGGCGTGGATGGCCAAATCGCTGGCTCCGTCGCCGACCATCACCGTGGGTCCGCTCACAGCGCCGGTACGACGCCATCGCCGGACCAGGGCGGTCTTGTCGGCGGAAGTCAACAGAGCCCAGTCGCCCACGCCCACGGCCTGTCTTCCGATCCAGCGCAGGCGGTTGGCGGCGACGGTCTCGGCAGGAAAGCCGCAGGCGGCCCCGATCGGTCCTAACCAGTCGTGGAATGCGGCCGACGCAATGAACAGGCGGACACCCTGGCCGCGCAGCGACCGGAACAGGGGGCGGAACGGCATGATCCGGTCCAGCGCCCCGCCGATATAGTCATCGATCGCTTCTCGCTGGATCGACAACAGGGCTCCTAGCAGTATCAGCGGATCTTCCGGGCGGGCGGCGCCGGCCATGAGCCGCTGCGAGCGGGCCTGCAGGGCCGCTATCCTGGCCTCCCCATCGGGGCGACGGCGAAGACTGAGCATGAGCACTTCCCGCAAGCTCTCCTCGGGAACCAGAGTCTGGTCATAGTCGAAGATGACATTGCAGCCGCGGAGCGAGCGGCTCACGTCTCGCCACGCCTCAGCCGAGCGCGCAGCGCGTGCTTGTCCCGTGGCCGCCAGTCGGTGGCGGCGGCGCCCAGGCGGTCGGCGATCGCCTGCTGGACGCGCTTGGCGAATGCGGTCTTGGACTCGTCGCGCCCGCGCGCCAGCCGGGGTAGGTAATCCAGCTTGAACGTCACGGTGGGCATGGCCAGCAGGCGCAGGAAGTTGGCCGGCTTGGACGACAACAGCGGATCGGCGTTCAGGCCAAATGGCGTGGTCAGGCGCAGGGCCGTCGGTACGACTGGGAACCCGCGGGCCAGAAAACTCGGCTGGAACTGGAACAGGCCCTGCTGGTTGCCGATGGTCTCTTCCGGCGACACGTAGAGGCTGGTTCCGGAGGGATGCTTGCGCCAAGCCGCGATGTGGCGGGCCAGCGCCTTGCGGTCGGCGACACGCCACAGCTGCGCGCCTGAGCCGCGCGCCAGCGGCATGACGGTCGCCCGGCCCAGCGCGCCGCCGTCCTGGGCGATAGCGATACAGGCCTGGGGCTGTCCGCACACCGCCAGCAGGTCGAATACGCTGACATGGTTGAGGGCGACCACGCAGCCGTCTGTCAAACGGGCCACCTCCTCGCGGGGAAGGTTGCCGATGACGCGCACGCCCATCGCCCGGCGGATCAGAGGAAACAGCCGCGAGGAAACGCTCGGCGGCGCCGCCATGGCCAGCGGCGCGGCCACGATCGCCAGCGCCAGCCGGCTGGCCGCCAGGGCGATCCCGAAGGGCCAATACCATAAGGGCGGGCTTGCTCCGGCGCGCCACGTCTCCAGGTCGCACAGGCGACTTAACGGAACCTCGGGGGGCGGGCGCGTCATGCCAAGGTCACCGGGGGGCTGATAGCCGGGGGCGCGTCCTGTCCGGCGGCGCCGACCGCATGGGCGAAGATCCGCTGGCGGTTACGCTGCAGCCCGGACAGGAACATGGCGCGGGTGACGTCAATGCGCAGGTGGGGACCAAACGGCGTGTCGCAGACGACGCCATAGCTATCGTCGACGCCCAGATAATTGCGGTTCAGCCGGATCGCCATCGTGTGGTTCAAGTTGGTCAAGGTGTGGATTTGATCGAAGCCCAGCTTCAGGAAGCCGTACTCCAGGGCCAGATGCGCCGCCGCTATCGGCGCCCTTGAACGCCACAGCTTGGGAAAAAAGCGCTGGCCGAAATTGATGCCGTATTCCTTTTGCGCGAAGCCCGAATAGCCCAGGAACGCGCCGGTCGCCTCGCGTCTGACCGCCCAGCGTGACCAGCCGCGCGCCTGAAGTTCCAGATTGAAAGTGTCGACCTCGCTGGCGGCCAGCTCGAACGATCGAGGCTTTCCATCCGAAATGAAGGCCATCACGCGCGGGTCCGACACCAGCCGGGCGTAGTCGTTCCGGGCGTCGTCGTCCCAGTCGCACAGGCAAACGCCGTCATGGCGGGTGTAGGTTTGGGACCCGGAAATGCTCATCGATCTTTGCCCTGAACGCTTGCTCAGGCGCGGAAGGAAAGGAGCTATGGGGGAAAGGAAAGTGAACGTCGGGCGCCTGGGGCTCAATGTGCGGCGGGGCGCAATTTCGCCTGGCGATTTGTGCGTTCTAGCGCAGCTCGGCGATCCAGCGCCGCCAGTCGGCGGGCGAGCTGGCGTCGAGCATGGGCGCGCGTGTGGCCGCCAGGCTGCGGAACTCGCGTGGAGTCATTCCGTAGAGGCCGCGGAACGCCGATACGAAGCTGGACCGGTGGGTGAAGCCGTGGGCCTCTGATATGCTGGCGATCGTCTCGCACCGGGCCTCCGGCTCGGCCAGCCGCGCGCGCACGGCGTGCAGCCGACGCTGCCGGACATAGCCGGAAAATCCGCCCAACTCCTTGAACAGGTAGTAGAGTTTGCGCTCGGATATGCCGAACCGGCTGGCGACCGCTTCGGCCGTAAGCGAGCGGTCTGTCAGCTGGGTTTGGAGGCAGTGGCAAATCTGTTCCAGCAGACACTGGTTGGCGCTCGTCGCCGAGGCGTCATCGACCTGGCCGTTGATCGTGGCCGCGGCCAGTTCCACGGTGGGACGCACCAGGCTGGCGGCCTGGCCGCGCGTCAGGGACGGGGCCAGTTCGATCAGCATCCGCAGGTGCCCGAGCAGCAGGGCGACGAGGGGCTCTTCTCGACGCAGCACGGTCAGATGGAGGGTGTCCGGGGCTGTGAGCAGGGGCGCCAGCAAACGCCTGGGAATGAAGAGGTTGAGGTTCTCGAAGTCGCTGGCCGCGGTGGCCAGCGGCTGGGCAAGGTCGATGATCAGCAAGTCCCCGGGCCTGGTCCAGGCATCCGAGGCGCTGTCGCGCTGTCCACAGGCGCCCTCGACGTAGAATTGCAGCAGATAGTTCGAAAGCCCATCGCGGGCGGTGCGATAGCGAGACCGGTCGAAGGCCTGGGCGGTCGACCGACTGCGTCCGAGCAGCAGCTGATCTAGCGCGTAGCCGCCGGCCTGGCCTTGGAAGTGGTCTACGTCGCCACCGATCCGGACATCGAACATCACGCTGAGGGCCTGGGCCCAGCGCACCGTGGCCTCCCGGATCGACATGCCGCGCGAGTCGAAGAACGAACCTTGAACTTTCTCTTCTGGATTCTGTTGGCTCATGTCTCGCCTCAACGCGAAAAGCAGCGCTTTGTCCAGACCGGCGGCCAAGCGTGCTAGGGCAGGCGCACGCCCTATTTGATCTTGAGCAGGAAGCGCTTGTGGACGGCCTCGGTCACCTTCCACACGCCCTTGTGGTGAGCTTCGACCGCGAAGGCGTCCCCGGCCTTGACCACGACGGTCTCACCGCCGTCCGGAGTGATCTCGATCCGGCCTTCGAGCATCACGACATACTCGTAGTAGGAGTATTCGGCGCGCAGGGTCCCGGGCGTGCAGCGGAACGTGCCCTCGACCAGCGAGCCGTCCCCGGATTGGTGCTCAAACCAGGTCCACATCGTCGGTTCGCCTTCCAGGACCGTCCATCCGGGCGAGATCGGCGTGATCGGATCCCCGATTTCGGGTGTCATGCGATGAATGCTCAAGGGGATCCTCCTTCTGATGATTCAAAGGATAGCAAAAACTATTGTAATGGCCAGGGGTGAAACGTCAGGCTGGCCGTTCCGTGGAGCGATTGGCGTCACCTGGTTTCGCCGCGCCTGACCTCAACGACTCGGATTTCAGGTCCGAGGCCAAAGGCCCTGGCGCTGTCCGTGTCCCAAGGCGCCGGATCTGGAATGGCCGCCAGAGTGTCCCTCGTCAGCCGGATAAGCTGGGCATGGGGAGACTCATCGCGCCGGTGAGCATGGCGAGCCAGGATGAAGCCACTCCTGCTCCTGCCATCCGCCTGATCGGCGCTGTCGCCAGCGCCCGCTCCCGACGCTACGGCGTCTCCTTGATGCTATCCCGCGGGGAAGCGAAGGTCGGCGACCAGGCCCGGCCTGGGATGGCGGGCGCGCAGTTCGAGATCGATGTCCAGGCGCCGGGTGATCGAGCGCACGATGGCCAGGCCCAGGCCCGCGCCGGTCGACCCTTGGCCCGCGCTCCCCCGGTTGAAGGGCGCGAACACGTTGCGCAGCGCGTCTTGGTCCAGTCCGGGGCCGCGGTCCCAGATCACGACCCTGGGTCCGTCTCCGTCCATCCTGGCGACGATACGCACCTTGCCCCCGCCATAGGCGCAGGCGTTGAAGACCAGATTGCGCAGAACCTCGCCGATCAGCACCGCGTTGCCGCGCGCGAGCCCCAGATCGGCGGGCAGGCGCGTCAGCAGTTCGACCTCGGGAAACGCGCGGGCGGCTTCGACCTGGATCGTCTTGAGCAGGGCGGCGAGATCGGCCTCGCCATCGGCCGCGGTCGCCTCCGAGCGGGCCAGGGCGAGGAACTGCGTCAGCACCTGGCGCAGGTTGGCCGCCGCGTCTCGCGAGTCGCCCAGCAGGGCCTTGTCGCGCGGCGTGGCGGCCGAGCGCTCCAGCAGGGCGAGGTTGGCGACGATGACCGACAAGGGCGTGCGCAACTGATGGGAGGCGTCGGCCGAGAAGCGCTCCAGCGCGCGGGTGAAGCGCTCCAGGCTGCTCATCAGGTGGTTGAAGGCTTCGACGGCCGGCGACAGTTCGGCGGGCGTGTCGGCGGCGTCGATCGGCGCGAGGTCCGGGCGCGAGGCCTGGGCGCGGCGCTTCAGATCGGCCGTCAGGCGGCGCAGCGGCGCCAGGCCCCAGCCGACGGCCGGCACGACCAGAGCCGCGGCCACGGCGACCAGCAGCACAGGCAGGCCGATCAGCGTCGAAAGCAGCTCGCGCACGCTGGCGCGACGGGAGTCGAGGCTTTGGGCCACCGCCACCACGACGGGCTCGCGCACGCCGGGCACCATCACCGTCGACTGGGCGATACGCACCTCATAGCCGCGCATCTTCGCGTAGCTGAAACTGGTCTCGTTCGGCGCGGGCGCGGGTAGGAGAGGGAGGTCATCGTAGCCGGTGACCAGGCGCGAACCCTGGCGCACCGCGTAGAACACCGCGTCGCGCTCCGGACTGTCCAGCAGGGCCAGGGACCAGGGCGGCAGGGCCACCTGGGCCTGACCGTCCCGCACGCCGATCTGGGCGACGATCGAGGTCACGGATCCGGCCAGCAGCCGGTCGGAAGACTTCTCCACGACCGCGCGGGCGGCCAGGGCGCCGGCCAGGGCGAGCGCCGCGCCCAGCAGGGCCAGGGGGACGACCTGCGCCAGCAGCAGGCGCCCGACCAGGCTGGGACGGCCGCCCTTCCAAGGCCTGGCCTTCATGGGTCGATCCGGTAGCCCACGCCCCGCAGCGTACTCAGGCGCGGGCCGTCCGGCGCCAGCTTGCGTCGCAGTCGGCCGACATGGACGTCCAGGGCGTTGGGCGAGGGGGCCTGTTCGTCGGGAAACACGTCGGCGGCCAGGCGGTCGCGCTCGACGACCCGGCCGGGACGCGCGGCCAGGGCCTTCAGCACGGCCCACTCGCGCGGGCGCAGGTCCAGCCGCCGCTCGCCGATCCAGGCCGCGCCGGCCTCCCAGTCGCAGACCAGGGCGCCGACATGGGCCGTCCGGGTGGCGTAGCCGCCCTTGCGCCGCGCCACCGCCCGCACCCGGGCCACCAGCTCGAACGGGTCGAACGGCTTGAGCACATAGTCGTCCGCGCCCATGTCCAGGCCGGCGATGCGATCGCGCACCGCGTCGCGCGCGGTCAACATGACGATCGGGGTCAGCACGCCCTCGCGGCGCAGCCGGCCCAGGATCTCGAAGCCGTCGATGTCGGGCAGGCCGATGTCCAGGACGACGGCGTCGAAGTCGGCCCCATGCGCCAGGGCCAGGGCCAGGGCGGCCTCGCCGGTTTCGGCGCAGACGGGCTCGTGCCCTTCGCTCTCCAGCGTCGCGGTCAGGGAGCGACGCAGAGGCGGATCATCCTCGACAACCAGTATCTTCATCGGGGATGTAGGAACCGAACACGCAGGGGAGATCATCATCCGACGCCGATTGTCTCATCAGGTCAAGAGACGCGGGGCGCTAGCGATCGTGGCGGCGCTGGCCCTGGCGGCCGCGCTGGCCGGCTGCGCGCCGAAGTCGATCGGACAGGCGACCAGCGGCTGGGATATTCGCGCCGCGGAGCGCGAAGGCGAGCTCGTCGTCTATCTCAACACCGATGTCCACCAGGTGATTGGCGAGGGCTTCCGCGAGCGCTTTCCCAAGATCAAGGTCCGCTTCGTCGAGTTGGCCGCCAAACCGATGCAGGCGCGCCTTATCGCCGAGACGGACGCGGGCGCGCCGGTCGCCGACGTGGCCTGGAGTTCGTCGATGGACATCCAGGTCAAGCTGATCAACGACGGCTACGCCCAGACCTATCGCAGTCCGGAGGCCAAGGGCCTGCCGGCCTGGGCCGTCTGGCGCGACCAGGGCTTCGGCGTGACGGCCGAGCCGATCGTCTTCGCCTACAACAGGAAGGCGCTGAAGGAGTCGGAGGTGCCGCGCAGCCACGCCGAGTTGCTGGCGGCCCTGCGCGCCGACCCCGAACGCTGGCGCGGCAAGATCGCCATGTACGACCCCGAAAAGAGTGGGGTCGGGTTCATGTACCTGTCGAGCGACCTGCAGGCCTATCCGGACGCCTGGGCGTTGTATGACGCGTTGGCCAAATCGGAGCCGGGCCTGTTCGTCCCGGGCGCGCCGCTGCTGACCAGCCTGTCGGGCGCGCACGATCTGGCCTACGACATGAACGGCTTCTACGCCGACTGGTGGGCGCGCCATCGCAACGCCGACATCGGCTATGTCGTGCCCAGCGACTATCACCTGTCGCTCTCGCGCGTGGCCTTCATCACCCGTTCGGCGCCGCATCCGAAGGCGGCCCGGCTGTTTCTGGACTATCTGATGTCGGACGAAGGGCAGAGGCGACTGGCCCAGGCCAGGTTGACGCCGATCCGTCCCGCCGGCGGCGCGCCGGCGCTGGGCGCGGCCGGCCGGCCGATCCGTGTCGGTCCCGCCCTACTGGCCAATTTCGACCAGGGGCGGCGCGCCGAATTGCTGGCGCGCTGGAAAGCCGCCCGCGACCGTTGATGTTGCCTAAATATAGATCAAAATCTGCCTGAAAAATCATCATTTTCGGACAGTTTCACGAAAGCTTGGCGGTTTTTGCCGCTGTGTTCGATGAGCCCAAGCTGTCACCGACCTGTCACCTTCGCGGATCGCGCGGCGACGGACGAACGCGCGTCGTGCCCACCGGTTGAGCTCAGGGGGATTCCTTTCGTCCTCATCGCGCGCCGGGCAACATTGTACCGGATTTCGACGCTTTGACGCGATGGGGCGAGCCGGTCGTACTGGCCTGGCTCTCGCGGAAGAGATCGGGTCAGCCCGACGCCGAAGGCGCAACCGCCCCGGAAACGCTCAGGCAACAGGGACCGCAGAGCACGAGGACGCTGGAAAGCAGGACCGCTCCACAAGTGAGCGGCCTCGCCGAAGGAGCAAGGGCGCGACCGCGTCTGAATCTCTCAGGCCAAGGGACAGCGGGGGCAGAGGAACCGCCTGGCGGAGTCCGGGAAGGCGCACGTCTTTCCGAGCGCCGCGACCGACGCGACCGAACAAGCGGGCGCGCGGGAGAGAGCGACTGTCGACTGCTGAAACATAGGGGATCTTACCTTGACTCTTTCACGCCAAACTCGCCGGGGACTGCTGCTGGGTTGCAGCCTGGTTCCCGCCGTCCTGGCCCTGCACGGCGCCGCCTTCGCCCAGGACGCCGCCCAGGGCGCCGCCAAGACCGACGACACCAGCGTCGGTGAGATCATCGTCACGGCCTCGCGCATCGACCGCGCCGGCTTCGAGGCGCCCACCCCGACGGTGCGGGTCACCGCCCAGGACCTGAGCGTCGGCGCCCGTCCGAACATCGCCGCGGCCCTGAACGACCTGCCGCAGTTCCGCGCCACGACCTCGGCCCAGACCACCGGCACCAACACGGGCGCGGGCAACGCCCCGGTCGACTTGCGCGGCCTCGGCATCAGCCGCACCCTGGTGCTGCTGGATGGCCGCCGCTTCTCGGGCGACAATGACCTGAACCTGATCCCTAGCGTCCTGACCAAGGGCGTCGACGTCGTGACCGGCGGCGCTTCGGCCGCCTGGGGCTCCGGCGCCGTGGCCGGCGTGGTCAACATCAGCATCGACCGCACGTTCACCGGCCTGAAGCTGGGCGTGGAGGCGGGCGAGTCCTCGTACCATGACGCCAAGCAGGTCCGCCTCGAGGCGGCGGCGGGCAAGAGCTTCGCCGACGGCCGCGGCCACTTCGTGATCGGCGGCGAGTACATCGACAATGACGGGGTCATCCCGAAGAACAGCCGGCCGAACATCGGCCGCTGGGCCACGGTGTCGAACGGCGCGGGCCGCTTCATCCTGGCCCCCAACGTCGGCTTCTCGAACGCGGCCTACGGCGGCCTGATCATGTCGGGCGTGCTGAAGGGCCAGGCCTTCAATCCCGACGGTAGCCTGCGCACCTTCAACGCCGGCACGGTGATCGGCACCAACTCGGTCGGCGGCGAAGGCCCTTCGAACGACGACCTCTCGCCCCTCGTCACGCCGCAGAAGCGCTACGCCGCCATGGCCAGCGTCACCTACGACCTGACCGACAAGATCAAGATGACGGCCGAGCTGCGCCGCTCACGGATGTGGAACAACTACATCTGGTTCGGGGACCACAACCGCGGCAACCTGACGATCAAGTCGGACAACGCCTATCTGCCGACGGCGGTGAAGTCGGCCCTGGCGGCGGCGGGACAGACCTCGTTCACCATGGGCCGCTTCAACACCGAGGCCTATCCGACGATCGACTTCGAGCGCGTCTCGACCCAGGGGACTATCGCGTTCGACGGCGCGTTCGGCGACGGCTGGCGCTGGAGCGCCTACTACAGCCACGGCGAGAACGAGAACAATATCGACACCCCTGGGTTCTTCCTGACCCAGAACTACGCCAACGCCGTCGACTCGGTGATCAGCCCGACCACCGGCCAGCCGATCTGCCGGGTCGCCCTGACCAACGCCTCGACCAACTGCGTGCCGATCAACCTGTTCGGCCAGGGCGCGCCCTCGAAGGCGGCGCTGGACTATGTGACCGGTACGCCCAGCCAGCGCGAGACCAGCAAGCTGGACGTCGGCGGCTTCAGCTTGCGCGGCGAGCCCTTCAGCCTGCCTGCCGGCCCGGTCTCGGTCGCCGTCGGCGCGGAGGCCCGCAAGGAGTCGGTCAATCGCACGGTCGGCGCCCTGGACGCGGCCAAGGCCTTCACCACCTTCAGCTTCTCGGCCATGGCCGGCGACTACAGCGTCAAGGAGGCCTTCGCCGAAGTGCTGGTGCCAGTCGTCCGCGACGTGCCCGTCTTCAACAAACTTGAAATCAACGCCGCCGCGCGCGTCTCCGACTACAACACCACCGGCTCGATCTGGTCGTGGAAGCTGGGCGCCACCAACGAGTTCTTCCCGGGCTTCCGGGGACGGATCACCAAGTCGCGCGACATCCGCTCGGCCAACCTGAACGAACTCTTCACCACCAGCACGACCGGCTACAACACCATCGTCGACCCGAAGACCAATTCCAGCGTCTACGTGCTGACCAATGGCGGCGGCAATGCGAACCTGACGCCCGAGACGGCCAAGACCTTCACGACCGGCTTCGTCTATTCGCCGCCGGCCCTGCCGGGCTTCAACATCTCGGTCGACTATTTCGACATCGACATCGACAACGTGATCACCACGGTCTCGGCGCAGGACATCGTCACGCGTTGCGCCAACGGCAATGCCGACATGTGTTCGCGGGTCACCCGCGACGCCACCGGCGGGATCTCGCGGATCGTCTCTACCTATGTCAACCTGGCCAACTACAAGACCGACGGCGTCGACGCCGAGATCTCGTACGCGACCAATCTCGACCGCCTGATCCCCGACGCGCCCGGCCGCATCCGCGCCCGCTGGCTGATGACCTGGGTCAACAGCCTGACCACCAACGACGGCGTCAGCAAGATCGAGTACGTCAAGTCGCAAGGCTATTCGTTCGGCCTGGGCACGCCCAAGAGCCGGATGACCGCGGCGCTCGACTGGTCGGGCAAGGTGTTCAGCGCCAACCTGCGGGCGCGCTACATCTCGCCGGGCACGTACAACCGAACGGTCGACCTCGTGAACGGCCACATCAAGGCCTACACCTATGTCGACCTGGGCGTTCAGGCGAAGCTGCCCGAGGTCATGGGCCATGAGGTCGAGCTCTACGCCAACGCGACCAATCTCTTCGACAAGGACCCGCCCGTCTCGTCGCTGTACTCGCCCTACTACGACGTGATCGGTCGCTATGTGACCGTCGGCGCGCGGATGCGTTTCTAAGCCCGCCCGACATCGCGCCGCCGGTTGCTTCCCCTAGCTCCCCCCGCCGGCGGCGCTCCCCCTTTCTTCAGAGGCATTCTCCAGATGATCTCTCGTCAAGCCTTGGCGCTGGCCCTTTTGGCCGCCGCCGTCGCGACTCCGCTGGCCACGCCTTTGGCGGCCCAGACCGTCGCGCCGCCCGCCGCCATCGTCGTCGATGGCGCGCCGGCCATTCCGCAAGAGCTGGTCGCGGCCGCCGCGCCGTATCTGCAGGCGCGCCACGCCAACTTCCTGGGCTGGAACGCCGCCGACCGCTCGATGCTGATCAAGACCCGCTTCGGCGGCTCCGATCAGGTCCACGTCGTGGCCAAGCCCGAGGGCGACCGCCGCCAGATCAGCTTCGAGAACGAGCCGATCCTGGCCGCCGCCCTGTCGCCCAAGGGCGGGACGCTGGTGATCCAGAAGGACAAGGGCGGCGACGAGTTCTACCAGCTCTACGTGCTGGAGGCCGGCCGTCCGCGCCTGATCACCGACGGCAAGAGCCGCAACTGGTTCGGGGCCTGGTCGCCGGACGGCAAGCGGGTCGGCTACGCCTCGTCGCGCCGCAACGGCGCGGACATGGACCTCTATGTCGTCGATCCGAAGGACCCCAAGACCGACCGCCTGGTCGCCCAGGTCACCGGCGGCGGCTGGAACATCGCCGACTTCTCGGCGGACGGCGCCAAGGCGCTCGTGCTGAACCGCATGTCGGTCAACGAGGCCATGGTCTACGAACTGGACCTGGCCAGCGGCAAGATGAAGCCCCTGACCGATCCCAAGGCCAAGGTCTCGTACGTCGATCCGAAGTACGCCCGCGACGGCTCGGTCTGGCTGACCTCGAGCAAGGACTCGGACTTCCAGCGCCTGGGCAAGCTGGACGGCAAGGGCGGCTTTGTCCCGGTCTCCAAGGAACCGCGCTGGGACGTCAGCGACTTCGCCGTCTCGCCGGACGGTTCGTTCGCGGTCTACGCCATCAACGAGGCCGGCGTGTCGCGCGTGCGGGTGCTGGATCTGGCCACCGGCGTCGTGCGCCCGGTGACGGGCCTGCCGGCCGGCGTGATCCCCTACAGCATCGGCGCGGCGATCGATATCGCCCCGTGGGGCGAGATCGGTCTCAGCATGGCCTCGGCCAAGGTGCCGGGCGACGCCTTCTCGATCGACCCCAAGACCCTGGCCGTCACTCAGTGGACGCACAGCGAGACCGGCGGCCTGGATCCCAGCCTGAACGTCGAGCCCAAGCTGGTCGAGGTGGCCAGCTTCGACGGCGAGAAGGTCTCGGGCTTCCTCTATCAGCCCGACCCGGCCAAGTTCCCCGGCAAGCGTCCGCTGATCGTCGACATCCACGGCGGTCCGGAAGGCCAGACCCGTCCCGACTTCCTGGGTGGGAACAACTATCTTCTGAACGAGCTGGGCATCGCGCTGTTCTTCCCGAACGTGCGCGGCTCGACCGGCTATGGCGCGCGGTTCGTCAATCTCGACAACGGCCCGTTCAAGCGCGAGGACTCGGTCAAGGACATCGGCGCCTTCCTCGACGCGCTGGAGAAGGACCCGGCCCTGGACGCCAGCCGCTTCGCCGTCAACGGCGTCTCGTACGGCGGCTACATGTGCTACGCCTCGGCCACGCACTACAGCCCGCGTCTGAAGGGCGCCAACTGCTACGTGGCGATCTCCAACTTCGTCACCTTCCTGGAGAACACCCAGGCCTATCGCCGCGACCTGCGCCGGGTGGAGTACGGCGACGAGCGCGATCCCAAGCAGCGCGAACAGCTGATGAAGATCTCGCCGCTGACCAGCGTCGACAAGATCACCACGCCGCTGCTGGTGGCCACGGGCGGAACCGACCCGCGCGTGCCGCCGTCCGAGGCCGACCAGATGATCAAGGCCGTCCGCGCCAACGGCGGTTCGGTCTGGCACGTGCTGGCCAAGAACGAGGGTCACGTTTTCCGCAAGAAGGAGAACGAGGACTACTACTTCTGGACCAGCATCATGTTCTGGCGAAAGACCCTGCTGGGCCAGTAGGACGGGCGAGGGCGCGGAGCCGAGGTTCCGCGCCTTTCCTTGGAAGGATGTAGGACCTTGTCGACCCTTTTGCGTCGCGCGACGGCCTTGGCGCTGCTGCTTTCGGCCGGCCGGGCCTGGGCGGGACCGGCGATCGACCACCACATGCACGTCCATTCGCCAGCGATCCTCAAGATCCTGCCGGCCTATTGCGCCAGCCCCAAGCGCAAGAGCCCGTGCGACCCGCGCTTCACCGCGCCCCTGACCGCCGCCGACGCCCTGAAGGCGATGGACGGCGCGGGGATCAGGCAGGGTTGGCTGATGTCGACGGCCTATCTGGCCGAGAGCCCTCTGGGCCCGCCCCAGCAGGACGCCGCCGGGGTGGTCCGCGAGGCCAATGATTTCACGGTCACCCTGGCGCGGAGCCGGCCCGATCGTTTCGCCGCCTTCGTCAGCGTCAATCCGACGGCGCCCGACGCTCTGACGGAGATCGCCCACTGGAAAGGCGACCGCGCCGTGACCGGCCTGAAGCTGCACCTCACGAACTCGGGCGTGGACCTGCGCGACCCCGCGCAGGTCGCCAAGCTGGCGGCGGTCTTCCGTGCCGCGGCGGCCAATGGCTGGACGATCATGATCCACATGCGCACCAGCGCGGCCGACTATGGCGCGCGGGACGTCGAAGCCTTCATCGACCAGGTGCTGCCGGCCGCCGGCGGCTGGCCCGTGGTCATCGCCCACGCGGCGGGCTGGGGCGGGATCGACGCTGCGACGCTGAACGCCCTGGGCGCCTTCGCCAACACATTCGAGAAGGACCCGGGTCGCGTCCGCAACGTCCGCTTCGACTTGGCCCAGGTCTTCAAGGACAATGCGACGCCCGAGGACCGCGCCCGGATGGCCGCCCTGATCCGCCGGATCGGTCCGGATCGTTTCGTCGCCGGGTCTGACTGGCCCTTCGCCGGTGACCTCAAGACCTACTTCGCCACCGCCTATGCGGGGCCAGAACTGTCGCCTGAGGCGTGGGCGAAGACGCTGGCTGGCTCTACGGGCAACTAGGTCGGTGGCTGATGTCGGCCTGAACAGACATGATTTCGGGCCTTGGCTCTTGAAGCGGCCGAACCTCGTTTCTGCGTTCACCCATATCCTCAAGCCCGCGCAGGTCGCCGGCGCTGGTCGTTGATCGATTCGACATTCGCCGCGGGCCATCGGCGGCGATGAGCCTGGCTCCGGCCGGATCGCGGTCGAGCACGTCATACGGCCCGATCCTGTCGTGACGCGCGACGCTCGACTGTCAATCGGTCACTCAGCCCGTGCCTCGCGTTCGCGCAATATGATTGAACGGCAACCTCAGCGGTTTGGTCGCGACTTATTTTCTTCCAGATACGGTCGGAGGGCTCTCAGAAGGAGGCCTGTGAGGGCTTCATGCCTTCGCGGGTTTTGAGAGATCCAATCACCTGGCCCGGCTTGCGCCGGGCCTTTTTCGCGAGGCGGGTGAACGCCTGACGGGCGAGGGCCTCGGACAGATGGTCGACGCGAAGGCTGCGTGATCCGGCGGCTAAAGAGCGTATTTGCGCCCTTCCTCCGCGATCATGAAGTTGAAGAAGCCGATCTTTTCGAGTTGCCGCTCTACCGATGTACGGCTCGATCGCGCCGCTCCCGAAGGCTTTATGTGCGTGACCAGTATCGGCAACGCCCGCATGCGAGCGTCGTCCTGCGTCATGCCGCGCAACGTCTCAAGCTCGGTGTTCAGCCACATCGGGGTCAGGTGCCCGTAGAGCCGGGTGGTTGGAACCGGGTCGGGGTACGAGACCTCGATCAGCATTCCCCGCAGCCGCCCCTGCCGCACCAACGGGGCCACGGCGCGCCAAAGATCTTCTAGGTTCGTCGCGTGTTCGACCGCGTCGGGACCCGTGTCGCCCAGGCAGAGGAAGGCGTCCGGTCCGCTCCGGAGCAAGAACGCGGTCGACGTCACCCCTCCGTGCGACAGCGGGTAGGCCGTGACGGTCATCCCTGTTCCAGCGATCGGCGTGGGCGTCCCGCCGGGTTCCAGGTCCTTGTAGTGATATTTGCCGATGTGTGGCGGGGGGCCGCGGTCGCCCATGTTGGGCCATGCGACCCAGTTGAAATAGTGATCCGCGAGCGCTTGGTTCACTTGCGGCAGGCCCATGATGTCTTTCTGGGTATCGTCTGGAGACGCCAGCACAAGACCCGCGACATGGTCGAGGTGGGCGTGTGTGATCAGGTAGGCGGCGATGGAGTCCATCACCTGTCCGCGCGAGTCCGCCCCTGGGTAGCGGCCCTTGCGCACGGCCCGATCCAGGCCCGAAGCTAGCGTGCCCACGTCGCACATCACGCCCGACCGGTTCCCATGGGCGACGATATGGTAGGCGCTCGTCGGCTCTTCCACGCCGCCGTTGACGCCTAGCGCGACGACCTCGAAGGCGGACGGCGGCGGCGCGGCCGCCGAGAGCAGGAGAAGCGCCGGAAGAAGCGCTCGCGGAAAACCTCGACCTTGCATGACGCCCAGTCTCGAAAAGATCTGAAGCATGTCGCGCCGGGAGCGGGATGGCCAGGCGTATGGGGCCTGGCGGCGTCGCCGCCGGCGAGCGGCCTCCTGGCGCTGCCCTAAGCAGCAGGGCGGGCGCAGGGTTGCCCGGTCCGGCGTCACATGAAGTAAGAATTTATTTCCACTCTCCCGCTCGCTTGACCGGCGCGCGCCCGACGCCATTGCATCCGACCAGAACAAGGGTTTCAGCGTCCCCGGCGATCCGCCGCGGCGCCGGGGTCTTCGCGTAGCGTTACAGGGCCGAGTTGGGGGAATTTGCGATCATGTTGAACTTGTCCGCCTGGACACGCCGATCCCTTTTGGCCGCGGCCTTCGCGGGAGTGACGGCGACGTCGGCCCTGGCGCAGGCGCCGGTTTCGCCGCCCGCCGCGTCCGCGGTCACCGCGCCCATCCCGATCCGAGTCGTCGTCGTCACGGCCTATGCGCTGGAAGACAAGGCCTGGATGGCCAAGGCGCCCCAGACTCTGGACTTCCCCAACGGCGTCGCGCCGCTGGGTTACGATCCGGCGAAGGGCGTCCTGATCGTCCGCACCGGCGTGGGCACCAACCATGCGGCCATCACCACCTTCGCCCTGGCGACCGATCCGCGCTTCGACCTTTCCAAGGCTTACTGGGTGATCGCGGCCATCGCCGGGGTCAATCCGAACGAGGCCTCGCCCGGGTCGGCGGCGTGGATCGGCAACGTCATCGACGTCGATTTCGGCAAGTGGGTCGATCCGCGCGAGGCCCCGCCGGAATGGACGGGCGGCTATCCGCCGTTCGAGCCGCCGCGCGCCGACCGCCCCAGCAGCGTCTACTATCCGCTCAACGTCGGCCTGCGTGACTGGGCCTATGGGCTGACGAAGGGCATTCAGCTTCCCGACACCGACGCGCTGAAGACGGCGCGGGCGCGTTTCTCGGGCTATCCGAACGGCTCCAAGCCGCCCTTCGTGCTGACCGGCGACGAAATCTCCGGCCAGGCTTATTGGCACGGCGAAATGCTGACCAAGCGCTACGCCAAGCTCGCCACCGACTTCAGTGGCGGCAAGAGCCGGTTCGTGATGACCGCCATGGAGGACACCGGCGTCGCCAACGCGCTGCGGCGGCTCACCGTGGTCGGCAAGGCCGACTACGATCGGCTGGTCGTTCTGCGCACCGCCAGTAACTACTCGCAGCAGGCTCCGGGCGAGAGCCCGGTCGACAGCATGAACCGGCCTTACGCCGGGGTCGGCGACGCCGCCGCCTACGCCGCCCTCGTGGTGGCCGGCAAGGTCGTCGACGAGCTCTCGGGCAACTGGGCCGTCTATCGCGACAAGATTCCCGGCGACGGGAAGTAACGACCTGAAACGGCGGATCGGCCCTGGCGGTCGGTCCAGCCGCGAGGACGCGTCAAGTGTCCCGACCGTTGGGGGAAACACCGCAAACTCCGCTTCACGGCTCGCCGCGCGCATTGGCGCGTAGGCGCGGCCATAGGCGCGGCGGGCGTAACGACTTCAGTTCGGTGTGGCTCGGGGGGACCGTGGCCCACCATCTCAAGGGGACCCAAATGCGACATCTTTATGCCGCGAGCGCCATCGCGCTCGCCTTGGCGGCCACCGGAACGACGGTCGTCGCCCAGGAGACCACCTCCTCGATCCGGGGCTCGGTGACCGCCAGCGGCGCGGCCGCCGTCAACGCCAGCGTCAGCGCCGTGCACGAGCCCTCGGGCACGACCGCGAACGCCACCACCAACAGCGCCGGCGCCTTCAACCTGACCGGCCTGCGTCCAGGCGGCCCCTACACCGTGACGGTGACCGCGCCGGGCTTCCCGCCGGTGACCTCGCGGAATCTCTTCCTGAGCGTTGGTCAGCCTTATGTCCTGCCGATCGCCGTGGGCGACACGCAGGTCGACGCCCTGGTGGTGACCGCCACGCGGGGGGAAAAGAGCGGCCCGCTGGTCACGGTGTTCGATCGCGACAGCATCGCCAGCGTAGCCTCGGTGTCTCGCGATATCCGCGACATCGCCCGTCGCGATCCGTTCGCTTCGTTCAATCCCAGCACCCGTGGCGTCTCGATCGCGGGCCAGAACGGCCGGACCAATCGCTTCTCGGTCGACGGCGTGCGCTTCTCGGACAACTTCGGCCTGAACCAGGGCGGCCTGCCCAGCGCGCGCGGCCCGATCCCCTTGGACGCGATCGAGCAGCTGTCGGTCAAGATCGCGCCCTATGACATCTCCGAAGGGGATTTCCAGGGCGGCTCGATCAACGTCGTTCTGCGCTCGGGGGGCAACAAGTTCACCGGCGCCGCCGGCTATACCTATTCGGACGACAGCCTGATGGGCACGAAGTCCAAGGGCAGCAGCTTCTCGCAGGAGATGACCTCCAAGACGCGCAACGCCTTCATCTCGGGGCCGATCATCAAGGACAAGCTGTTCTTCGCGTTCGCCTACGAGAAGCTCGATGAGACCGTCCCGTCGGTCTTTGGCCCGCCCGGTTCGGGCAACGCCATTCCGAACCTGACCCAGGCCCAGGTCGATCAGGTCACCTCGATCGCCAAGTCAGTCTACGGCTACGACACGCTCGGCGTGCTCACCAGCCGTCCTGAAAAGGACAAGAAATGGACGCTGAAGCTCGACTGGAACATCAACGACAACCAGCGCCTGTCCTATTCGACCATCCAGAACAAGGGTGAGACGGTCGCGCTGAGCGGCGGCACCTCGTCGATCACCTCGCCGGGCCTGGGTCTGGGCTCCTACGCCACCCATGAGCCGGAAAAGGTCGAGACCCACGTCCTGCAGCTGAACTCCCGCTGGACCAACGCCTTCAGCACGGAGCTGCGGGTCAACTATCGCGACTCGATGAAGGTCCCGATCTCGTTCGGCTCGCCAGGCTATAGCGATATCACCGTCTGCCTCGACCCGGTCGCCGTCGGTTCGCTGAACCAGTGCACCCAGACGGGGACGCCGCGACTGGTCTTCGGCACCGAAGCCTTCAGCCAGGCCGACGTCGTCGGGCAAAAGCAGTACGGCGCCGAATTCGTCGCCCGCTACAATCTCGGCGACCACGCCTTCAAGCTGCACGCGTCCTACAGCCGGCTGAAGATCAGCAACACCTTCGTGGCCAACTCGCTGGGCACCTACTATTTCGACTCCCTGGCGGACTTCCAGGCCCGCCAGGCCGGCCAGCTTCTGTACCAGTACTCGATCACGGGCAAGCTGTCGGACGCCAGCGCCAGCTTCGACTATGATCAGCTGACCTTCGGGGCGCAGGACAGCTGGGACATCACGCCGGAGCTGAACGTCACCGCCGGCGTCCGTTTCGACGGCTACAAGATGCAGGATAAGGCGCCGCTCAAGACGTCCTTCGTCAATCGCTACGGCTTCGCCAACAACGCCAATATCGACGGCAACCTGGTTGTCCAGCCGCGCGTCGGCCTGACCTGGCGGCCGACCGATCGCCTGACGGTGCGCACGGGCGTGGGCCTGTTCAACGGCGGCGCGCCAGACGTCTTCGTCGGCAACAGCTTCTCGAACGCCGGGGTGTTCACCAACACGGTCACGATCGGCCGCGCCGTCGGCGGTACGGGCTGCACCATCCCAGCGACGGTGGCCAACGCCGCGGCGATCTGCGCGGCGGCCCTGAACAATGTCCAGGGCAACAAGATCGACCCGCTGGTGTCCAGCTACCTGCAGACCAACACCTCCGCCCTCGGGGCCTCGCCGACTTCGTTCATCCTGCCGACCTTCAAGCTGCCGGCGCAGTGGAAGACCAACCTGTCGGTCGACTACGTGGCCGATCTGGGCGAGCGACTGGGTGACGGCTGGCGTTTCGGCGCGGACCTGTTCTATGGGCGCGCGGACTCCGCCGCCTACTATACCGACCTGCGCCTGACCAAGGTCGGGACGGCGCCCGACGGTCGCGCGATCTATGCCGACACCTACACCAATACGGCCAACAGCGACCTGGCCATGCTGAGCACCGACAAGGGCAAGTCGGTCATCGCCGTCGCCCGGGCCAGCAAGTCCTTCGATTTCGGCCTGGATACCGGCGTCAGCTATACCTACTCCAACGTGAAGTCGCTGTCGGACATGGGCAGCTACGCCTCGGGCGGTTCGACGGCCAGCGGCACCTATGGCGGCCAGCCGATGGTCGATCCGAACCAGCCGGCGTATGGCCGGTCCAGCTACGAGGTGCGGGACAACTGGAAGTTCAACATCGACTACGCCCACGCCTTCTTCGGCGACTACAAGACCAGCTTCAACCTGTTCGGGGAACTGCGCTCGGGCTCGCCCTACAGCCTGACGATGAACACCACCTTGTCCAACAGCCGCTCGACCCTGTTCGGCACGACCGGCGGCTCCAACCGCTACCTGCTGTATGTGCCGGATGTGTCGAGCATCACCGCCGACTCCAAGGTCAGCTATGCCTCGACGGCGGTCTACGAGGCGTTCCGCGACTTCGTGCGGGCCAACGACCTGAGCCAAGGCGTGATTGGCAAGAACACCGAAAAGTCCCCGGACTACTTCAAGGTCGACCTGCACGTCGAACAGGAGGTGCCCGCGCCGTTCCTCGGCTCGGCTCGGTTCAAGCTGTTCGGCGACGTCGAGAACCTGCTGAACCTGATCAACAGCGACTGGGGCTCCTACCGGACCTACAACCCGCTGACCTCGGTGGTGAACGTCGCCTGCGCTCAGCAGGCCGGCTCGAGCTGCAATCAGTATTCCTACACCGCCTTCACCAAGCCGACCCTGCAGCCGAACGCCCAGCTGGGCGTCTGGCGGGTCCGCCTGGGGGCCCGCTTCGAGTTCTAGTTTTTACCGCTTAAGCTTTGGCCTCGGCGTTCGCGCCGAGGCCGATTCCATATTAGGGGGCAGCGCATGATGTCCGCATCCATGAGGGGCGTTGCGGCCCTGTTCGCCGCCAGCTGTCTGACCTTGGCCTGTCCGGCCATGGCGGGAACGCCCGCGGACGCCGAACTGGACGCCCTGTTCGCCAAGGCGGCGACGTCGCCACCGTTGCTGCGCATTCTGTTGACCAAGCTGCCCAAGGGCGCGGACCTGCACAACCACGCGGGCGGGGGCACCTATGCCGAGGACTTCATCGCCTGGGCCGCGGCGGCCGATGGCTGTTTCTCCACGTCGACCCAGTCCCTGGTATCGGCTCCCTGCGCTGGCGAGGCCAATGCCGATCGAGTCCCGCTGAAGGGACTGCCCGAGCGTGACCCCGACCTCTACAGCGACATCGTCGATGCGCTCTCCACCCGCCGCTTCGAGCAGGGAGTAGGCGATCCGGAAATCTCCGGCCATCGTCGTTTCTTCCGCACCTTTGGTCGCTCGGGACGGGGCGGCGGCGAGGACCGCGGCGTGCGGATCCAGGCCGAGGCTCTACGCCAGGCCGCGCTCGACAACACCCTGTATCTGGAGCTGATGGCCGGCTCGAGCGCCTCGCGCGGGGTGATCGAGGCTTCGGCCGCCATCCCGTGGTCCGATCCCTGGGTCCCGACGGCCGACGGCTCGCCGCCCCAGCGCCTGGACGCCAGGATCCTTCAGGCCCGTCTCGACCAGCTGAAGCCGGCCATCGCCAAGGCCATGCCGGCGGCGATCGCCGGGGCCGACGCCAATGACAAGGCCATCGCCGCCCTCAATCGCTGTGGGACCGCCAAGCCCGAGCCGGCCTGCGATGTGACGCTGCGCTATCTGCTGTCGATCTCGCGCCAACGCCCGCCCGAGGTGGTGTTCGGCCAGATGGCCGCCGCCTTCGCCCTGGTGAAGGCCGATCCGCGCTATGTCGGGATCAATATCCTGGAGCCCGAGGACGGGCCGGTGTCGCTGCGCGACTACCGGCTGCACATGCGCCTCTTCGCCTTCTTCAAGACGCTGTATCCCGACGTGCCCCTGACCCTCCACGCGGGCGAGCTGGCCATGGGCCTGACGCCGCCGCGCGACCTGCGCTTCCATATCGCCGAGGCGGTCGAGGTGGCCGGGGCCCGCCGCATCGGCCACGGGGTCGACATCGCCTACGAGGATGACGCCGAAAAGCTGCTGGCGCGCATGGCTCGCGACAAGATCGCCGTCGAGATCAACCTGACCAGCAACGACGTCATCCTGGGCGTGAAAGGCAAGGACCATCCGCTGCCGCTGTATCTGGCGGCCGGTGTGCCCGTGACCCTGTCGACGGATGACCTGGGCGTCTCGCGAAGCGATCTGACTCACGAATACATGCGCGCGGTGCTGGAACAGGGCGTGCGCTACGGTCAGCTGAAACAGATGTCGCGCGACAGCCTGACCTACGCGTTCCTGCAAGGCGCGAGCCTGTGGGATGGTCCCTGCGCCGAGGCCAGCGGCCCGACGCCGTCTAGACCCTGCGCGGCGGTGCTGAAGACCAGCCCCAAGGCGCGCGATCAGTGGCGTCTGGAGCGGGCCTTCGACACCTTCGAGACCCAGATGAAGGCCATCGTCCCGAAGCTCGCCCCGTAGAGCCTGTCCTGTTTCAGCCCGCCGTCATCCAGACGAAGCGGGCGACGAACAGGCCCGCGAGCACGAACAGCAGCCAGTCGCCGCGTCGGGCCTGGCCGCGCACGATCTTCAGCGCCGCGAAGATCGTGACGCCGAACGCCAGGCCGTTGGCGATCGAGAAGGTGAGGGGAATGATGATCAGCGTCAGGAAGGCCGGCACGGCGGTGTAGGCGTCGTCCCAGTCAACCTCGGCCAGGGGCGCCATCATCAGCCCGCCGACGATGATCAGGGCGGGGGCGGTCGCCGCCGCGGGGACCAGTTGGGCATAGGGCGCCACGAACACCGCCAGCAGGAACAGGATGCCGGTCACCACCGAGGCCAGGCCCGTGCGACCGCCGGCCTGCACGCCGGCCGCGCTCTCGACATAGCTGGTCACGGTGCTGGTGCCGACCACGGCCCCGACCATGGTGGCCACCGAGTCGGTGGTCAGGATGCGGTTCAGGCCGGGGATCTTGCCCGACGCGTCGACAAGGCCGGCGCGCTTGGTCACCGCCACCAGGGTGCCGATGTTGTCGAAGATGTCGACGAACAGGAAGACGAAGATGATCTCGAGCAGGCCCAGACCGTGCCCGCCGAAACCCAGGGCGCCGGCGATATCCAGCTTGAACGCCGTCTGCGTCAGCGCGGTCAGGCTGTAGGGCTGAGGCGTGAACGCGACCTGGCCGCACAGCCAGGCAATGATGCTGGTGACGACGATGCCGATCAGTAGGGCGCCCTTCACGCGCCAGGCGCTGAGGCTGGCGATCAGCACCAGCCCCAGAAGCGCCAGGGCGGGGCCTGGCTGGCGCAGGTCGCCAAGGGCCACGAAGGTCGCCGGATTGCTGACCACGATGCCGGCGTTCTTCAGACCGATGAAGGCGATGAACAGGCCGATGCCGCCGGCGACGGAGGCGAAGAGATGTACGGGAATGGCCGCGATGATCATCTGCCGGATGCCAGCTGCCGTCAGCAGCAGGAAGATCACGCCCGACAGGAACACGCAGCCCAGGCCTACCTGCCAGGGTACGCCCATCTGCAGCACGACGGTGTAGGTGAAGTAGGCGTTCAAGCCCATGCCGGGCGCCAGGGCGAGGGGCACGTTGGCGACGAGACCCATGGCCAGGGTGGCGAAGCCGGCCGCGATGCACGTGGCCACGGCCACGGCGGCGACCGGAAGGCCAGCGTCGGACAGGATCGCGGGGTTGACCATGACGATATAGGCCATGGCGACAAATGTCGTGGCCCCGGCCAGGATCTCGGTCCGAACGCTGGACCCCCGCGCGCTGACGCCGAAGTGACGGTCCAGCGCCGCCGTCGTTCCTGTCGCGCCCTGCGAGGCCTTACCACTCATAGGTCTTCCCGATCCTTCGCCGCGCCCCCGAGGAGGGCGCCGGTACGCCAAATAAGAGGGCGCCTCGCGCGGAATGCGCGCGACGTCCGCGAAGCCAGGCGCGCCGTGGCGACGGACCCTGTTCTTCGTCGCCAGACAGATAGCCGCGACGTAGCCGCGCGGGGTGTTGGATAATGAAGCTGTTACTTACTGGCGTGAAATCGGCGATCGATGCCGAATGTGTTGGCGCGTCGCGCCCGTCGCGCAGGCGCCGACTCGACGCGAGAAGAGGTTTCGCCAGGCTTAGTCGCGGAGCCGGCCGGAGACTCGCCTTCGCAAGCCCCGTACGCCGTGTGGGTGTTATCCCGCCGTTTTGGAGGCATGTGGTGAAAACCCTGGACTCTGTCGCGAAAGTCGCAAGACAATTTGGCTTCGCGGAGAAGGCTTGGGAGAATTTGATTTGGCGGCGGATGGTGGATTGGATCGGATAGACCGGCGCATCCTGGAGATCGTTCAGGAAGACGCCTCGCTGACGGTCAACGAACTGGCCGAGGCGGTCTCTCTGTCTCAGAACGCCTGCTGGCGTCGTCTCAAGCGGCTCGAGGACGACGGCTACATCCTCAAGCGGGTGGCGCTCGTCGACCCCGTCAAGCTCGGCTCGGCCATGGTGGTGTTCGTCACCGTCCGCGCGGCCGAGCATAGCGACGAGTGGCTGGCCGCCTTCGCCGGCGCGGTCCGCTCCATCCCCGAAGTGGTCGAATTCTACCGCATGAGCGGCGAGGTCGACTATCTCCTGAAGCTTCGCGTCAAGGACATCGCCGCCTATGACGGGGTCTACCGGCGCCTGATCAAGGCCGTGCGCCTGCTCGACATCAGCTCGGCCTTCGCGATGGAAGAGATGAAGTTCACCACCTCGGTGCCCATCGCCCTCTGACCGAGCGCGGCGGCGCAAAAAAAACTCATCCGAGCGCCGGCTTTCCGATGTGGCGAAGGGCGCGCGCTACGTCTTAGGAAGCGGCGCCGGGGCGCGTCGGGCGGATGAGCGAGCACAGAGCGATGGCGAACACGAAGCGGGGCTGGACCTGGCGAGCGGCGGCGGCGGTTTCGGCGTCCGTCTTGGCGCTGCACGCGGCCCAGGCGGCCGAGCGGCCGGCGGCGCCGATCGCCATCGTCGGGGCGAGCATCTTCGACGCCACGGGCGCCGCGCCGCGCAAGGCCACGGTCGTCATCCGCGACGGGCGCATCGCCGAGGTCGGGCCAGACGTCAAGGTTCCGCGCGGAGCCCAGGTGATCGACGCCAAGGGCGAGGCCCTGCTGCCGGGTTTCTTCGATCTCCACACCCATTGGACCGGCGGCGGCGTTCCGGCGACCACGCCGCAGATCGCCACGGCTTACGTCTCGGCCGGCGTGACCACGGTCAACGACTTCAACGCCGCGCCGGAGTCATTCGCGCCGCGCCGCCAGTGGCTCTCGACCCTGGTGGCCCCGCACGTCAATTTCGCCGCGCGCGTCAGCACGCCCGGCGGTCATGGCGCCGACTGGGCCGATACGGCCACCACCAAGTGGGTCAACACCCCCGAGGCCGCCCGGGCCGCGATCCAGTCCCTGGCCCCCTACAAGCCCGACCTGATCAAGGCCTTCACCGACGGCTGGCGCTATGGCTCCTCACCCGACAACACCAGCATGGACGGCTGGACGCTCAGCGCGCTGGTCGAGGAGGCCCACAAGGCCAACCTGAAGGTCTTCACCCACACCGTGACCGTCGAGCGCGGGGCGGTGGCGGGGCGCGCGGGCGTCGACGTCATCACCCACAGCCTGCAGGATCGCTTGCTCGACGACGAGGCGCTGGCCGCGATCAAGGCCGGCGGCACGGCCGACACCCCGACCCTGGCGGTCTATGAACCCGTGAAACCCGGCGAGCCCGCGCGCGATCCGGCCGATCCGAAGAACCGTCAGAGCTTCCGCAAGTTCGACTACGCCCTGGCCAACGCCAAGCGCCTTCACGACGCGGGCGTGACCCTCGGCCTGGGCACGGACGCGGGCATGCCCGGCGCTCCCCACGGCCAGGCCAGCCTGCATGAAATGGAGCTGCTGGTGCGCGCGGGCCTCACCCCAAGCCAGGCCCTGATCGCCGGCACCGCCGCCAGCGCCAAGCTGATGAACCTGCAAGCCGACCGCGGCACCATCGAGCCGGGTAAGCGCGCCGATCTCGTGCTGATCAAGGGCGAGCCCTGGACGAACATCGCCGACGTGCGCAAGACCGACCGCGTCCTGATCGACGGCAAGCTCGTCTTTGGCCCAGGCGCCCCGCCGATGAGCGCCAACGCCGCCACCAGCATGCCGGCCATCCCGGCCAAGGCCCTGATCGACGACTTCGAGCGCGCCGATGGCCGCTCGAGCCTGGACACCCTGCGCACCGACGACCCCGACGGCGGCATGGATCGCACCGTCGAGATCAGTCAGGTGATCTCGCGAGGCCCCCAAGGGCGCGCCCTGTCGATCGCCGCGCGCATGGCCATGAAGGCCAAGCCGAGCGCCGGAGTCATCATCCCGTTGACCCGCGGGTCCATCCAGCCGGTCGATGCGAGCGCCTTCAAGGGCGTGCGCTTCGAAGTGCGCGGTGAGGGCGCCTACGCGCTCGGCGTCACCACCGTCTCGGGTCGCTGGTCGGCGCCGTTCGAAGCCGGCGCGGACTGGCGCGTCGTCGAGATTCCGTTCTCGGCCCTGACGGCCGTGCGCGGCAAGGACGGATGGTCCGCCGCCAACCTGACCGAGGTTGAGTTCATGGGTGGCCGCAAGGGGGGCGAGAAGCTCTGGATGGAGATCGATAACGTCAGCTTCTACTGACGTTGAAGCGATCAGCCGAGGACAGCTGAGCGGCGGCGTGGTCAAGGCGCCAAAGGCTCAGTTTCCCTGGCGCCGCTCCGCCAAAATCTGCCGCGCCGGCAAAAACCTAGAAGTTTAGTGGGGGTTCGGGAGCCAGTCGGCGCCCGCTTCCCGGGCGATGGGCGCCCAGCCCGCAGGCAACATCGGCGGAGGCGATTTTATCGTCCGACCCAGGTGGGGCAGCGGCGGCGGCTTACGTCTCAGAGCCTGTCGATCGAGAACGGCGCAAGCCTGCCGGCGGCGAAGCAAGGACCAGAGGGGATCAAGATGAACCAGCACACCAACCGCCGTGGGCGGACGATTTTGATGGCCACGACGGCCGCCTTCCTGGGCGCGGCCGTGGCCCACGCCCAGACCCAAGCCACGCCGCCCGCCGAGCCGCAGGACGCGGCCACCGTCGAGGAAGTGATTGTCGTCGGCAGTCAGATCGCCGGTTCCAAGGTCACCGCCGCCGTGCCGGTCACCGTGGTCGACGCCGCTCAGATCGCCTCCACCGGCGCGGTCTCGGGCGATGATCTGCTGCGCGCGGTGCCGCAGATGGGCAATGTCACCTTCAACAGCACCAACGGCGCCACCAGCAGCAACTTCGCCCGCGGCGACGTCGGCTCGATCAATCTGCGCGACCTGGGCGTGGGCAACACCTTGGTTCTGCTCAATGGCCGACGGGTGGCGACTTGGCCGGGCACCCAGGCCGACGCCAACCTCGCTCCCGTGCTGACCACCAACTCCAATACCCTTCCGGTCTCGGGCATCCAACGCCTTGAAGTGCTGCGCGACGGGGCTGCGGCCCTCTATGGCGCCGACGCCGTGGCCGGGGTGCTCAACACCATGCTGCGCGACGACTTGGACGGCGGCTCGGTCAGCGTGCGCTACGGCGGCGCCGAGGGCACGGGTATGCGCGATTTCAACCTCAACGCCACCGTCGGCCATAATTTCAAGGAGCGCCGCGGCAACGTCACCGTGTCGGTCGACTACGCCTACCGCAGCGCCCTGAAGTCGACCGACCTTGACTACACCGCCAGCGGCGACAAGCGCCCGCTGTTCGCCGACACCAGCTTCGCCGGGTCCAACACGCTAGATCGTCGCAGCACGCTCAGCCCCTGGGCCGACCTGACGGTAGTCGGCCAGACCGGCGCGGTCCGCCAAGGCACGACCAATCTGACGACCGCCGCCGGCGTCTTCCACATCCAGCCCACCGCCGACGGCTCCTGCGCCTCGGTCCTGGCCAACGGTATCTGCATCGGCACGGGCACGCGCGCCACCGCGGGGGCCGCGCGCGACACCCGCTCGGACGGTCAGGCGACCTATGGCCTGTCGGTCATGCCCAAGCTGCGCCGGACGAACCTGTTCTCGACCTGGCGCTATGACCTGACCGACAACGTCACCGCCTATGGCGAGCTGGGCTACTACTTCTCCAAGACCCACAGCGTTCAGGACTCGGTCTTCACCATCGGCTCGACCAAAATCACGGTCCCGACCTCCAACTATTGGAATCCGTTCGGCCCGACCACCTTCGCCGACGGTACGGTCAATCCCAATCGCCTGGCTAACCTGAATATTCCCGCCTCCGGCCGCGCGGTGACCCTGACCAACTACCGGTTCGGCGACCTGGGCCCGACCAATGTCGACGTCAAGGGCAAGCAGGTCCGCGTCCTGGGCGGGCTGAAGGGCGACGCCTATGGCTTCCGCTGGGACAGCGCGCTGCTCTACACCGAGGCTGGCGTCACCGACGTCCAGGACGGCGTCAGCTCCACGGCCCTGCAGAAGCAATTGGCCCTGTCGACCCCCGACGCCTACAACCCCTTCAATGGCGGCGGCGTCAGCAACCCGACCGGCGCAGACACCACCCCCAGCAGCAAGGCCGCGCTCGACGCCATCCGCGTCAAGACCTATCTGAAGGGCCGCTCGACCCTGGCCCAGTGGGACTTCAAGGTCTCCAAGGCCGATCTGATCGCTCTGCCGGGCGGCGACCTTGGCCTGGCGGCCGGCGTCGAGCTGCGCCGCGAGACGATCAGCGACAACCGCGACGCCCGCGTCGACGGCTCCATCAAGTTCACCGACGCGGTGACCGGCGAAGTCCAGACGTCCGACCTGTTCGGCGTCAGCCCGACCCCCGACTCCAAAGGGTCGCGCAAGGTCGCCTCGGCCTATGCCGAACTGGCCGTGCCGATCATCTCGCCCGACATGAACGTGCCGCTGGTGCGCAATGTCGAGATGCAGCTGGCTGGCCGCTACGAGCACTACAGCGACTTTGGCGACGTGGCCAAGCCGAAGGTCGCCCTGGCCTGGGACCTGGTCGACGGCGTTCGCGTCCGCGGCTCCTACTCCAAGGGCTTCCGCGCGCCGAACCTGCTGCAGGTCAATTCCGCGATCGTCACACGCGGCAACACCCGCACCGACTACATCTTCTGCGAAGCCGACCTGCGGTCCGGCAAGATCAGCACCTTCAGCGCCTGCTCGGCCTCGATCGTCGCCACCGCCCAGCGGGCCGGCAATCCCGACCTGAAGGCCGAGACCTCCCAGAGCCAGTCGATCGGCCTGGTGCTGCAGCCCAAGTTCATTCCTTCCGAGCTTGGCCGCTTCACCCTGACGGTCGATGTCTGGGACACCAAGCAGAACGGCATCATCGGCGTGTTCGGCGAGGGCAACGCCCTGATCCTGGACTATCTGATGCGGGTCCAGGGCTCGAGCAATCCCAACGTCATCCGCCTGGCCCCCACCGCCGACGATATCGCCCGGGTGGCCGGCACGGGCCTGGCGGCCGTCGGCCAGGTCACCTACGTCAAGGACCAGTACCAGAACCTCAATCCGCAGGATGTCCGCGGTCTCGACGTCGGCCTCAACTGGCGTCTGCACGGCACCCGCTTCGGCGATTTCGACGCCGACATCAATGTCGCCCACTTCAACAAGTTCTATCGCCAACCGTCGGCCGACATCGCCGCTCTGATCGCCGCGCGTGACGCCGGCAAGATCAATGCGGGCACCTCGATCACCGGCGGCGGGGATCTTCTGCGCCAGAACGGCACCCCCAAGACCAAGGTCTCGGCCTCGCTGACCTGGCGCTACGAGCAAGTGACCGTGGGCGCCTTCACCAAGTACATCTCGTCGATGGACGATACGAGCCTGCTGGCGGCCGACGGCACGCCCTGGCAGGTGGAGTCGCAGGTCACCGGCAACCTCTATGGCCAGTGGACGGTCGCCAGCGGCCGGTTCGACGGCGCCAAGCTGCGGCTGGGGGTCAACAACATCACCGACGAGACCCCGCCGCTGTCGTCGGGAACCTACGGCTATCTGGGCGCGGTCTACCAGCCCTACGCCCGCTACTGGTACTTCAGCCTCAGCAAGTCCTTCTAGCCTCGAGGCGGGTCATGACGCCCCGGCGGACCTTCGGGTCCGTCGGGGGCGCTCTTGAAGGACGCTTTCTCCCCAGGGGCGTTCGGAGCGCATGACCGCCACGGCCCGCCGGGTGCTTTCTGCCCAAAGCGTCCGGCGGGGACCGCCTTCTTCTTCCCGCGTTGGCCGCCGGCCGGATTGGCCCGGACAGGTTCAGGAGACTCTCGTGTTGCAACAATCCAGACCCGTCCGGGACGCCCAGGCGCGTCGCCGCGCGCCCTGGCTCGCCGCCTCGGCGGTCCTGCTGCTGACGGCCTGCGCCGCCGCGCCCAAGCCGCAAGCTCCCGCCGCGCCGCCGCGTCCGGCCGCTCCCCCGCCCAAGGGCCTGGTTCCGGTCCGCGATCCCTATCCCAGCACCTACGCCCCCCCGGCCTCGGGTCTGGTGGCGATCGTCAACGCCAACATCTACACCGGGACCGGCCAGAAGATCCTCGGCGGCATGGTGGTGTTCGACGCGGGCAAGATCGTTTCGGTCGGCCCGAGCGCGGCCCCGCCGCCGGGAGCCAAGGTGATCGACGCCAAGGGCCGCTGGGTCACGCCCGGCCTGATCGACGCCCACTCCCACCTTGGCGTCTTTCCCGCGCCGGCCGTGACCGGCCAGATCGACGTCAACGAGAACATCGATCCCAACACCGGCTATGTCTGGGCCGAGCATAGCGTCTGGCCCCAGGACGCCGGCTTCGAGCGCGCGCGGGCCGGCGGCGTGACCAGCCTGCTGGTCCTGCCCGGCTCGGCCAATCTGTTTGGCGGCCGCACGGTCGCGCTCAAGAACGTTCCGGCCGTCACCGCCCAGGGCATGAAGTTTCCCGGCGCGCCCTACGGCCTGAAGATGGCCTGCGGCGAAAACCCCAAGGGCCGCTACGGCGCGCGCGGCCGCACGCCCGCCACCCGCATGGGCAATGTCGCCGGCTATCGCCGCGGCTGGATCGAGGCGGCCGACTATGGCAAGCGCTGGAGCGCCTACGACAAGAAGGCCGCCAAGGGGGAGGGAGGCGAGCCGCCCAAGCGCGACCTGACCCTGGAGACCCTTTCGGGCGCCCTGGACGGCGAACTGCTGGTGCAGAACCACTGCTACCGCGCCGACGAGATGGCCAATCTGATCGATGTCTCCCACGAGTTCGGATACCACATCACCGCCTTCCACCACGCGGTCGAGGCCTACAAGATCGCGCCCCTGCTGGCCCGCGAGCACATCTGCGCGGCCGTCTGGTCGGGCCGCTGGGGCTTCAAGATGGAGGCCTATGACGGCATCGAGGAGAACGCGGCCCTGCTGACCAAGGCCGGGGTGTGCGTCTCCCTGCACTCGGACGATCCCAACATCATCCAGCGCCTGAACCGCGAGGCCGCCGTGGCCCAGGCGGCGGGGCGCCGCGCCGGCATCGACATTCCCGACGCCGAAGCCATCCAGTGGATCACGCTCAACTCGGCCAAGGTCATGGGCGTGGCCGACCGCACCGGCTCGCTGGAGCCGGGCAAAATGGCCGACATCGTCCTGTGGAGCGCCGATCCCTTGAGCATCTACGCCGTCGCCGACCAGGTGTTCATCGATGGCGTCCTTCAGTTCGACCGCAAGGCGCCGCGGCGTCCGTCCGACTTCGAGCTGGGCCAGAACCGCGGAGACCTCACCCAATGAAGCCCTTCAGCACCCTCCTGGCCGGGCTTCTGGCCGCCTCGGCGATCGCCGTCCCGGCCCTGGCCGGGCCCACCACCGCCATCGTCCACGCCCGCCTGCTGACCATGGGGCCCGCCGGCGAGATCGCCGATGGCGCGGTGATCATCCGCGACGGCAAGATCGTCGCGGTTGGCGCCAACCTGACCCCGCCGGCCGGCGCCACCGTCATCGACGCCAAGGGCGCGGTCGTCACGCCGGGCCTCTTCGCCGCCAACACCGTGCTGGGCGTGCGCGAGGTCAATTCGGTCAAGGGGACCGACGACGCCAAGAGCGCCTCGTCCGAACTGGGCGCGGCCTTCGAGCCGCAGTATGGCCTCAACCCGGAAACGACCCTGGTCCCGGTCGCCCGTCTGGGCGGAGTGACCCGAGCGATCGTCGTGCCCGCCCCCGGCGGGGACGGCGAGGGCGGCGGCGACGACGGCGGCGGATCGTTGTTCGCCGGTCAGGCCTTCGCCATCCGCCTGGCTGGAGACCTGCTCTTCAAGCCCCGCCTGGCGGTGGCGATGTCGTTCGGCGAGAACGGGGCGGGCGGCTCGCGCGGCGCCGAGATCGGCCTGCTGCGCGCGCGGTTCGACGAGGTGCGCTTCTACAAGCAAAACCGCGCCGCCTATGACCGCGGCGAGACCCGGACCCTGGCCCTGTCGCGCGAGGATCTCGAAGCCCTGATCCCCGTGGTCGAAGGGCGCGAGCCCTTGCTGGTGACGGTTCATCGCGCGTCCGACATACGCCAGGTCCTGGCCTTCGCGCGCGAGCAGCGTCTTCGCGTGATCCTCAACGGCGCCGAGGAGGGCTGGCGCGTGGCCGCCGACATCGCCGCCGCCAAGGTCCCGGTGATCCTCAACGCCACCGCCGACCTGCCGCGCACCTTCGAGATCGTCGGGGCCAGTCTGGAGAACGCCGCGCGGCTGCGCGCGGCCGGCGTCGAGATCGCCATCGTCAGCCCCGATCCGGCCCACCGCGTGCGCGAGCTGCGCTACGAGGCTGGCTCGGCGGTCGCCCAGGGGCTGCCTTACGCCGCCGCCCTGGAGGCCATCACCGTGGCTCCGGCGCGGATCTTCGGCCTGGCCGACCAGCTGGGCTCGCTGCAGCCGGGCCGCGTGGCCGACCTGGTCGTCTGGGACGGCGATCCCCTGGAGCCGCGCACCCTGCCCACCGCGATCTATATCGACGGGATCGTTCAGCCCCTGCGCTCGCGCGCCCTCGACCTGCGCGACCGCTACGAGGCCGGCGATGGCGCGCCGCGCTAGAGCCTTCGCCGCCTGGGCGGCCTTGAGCCTGCTCACCGCCTGCGGCGATCCCGGCAGCGCCGTCGATGGCCCGCCGCCCAAGGCGGTCGGCGTCGAGGGCGCGCCGGTCGCCCTGGCCGGCGCCGGGGCGGGGCAGGGGCGGACCCTGGCCGCCGTCCGGGCGCGCGGCTATCTCGTCTGCGGTGTCCAGCAGGGCCTCATCGGCTTCGCCTACGCCGACAACACCGGCCGCTGGCGGGGGTTCGACACCGACTTCTGCCGGGCCACGGCCGCGGCCATCTTCGGCCGGGCCGAAGCCGCGCGCTTCGTGCCGACCTCCTCGACCGAGCGCCTGACGGTGCTGCAGGCCGGGGAGGCGGACGTCCTGTGGCGCAACACCTCGGCCACCTTCTCGCGCGACGCCAAGTTCGATTTCGCCGGGGTCAACTACTATGACGGCCAGGCTTTCATGGTGCGCAAGGCGCTGGGGGTGACGCACGCGGCCCAGCTCAACGGCGCGCGCATCTGCATCCAGACCGGTTCGACCAGCGAGCTGAACCTCACCGACTATTTCCGCGCCCACAAGCTCACCTACGAGCCGGTGGTCTTCGACACCGAGGACAAGGCCCGCGCCGCCTATGGCCGCGAGCAGTGCGACGTCTACACCGCCGACCTCTCCAACCTCGCCGCCGCCCGCGCCACCCTGGCCAGGCCCGACGATCACCTGATCCTGCCCGAGGTGATCTCCAAGGAGCCCTTGGGGCCGGTCGTGCGCCAGGGTGACGACGGCTGGGGCAATGTCGTGCGCTGGACGCTCAACGCCATGATCCTGGCCGAGGAACTGGGCGTGACCTCGGCCAATGTCGAGGCCATGCGTCAGCACAGCGACAATCCCGAAATCCGCCGTCTGCTCGGCGCCGAGCCCGGCTATGGGGCGATGATCGGCTTGTCGGACGACTTCGCCTACCAACTGATCAAACAGGTCGGCAATTACGGCGAGGTCTTCGATCGCAACCTTGGCGCGGCCACGCCCTTGAAGATCGAACGCGGCCTCAACGGCCTGTGGAACGCCCAGCCGGCCGGTCTGATCTTCGCGCCGCCGATGCGATGAGCCGCCCGCCCGTTTCCCCCATCACCTCCGCGCGCCTGGCGGGCTGGGCCTGGCAGGGCCTGGCCCTGGCCGTTCTCGGCCTGGTTCTGGTCATGGCCGCTCGCACGGGCGCGGCCAACCTGCGGGCCAGCGGCCTAGCCTCGGGCTTTGATTTCCTGCACCGCGCCGCCGGGTTCGACATCGCCGAGACCGCCATCGCCTATTCGCCGCGTGACAGCAATGCGCGGGTGTTCTGGGTCGGCACGGTCAACACCCTCCGCGTGACCGCGCTGGCCGGCGTGTTCGCCACGGCCTTGGGCGTCGGGTTCGGCGTGGCCTTGCGGACCCGCGCGCCGTGGATGCGCGGCTTGGCGCGGGCCTATGTCGAGCTGACCCGAAACATGCCGCTGCCGATCCTGCTGCTGGTGCTCTACAGCCTCCTGGCCATGGCGCCGCCGCCGCGCGAGGCCATCGAGCTTGGCGGCCTGGGCTTTGTCAGCAATCGCGGGCTCTATCTGCCGCGGATCGAATGGCGCTGGGGTTCTGGGACGGCCTTGGCCGGCGCCGGCCTGGCCCTGGCCGCGCTGGTCGGGATCTGGCGCGCCGCGCCCACGCGCCGCGTCGCCATGGCGCTGAGCATCAGCTGGCTCGGATTTTGCGGACTCGGGCTCGTGCTCTCGGTATCGGGCCTGGATCTCCCGCGCCCGCAGGGCTTTGGTTTCGTCGGCGGCAGTGTCCTTTCCCCGCCGCTGCTGGCCCTGGTCGCGGCGCTGTCGCTCTATAGCGGTGGCTACATCGCCGAGGTCGTCCGCGGCGGGCTGGCGGCGGTGGACGCCGGTCAGGCCGAGGCCGCCCAGGCGCTGGGCCTGTCGCCGATCCAGACCCTGCGGTGGGTGACCTTGCCCCAGGCCTTGCGCGTGGCCGCTCCGCCCCTGGCCAGCCAATATCTGAACCTGGCCAAGAACGCCTCCTTGGCGATCGTCGTCGGCTATCCGGATCTGGTGGCGCTGTTTGGCGGCACCGTCCTCAACCAGACCGGCCAGGCGGTCGAGACGCTGGGCATGATCCTGGGCTTCTATCTCGTGCTCAGCCTGTCGCTGAGCGGGCTGATCAATCTGTGGGCCGCGCGTCAGGCGCGATGGGCGGTGCGATGAGCGTCCGCCGTTTTCCGAGCCTTCCGGGGCGCGCGCGCCAGCCATGGACCGCCTGGGCGGCGGGGCTCGCCATGGCCCTGGCGGCGCTTGTTCTCGCCGCGCCGGCGCTGCGGTGGCTCTTCTGGGATGCGACCTGGATCGGGCAAAGCCGGGCCGCCTGCGATCCCGCCGGCGCCTGCTGGGCGATGATCACCGCCCGCGCGCCGCAGATCCTTCTGGGCTTCTATCCGGCCGGCCATGGCTGGCGTGTGGGCCTGGCCGTGGCGATGCTGGCCGTCGGCCTGGCTCCCCTGGCCTGGCGACGCCGGGCGGGGCTGACCATGCTCACCGGGCCCGTCGGCGCGCTGGCTTGCCTGGCCTTGATGGGCGGCGCCGGCGTTCTGCCCAGCGTGCCCAGCGCCTATTGGGGCGGCTTAGCCCTGAACCTGATCGTGGGCGCGGTCAGCGCCATCTTCGCCCTGCCGATCGGCGTCCTCCTGGGTCTGGCCCGGCGCAGCCCCTTGCCAGTCATCCGGATCTTGGCCGGCGCCTATGTCGAGGCAGTGCGGGCCGCGCCCCTGATCGTGGTGCTGTTCGCCGCCGCCGTGCTCGTCCCGCTGCTCATTCCGCCCCAGTGGAGCCTCGACAAGCTGACCCGCGCGATCATCGCCATCACCTTCTTCGAGGCCGCCTACATGGCCGAAGCCGTTCGCGGCGGACTGATGGCCGTGCCCCAGGGGCAGCGCGAGGCCGCCCGCGCCCTTGGCCTGAAGGGCTGGCAGGTCCTCGCCTTCGTCGTGCTGCCCCAGGCGCTTCGCACGGCGACGCCGGCCCTGGTCAACAGTTTCATCGGCCTGCTCAAGGACACCAGCCTGATCTATGTGATCGGCGTGCTCGACATCACCGGCGTCCTGCGAAACGCCGTCAGCGACTACGCCTGGCAGGGGCTGGAGCCGGAGGCCTACATCTTCGTTGGCCTGACCTTCTGGCTGCTCTGCTTCGGCCTCTCGCGTTGGTCGGCGGCCTTGGAAAGGCGGGTCGCGCGCGCCCAAGGAGCCCCCTCATGAGCCAAGCCATGATCGAGATCGCCGACCTGCAGAAATGGTACGGCGACCAGCACGTCCTGCGCGGCGTGGACCTGTCGGTGCGGCCAGGCGAGCGCGTCGTGGTGCTGGGACCGTCCGGCTCGGGAAAGTCGACCCTGATCCGCACGGTCAATGGCCTGGAGCCTCACCAGGGCGGAACGATCCGGGTCGATGGCCATGACCTGGACGCCCGCGGCCAGGACGGGGCGGCCGCGCGCCGCGCGACGGGCATGGTGTTTCAGGCCTTCAACCTCTTTCCGCATCTGAGCATCCTGGACAACTGCACCCTGGCGCCGATCCGCGTGGCCGGCCTGGCGCGCGCTCAGGCCGAGGCTCAGGCGATGGCCCTGCTCGAGCGCGTGCGCATCGCCGATCATGCACGGAAGTTTCCGATCCAGCTGTCGGGCGGCCAGCAGCAGCGCGCGGCGATCGCTCGCGCCCTGGCCATGGCGCCCAGGGTCATGCTGTTCGACGAGCCGACCTCGGCGCTGGATCCGGAAATGGTCGGCGAGGTGCTGGACGTGATGTGCGGCCTGGCCGAGTCCGGCATGACCATGATGGTCGTCACCCACGAGATGCAGTTCGCCCGCGATGTCGCCGATCGGGTGATCTTCATGGACCAGGGACGGATCATCGAGTCCGGCCCGCCCGCCAGCTTCTTCGCCGATCCGCGCGAGGCGCGGACCCGCGCGTTCCTGGGACGGCTTCGCGCCTAGTCTCTGGAGGTGTCGTCCAGCGCGGCGATCAGCTCAGGGCTGGGGCCGCGCTCATGGCCAGGCGACGCACCCGGGCGCCCGCGCCCCAGCTGTCCGTGATCGGATCATCGCGGTCGTGGAGCTGGACCGACAGCGTGTTGAGCGCCCGGGTGATGTGCTTTTCGACCGCGCTGGTGGAGATGCCGTGGCTCGCGGCCACCTGCTTGAGGCTCTGGCCCTCCAGGCGCACGGCCAGGAAGATTTCGCGCGTCCTCTGGGGCAGGAGCGCCAGGGCCGCCCGGGCCGCCCGCACTTCCTCGCGCGCCTGCAGGATGCGGATCGGCGAAAGGTCGTCGCGAGGATGGGTCTCGGGCGACAGCTCGCAATGGTGATGGACGCAGCGGGAGCGGTTGCGCCGATAGAGATCCACCAGGGTCGAGCGGACCACCTGGTAGAAGTAGCGCTTGGGAAAGCGGATGTCCCAGCGGGCGTCGCGGGTATGAAGCTTCAGCATCACGTCCTGCACGACGTCGTCGATCTCGCCTCTGTCGAGCCGTTTGGACAGATAGCTCTTCAATTCCGGCACATAGCGCCAAAAGTAATCGGCGGGGCTCTTGACGAGCAAGGTGTCGAGCGCGGCGCTCGTAGCAATATAGTCGGACGCCAGCTGAGCCCCTAAAGCAGATTGCGACACGTTGTAACGCCCCCAGTCACGCGACCTATCGTCTTACTAATCTCAGAGTTGTCTTCATCTGTTGTTTGGCGCGGAGGCGTGGCCTGCGGTCTTGCTGACGCCTCCGCGAACCTTGTTCGTCACTGAACTGTTTCATAGAGGCGGCTGTGGTGTCATCCCAAACTGGATCGCTTGAAACTCCATCTGGTGGACAAAATTCCAACATTCCCGATCTGCATGGGTTTTTGTTCGGGTCTGGCGGTCCTGGGCGGGAATCTCTCTGGATCTGCTCCGCCTGGCGCTTGTGTTGCGACCGATATCTCAGGTCTCGTTCTTATCGGTGTCGATGGTGTGGGATAAAACCATCGCACTTCGGTCATTTCTTGGGAAAATTTGGGAAGACATTTGGCGCGGGGCTAGGCAGGTTCTGCGGCCTTGATCGAGGGTCTTGGCATGAGCGTTGCCCACCAAGCTGATTTGGCGCCGTCGGCGCCCAGGCCAGGGCGCTCGGGTCGCGGCCGTGGCGGGTGGCGGACCATACCGGTTTGGCGCGGCCTGGCCGGTCAGGTCTGACGCTTTCAGGCGCGCCGTTCCGCGACGACATCAACAACAAAGGTCTTTTCATGCTTGCGAGTTCGATCGGCGCGGCCGACACGCGACGTTTCGCCAAGGCGCCGAACGCGCCCGCAAGGGGTTGCGACCAGGCGATCGCCGCGCTTTCGGCCATGTCGGGTCTTGTCGGGCGCACGCCGCTGCTGGCGATCGACCTGTTGTGGCGGGGGCGGGCCGCGACCGTCTTCGCCAAGGCCGAGCTTTATAACCTCACCGGCAGCATCAAGGACCGGATGGCCTGCAGCATCATCGGCGCGGCCTATGAGCGTCGCGAACTGGCGCCGGGTCAGGAGATCGTCGAGGCCACCAGCGGTAACGCCGGCATCGCCCTGGCCGCGGTCGGCCAGGCGCTCGGCCACCCGGTGACGATCTTCATGCCCGACTGGATGAGCCTGGAACGGCGGGCCTTACTGAGCAGCCACGGCGCGACCATCCGCCTGGTGTCGAAGGCCGAGGGCGGCTTCGTCGGATCGGTGCGCATGGCCGAGGCCTACGCCGCCGCCAAAGGCGCGTTCCTGTCGCGCCAGTTCTCCAATGACGACAACTGGCGGGCCCACTATCACGGCACGGCCGAGGAGTTGCTGACCCAGATGGCGGCCGAAGGCCTCGAGCCCGACGCTTTCGTCGCCGGCGTGGGAACGGGCGGAACGGTGATGGGCTTCGCCCGGCTGTTTCGCGACCGGCGGCTGGCCGCCAGCGTCCATCCGGTCGAGCCGGCCGAGTCGCCGACCCTTTCCACCGGCCACAAGGTCGGCGCCCACCGCATCCAGGGCGTTTCCGACGAGTTCATTCCCGACATCGTCAAGCTCAACGAACTGGCGCCGGTGATCGCCGTGCATGACGGCGACGCTATCCTGATGGCCCAGAAGGTCGCCCGGCAACTGGGTCTGGGCGTGGGTATTTCCAGTGGCGCCAATCTGATCGCCGCAATCAAGGTGCTGGAGGCGGGGCGGCCCGACGCCCGGGTCGCCACAGTCCTTTGCGACAACCATGCCCGCTATCTCTCCACCGCTCTGGCTCAGGAAGAGCCTGTGCGGCCCGGCTATCTCAGCCCGCACGTCGAACTGATCGGCTGGCGGGCGCTGTAGGCGGCTTAGCGGCTCCAGGTTGGCCTATGACGGCGGCTCCGTGGTCGGGCGCGAGGCGGCGGCGTCAGCCTGTCCCCGCCGAATCCGGCCGACCGGGCGGGCTGATCTATGCTTCGCCATATGCATATGATCAGCCTCCACAGCGGCGTCGCGCCTTAGCTCTCAGCCCGGCAGGCGTCCGACATAGGATGCGCGCGGGCGGAAAAGTTCGTTGTCCTGATACTGCTCCATGGCGTGAGCGATCCAGCCGACCATGCGGCCCACGGTCGAAATGGCGAGCTCTTCACCCTTTAGGCCCAGGATCTTGCCCAGGAACACCGTCGGCACGATGAAGTCGGGAGCCGCGCCGGTCAGATCCTCGACCGTGTCGGCGACAATCCGCAGGCGCGCGAAGAGGGGTTCGGGAACAACGCGCTCGAGCGCGACGATCAGCGCCTGGGCGCGGGGATCCTTGTCGGCGTAAAGGTGGCCGCCGAAACCGGGGATCGGCTCGCCGATCCGGAATCGGGCCAGCACCGCCTCGCGTGGATCGCCATTCATCGCCTCCTCGATAAACCGCGCCACGGTCTCGGCGCGGCCTTGGTGCAGGCGTCGTCCCCGGCCGGCGACCAGACCGGCCATCGCCGCGCCATAGGGGGTGACCCCTGCGTTCGCGGCGGCGCGGACGGCGTAGGTGGTCGGGTCCAGTTCATGATCGGCCGCCAGGACCATGCAGCGGCGAATGATATCCGCATAGGCGGGCAAGACGCCCAGATTGCGCGCCAGGACTTCGTGGATCGGCCCCGTTTCCGAGGGCGCGCCGCCGCAGACGATCGAGGCGAAGCAGCGGACGACGCCGGCGCCCGCGCGGGCATATCCGCTGGGCGACAGATCATGGGCGCGAGGGTTGGCCTGCTCCATCAGGCTAAACAGGGCGATGGCGCGCGCGGTGCGGGGCAGGGACGAGAAAACCCTGGCGGCTTCATCGTAGTCTGGCGGCAGCACCAGCGCCGTTGCGGCGAAGGCGTCGGGTGCGTTCCAGAGCAGGCCAGCGACCTCCTCGATGCCGCCTGTCTCGGCCAGGTCGATAGCCGAGACACCGCGGTAGAACGGGCCCTTGGCGGTCATCAGCGTGACGGCGGTCGACTTGATCAGGCCGGCCGAGGGATCGGCGGGCTTGCCGCGCTTTCGCGCCCGTTCGACGTCGGCGCGCCAGTAGCGGCGGCTCTTCGAGCCCGGCTGTTTTTCCGAGCGGATGCCCTTTCGGCTGACATAAGCATAGAGGGTGGTCAGGCTGACGCCCAAGGTCTCGGCGGCTTCGCCGGCGTCCATGAAGAGCGCGTCGTCATTCATATTGATGATTTTCGTACAGATTGACGAGTCAGATCATTAGGGCTCTGTATCACCTCAAGCGCGATATCAAAATATACATTGACGAAAATTGTCAATGTGAAAGCGCAGCGGAGGGAACACCCATGAATGCTCGTCACGCCTTGCTTGCATCCGCCTGCGCCCTGGCGCTTTCGACCGCTTCGGCGACGCAGGCACAGACCGCGTCACCGACGCCGGAGGCCTCGATCATCGACGAGGTGGTGGTGACTGCCCAGAAGCGCTCGGAGAACCTGCAGGACGTGCCGCTGACCCTGTCGGTGTTCGGCGCCAAGGAGATCGAGCAGGCGCGCATCGTCCAGGTCCAGGACGTGGCCAACCGCACGCCGGGGCTCAATTTCGACACCTTCCCCAGCAGCCAGCCGCGCCCGACCCTGCGTGGCATCGGCTCGTCCGATCGAGGCGCGGCCGGCGACCCGTCGGTGTCGGTGTTCATCGACGAGGTCTACTATGGTCGCCCCTCCGCCGTCGCCTTTGACGCCTTCGACGTCGAGCGCATCGAGGTTCTGAAGGGGCCGCAAGGCACGCTGCTGGGCAAGAACGTGGTCGGCGGCGCGCTCAGCATCATCAACCACAAGCCCGAAACGGCCGCGTTCAACGCGGGCGCGTCGATCACGGTCGGCAACTATTCACGGGTGGAGGGCGCTGGCTTCGTCAACGCCCCGCTGGCCGACGGCAAGGCGGCGGTCCGTGTCAGCCTAAGTTCGCGCAACCACGACGGCTACACCAAGAACGCCTTCGCCGGCGGCGCGGCCGAGGACCAGGCCACCAACAGCGGCCGCGTGCAGCTCCTGCTGAAGCCCAGCGAGACCTTCTCGGCGGTCCTGGCCGTCGACGGCACGCGCGATCGCGGCAATGGCGACGCGCGCCACGTCGTGCAGGTGGATCCCAGCGTACCGGCCGGCGCCCTGTGGCGGATCAACGGCCAGCGCGACCAGTATTTCGCCGAGAACAACGGCCGCAACGACCGCGACACCTGGGGCGTGCGGGCCAATCTCAGCTGGGACCTGCCTTTCGCGTCCCTGACCTATATCGGCTCGTATCGCGACCTGACCTACCACTACGCCGAGGACTTCGACGGCGGCAATCCGAGCATCTACGCCCTGAATTTTCGAGGCGGCCAGGACGAGAACACCAACTTCCACAGCCATGAACTACGGGCCTCGGCGCTGCCCAGCTCGAAGCTGCGCTGGGTGGTGGGCGGCTATTATTTTGGCGCGGACACGCAGCGGACCGACAGTCTTCTGGCCGACATCAAGTCGCGCCCGACGCCGCCGGCCACCTATGCGGCCAAGGACCTTTTCCACCAGGACGCCCAGACGACCAGCTGGGCGCTGTTCGGCGACGCCACCTGGCCGGTGACCGCCAAGATCAATGTCTTCGGCGGCCTGCGTTATTCCAAGGACAAGAAGGACTACGCGCTCAACAACCTGGACTCCACGGCCCTGCTGCGCGCCGCGGCCCGTTACAGCATCGATACGAGCCACAGCTGGGACAAGCTGACCTGGCGGATCGGCGGCGACGTCTCACCCAGCGACAACGTCATGCTGTACGGCGTGATCTCGACCGGCTTCAAGAGCGGCGGCTACCAGGACACGCCGTCAACGGCGACCTCGGCCGCCACCCCGTTCAATCCCGAGACCGCCACCCTCTACGAACTCGGCGCCAAGACCACGCTGCTGGATCGTCGCCTGACCTGGAACACCTCGATCTACCAGACCGACTACCAGGACCTGCAGGTGCGCAGCACCCGGGGCTTCGACACCATCACCACCAACGCCGGCACCGCGCGCATCCGGGGTCTGGAGACCTCGCTGGACGCGCGACTGAGCCCGCGGATGCGGGTCGGCGCCAGCTACGCCTATACGGACGGCAAGTTCCTGGAGTTGGTCGATCGCGGGCAGGATCGCTCGGGCAACCACATGACCCGCAGCCCCAGGCACAAGATCACCCTGTCGCCCAGTTACGCACAGCCCTTCGCTTCAGGCGCGCGCCTGACCGGAACCGTCGACCTCGCCTACGAGAGCAAGGTCTGGGACGATATCGACAACAACCCGATCACGGTCCGCAAGCCCAAGCTGCTGGCCGACGCGCGCCTGGTCTACGACAGCGCCGATGGCCACTGGAACCTGTCGGTGTGGGGCAAGAACCTGACCGACCGCTACTATCGGACCCACCAGGTCGTGTTCCAGGGCGCGGACCTCGTCACTTTCGGCGCGCCGCGGACGTTCGGCGCGACCCTGAACTGGAAGTACTAGGATGATCGCCAAACCCTGGAGGCGGTCATGAACCTGGCGCTGCTCGGCTTCCTGATGGTGATCAGCTTCATGACGCTGATCATGACCAAGCGGTTGTCCGCCGTAACGGCCCTGATCGTCGTGCCGATCCTGTTCGGTCTGCTGGCGGGGGCGGGGCCTGATCTGGGCGGCATGATCATCAAAGGCGTCGCCCAGCTGGCGCCCACCGCCCTGATGCTGGCCTTCGCGGTGCTCTATTTTGGCGTCATGATCGACGCGGGCCTGTTCGATCCGCTGGTCCGGCTCGTGCTGAAGACGGTGGGGGATGACCCCGTCCGCGTCACCGTCGGCACCGCCTTGCTGGCGATGGTGGTGTCGCTGGACGGCGACGGCGCGACCACGGCGCTGGTGACGATCTCGGCGCTGCTGCCAGTCTATCGCCGCTTGAAGCTGAACCCGCTGATCCTGGCCCTGCTGCTGGGGCTCAGCAACACGATCGTCAACCTCACGCCCTGGGGCGGACCGACCGCGCGCGCCGCCACGGCGTTGCGTCTCGAGCCCAGCGCGGTGTTCCTGCCGATGATCCCGGCCATGTTGATCGGCCTAGCCGGCGTCCTGGTCCTGGCCTGGTGGTTGGGAAACGGGGAGCGTAAGCGTCTGGGGCGCCTGGGGCTGGAGCCCGTCGTGACGGGGGAGGGGGGGAATCCGCGTCTCGACCTCCCCGACGACCCGACGATCAAGCGCCCCAAGCTGATCTGGTTCAACCTGGCCCTGACCCTGGCCCTGGTGGCCGGCTTGGTGACGGGTCTGGCGCCGCTGCCGGTGCTGATGATGGGCGCCTTCGCGATCGCCGCCATCGTCAACTATCCCGACATCGCCAGCCAGCGGAAGCGCGTGGCCGCCCACGCCAACAACGTTCTGGGCGTCGTCCTGCTGATCTTCGCGGCCGGGGCCTTCACCGGCATCCTTTCGGGGACCGGCATGGTCAAGGCCATGGCCGACGCGACCCTGGTGGCGATCCCGCCAAGCCTTGGGCCCTATCTGGCCCCGATCACGGCCCTGATCAGCATGCCGATGACCTTCTTCATGTCCAACGACGCCTTCTATTTTGGCGTCCTGCCGGTGATCGCCGAAACGGCCGCGAAATTCGGCGTGCCGGCCGAAGCGATCGCTCGCGCCTCGCTGGTCGGCCAGCCGGTGCACGGGCTGAGCCCCCTGATCGCGGCGATCTACCTGGTCACCGGTCTGCTGAAGGTCGAGGTCGGCGAGGCCCAGCGGTTCTCGCTGAAGTGGGCGATCGCCGCCTGTCTCCTGCTGCTGGTCGCCGCCCTGGCCACCGGCGCCTTCCCCTTGCGAGCCGGCTAGTGGCTCGAAACGATTTTCCGAAGGATGTCTCCATGTACGACGGCAAGCTACCGGAGGGCGGCGTCAAGGTCCTGGTGCCTTGTGGGGCGCTGGGCGGCGGTGTGCGGCCCGACGAGGTCGAGGCGGGCCTGGCCGCCGGCGCCCACGCCATCGCCCTGGACGCCGGCTCCACCGACAGCGGCCCGGCGTATCTGGGCACGGGCAAGTCCAAGTACAGCCGCGCGGCGGTCAAGCGCGACCTCTCGATCCTGATGGCGGCCCGGGCCAGGGCCGGAATCCCGCTGCTGGTCGGTTCATGTGGCACCTCTGGTTGTGACGAGGCCGTCGACTGGACCCTGGAGATCGTGAGGGAGATCGCGGTCGAGCAGGGGATCTCGCCCAGGATCGCGGTGCTCTATTCCGAGCAGGACAAGGCCGTGCTGAAGGCCCGCAACGCGCAGGGCCGTATCTATCCTCTACCGCCTTTGGGCGCGCTGGATGACGGCGTCATTGATGACTGCGCCCACATCGTCGCCCTGCTTGGGCCCGAGCCCTATGTCGCCGCGCTGCGGGCTGGCGCCGAGATCGTGCTGGGCGGACGCACCACGGATACAGCGGTCCTGGCCGCCGTGCCTCTGATGCTGGGCGCCGCCGCCGGTCCGGCCTGGCACGGCGCCAAGGTCGCCGAGTGCGGGGGGCAATGCACGGTCAATCCGATGAACCCCGGCATTCTGTTCTCGGTCGACGACGAAGGCTTCGACATCGCGCCGCTTTCGCCGGACAACCGCTGCGAGCCGCACACCGTCTCGGCCCACATGCTCTACGAGAACAGCGATCCGTTCCGTCTGGTTGAACCCGGCGGCGTGCTGGACGTCACCGGTTCGGTCTACCTCGCGTTGGACGATCGCAGCGTGCGGGTCACCGGCTCGCGATGGACGCCCGGACCCTACACCATGAAGCTGGAAGGGGCCGCTGGCGGGCCATTTCAAACGGTCATGCTGGTGGGGATCGAGGACCCCGCGGTGCTGGCCGATCTCGAAGGGTTCATGGCGCGAATGGCGCAGGCGCTAAACGAGCGCATCCATCGCGCCATGGGCGACGCGGCCGGCGACTTCGACATTTCGCTACGCGCCTATGGCTGGAACGCTGTCTCAGGTCAGACGCCAGGAGCCGGAACCCCGCCGCCGCGTGAGGTGGGCCTGCTGTTCGTGGCCACGGCCGAAAGCCAAGCCCTGGCCACCCAGATCGCCAAGGCCTGCAATCCCTATTTCTTCCATTTTCCTGTCCGCATGGGCATCGAGCTGCCCAGCTACGCCTTCCCGTTCTCCCCGGCCGAGATCGAGCGGGGCCAGGTCTTCGAGTTCAAGCTCAATCATGTTGTCGAGACCACGGATCCCTTCGAACTGGTTCGCACGCGCTGGGTCGACCTTGACCAGGACAACCTCGAACAAGGCAAGGAGGCGGACCATGGTCACGCTGCGTGAGGTCTGCCACCAGGTGCGCTCGAAGAACGCCGGGCCCTTTTGGGTGACGATTGACGTCTTCTTCGACGGACCGGAGTCCTATGCGCGGTTCAAGGACGCGCCCGCGCTCTCGGCCGAGGCGATCGGCGAGGCCTACGGCGCCGATCCGACACAGGTGAAGCGCTTCGCCGTCGACTCCCTGAGCGTGCTGAAGATCTCCTATCCCAGGAAGTCGCCCCAAGGTGGCGTCGTCGAGCGCGATATGCACAGCGGGCAGCAGTATGTCCGCCTCCTGGACGTGTTGCTCGAATAGCGCGAGCTCTTAGTCGACTGTCCATGTGCCCGCGGTGGCGGGAGCGGGATCTAGGGCGATGGAGACCTGGAGTCGCGGTCGCGCTAGCCGGGCGCCGGCTGGATGGCCTTCAGAAGGACAATCCAGCCGCGACTCCTTGATCGACTGAAGGAGACACCGGTTCGCGGTGTCTAGGCCACCAACATCGCGAGCGGATCGGGGACGGCCGCCAGAGCGCGCTCGCTGGCGACGAGCTGGGTCCGCAGATGGGATTCCAGGATGTCGAGGATCTCCCCATCAACCTCGGCGTCGAACTTGCGCGCGAAGAGGTCCGAGCTCGACGTCAGCCTGTCCGCGTCGGCCTTGGTGAACGTGCGGGGGCGAAGCTTGATGTCTCCGTCGGGGACCCAGTCGATCATCCGCAGGTCGTCGTTGACGATCTCGCCATGCATGGCGGTGTTCATCATCACGGTCTGGAAGAAGCCCTCATCGGCGATGAAGGTGTTGCGGTAGAAGGCCTTGTAGCGATCGACCGACGGGTCATGGCAGACGAACTCGCAGAACGCCCGGCTGACGATCTTCCACTGATTGCCGATATAGGGCGTGGCGTCGTTCAAGAAGAGCCGCGTGACCAGGCTGTCGATGATGCGGCCGCCCTGTTCGACCACGTGCCCGAGAACGCGGCCCATGGTTTCGGGGCGACTCCTGGCCTGGTCGAGGACCCGGATGAACTCCCGGCCCCGGTTGGCGTCGAGAAAGTCCCGGATGCGGCCCTGCGTCGCGAGCGGAAAGTCCTGGCCGCTCAGGTTGATGAAGTAGTCCCACCGGGCGTCCATCTCGAGCAGCCGGGCCATGCCGCGCAGCTCGGCGTCGACCAGGCTGTAGCCGCCCCACAGGGCGCGCTTGCTCTCCAGGACGGCGGCGTTGGGATAGGCGGCGAGGAACGCGCGCAGGTCGTTCTCCAGCTCAGGGCCGGCGTTCTTATCGACATGGACGAGGTAGTGGTTGGCCGGATCGTGGATCGCCTTGAACAGCCGCTTGAACTGTTCGGGATAGCGATGGACCAGGATCAGGTAGGCGATTGTCGGCGGCGCGCGGCGGGGGGCTTGGATCAAGACCTGGCGCCTCGCGGGGCCCGGGGGGCGATGGGATGGGGTCGCGAGGGCTGGCCGCTGGTCGAGCGGAGATCTTCCAAGCCCTTAGGGCCCGAGGGGCGAGTTCCGGGGGAGGTGTTCACGGCGTGGCCTTTTCGTCGAGCGCGCCGGTCCGCGGCGCTCGGTCGTCTGGGGGCTGGCCGCTATTTCTTGCGCGGCGCCAGGGTCTGCGAGAGCGTCGGGGGGGCGGCGGCGATCACCTTGGGTTTGGCGGTCTTGGGTTTGCGGACTTCACGATTGCCTTTGGACAAGAGAGTTTTCCTTTCAAGGGCCGTGGGGGAGGGGGCGAGCGTGCGCGCGGAGGCCGGGCCAAGCCCGACCTGAAGCGGTCGACCGTGATTTGATGTCTGGAAGAGAGCGTCTGGGCGCCCCGGCTTCGGGACCTTGGGACCGTCCGCTGGGAGGGGCAGGGCCGGATGGCGTTACTGCGCGCCTCGGCAAGACCCTAGCACGCGCGGCCGCGGGGCGGGGAAAAGATTGCGTCGTGGGGAGCTATTGGCCTTGGATCGCGCTATCTTGTCCGGGCCACGGATTACCCCGCGCCATGCGGGCTCGTCGGCCTGGAGGGACGTCATGTCCTCCCCCTCGAACAGTCCAGTCCGCGAGCTCACGCGCGCGGTATTTCAATGAACCCGTGGGGCGCCGTGTTGGCGATCTTCGGCGTGCGCCAGGTTTCGATGCGGGATGTGCGGGCCGAGGCCTTCTTCCTTGGCGGTCGGCACAAGGGCGAGATCCGGGAGGGGGCGCGGAAGGAACTGCTGGCGCCGGGCCTCCATCCCGATCGCGCGGCCCTGCTGCGGGCGGTCATTCGCATGACCCCGCGGTCCACGATCGGGGAGGCGCGCCCATGACCGACGAAGACGCCCAGGCGATGCGTCGCGAGAACGACTATCTCAAGCGCCGGAACGCCCAGTTGCAGAACGACATCACCAGCCTCGGCGGCCAGGTGCTGCGCATGCGGCAGGAACTGGAGCGGTCGAGCGGTGGCCACCCGGGTCAGGCGCCGAACCCGCTCGCGAGCGGACAATCGTAACGCTGGCCGCTCTTGATAGTGGGGGCTGAAGCGAGTGCTTCCTACGCGACGAGACGCTGGGCTGGCAGAAGCGCGCTCACGACCAGCCGGCTGAGCAAGCGATCCCCAATCGGGATGATGGCGTCGACGAAAAGGTCCGATGTCGTGGTTTCGATCTGCGGAGGCTCCTGCAGCACGCTGGCGTCCACTTGGAAGGTTTCCTGAACGCCGTCGACGAGGACGCCGGCCAACTGCGCGCCGTGCTGGATCACGACGATGACGTGGCGCGACGAGACTTCGGTCATGCCTAAACCCAAGCGACAGCGCAGGTCGATGACCGGCATCACCGCGCCCCGAAGGTTGATGACCCCCAGCATGTAGCTCGGGGTGTGCGGCATCTGCGTCGCCGCGGTCCAACCCCGAATCTCTCTCACGCTGCGAATGTCGATACAGAACTCTTGGCCGCCGATCTCGAAGGAGATCAGCTCCAGTTTGCCCGCGCTGGGCAGGCTGCTCTCGCTCACCATCTGGCCGTCTCCCTCGACGCGGGTCAGAACTCTTCCCAGGACTGCGCCGCCGCCTGAGCGCCGCCACCGGGCCGCGCGAAAGCGGCTATCCTGGCCTGGGCTCGCGCCACGGGATTGGCCGCTGGCGCATGACGACCAGGCTGAGCGCGTTCGACGCGCGTGGCGGGCGCGCCGGTCTGGAAGCGCGCGACCAGCGAGGCCAGCTCGGCGGCTTCGGTTTTCAGATTGGCGGCCGCGGCGGTGGCTTCCTCGACCATGGCGGCGTTCTGCTGGGTGACCTGATCCATCTGATTGACAGCGGTATTGACCTCATTCAGGCCGGTGGCTTGTTCCTGCGACGACGTGGCGATTTCGGAGATCAGGACATCGATCTCGGCGATCTTGGTCACGATCCCGGTCAGCGCTTGGCCGGTGTCGCCGACGAGCTTGACGCCGCGTTCGACCTGGGCGGTGCTGCTGGCGATCAAGGTCTTGATCTCCTTGGCCGCTTCAGCCGACCGCTGGGCCAAAGCCCGGACCTCCTGGGCGACGACGGCAAAGCCGCGCCCGGCTTCACCCGCCCGAGCGGCTTCGACGCCGGCGTTCAAGGCCAGGAGGTTGGTCTGGAAAGCGATTTCGTCGATCACGCCAATGATCTGGGTGATCTGACCTGAACTCTGCTCGATCTCGCCCATGGCGGAGACCGCGTCGCGCATGACCTCACCCGAGCGGGCGGCGTCGGTTCGCGCGCCCGAAGCGGCGGATGAAGCCTGCTTGGCCCCTTCGGCGCTTCGCTTGACGGTGGCCGTGATCTCGTCCAGGGCCGCAGCCGTCTGCTCCAGGCTGGCGGCCTGCTGCTCCGTGCGGCGCGACAGGTCGTCCGAAGCGCTGGAGATTTCATCGGCGCCGGCGCGCAAGCCGCCCGTCGTCGCCGTAATCCCACTCATGGCTTCGCGCAGGCTGTCGATCGCGGCGTTGAAGTCGTCCTTGATTTGCGCATAGCGACCCAGGAATTGGGCGCTGATCCGAGCCGTCAGGTCACCTTGCGCCATGCGTTTGAGGCTTTCGGCGAGATTGGCGACAACCTCCTCCTGCTCTTCCGCCGCGCGTTGCCGCTCGCCCTCGGAACGCATTCGCTCATTCTCGATGGCCGTGACGTCGGTGGCGAACTTGATGACCTTATAGGGCTTGCCGTTCTCATCGAGCACGGGGTTGTACGAAGCTTGGATCCAGCATTCGGCGCCCCCCTTGCCGATTCGCAGGAACTTGCGCGCGACGAACTGTCCGCTGTTGAGCTCATTCCAGAAGGCGCGATAGTCGGCGCTCGCCGCTTCGGCTGGCGGGACGAAAATGCTGTGGTGTTTTCCGACGACTTCCTCCGCCCGGTAACCCAGGGCGTTCAGGAAGTTGGCGTTGGCCCGAAGGATCGTTCCATCGAGCTTAAACTCGATCACCGCCTGGGACCGGTCCATGGCGGCGACCTGAGCCTTTAGCTCGCGCAGCTCGGCGACGATGGCGGCTTGCTTGGTCTTGGCCGTATTCGAAAACAGCATGGCGGTTCGATTTCGCTCTAAGAACATTGTTGCATGAACGTTGCTGCAAAATACTAACGAGGTGCTAATTTCCTATTCAAAGGGCAGATGTGACGCAGGCAAAGCCTCCCCAAACTGAGCAACCACCTGAAAGCGCGACGATTGGCCACGGTTAACAGCAAGTGAATTGCAATCTGGCCGATCTCATCTAAGCCGCAGTCGCGGTGGGTGAGTTCAGTGCGTGGGTTGTGAGAGTATGGGCTTAGAGGATCTAGTGGCCGCCCTGACAGCCGCCTCGGAGACGGCGGTGGTTGTCACGGATGGCGAGCTTTCGCATCCAGGGCCGACCATCCTGTACGTCAATGGCGCCTTCGAGCGCATGACCGGTTATTCGAGTTCGGAACTGGTGGGGCAAACGCCCCGGTTGCTTCAAGGCGAGAAGACCAGTCTCGCGACGCGCCGCACGCTGGCGCGCGCGCTGCGCGAAGGAAAGCGGATGAAGGTCGCCTTGATCAACTATCGCAAGTCGGGCGAGGCCTATCGGTGTGAGGTCGAGGTCTTTCCGATCCACGACAGGGACGGCGTGCTGGTCAACGCCGTGGCGCTGGAGCGTGAAGTGCGGCGACGACCGGGGCGACGTTCGGTGATGGGGGAGGCCTAAGGGGCCTTAAGGCGGTGCTCTGGGACGGATCGGCCGATTGCGCCATGAGATCCGACTGACGCCGCCGTGCAACGGGCGGAATGTTGTCGGGCGGGCGAGCAGAAACGCGCGGCGCGCGCCGGAATCTGGCTTACATAGCGCGATGCCAGCACGATCGGACCCGATGGCCTTCACCGCTCCTGACCGCGACGACGCCCGTGCGCGGACGGTGGCGGCGGCCATGGACATCGTGGCGGGGCAGGGGCTGGCGGCGCTGTCGGTGCGCGACCTCGCCGCGGCGATCGGCAAGAGCACGACCGTCATCTTCAATCTCTTCCAGACCAAGGCCGGGGTGCTGGGCGCCATGGTCGAGGCGGCGATGGAGGAAGATCTGGCGTTCCATGACGCCTTTCTGTCCCAGGTCGACGGACTGGTCCTGGATCAGCGGCGAATGGTCGACATCACCGCGCGCTACGTCCTGGCGCGGGCCGAGCCCTCGGCGCGCTTCGCCCGGATCTGGGAAGAGGTTCTGATCGATCCCGAGGCCGCCCAGGCGGCGCGCGAACCGCTGGCGCGCTGGCTGGCGATGCGGCGAAGCAAGCTGGAGGGGCTGCTGGCCCGTGACGCCCGGCTCGCGCGCCTGGGCGCGGTCTATCTGCCCTATCTGCTGATGGAAGAGCTTTACGCCGCGGCCCTGGCGCGGCGGCTCGACTACGAACTGCTGCTTCGCGAGAGCCTGGAGGGGTTGTTGGCCATGGCGTTCGGTGAGCCGTCCGGCGGCGAGGCCAAGGTGGCGCGATGGTTCACCGACGCCCTGGTTCTGCCGGAGCCGCCCAGCAAGCGTCACGCGCCGGGGTCGGTGAAGATGCGTCTGCTGGACATCGCCGCCGACCAGATCCTGGAGCGCGGCATCGGGGCGGTCACCAACCGCGCCGTGACCCAGACGGCCGGGGTCTCGACCTCGACCATCCTCTATCATTTCGCCGACATGCGCTCGTTCCTGACCGAAGCGATCTGGCACAGCGTGTTTCGCGAAATCCCCGACTATCTGGACACCCGCAGTCCGCGCGACCGCGAGCGGCCGGCCGACCTGGAGGGCCTGGCGGCGCTGCTGGCGCCGACCTTGCGGCCGGGATCATCCGAAGACCCGGGGCGCGCCGGCTTCTACGTCAAGTACGCCCGCCTGATCGCGCAGATCTGCCTGATCGCCCGGCGCGACGCCGCCTTCGAGAACATGGCCATGCTGCTGCGTGGCCCCGAAGGCGGCGGCACCTATGCGCGGCGCGAGGCCGTGTGGCCGCCGACGTTCGACATGACCCGCCTCGGCGCCATGCGTTTCGCGATCTGGATCAAGGGCTCGGCCCTGTTGAGCGCGGCCTTCCCTGAGACCGAGGCTCAAGGGGCGGAAGCGCGGCTTGGCGCGGCGGCGCTGGCCCTGGTGCCCGTGACCGCGTAGCGCGTCGAACGAACGATATTATTCAATTCTCTCATTGGTTGTGTTTCGCCCAGGGGCGCGTGAAAGAGTTCCTTCGTTCGGGCTTCATCAAAGCGACACGGGCCGCTCCTATATCCCCTTCGATGTCGAACAACTGATTTTTCCGGCCGTTTGTCGTCGGGAAGAGGGGGCGTGATGCGTGTACTGTCGAAAGTGAAATTCGTGGCTCTGCTGATGGGAAGCGCCGCGATCTTCGCGGGGCCGGCCATGGCGGCCGAGGCGGTCGCTCCGGCGGCGGATGAGGCCAGTTCCACCCGTCTGGACGAGGTCACGGTGACGGCGCGACGCCGCGCCGAATCCGAGCAGAAGGTCGCCGCCGCCCTGACCGTGGTCAGCGGCGCCGAACTGGACCGCCGCAACATCCAGACCGTCAACGACCTGGAAAACAGCGTCCCGAACCTGGAGGTCACCAGCCAGCTGGGCGGCGGCCAGCCGCAGTTCCGCATCCGTGGCGTCGGCCTGACCGACTATGCCGCCAACAATACCGGCACCGTCGGCGTCTATGTCGACGAGGTCGCCTATCCCTACGGCTCGATGACCCAGGGCGCGCTGTTCGACGTGGCCCGCATCGAGGTGCTGCGCGGTCCGCAGGGCATCCTCTACGGTCGTAACACCACCGGCGGCGCGGTCAGCGTCATCACCAACGCCCCGACCCAGACCTTCGACGCGGGCCTGACCGCGTCTTACGGCCGCTTCAATGCCGCCCATGTCGACGGCTTCGTCTCGGGTCCGTTGACCGAGACCCTGTCGGCCCGCCTGGCCATGACCACCGACCAGGGCGGCGCCTGGCAGTATCACCGCGACACCCATGAAAAGCTGGGCGACAAGGACCGCTGGGCCGCCCGGCTGAAGCTGGACTGGAAGCCGAGCGACGTCACCGAGATCGACGGCTCGCTGCGCTACAACCGCGACAAGTCCGACGGCCTGGGCCTGCGTCTGGTCACCCGCGCCTTCCAGTCGCACAACTACGCCCCGATCGGTAAGCTCTACCCGATCGACAGCGACCCGCGGATCACCGGCTGGGGCATCACGCCCTATTTCGCCAATCTGATCGGCGCCTCGACCAACGCCAAGCCGTTCCGCGACAACGAGGGCGTCGGCGCCAACGTCCGCCTGCGCCACGACTTCGGCTGGGCCGCCCTGACGGCGGTGGTCGGCTACGAGACCTTCAAGCGTCGCGAGTTCAACGACTGGGACGCCACGGCCTCGAACGAAGCCGGCACCTTCTTCTTCAACGATATCGACACCCTGTCGCAGGAAGTGCGCCTGGCCTCGCGTGGCGACCAGGCGTTCCGCTGGCTGGCCGGCCTCTACCACTCCACGGAGTCCGTCGACGGCGGCTTCTATTCGGACTTCTCGGAAGCCTCGACGCTGAAGAACTGGTTCTCGACCACCTACAAGCAGGACGTCGAGACCACGGGCGCCTTCTTCAACCTCGATTACGACCTGACCAGCCGCTTCACCCTGTCGGGCGGCCTGCGTTACGAGGACGAGACCCGCGAGCTGAAGGGCTTCAAGACCGAGATCCTGGCCCCGACCTACTCGCGGCTGGCCAACACCGACAAGGACCGCCACATGGGCGAATGGTCCGGCAAGGTCGGCGGCGAGTACCATTTCACCAAGGACGTGCTGGGCTATGCCAGCGTGGCGCGCGGCGTGAAGTCGGGCGGCTTCACCACCTACAACAGCGGCCTGCCCACGCAGCTGGACCCGTTCGATCCGGAGAAGCTGATCGCCTACGAGGCGGGCCTGCGCTCGGAGTTCTTCGACCGCCGCCTGCGCGTCAACCTGGCCGCCTTCTACTACGACTACCGCGACCAGCAGCTGCAGGGCGTGCTCTACACCCAGACCGGCCGCGTCGGCCGGATCATCAACGTCCCCAAGTCGCACATCGAGGGCGGCGAGCTGGAGATCACCTGGAAGCCGACGGCGCGCCTGACGATCAGCCAGTCGCTGGGCTACAAGTACGGTCAGTATGACGAGTTCTTCTTCGTCAACGCCACCGCCACCGAGGCGGCCAAGGACCCGGTGACGGGCCAATACAACAAGATCGTCTACAGCGACCGCTCGGGCGAGCGCCTGCCGTTCCCGCGCACCGACTACAAGGGCGCCATCAGCTACGTGATGGACGTCGGCGCCTGGCAGGTCGAGGCCGAGACCAACTACAACTACCGCAGCGACATGTTCAGCACGTCGTCCAACTCGGTGATCGGCGACTACTGGCTGTTCAACGCCAGCCTGACGGCCCGCCCGGCCAACGGCAAGTACGCGGTCGGCGTCTGGGTCAACAACGCCACCGACGACTATTTCGAAGAGACCCGCAACGCCTTCATCTCGGCGGCGACGGCTTCGCCGCACGAGCCGCGCACCTATGGCGTTCGGGTCAGCTGGCGCTATTGATCGACGGCCGTTTCCCCTTCGGCCATCGGCCTCGCCGCGGCGCGCGTTTCGCGCCGCGGCGAGGTTTCCTCGTTCTGGATAGGAGCTTGTCATGACGGTCGATCGCAGACGGGTCGTAGGGACGGGCCTGGCCCTGGGCGCGGCGGCCTTGGCCTCCGGCGCGAAAGCCGCCGAGACCGCCTTCCGCCACGGCGTGGCCAGCGGCGAGCCGGGCCCGGACCGGATGCTGCTGTGGACGCGGGTCACGGGCCTGGGTGAAGTCGACGGCCGCTGGTGGATCGCCACGGACCCGGCCATGCGCAAGGTCGTGGGAGAAGGGCGCTTCATCGCCCTGGCCGAGCGGGACTTCACGGTCAAGGTCATGGCGCAAGGGCTGAAGCCCGCCACCGACTACTGGTACCAGTTCGAGGCTGGCGACCAGCGCTCGCCGGTCGGCCGCACCCGCACCCTGCCGGTCGGACGGCTGGACCAGCTCGACCTCGTGGTCGCCTGCTGCGCCATGTACACCATGGGCTATTTCCAGGCCTACCGCGCCATTGCCGAGCGGCCGAAGCTGGATGCGGTGCTGTTCGTCGGCGACTACATCTACGAGTACGGCGCCTCGACCTATCCGGGCCTGCCCACCCTGCGGCCGGCCGATCCGCCGCGCGACACCGTCACGATCGAGGACTATCGCCGCCGCTTCGCCCAGGCCCGGACGGACGCCGACCTTCAGGCCGCCCATCAGCGCGCGCCGTGGATCTGCACCTGGGACGACCACGAGATCGCCAACGACGACTGGATGCACGGCGCCCAGCACCACGATCCGGCCAAGGACGGCGACTGGGAAACCCGCAAGGTCGCCGCCGTCCGCGCCTATTACGAGTGGATGCCGATCCGCGATCCTGACCCGGCCGATCCCTACGCCATCCAGCGCGCGGTGGCGTTTGGCGACCTGGTCACCCTGATCGTGCCCGAGACCCGGCTGAAGGCCCGCGAGGCCCAGTTGGCCCTGCCGAAGGATCTGGACCGGCTGCCCGACCAGCGCCCCGACCTCGACGGCTTCCGCCGCAAGATCGCCGACCCGGAGCGCCGGATGCTGGGCCAGCAGCAGGTGGACTGGATCGCTGGCGAGATGCGCGGCTCGGTGGCCGCCGGCCGGCCCTGGGTGCTCTTGGGCAGCGCCACGGTGATGGCCGACTACGCCTATCCGGACATGAGCCGCTGGGCTCCGACCTCGGGCGCCCTGAAGGGCTTCTTCGAGCTGACCAAGCTCGATTTGCCGCTGCTGAACCTTGACGCCTGGTCGGGCTACGCGGCCGAGCGACAACGGGTCTACGATGCCATCCGCGCCAGCGGGGCGCGCACCGTGGTGCTGTCGGGCGACAGCCACATGGCCTTCGTCAACGAACTGCACGACGAGCAAGGGCGGGTGGCTGTGGAGCTGTCGACCAGCACGCTCACCGGTCCGTCGCTGGGCGTGGTTCTGGCCATGAAGGACGCGCCCTTCGGCGAGCGGTTGGCCGAGCGTAACCGCGACATCGTCTGGTGCGATCACCTGGCGATCGGCTTCGTCGCCGTCCATGTCACGCGCGAGGCGGTCGAGGCCAGCTTCGTCAGCGTCTCCAACCCGCGCGTCGCCGGCTCGCCCACCCCGGTGCAGCGCCGCGTGCGCGCGGTCGCCGAGGCCAAGGGCGTCGGCGCCTGGACCCAGCTCTAGGAGTCGTCATGTCTTCGCTTACCCTGAACCGCCGCGCGCTGCTGTCCGGCCTGATCGTCGCCCCGGCCGTGCTGCGCTTCGGCCAGGCCCAGGCCGGTGGCGCCTATGTCTTTCCGCTAGGCGTGGCCAGCGGCGATCCGGCCCCCGACGGCATGGTGCTGTGGACCCGCCTGGCGACCGATCCCCTGGCCGCCGACGGCCTGGGCGGCATGGGCGCCGCTGTCCCCGTGCGTTGGGAAGTGTCCGCCGACGAGGCCTTTCGCCACGTGGTCATGGCCGGCGACGCGATGGCCGAGCCCGCCGCCGCCCACAGCGTCCACGTCGAGGTCGCCGGCCTGCGCCCCGGCCGCCCGTACTGGTACCGCTTCACCGCGCTCGGCCAGCAGAGCCCGGTCGGCCGCACCCGCACCGCTTCGGCCGCGAACGCTGACATCGACCGCCTGCGCCTGGCCGTGGCCTCGTGCTCGCACTGGGAGCGCGGCTATTTCAGCGCCTATGGCCACATGGCCGACGAGAATCCGGACCTGACCCTGTTCCTCGGCGACTATATTTACGAATATTCGATGGGCCCCGACCGCAAGGACCAGATCGTCCGCCCCTACGGCTTGGAAGAGGCCACGACCCTGGCCGGCTATCGCAACCGCTACGCCCTGCATCGCACCGACGCCGACCTGCAGCGCCTGCACCAGGTCGCGCCGTGCCTGGCGACCTGGGACGACCACGAGATCCAGGACGACTATTCGGGGATCTGGTCCAAGACGCCGGGCGTCTCGCCCGATAGCTTCCGTCGCCGCCGCGCGGCGGGCTATCAGGCGTTCTACGAGGCCATGCCGATCCGCCGCACGCGGCTGGACGCGCGCCTGCAGATGCCGATCTACCGCCGGGTCCGCTACGGCAAGCTGGCCGAGTTCTTCATGCTAGACGGCCGCCAGTACCGCTCGCGCCAGCCCTGCGCCGACGGTCCCAACGGCGGCAAGGGCCAGATCGTCACCGACGCGGCCTGTCCCGACCGTCGCGATCCGGCCCGCACGTTCCTGGGTTTCGACCAGGAGCGCTGGCTGTATGACGGCCTGGCCAACACCCAGGCGCGCTGGACCGTGCTGGGGCAGGACCTGGTGATGGCCGGCCTGCGCTTCGGTGACGGCGGGCCCGACACCAAGTTCTGGACCGACACCTGGGACGGCTTCCCCGGCGCGCGCGACCGCCTGGCCCAGGCGATCACGACATTGAAGCCGCGCAACCCGGTGGTGCTGAGCGGCGACTACCACTCGTTCTGGACCAATGACGTCAAGCTGAACGCGGACGATCCGGCCTCGGCCACCATCGCCACCGAGTTCGTCGGCACCTCGATCACCTCGTCGGGGCCGCCGTATGAAGGTCTGATGGCGGCCATGCCCAACAATCCGCAGATCAAGTTCTTCGACAGCCGGGTGCGCGGCTACATGTCGATCGACGTGGGGCGAGGCCGGATGACGACCCGCTACAAGGCGATCTCGGATGTCCGAGACCCCCGCGCCACGGTCGCCACGCTGAACACCTGGGTCGTCGAGGATGGTCGCGCCGGAGCGGTCAGGGCTTGAAGTCCGCCGTCGACGCGCCCCTGGAAATGCGCGACGGCGCGGCTGGGGCGAGCCTGAGCGGGACTGTCCGGGAAGAATTTCGCCGTTGGCTCGGGGGATATCCGTCACGCTGCGTCTTCATACCTTGGAGACGTCATCTGGCGCCGTGATCCTTGAGGGAAATGTGACGTGATGGGGGGGCGGCGTTGAGACAGACCGATCGCCTGGACGCCCCCGTCGCGGCTTCGCTGGCCGGTTTGGCGCAGCTCTATCGCAAGCCGCTGCTGCGCTTCTTCGCCCGCCGGGCGCTGTCGCCCGAGGCGGCCGAGGATTGCGTCCAGGACGTCTTCGTGCGCCTCGCGCGGGTGGCGGAGTCCGAGGTCGAGAACTCCGAAGCCTATCTGTTCAAGGTCGCCCGCCACGTCCTGATCGATCGCGCGCGCCGGGCCAACGTCAGGCGGGAAGGGCAGCACGACCCGATCGCGGACTTCCAGCTGATCAGCCCCGAAGGCTCGCCCTCGCGGATCCTGGAAGGGCGCGAAGCGCTCGAACAGGCGGCCAAGGCCCTGGGGGAGCTGCCCGAGCGGACCCGCAACATCTTCCTGCTGAACCGGCTGGACGGCCTGACCTACACCCAGCTGGCCGCCCGCTACGCGGTCAATGTGAAGGTCATAGAACGCGAGATGGGCAAGGCTCTCAGTCATCTTCGACAACGGCTTCCTGATCATGACCGACGCTGAACGCATTGAAGGAGAGGCCGCGGCCTGGGTCGTGCGCCTGCATTCCGATCAACGGACCCAGGCTGATCGGGAGGCCTTCAACGCCTGGCTGGAGGCGGACGCCGCCCATGTGGAGGCCTTCTCGGTTCACGTGACGATCTGGGATTCCGTGGCGGCGTGGGGCGACGATCCCAAGGCGCGCGCCGTGCTGCAGTTCTCGCCCTTGTGGTCGGGATTTGGTCGGCGGCTGGCGCAATGGGGAGTCGGCGCGGGAGGGTTGGCCGCGGCCGCGGCGCTGGTCTTCTTCCTGGCGGGAGGGCTTCAGCCCACGCAGCACTACGCGACCGTGCCCGGTGAACTGCGGACCATCTCGCTGAGCGATGGGTCGACCTTGCTGATGAATACCGATTCCAAGGTCAGCACGCGTTTCACGCGGAGCGAGCGCCGCGTGCTCATGGAGCATGGCCAGGCCTATTTCCGGGTCGCCAAGGACAGCGCGCGGCCGTTTCGGGTGTTCGTCGGCGATGACGAGGTCCGGGCCGTCGGAACCGCGTTCGAGGTGCGGCGACTGGAGGACCGCGCCGAGGTGGTGCTGGAGGAAGGGCGTCTGGCGATCTTTCACGGCGTCGATCCGTCGGAAAGCAAGCGCCTCCTGGCGAAGTCCTCGACCGTTCCCGCCGTCAAGCCGGCGCTCTACCTGTCGGCCGGCCAGTCCGTGGATCTCGACGGCGCCAAACCCTCCGTCGCGCGGGAGGCCAACGTGGTTCAGTCCAGCGCGTGGCGGTACGGACGTGTCGTGCTGGACAATGTCAGACTGGACGAGGCGGTCGCGGACCTGAATCGCTACGGCGGCCCCCAGATCGTGCTGGCCGATCCTCGGCTTGGCGATATCCGGATCAGCGGCGTGTTCCATACCGGGCGACCTTATGACGTCGTGAGCGAGGTCGTCGGCGCCTTCCCGATAAGGATCGTCAAGAACGACGACAAGCAAATCGTCCTGGGATCGCAGGCCGCGGATGCTCGTATCCAGGCGCCAGATGTCGTCAAAAGTTCACGATAAGATTTCAGGGGTAAGGAGAGCGGGCTGCGTCTTCTGATCTGCCGGCGAGGACCGGTCGACGGGGATGACCATGCAGCAGAAATTCTTGCCCGCCCAGTTCATGGGCGGCTCGGCCTTGGCGATTGTCTTGGCCCTATCGGCTCAGACCGCCTGCGCTCAAACCCAGGCCCGTGCGTTCGAGATCACCCCGCAGGCGCTGGGCTCGGCGCTGCGCGTGTTCGCGCTGCAGAGCGGCAAGGACATCGTCTTCGACCCCGGTCTGGTGCGCGGCAAGACCGCGCCCTCGCTCAAGGGGCGGTATCTGAACGAGGAGGCCCTGCGGCGCCTGCTGGCGGGGTCGGGCCTTACGTTCGAGGGCACGGCGACGGGCGGCTTCATCATCCGGGTCGCCGCCCAGGGGGGCGCGACGGCGGCGCAGGACGTGGCCGACATCGGCGCGGTCGTCGTGATCGGCCGCCGCACCATCGATACGCCCCACGAGCAGATCAAGCGGCTGACCCCGGGGATCTCGGATTCGGTGACGGTCTCGGACATCGAGAACACGCCAGATACGACCCTGCCCGAAGCGCTGGACCGCGTGGTCGGCGTCAGCGCCGACAAGTACTACGGCACCAGCGACGGTGGGTATGTGTCGGTCCGGGCGTTCGATTCCCGCTACAACAGCATGGACATCGACGGGAACCCGATCTGGTTCAGCAGCCAGAACAATCGCGGCGCGCAGATCGGCGTCTTCCCATCGTCGATCATCAAGGAAACCAGCGTCTACAAGACGGTGACGCCCGACCAGGACGGCAATTCGGTCGGCGGTCACATCTCGCTGCGCACCCTGCGCGCCTTCGACGGGGGCAGCCGGCCTTACCTGTCGCTGGGCGGCCGCATCGGCCGCTTCGACCAGGACAGCATCGTCAATTCCGGTCCGTCGATGCGCCTCTACGGGGCCGCGAAGACGACCTTCGGCGCTGACCGTCAATATGGCGTGGTCGTGGGTTTCAACGCCCAGCGGATGCGAAATTCCGACAAATACGGCGGCGTCGACACCTATGCGCAGGTCAATGGCGAGGACCAGGTCAACGCCAGCAATCTCTACAGCAACAGTCTCTACGACAAGGACGTCAGGAACGCGGTCGGCTACGCCAAGGTCGAGATGCGCAAGAATGACGGGCTGTACGCCTTCCTGTCCGGCACGATCATCGACGACTCCCGGCGCCAGTACCTGGATCGGGAAGGGACCTACATCTACAACACCGCCGGCCGCACCACGAACTTCAGCAACGGCGCCGCCGACTTCAACAAGGCGATCGGCCAGACCAAGCAGTACGACTACGACATCAAGCGCAAAGCCAAGATGCTGGGCGGCGGCGTCGACTATCAGGTCGGTCGCGCGGGGGTGTTGGCGGTGCGCGCCAACTATACCGACTTCAACAACACCATCGTCACCCGTTACCCGGAGACGTTTCAGCTGAGCAATCTGTCGGGTCACTACGACCTGAACGGTGACTTGCCGACGACCCGGTACGACAGTCCGGCGACCTACAACGACCCGGCCAACTGGATCAACCGCAACACCACGGCCTCCTACGTCCGCGATCAGGACCTGCGCGACAAGGTCAGCGCGGTGAAGGCCGACTACAGTCAGAACACCTTCCCCGAGGCGCGGGGACTGGGCTTCGCGGCCGGCGCCAGCTGGACCCGGCTGGACCGCACCTATGACCAGGGCCAGGCCAACTATCTGCTACCCAAGGGTACGGTGCTGAAGCTGTCCGACGTGGCCGCGCCGGGCGCGACCATGGCCGACAACGCCGCGATCAGGATGAACTGGGACAAGTTCTGGACCTATGTCTACGCAAACGGAATCAAGACCACTGACCAGGCGCCGGCCTCGGACTACGCCCTGGTCGAGGATGTGTTCGCCGGTCACGCCGAAGCCTATCTGTCGGGCGAGCGCTATCGCCTGATCGCCGGCCTGCGTTACGAGAACACCCATGATCAGGACGACACCGGCGACACCGTCGGCGGCGTCTCGACCCCGTCGCGCCGGATCAACCACTACGGCAACTGGATGCCCAACATTCAGGGCAGCTACGACCTGACCGCGCGTCTGAAGCTGAAGGCGGCCTTCACCAAGACCATCGGGCGGCCCGACTTCGCGGACATCGCGCCGGGGCGATCGGTTGGGGTGGACGCCAATGGCAACCCCGTCATCAGCGGGTCCAACCCGAAGCTCGGCCCGCGCCTGTCCACCAACTACGACGCCAGCGTGGAATATTATCTCGCCGGCGGCTTCGTTTCGCTGGCCGTGTTTCACAAGGACCTGAGCCACGAGACCTTCAGCCAGAAGACCCTGACGCTGGACAGCACGGGTGCGGTGATCCTCACCCAGACCACGCCTCTCAACAGCGGCAGCGCCCGGGTCACGGGCGTGGAGGCCTCGTTCGCCAAGCGGCGGCTCGACTTTCTGCCCGCGCCGTTCAACCGTCTGGGGTTGAGCGCCAACTATACCTACCTGGACAGCCGCTGGACGGTGATCCTGACCGACGGAACGGTGCGGACCATCGACTCCCTGCGCAACCAGCCGAAGTATCTGGGCAATGTCGGGGTCAGCTACAACCTGGGACAGGTCGATCTGCATGTCGACTATCGGGTCCGGGGGCGCGCGTTCACCACCACCTTCGGAACCACGCCGACCGGCGACCAGTGGATCAAGCCCACCGACCAGCTCGACGCCCAGATCAACTGGCGCCTGGCCAAGGGACTGCAGGTGACGTTCGAGGCGCGCAACATCACCGACAGCTATACGACGATCACCACCGGCGCGACGGACGCCATCTACAACAGCGTTGGCGGCGGGCGGAGCTATTTCGCCGGCTTCAAATACCGCTACTGAGGCCGGCCGGATGAGCGCGAACCAAGACGAAGCCACACGCCGTGCGTTTCTGCGCGCGGCGATGGGGCTGACCGCGACCGCCGAGCTCTGGCCCGGCGCGATCGCTCGGGCGATGGAGATCCCGGCCGCCCACCGCACCGGCACGATCATGGACGTCGAGCACGTCGTGATCTTCATGCAGGAGAACCGCTCCTTCGATCACTACTTCGGGACCCTGTCCGGGGTTCGCGGCTTCGCCGACCGCTTTCCCTGGACCTTGCCCGGCGGCGGCGCGGTCTGGCGGCAACCGGACGGAAAGGGCGGCGCGGCGGCGCCGTTCAGGTTCGACACCAACGGCACCAACTTCCCTGTGATGAAAAGCCTGCATCACGACTGGGCCACCGGCCACGCGGCGTGGAACGAGGGGCGCTACGATAACTGGATCGCGGCCAAGGGCGGGCTCACCATGGGCTACCTGGCGCGGGAGGATATTCCCTATCACTTCGCCCTGGCCGACGCGTTCACGGTCTGCGACGCCTATTTCTCGTCGCTGCAGGGGCCGACCTGTCCAAACCGCCTCTATCTGATGACCGGCTGCGTCGATCACCACGGCAAGGGCGGCGGGCCGGTGATTGCGAACATCGATATCACCCAAAAGCCCGACGGCGTGGTGTTTGGGCCCGGCTGGAAGACCTATGCCGAGCGGCTGCAGGACGCCGGGATCTCGTGGCGCGTCTATCGGCAGGGAACGGACCTGGCCAGTGACGACGACAGCGACGGCGGCATGAACACCCTGATGGCGTTCGAGCGGTTTCACACCGCCAAGCCCGGCGACCCACTGTATCACGCCGGGGCCGAGCCGCGTCGGCTGGAGGCCCTGAAGGCCGACGTCCAGAACAATCGCCTGCCGCAGGTGTCGTGGATCACGCCGCCGCGCATCTTCTGCGAACACCCCAACTGGCCGCCCGCCTACGGCGTGGAATATCTGGCCCGCATCCTGGACGCCCTGACCTCCAACCCGGAGGTCTGGAGCAGGACCGTCTTCCTGGTCATGTATGACGAGAACGACGGCTTCTTCGACCACGTCGTTCCACCGACGCCGCCGCTGAACCGCGAGCAGGGTCTCAGCACCGTGCCGACCCACGATGAGCGCCACCCCGCGACGGGGCAGCCCTATGGCCTGGGCATGCGGGTGCCGATGCTGGTGATCTCGCCTTGGAGCCGTGGGGGCTGGGTCTGCTCGGAGGTGTTTGACCACACCTCGGTCATCCGCTTCCTGGAAGCGCGGTTCGGCGTGCGCGAGCCCAATATCAGCAAATGGCGTCGGACGGTCTGCGGTGACCTGACGGCCGCCTTCGACTTCAATACGCCGAACGGCGAGACGCCACGCAAGCTGGCCACGATCAGCGCCGATCTGGCCTTGCCCGACCAGGCGGCGTTCAATGCCTATAAGGCGGTGGTCGGCAAAAGGCCCAAGCCCGTGGCGCCGGCGACGCCGCCGGATCCGATAGTAGAGCCTGGGCCGCGCAATTGGCGGCCGCTGCCCTACAGGCTGGCCGTCGACCTTCGCCAGGCCGAAGGCGGCGTCGAGCTGGATTTCGTCAACGACGGCAAGGCGGGCGCCAGCTTCTACGTGTCCGATCGCCTGGCGCCCGAGGCGCCGCCGCGGCGGTTCACGGTCGGCTCCCGGCGTTCGCTCTCCGATCTGTGGAAGACGACCCAGGGGCGCCACGCACTGATCGTGCAGGGCCCCGCGGGCTTCTATCGGGCGTTCGAGGGCGGTGAAGACGTCGGTCTGGAGGTTCGTCTGCGAGCGTTGGCCAACGGCGGGCTGAAGCTCTATCTCCGCAATCGGGGCGCGGGCCCGTTGGACCTGGAAATTCGCGATCGGTATGACCTGGCGTCGCAATCCCTGTCGATCCGTTCCAGCGCACGGGTCATTCGGTCCCTGAGCCTTGAGCAAAGCGCCCACTGGTACGATCTCGAGATCAGCGCCGCCGGGCTGAGCTATCGCTTGGCGGGGCACGTCGAGGCGGGGAGGGCCAGTTTCAGCGATCCCGCCTCGTCGCGCTGACGAGCAGCGAGGTCCGCAACCCGCTCTACCCGCCGCCTGCGCCCTCGGTTCCTGGCGGCGTCAGCCGGGCGCGCAGGCGTGTCTCGATCCGATCGAACACGGCTGTCCGCGCCCGCGCCGGCTCAGCGTCGCCGGCGCAGGCGAACCAGATGGCCGAGAGCAAGCGCGACACCACGCTGGCATGTAGAACTAGGTCGCTCTCGGGCAGGCTGAAGATCCGCTCCAGGGTGTCGCGCGTGGTGCCGCCCTGTGAGAAACGGATGACCGCGCCCGAGGCGGCCAGATCCTCGCGCCGGACGGCGGCCAGGAACAGGCGTCGGCGACGCAGGACCGGACTGGGCGGCGCTCCGGACGCCACGTGGTGGCGCAGAGCCTCGAAATATTGCTCGACGGTCTGAATCTCGTCGACCGAGGGCGGCGGATTGCTCTGGGCGCGCACCTGTTCGGTCATCAACTGCACCTGACCGCGGATCGCGCCGGCGACGAGGTCCTCGATCGAACGGAAGTGGTGGGTGACCGAGCCGGTCGTCACGCCCGCGCGGGTGGCGACGGCGCGGTGGGTCAGTCCTGTCAGGCCTTTTTCCTCCACGACCTCGGCGGCGGCCTTCGCGATGCGCAAGGCTGCTGGCGGCACGGAATTGTACGGACGGGCGCCGGCCGCCTCCGCGGCCAGGGCCGCCGCGCCCCAGGGCGCGCGAGGGGGCGTGTCGAGCCAGATCGAGGCGAAATGCTCGACCATCTCGGTCAGCGCCGCGGCCTCCAGGGCCGGCGACCAGGTCGACAGGTGATAGAGCGCCTCCGACTCGAAGAGGACATGCATCATTCGGCCATCGATCGGATCCAGCTCGAACAGGGCCGCCGTCTCCGTCCAGAAATCCTGCCACAGGCGCGTCCAGGCGGCTGCGGCGCCCTGACCCGCGTTCGCGGCCAGGGCTTCCTGGTAAACAAGCGCGCGTGAGCGGCCCTGTGAAGTCCACGCCAGGATCACGTGTGTCAGCGCCCACACCGCGCCGTCGGCGGTGCGGGGCAGGGCGGCGATCTCGCGCGTGCGACTGGCCAGCCAGACGCGGGTCTCTTCGACGCCTTGCTCGAAGACGGTCAGTAACAATCGTTCTATGTTGCCAAAATTGTAGTTGATCGCGCTGGCCGAGGATCCGGCCTGAGCGGCGATCGCGCGCGCCGAGGCGGCGGCGATTCCGCCCTCGGCGATCAGGGCCGCCGCGGCGGCGATCAAGCGCTGTCGTGTATTGTCCTGAGGTTCCAGAACGTTCGCGCTGGCGGATGATCTGGCCGAGGAGGAATAGGGCGGGCGCAAGGGCATGTCGCATATTCCCTGGTCGGACGAGGATCGCAAGCTTGGCTGCTGGATAATGCCGAGCTTCATGGAACTGAAACATAACATTCGTTCTAAGTTCATGTGCGAAGCCTAGATGCCGCCTCGACGCCGACAGTCGTTCGGGCATCCAGGGGACACACCATGAATCGGGGATTTGAGACGTCGGCGTTGCGCGCCGGCCTGCTGGCCGGCGTGGCCGCTCTGGCGCTTTGCGGCGCGGCCCACGCGGCCGAGCTCAGCGCCGCCGCACCCGCCGCCGCGGATAGCGCGGTGAGCCTCGAGGAGGTCGTGGTCACGGCCCAAAAGCGCAAGACCAACCTGCAGGACACTCCGATCGCGATCTCGGCCATGGATAGCGAGGCCCTGAAGGCCCGCCACGTCCAGTCGATCGAGGATCTGGGCGACGGCTCGATCCCGACCCTGCGCGTGGCCCCGTTCTTCTCGCGCAAATCGGCCCTGACGATCGGCATGCGCGGCGTGGGCTCGTCCGGCGACGCCAACCAGCCGGCCCGCGACCAGGCGGTCGGCGTCTATATCAACGGCGTCTATCTGGGTCGTGCTCAGGGTCTGGGCTCGGCGCTGTACGACGTCGAGCGCATCGAGGTGCTGAAGGGACCGCAGGGCACGCTGTTCGGCCGCAACACCGAAGGCGGGGCGATCAGCATCGTCACCAAGGCGCCGACCGGCGTGTTCGGCGCCAGCACGACGCTGGGTTATGGCAACTTCAATTCCTACAAGGCCGAGACCCACATCGACCTGCCCGAGTACAATAACGTCAGCGTCAAGGTCGACGCCTTGCTCAGCAAGCGCGACGGCACGGCGGAGAACCCGACCACCTCGGGCCAGCCGGACTTCAACAGCTACGATAAGCGCGGCTTCCAGATCGAAGCCCTGTGGAAGCCCGTCGACGGCTTCAGCGCCGACTACGCCTTCGACGATTCCTACGATGGCAGCACGCCCTATCTGGTGCAGCTGATCTCGAAGGGCCTGTATCCGACCGCCCCGATCGCGCCGCCGCAGCCCGAGCGCGCCAAGGCGGCCACCGTCGGCGTGCCGCTGCGCCTCAGCGAGGGCTTCACCTGGGGCCATCGCCTGAGCCTGGACTGGAAGGTCAACGACGCCCTGGAGCTGAAGTCGATCAGCTCTTACCGCAAACTCAAACAAGGCCAATACGACAACGCCGGGGCGATCCTGGGCGTGTTCGCGCCCAACGCGCCGTTCGCTCGCTACAGCATCGCCAATACCTATCAGAACCAATACAGCCAGGAGTTCCAGGCGATCGGCAAGCTCGACCGTCTCGACTACGTCCTGGGCGCCTTCTACTTCCGCGAGAAGGTCAGCGACAACGCCCAGACTCCTAACAGCCTGCAGTGGAACGCCACGGGTACGGGCTACAGCGTTCTGTCGCTGAACCTCAACGCGGTGCCCTTCGACCGTTTCAGCCACGTGCGGACCACCAGCTACGGCGTGTTCGGTCAGGCGGTGTGGACGCCGCCGGTGCTGGACGACGCCCTGCATGTCACGCTGGGCGGTCGCCTGACCAAGGACGCCAAGAAGGGTTCGCTGGACGTCGTCAACGGCGCGATCCCCAGCTATGTCGACGCCAACAAGAACACGATCGTTGGCGTCATCCCGCTGGACGAATCGTGGAGCCACTTCGACCCGCTGGTCACCCTGGCCTATGACGTCGCTCCCAGCGTCCACGTCTATGGCCGCTGGAGCACGGGCTATAAGGCCGGCGGCGCCAACTCGCGCTCGCTGACCTACCGCCCGTTCGATCCAGAAGTGGTCAAGATGTACGAGCTTGGCGCCAAGACCGAGTTCTGGGACCGCCGCGCCCGCCTAAACGTCGCGGCCTACAGCGGCGATATCAAGGACGCCCAGGTCGACTTCAACGTCCTGATCCTCAACAACAATCGCGGCACGCTGGAAACCACCAACGCCGCGACGGGCAAGACCAAGGGTTTCGAGGCCGACTTCACCCTGGCGGTGATGGAAGGCCTGACGGTCACGGCCGGCTACGCCTACACCAAGACCACCCTGTCGGACGCCTTCAACCCGTTCATCAACGCCCGCTCGAAGATCTATCCGATCTTCACGCCCAAGAACGCCGCCAGCCTGGCGGTCGACTATGAGCGCCCCGCCTTCGGCGCGACCCTGAGGGCCCACCTGGACGCGGCCTATGCCGACGCCCAGTACGCCAACACGGCCGATCCGACCCTCAGCGACGACTCGATGATCGTGAACGGTCGCCTGGCCCTGACCGACATCCGGGTCAGCGAGGACGGTCCGGCTATGCAGCTCTCGCTGTGGTCGCGCAACCTGCTCAACGAGGCCCATCTGTTCATGCGGGCCTACAACGCCGCCCTGGGGACCTACGGGATCTACAACGAGCCGCGCACCTACGGCGTCGAACTGAACGTCAAGTTCTAAGCGGAGGGATCACCATGGATCGTCGTCTCTTTCTTACCGCGGCCGGCGCTCTGGCGCTGGCCCCGGCCGCCCGCGCCGCCACTGTCCTCGACGCCAAGGCCGCCCGCACTTCGCCGACAGCCGTTCGCCTGGACTGGACCGACGCTCGGGCGGTTTCGGTCCTGGTCTCCGCCGACCCGGACGCCAGGAAGCCGGCCATGCGCCCGCTGAAGACGGCCGCCGGCGCTTCGGCGGATCTGGACGCCCCGATCTCGCCGCGCCCGTATTTCCTGGTGACGGCGGCCGACGGTCGCCAGACCCGGGTCGCCGAGCGCCTGCTGCCGCTGGAAGGCGGCCGCAATTTCCGCGACGTCGGCGGCTGGCGTGTCGCCGACGGCCGCCAGATCAAATGGGGCAAGATCTATCGTTCGGGTGTGATGAGCGGTCTGACCCTGGCCGACTACGCCTATCTGTCGAGGCTGGGGGTCACCGCGATCTGCGATCTGCGCAGCCCGCAGGAGCGCGCCTCCGAACCGAGCCCGTTCCTGGGCAAGGCCGGGGCGCCGAAGGTCGTGGCCACCGACTACGACATGAGCGCCTCGATGGCCGCCTTGGCGCGAATGACCACGCGCGAGGAGGCCATCCAGGGCTTCGCCGACAGCTACGTGTCGTTCCTCGACATGCTGACGCCGCACTATACCGACCTGTTCGCGCGCCTGGTCGCCAACGAAGGCCCGCTGGCCTTCAACTGCAGCGCGGGCAAGGATCGGACGGGCATGGCCTCGGCCCTGATCCTGTCGGTGCTGGGCGCGCCGCGCGCGACCGTGATCGAGGACTACGCCCTGACCCAGGTCTATACGCCGCCGTCCTACTACATGAAGCAGATGGCGAACGGCGCGGCCAACACCAGCGTCTCGGCCCAGCAGGCCCAGGCGTTGGCCAAGCTGCCGCCGGAGGTGTTGCAGGTGATCATGGGCTCCGACCCCGAGGTCATGCGTCGGGCCCTGGCGGCGATCGACGCCAGGTTCGGCGGACCGGTCGCCCTGGTGAAGGCGCGCTTCGGCCTGACCGATGCGAAGATCGCGACGTTGCGAGCGACTTACCTGGGATAGTCGGCCGGCCAAAGGGCGATCTTCGGTTCGGCGCGGCGGATCGCCCTTCATACAGGTGACATAGGCCCCTCTTAAGTCCCGACGGAACGTCGTCAGGATCGCCTCCCCATGTCATATCTACGCGACCTGGACCGATGGTTCATCGAGGAGGTGCTGCCGCACGAGGCGACCTACCTGGCCCATGCGCGGCGCTTTTGCGGCAATGCCGACGACGCGGCCGATCTGGTGCAGGACGCCTACGCCAAGCTGTTCGGGCTGGAGAACTGGAGCGGCCTGGCCAGCCCGAAGGCCTATGCGCTGACCATGATCCGCAATCTCGCGATCCAGAAGCTGCGGCGGGCGCGGGTGGTCAGCATCCGACAGATCGCGGGTCTGGACGCCGGCGACTTGGCCGACGAGGCGCCCAACGCCCAACGCCAGACCATCGACCGCGAACAGCTACGGCGCCTCTTGAAGGCGGTGGAGCGGCTGCCGGACCGCTGCCGCCAGATCGTCATCATGCGCCGCTTCGAGGACAAGCCGCCGCAGGAGATCGCCCGGCAACTGGGCCTGAGCCTGTCGACCGTGGAAAAGCGCCTGGCGCGGGGCATGTTCCTGCTGTCCCAGGCCATGGAGGCGGACGTCCGGGCGGCGGCCGAGACGCCGCCTTCGGCGGCGGCGGGGAACACGCTCGGACGGCGCGTTCGCGGCGACTGAATAATACCCAGGCGTCAAAGTGGAGGTGCGTCGCGGTTCGCGCGTCTCTAGGGTGAAATCGCGACCGAGACCCTGCCTGTGCCCGATTCCCTTCCGCCACCTCCGATGGACGACGCTCCGGATTCCATCGCCGCCCAGGCCGCCGCCTGGCTGGCGCGACTGGACACGGGCGTGGCGGACGAGGCGGAGTTCGAGCGGTGGCGGAGCGCCGATCCGCGCCACGCGGTGGCGTTCGCCAAGGTCGCGGCCCTGTGGTCTGACCTGGCCCGGATGGGAAGGGCCGTGGCCGCGCCCGTCGCCGCGCCCGCGCGCCGGCCGTCGCGTCGGCGACTGCTTGAGGCGGCCGGGATCGGCGCGGTCGCGATCCTGGGCGGCGGCGTCGCCACGCGCGCCTTCGCCCGCCAGCGCGTCGTCACCGGCGTGGGCCAGCGACTGGACCGCAAGCTGGCCGACGGCGCGGTGATGACCTTGAACACCGACACCGAGGTGCGCTGGCGCGAGGGCCGTGACGGCGTCGAGGTGTGGCTGGAGCGGGGAGAGGTCGGCCTGATCGCGGCCGGCCGGCCCTTCCTGCTGCGCACGGTCGCCGAGACGGCGCGACTGCGGCCAGGCGGCCGCTACAACGCCCGCATGCGGGGACCCGTCATCGACGTGACGGTGCTGAGCGGTCAGGCCGCCGCGTCTTCCGTCGCCGCGGCGCCGGCCCACAACCTGACCCTGACGGCCAGCGGCGCCCTGACCCGGCCGACCGCCGCGCCCGAGCTGCAGGCCATCGAAGCCTGGCGGCGCGGCGAGGTGGTGTTCGAGGACGAGCCGCTGGCGGCCGCGGTCGAGGAATACAACCGATACCTGACGCGCAAGCTGATGATCGTCGACCCGCAATTGGCCGCGGTGCGGGTCGGGGGGCGCTTCACCTCGTCGGACCCGGCCGACTTTCTGCAGGCTCTGTCGGCCAGCCTGGGGGTGACCTCTCGCCAGGCCGGCGACGACGTGATCCTGACCCGCGCGAAATAATTTCCGCCGAACTTGGCGGTGGCCGCGCCCCTGAGCGTCTCCCCATCGACCGCGCCGTGGCGCGAGGCTTTCGGGGAATTTCGATGACTTACAGGGACATCAGCTACGCGGCCCTGCTGGCCGCGACGGCCGCCGTCGCCGTTCATGCGCCAGCCTTGGCCCAGGCTCCGGCGGCGACCTTCGACATCCCGGCCGGCGACCTGACCGCGGCGCTCAACGCCTTCGCGCGCCAGGCCGGCGTGCAGATCTTCTTCCCCTCGGCCGAGCTGGCGGGCCGCAAGGCTCCGGCTATCAAGGGCTCGATGCCGGTTCGCGCCGCGCTGTCGAAGCTGCTGGCCGCTGGGGAGCTGGAGATCGCAGCCGACGACGGCCGCACCATCTCGCTGCGCCCGGCCCGGCGCGACGCCGCCGTGGCCCTGGACGAGATCCTGGTCACGGCCCAGAAGCGCGAGCAGAAGACCATCGACGTGCCGTTCGCCCTGACCGCCTACAGCGGCAAGGCGCTGGAGCGGCTGGGCGTCACCAACTTCCGCGAGCTGTCGACCCATGTGCCGGGCCTGATGGTCGAGGACCAATCGCCCAACAATCCGATCTTCGTGATGCGCGGCATCACCTCGTCGGGTGGGGACTCGTTCACCGAGCCGCGCGTGTCGGTGTTCCAGGACGGCGTGTCGATCTCCAAGTCGCGCGGCTCCTACATCGAGCTCTATGACAACGCCCGGGTCGAGGTGGCCAAGGGGCCGCAGTCGACGCTGTTCGGGCGCGGCGCCCTGATCGGCGCGCTGAACGTAATCCAGAACAAGGCTGGTCCGGACCTCGACTGGTCGGTGGCGGGCGAGGCCGGCAACCTGGGCTACTACCAGCTGGACGGCATGCTGAACCTGCCGCTGTCCGACACGGTGTCGCTGCGCGTGGCGGGGCGGCGCAAGAGCCGTGACGGTTATGAGAAGAACCTCAACCCCAACGCCGACGGCGATCTGAACGCCATCGACACCAACGCCTACCGGGTCGCGCTCGGCTTCAAGCCGAATGACCGCTTCAGCGCCGACCTGATCTACAACCACCAGGACGACAAGACGAACGGCACCGGCTTCAAGTCGATGTACGTCAGCCCGACCGACCCGGCGACGGGCAAGGTGCTGGCGGGCGCGCGGGTGAACGATCCGGTCTGGCTGTCCAAGCCCGCCGACTTCGCGCTCGGCCACCCTCTGGGCGTCGACCAGTACCAGAACGGCGTCATGGCGCTGGTGAAGTACAAGCTCACCGACGCCCTGACCCTGAACGCGACGACCAGCTACCGCGACATCGACGCGGTCGAGGTCTACGACGCCGACGGCACGTCGCTGCCGCTGTTCACCAACATGGAGGATGTCGGCGGCACGCAGTTCAGCCAGGAGATGCGCCTGAACTACGACAAGGGCGGCCGCGTCTCGTGGTTCGCCGGGGCCAACTATTACCGCGAGCGCTCCAAGGCCCGGGTCGATGTCCGCTTCGACGAGCGGATGCTGCTGGCCCAGGCGGCGGGGATGCTGAGCGGCGGACCGCTCACCGGCCTGCCCAAGACCACGCCGGCCCCGGCCGCCCTTTTCGACAACACCGCCTTCACCGGCGCGCTGCTGCAGGGTCTGGTCGCCCAGTCCAGCAAGGGCAATCTGGTGCTGACCAGCGCCGAAGCCGCCGCCCTGGCCGCGCGGCTGGACCCGCGCCACGTCGAGACCTCGCGCAACGAGTCCGACCTCGACGCCTATGACCTGTTCGGCGACATGACCTTCCGCCTCACCGACCGCTTCGAGCTGTCGGGCGGCCTGCGCTACAGCCGCGACGAGAAGACCACGATCTGGGGGAGCTCGGTGCAGGGGCGCAGCATCCTGGGCGGCGCCATCGGCGCGGCCGGCCTCGCCGCCACCGGCGCGCCGGCCGGCATCGCCACGGCCCGCGCCCTGATCCAGGGCATGAGCTTCTATGGCGCGACCTTGGACGGTCCGGTTCCGCTGTTCGGGGTGTCGGCTCAGCCCACGGCTCATAATGGCGACTTCACCAGCCGCGACCTGAGCGACGACGGCGTCACCTGGCGCCTGACCGGCCGCTATGCGCTCAGCCCGACCGCCAACCTCTACGCCAGCTATTCGCGCGGCCGCCGGCCGGGGGTGTTGTCGGCCGGGGCCCCGGGCGCGCCGGACGGGACGCCGATCTTCGCCATCGCGCCGGCCGAGACGGCGCAAGCTTACGAGACCGGGATCAAGGCCGACCTCTTGGATCGCCGCCTGCGGATCGACGGCTCGCTCTACTACTACGACTACGACAACTTCCAGACCCGCGAGCAGCGCGGCTCGACCTTCGTGACCACCAACGCCGGCACGGCGCGGGCCTACGGGTTCGAAAGCCAGGCCGACTTCGCGGTGACGCCGAACCTCGACCTGTTCGGCGGCTATGCCTACAACCATGCCCGCTTCACGCGCGGCGCCTATGAGGGCAACCACTTCGCCCGCTCGCCGGACCACATGGTCTCGCTGGGGGCGTCTGTCCGCTGGACGGGCCTGGGCGGCAAGTTCGACTTCCGGCCGACCTACACCTGGCGCTCGAAGATCTTCTTCGCCGACGACAACGACCGGCCCGAGCTGCAGGCCGGCCTGTTGGTTCCAGACGCCGGCCAGGACGAGTTCCAGGACGGCTTTGGCCTGCTCAACGCCCGGATCAGCTACGCGCCGGAGCGGGGCGACTGGGAAGTCGAGGCCTTCGGCAGCAACCTGACCGACGAGATCTACCGTAAGGGCGCGGGGAGCGCCGGCAAGTCGATTGGCCTGCCGACCAACGTGCTGGGCGAGCCGCGCGTCTATGGCCTGCGCCTGACCATCCACCACTAGGGAAGAGGCCAGATCATGCGACGCCTTCTGCTGTCGGCCGCGGCCTTGTTGGCCTTCGCCGTCCCCGCCATGGCTCAGACGCCGGCCGCCGCGCCCATCGTCATCGGTCACCGGGGCGCCAGCGCCTACCGGCCCGAGCACACCGCCATGTCCTACAAGCTGGCCATCCAGATGGGGGCTGACTTCATCGAGCCGGACCTGGTCATGACCAAGGACGGCGTCCTGGTGGCGCGGCACGAGAACGAGATCGGCCGCACCACCGACGTGGCCAGTCATCCCGAGTTCGCCGACCGCAAGGCCACGCGCACCATCGACGGCGAGACCTTCACCGGCTGGTTCGTCGAGGATTTCACCCTGGCCGAGTTGAAGACCCTGCGATCGCGCGAGCGCCGGCCCGAGGCGCGACCCGGGAGCGCTCGGTACGACGGCCGGGAGTCGGTGTTCACGCTGCAGGAGATCATCGACATCGCCAAGGCCGGCGCCGCGCGCGGCCGGCCGGTGGGCCTCTATGTCGAGCTGAAGAACCCGGACTATTTCCGGCGTATCGGCCTGCCGATGGAGAAGGCGCTGATCGACGTCCTGGCGGCCAACGGCCTCAACACCGCCGACGCGCCGGTGATCATCCAGTCGTTCTTCCCGTCGGCGCTGATCGCCCTGCGCCAGATGACGCCGATCAAGCTGATGTTCCTGGTCAACAGTCAGCCGCCGCCGGCCTCGATCCTGGCCGCCAACCATATCGCCAGATGGTCGGATGTGTGGTCGCCGGACGGCCTGAAGAAGATCGCCGCCTTCGCCGACATTGTCGGGCCCGAGACCCAGATCATCCTGCCGCGCGACGCCGAGGGCCGCAGCCTGCCGCCCAGCGCCTTCGTGGCCGACGCCCACGCGGCGGGGCTGAAAGTCCATGTCTGGAGCGTCAATCCGGAGAATCTGGACCTGCCGGTCGATCTGCGCTGCGGCGATCCGACCAAGCCCGGCTTTGACCACCGGTCCGGCGACGTCCAGGCCGAGGCCCGGCGCCTGTTCGCCCAGGGGATCGACGGGGCGTTCAGCGACGCGCCGGACATGTTGGCCAAGGTGCGGTCCGAGGGGCCGAAGGCATGGGCGGCGGGCCTGGCGTCTGCGCGGTCGTGCCCGTCGGCCAAGGCGGGCTGATTTCTCGACCAGGCGACACTGAAACATGCTCGCGCCCGTCGCTGAAGTCTCTCCGGCCGGGACTCAAAGCCAAATCTGATTGACCTTTCTAGTCAATCGATTAGCTGAGTCCAATCTCGAAGGTTGGATGAAGCATGGCGCGAACGCGAGCTAAGGAAGCGGGTCTTGAGCGGCGAGATTCCCGAGCCACTCTGTTTGACGCCACCGCGGCGCTGCTTTCGGAGCGATCCACGATCGAGGTCTCGCTCAGCGAGATCGCGCTGAGATCCGGCCTGAACTCGGCGCTGATCAAGTACTATTTTGGCGGCAAGGAGGGCTTGCTGCTGGCGCTGCTGGAGCGCGTGGCCGAGCGATCGATGGCCGATCTGGCCAGCCTGGTCCGCATGGAAATCTCCGCCGAACAGAAGCTGCGCATCCACATCGGCGGCATCATCAACACCTACTACCGATCGCCCTACGTCAACCGTCTGATCAACTACATGATCGTCCGGGGCGACAAGGCGTCCAGCGAACGGGTGGTCAAGATCTTCGTCGAGCCGATGATCGCCGCCTATCGCGCGATCGTCGCTCAGGGCGTCGACGACGGGACGTTCCGGCCGCTCGATCCGGGCATGCTGTATTACAGCGTCGTCGGGGCCTGCGAGCACATCTTCTACGCCGGTTACGCGCTGCCCACCACGCTGGGCCTGTCCGAACTGACCGAGCAGGTTCGTCAGCAATACGTCCAGCACGTCATGGACCTGGTCTTCTATGGCGTCCTGGCGCGCCCCATTCGCAAACCGCTTGACGACAATTAATCGAACAATTAATCGCTCGAATAACGAATAAGACGCGGGAGGAGGCTGCCATGGCCGAGGCTTTGATCATCGACGCCGTGCGTACGCCGCGCGGCATTGGCAAGGTGGGCAAGGGCGCGCTGGCCCATCTGCACCCCCAACACCTGGCCGCCACGGTCCTCAAGGCCATCGCCGAGCGCAACGGGCTGGACACCGCCGATGTCGACGACGTGATCTGGTCGACCTCGACGCAGAAGGGCAAGCAGGGCGGGGACCTGGGACGCATGGCGGCGCTGGACGCCGGCTATGACGTCAAGGCCTCGGGCATGACGCTGGACCGCTTCTGCGGCGGCGGCATCACCACCGTGAACCTCGCCGCCGCCCAGATCATGAGCGGCATGGAGGATCTGGTCGTCGCCGGCGGCGTCGAGATGATGAGCCTGACCGCCGCCATGGCCGCCAAGGAGCAGGCGGCGGGCTTTCCGCCGGGCCTGATGGGATCGGGCAACGAACATCTGGACACGGTGCATCCGCAGTCGCACCAGGGCGTCTGCGGCGACGCCATCGCCTCCATGGAGGGCATCACCCGCGAAGAGCTCGACGCGCTTGGCCTCGAGAGCCAGAAGCGCGCCGCCCGCGCCATCGCCGAGAACCGCTTCGCCAAGTCGATCGTGCCGGTGTTGAACCATGACGGCAGCGTCGCCCTGGACCACGACGAATATCCGCGTCCCGAAACGACCGCCGAGGGGCTGGCCCAGCTGAAGCCGGCCTTCACCGCCATCGCCGACTATCCCTATGACGCGAAGGGCTCGACCTTCCGTGGGCAGATCAATCGCCGCTATCCGGACCTCAAGATCGAGCACGTCCACCACGCCGGCAACTCGTCGGGCGTCGTCGATGGCGCGGCGGCGGTGCTGCTGGCCTCGCCGGCCTACGCCGAGAAGCATGGCCTGAAGGCTCGCGGCCGTGTCGTGGCCATGGCCAATATGGGTGATGATCCGACCCTGATGCTGAACGCGCCGGTTCCGGCCGCTCGCAAGGTGCTGGCCAAGGCGGGCCTGAAGGTCGAGGACATCGATCTCTGGGAGATCAACGAAGCCTTCGCCGTCGTCGCCGAGAAGTTCATCCGCGACCTGGGTCTCGACCGCGCCAAGGTCAACGTCAACGGCGGCGCCATCGCCCTGGGCCATCCGATCGGCGCCACCGGCGCCATGCTGATCGGCACGGTGCTGGACGAGCTGGAACGCACCGGCGGCCGCTATGGCCTAGTCACCATGTGCGCCGCTGGCGGCATGGCCCCGGCCATCATCATCGAACGCCTCCAGGGCTGATAGAGAGTTCCGTGATGCTTTGGTCGCCGTCGTCACGGGCGGCGACCGGGCGAGGCCCGAGGCGAGAGACATGAGCAAGATCCAGCGATTGGCCGGCCGCACGGTGCTGATCACCGGCGCCTCTTCGGGCATCGGCGCCCGGTTCGCGCGCGTCGTGGCCGACGAGGGCGCGGCGGTGGTGATCGGGGCGCGGCGCGTCGATCGGCTGGAGGCCCTGCGCGACGAGATCGTGGCGGCGGGCGGGCGGTGTCTGGCCGTGGCTCTGGACGTTGCGGACGAGGCTTCGACGATCGCCGCCTACGACGCCGCCGAAGCCGCCTTCGGGCCGGTCGACAGCGTCGTGGCCAATGCGGGGATCACGGCCGAGGGGCTGGCCGCGGATCTCTCCGTCGAGGATTTCGACCAGGTGTTCGCGGTCAATGTCCGGGGCGTGTTCCTGACCGCCCGTGAAGGCGCGCGGCGAATGCGCAAGGCCGATATCGCCGAGCGCGGCCGCATCGTGCTGGTCTCGTCGATCACCGCCAGGATGGTGACGCCGGGTGTGACCGCCTACAGCGCCTCCAAGGCCGCCGTCAGCCACATGGGCCGCCACCTGGCGCGCGAATGGGCGCGGACGGGGCCCAACGTCAACAACCTCTGCCCCGGCTATATCCGGTCCGAACTGGCGGGCGACTGGTTTGACACCGAGGGCGGCCGCAAGCAGATGAGCAAATGGCCGCGTCGCCGGATCCTGGACGAGGACGCCTTGGACCCCATGCTGGTCTATCTGCTGTCCGACGAGAGCAAGGGCGTGACCGGCGCCGACTTCACCATCGACGACGGCCAATCGCTGTGAACGCCGCGCGCGGCGATCGCCCCGCGCGGCGATCGCCCCGCGGGGCGATAGGGCTCACCGTAACGCCTGCACGGCCGGATCACGGCGTTCAGTCGGGCGACGGACTCGTCGTCGGCCACGCGGCGGAGGCGGCTTGCAGCCCGGCGATAGCCGGTGGCAGCCCCGCGTCGTCGGTGGCGACGCCATCGGCCAGGGCCGCCAACCGTTCGATTTGGGCCTGCTGCTCGCGCAGCGCCTCGGCCAGCGCCGAACGCAAGGCGCGACGCTGGGCGTCGGGCTGATCGCGCAAGAACAGAATGGCGCGGATGGCGGCGACCGGCAGCCCGACCGCCCGAAGCGCGACGATGGCCTTGAGCTGCTCGATGGTCGCGAGGTCGTAGCCCCGGACATTGCGGGCCAGGCGATGAGATCGGATCAAGCCCTGATCCTGGTAGTAGCGCAGCGTACGCGTGGTGACGCCCAGCCCGCGAGCGGCGTCGCCTATGTCGATCAGGCGCTTTGGCGCGTAGGGGTCACGAGCCAGGTAATTCATCAGGCGAACTCCACCAGCACCTCATCGGCCGCGACGGGATCGCCGGACTTGGCGTTGACGGCCTTGACGACGCCGTCGCGCTCGGCGCGGATGATGTTCTGCATCTTCATGGCCTCGAGCACGCAGACCACCTCGCCCTCGCGGACCTGCTGGCCGGTGACGACGTCCATCGAGACGACGAGGCCCGGCATCGGCGACAGCACCAGCCTGGAGGTGTCGGCGGCCTGCTTCTCGGGCAGCTTGTCGTGCAGTTCGGCGTTGCGCGGGGTCAGGACCAGCACCCGGGCCCTGGCGGCGCGGTGGCGGATGGTGAAGCCCTCGGCGGCGGGCGCGGCCTGGACCGTGAAGGCCTTGCCGTCCAGGGCCGCCTTGAACACCGGCTTGCCCGGACGCCAGTCGATGTCGGTCAGGACCAGGGCGCGGCCTTCGTCGAGCAGCGCGACCGAGACCTCGCCGTTCTCCCCGGCCACTTTCACCCGGCGCTTGGCGGGACCGACGGCGACGATCCACTCGGCGCGCGGCGGACCGGCCAGGCCCGAGACGTCGGAGCGGGCGCGGGCGGCGTAGGCCCGCTGCATGGCCGCGCCGACGGCGGTCAGGATGTCGATCTGCTCAGACGTCGGTTCGGTCCCGGCGAAGCCGTCGGCGAACTCGTCCTTGATGTAGTTGGTCGAGATCTTGCCGGACCGGAACCGCGCCTGGTCCATCACCGCGGCCAGGAACGGGATGTTCTGGGAGAGGCCCTCGATGTGGAAGTCCTCCAGCGCCCGGCCCATGCCGTCGATCGCCGCCAGCCGGGTCGGGGCCCAGGCGCACAGCTTGGAGATCATCGGGTCGTAGTACATCGAGATCTCGTCGCCCTCGCGCACGCCGGCGTCGTTGCGGATCGTGTAACCGCCCTTGTCGCCTTCCTCCGGAGGGGCGTAGCGGACCAGGCGGCCGATCGAGGGCAGGAACTTGCGGTAGGGATCCTCGGCGTAGATGCGGCTCTCGATGGCCCAGCCGTTGATCGAGAGGTCCTTCTGCGCGAAGGCCATCTTCTCGCCGGCGGCGCTGAGGATCATCTGCTCGACCAGATCCAGGCCCGTGATCAGCTCGGTGACCGGGTGCTCGACCTGCAGGCGGGTGTTCATCTCCAGGAAGAAGAAGCTCTTGTCCTGGCCGGCGACGAACTCGACCGTGCCGGCGCTGTCATAGTTCACCGCCTTGGCCAGGGCCACGGCCTGGGCGCCCATGGCCGCGCGGGTCGCCTCGTCCAGCAAGGGCGACGGGGCCTCCTCGATGACCTTCTGGTTGCGGCGCTGGATCGAGCATTCGCGCTCGAACAGGTGGACGACATTGCCGTGCTTGTCGCCCAGCACCTGGATCTCGATGTGGCGCGGGCTCTCGATGAACTTCTCGATGAAGATGCGGTCGTCGCCGAAGCTGGCCTTGGCCTCGGCGCGCACGGCCGGGAAGCCTTCCTCGACGTCCTGGCGGCTCCAGGCCACCCGGATGCCCTTGCCGCCGCCGCCGGCCGAGGCCTTGATCATCACCGGATAGCCGATCTGCTCGGCGATCGTCGTCGC